>NZ_VRTT01000189.1 GCF_008017805.1 Paenibacillus sp. N3.4 | reverse complement strand
AAACATTCCTGTAAGGCCTAAGATTTGGGCTTTGTCAAAAAAGGAGCGCCTCGGTATGATGGATTTGTCGAAGGGTTTTAACCCAATACATCAAGGAGGCGCTCTTACTATGAAGTTTAAACAATCAGACGGTCAAAATCAACGCATTGAACGAATTTCCACATCTCACCTTGTTGTGGGTATAGATATCGCCAAGGAGACTCATGTAGCACAAGCAACTAATTTTCGCGGTATCGTACTCAGTAAGCGACATCTTACATTCTCAAATACAATTGAAGGATTCGAAAAATTAGAACGATGGATTGATGGAATTAGGCAGAAACACCGATTAAAAGGACTCATAATCGGCATGGAGCCAACCGGACACTACGGGTATAACCTGGCCAATTGGCTTGCCGACAAGGGCAACAGCGTTGTCATGGTGAATCCGGCCACCACCAAACGAAACAAGGAGAACCGCGATAATTCTCCCTCCAAAAGTGATCCGAAGGATGCGCTTGTCATTGCTGACGTGATCAGCCGAGGCTACTACTATGAATACTCGCGACAGGCAATCGTCTTTCAGAGGTTGCGAACGATTATGAGTGACCGGGAATATTGGGTGACGAATAGTGTACGGTTTCAGAACCGGATCATTCGCTGGATAGACATTCGGTTCCCCGAGTATTTCTCGGTGTTTAAAGATTGGACCTGTAAACGTTCCTTAGCTACTCTTAAAGAATTCCCTTCTCCGCAGGATCTAGAGTCTCTGTCCGTACCAGAGGTGATCACAGGATGGAGAAAGCATATGAAGCGAGCCGGTGGCTCCACTGGCATGCAGAAGGCTGCGGAGCTCATCGCTCACGCTAAGAGCAGCATAGGCGAAACGACTGCCCTAAATGAAGCGAAGCAGGATTTACAATGGCTATTAGAAGAGTTCGAACGAGTGGTTGAAATACTAGAGAGAATTGAAAAGGATATACAAGTGTTGCTCAGCGAAATTCCTATGGCCGATCATCTTCGATCTATCGGCCTAGGCACGATCTGTATTGCAGCCATTCTATCAGGTGCTGGCGACCTTAGACAGTATGCCCATGGACGTCAATTATTGCGTAGGGCAGGCTTAAACCTAGCCGAAAGCACCTCAGGAAAACGAAAGGGGCAGATTGTGCTCTCTAAAAGGGGTGATGCTACGCTGCGGAAATATCTGTATCTGGCTACGCTCCAGCTTTGTGGAAATCATCCTGTGTTCCGACAGCTGCATGAGAATAATGTTCAAGTCAAGCAAATGAAGAAGCAACAATCGGTATTTAAACTGCTTGGAAAACTGGCGCGAATCATCATCGGCATTGTTCAAAGGGGAGAAACTTTTTCTCCTGAAAAAGTTGCCCCTATCTGCATTCAAGCTGCCTAAGACTGATTAAAACAATCACGTAAATTGACTCATTCGCAGGATTTTACAAAGAAAGCACGGAGGACCGAGTTACTGCCCGATAAGGGCTCAGACCCGTCAGCTAAACGTTATCGGTCTCCACGCCTTGGTCAGGTGTAACGAAGGAATGTAAGGGCATAGACCCGTAGAGTCGTGGGATGGTGAACCCCCAAGGAAATTGTGGAGTATGCGTGCAGAAGAATAACACTTGGAGAAATGTTCCATACGCTTCTTCTGTTCCCGCATGCCCAAGATTGGAATAACGGTGTCTAATGATGTCTAATGAGCTTA
>NZ_VRTT01000188.1 GCF_008017805.1 Paenibacillus sp. N3.4 | reverse complement strand
CGGTATGTAATTTCATTTAGCAAGTTTAGTATGAGGTAAATAAAAAGTCAATATCTATCTATTATAAAAATATTACTTGTAATAAGAAGCTGTCAACGGTACAAAAACGCCGGTTGTATAAAAGACATTGATTGTATCGAGTCCTGCAACACTAACCTCAATCGTTTTCAGACCCTCATCGATGGTAACCGTATCTTTTTTCAACAATCTACCCTCTGTATCCTTAATTTCAATCTCTGTATCCTTACCAACTGCAGCAATTTGCAAATATAAGGTTTGGAACTTCTTGTTTGGTTCCAGTGAGAAATTGCTTCCTCCGTTACCCGATGATTTTAGAACTTCAATGTAATCTTTACCTTTATATTTAGTCAAATTCGCGTCTTTGATGGAGGTATAGAAGGTTTGAACCGCATTAACAGGAGTACCTTCAACTTTTTCCCCAAACAATACGCTGTTAGTTGATGCGTCGTAATCAACGGCAACATTCAATGCATTTGCGATTGCTCTAGCAGGCAAATACGTACTTCCGTCATATGTAATTGGGGTTACAACGTTACCTTGCGCATCCAATAACTGAGTGGATTTACCATTTACTTTGACTTTAATATCGTTGTTTAAATACGCCTTAATTTCTTGTAAATTGGCGCCTGCGTAAACACCCACGCTTGTTCCGAAAAGCATAGTAACTCCAATAATAGATACGATTGTTTTTTTCATATGTAATCCTCTCTCCTTCTCTCTTCTGCTTTCTTCTATTATACTCTCATAAATACGCTCTGTATTTAAGAAAGTTCCTGTTTTGAATACTTCTCACCCACCAATGGACATATTTCGTTCATTTGTTTGCCTGCGGATTTAGAATGACGATTTACCGAAGCGTAGACGCCCGCCACAAATACTGTGCCTCCAATTAAATTCCCGATGAACACGGGGATCAGATTTTTTAAACACGCCATCCATGTAGCTTGATTTGCGAATATCGCTGCAGGAATGACAAACATATTGGCAACAACGTGTTGAAATCCAATAGCGACAAAAGCCATCGTAGGAAACCATATCCCTACTATTTTACCTGCATCCTCGTCTGTGCTGTAGGCTAACCAAACTGCCAGTCCAACTAACCAGTTGCAGCCAATACCTGACAGGAGTAACACGGAGAACGGCTCTGTGGTTTTTGCCTGGATAATTGTTGTGAGTTTGGTTAAATAAACGCCGTGTTCGGTTAAACCGACTTGATGCCCGAATACATACGCGACGAACACAGCCCCCAGCAAGTTTGCGATTGTAATGACAGCCAAATTATTTACAACTTGATGAAATTTGATCTTGCCCGAGAAGAAAGCTGCAGGAACCGCCATCATATTCCCGGTTAGGAGCTCGCCACCTGCAATTAATGTGAGTATTAAGCCCAGCGGAAAAACTGCTGCCCCTAGTAGGCTGCCTACGTCACCCCATGGAGCAGGAAAAACAGCACTGACTCTAATGTACAACAAAAAGCCTAAGGAAATATAAGCTCCTCCTAAAAATCCGAGTAGGAGCTGCCTCT
>NZ_VRTT01000187.1 GCF_008017805.1 Paenibacillus sp. N3.4 | reverse complement strand
TATCACTTTCCCGTCAATCAGCTTGCCCCTTCCGACCGGAACGCCGTAAGCTGCAAAGATATGAGAAAACGTACTGTATACGTCGCTCTCTTTTCCTCCCGCAAAGTAAGCACCAACGCCGATCGTATCTTTTTGACCGTTGCCATCAGGATCCTGATTGGCAAATGCTTTTAACACCGTATAGTATTCATCGATCGTCTTCGGAACGGGCAGCTTCAATTTATCCAGCCAGTCTTTACGAATGGTCAAAGCGTTTCCGAATCCCCAACCACGCGGAATGGCATACACTTTGCCATCAACTTGAGCAGCGCCTTTTAATATGGAACCCTTGTTTTCCGTAACGTTTTTCCCATAGGTCTTCATTAAATCATCCATAGGAATAATCACTTGATTACTGACCAGATCTTTGATTTTCGCTTTATTCGGGTTCAGGAACGCATCGGGCATATCATTTGACGCGATCATCGTATTTAATTTCGTTTCCAAGTCCGGAGCATCCACGGCCAAAAACTGGACATTCACACCCGTTCTTTTGCGGATTTCCTGGACTACCGTGTTATCTTCAGGAAAGTTAGTCGTCTTGTCGATCAAAATTCGTACCGTTACCGGTGCTGCGGGTTTGCTGCTTTCACCTGGTTTATTACTTTCTTTGCCTGTGGTCCCTGGAACAGAGCAAGCGACCGTACTCATCATTATCACGCTGATTAAACTAAAAGTGACTGTCTTCTTCAATTTCACCATATATATACCCCCCTAAGTAATGTATCTATTTGTAGAGCATACCTATCGCTCTTCAAAATCTAACCTTTGATGGATCCAACCATGACGCCTTTGACGTAATATTTTTGCAAAACGGATACACGATCAGCATCGGAATCACGGAAACAACAACCGTAGCCATTTTGACCGATTCTTCCGTGACCAATCCGATTGAGGCAGCAAAGTTATCCGTCCCCTGGACCTGCTGTAACGAGCTGCTCTGCAGCATCGTTCGCAAAAACACTTGAAGTACTTGTTTGGCATCGGAGTTGATGTAAAGAATAGCATCAAAATACGAGTTCCAATGGGCTACTCCGTAAAATAAAGCGATTGCGGCGATGACGGGACCCGAAACGGGTAGGATGATCGAAAATAAAATGCGCATCGGAGCAGCTCCATCGATGTTTGCCGATTCTTCGAGCTCGGCGGGTAAGCTCTGAAAGTAATTTTTTAAAATAATCAGGTTCCATGCACTGAGAGCGCTTGGGATAATGAGCGACCAAATCGAATCGATCAAACCGAGCTCTTTGACAATCAAGTAAGTCGGGATCATCCCCCCGCTGAACAGCATTGTGAAAAAAATCATGAGCGTTATGAAGTTTCTTCCCACAAATCTTCGAATGGATAGGGGGTAAGCCAACATGGCGGTCAACACAATATTGATCGCAGTTCCTATAACTAAGCGGAAAATGGAGTTTCCATAAGCATAATAAATCCCTTTGCTATGAAGCAGCAGCTCATATGAAGTGAGAGAAAAACCTTTCATCCATAAAAATAGCCCTCCACCCATAGCTAGCTTTGGATCACTCAACGAATACATCAGCACATGCCAAAATGGATACAAGGTAACGATCGATACCAGCAGCATGCCTACATTCAAAATGAAATACCATAAACGTTCCCCAAATGACTCTCTCACCAGGTGAACCTCCTTCCTACGAAATCGGTTACATCAAACCACTATCAGAATCAATTTTTTTCGACAATAAAGTTTGTAAATAAACTAGGACTA
>NZ_VRTT01000186.1 GCF_008017805.1 Paenibacillus sp. N3.4 | reverse complement strand
AGCAGCATAAATAGGATCTGCATTCTTGAAAAGGTTGACTCCATCTCTTCCTCCCCGGAAACAGGATCACAGTAAGCATTAGTATAATATCCCAAAACAGATTCCATATACATACAAGATCCGTACGATAACTCGACACATTCTCTAATGGCAGGATGACTTCGTCGAACTCCATTCCCTTTGACGCTTATCGAGCGGCCTGGGAATATTTTATTTTATTGGTTAGCATCGGTTTAAAGCCAAATGCAGCCTAGAATCTTTTCAGATTCCAGGCTGCCATTTTTACTTCCTGTCAAAAACAATGGGAAATTGCTTTACACCAAATACGAAAGTGCTTTGAATATAAGCTAGCTTAGAGCCGGTTGCAAAGCGAATATCCGTCAACCGATTTACGATCGCCCGAATAGCAATTTGAGCTTCCAGTCTCGCAAGAGGGGCACCCAGGCAAAAGTGAATGCCAAAACCAAATGAAAGATGAGCATTCGGTCGACGATCTGCCACAAAAACATCCGGATTTGAAAATTTTGTTTCATCCCGATTAGCCGATGCCACCCACGAAACCACCTGATCCCCTTTTTTTATGTGTGTATCCCCAATTTCGATGTCACTGGCGGCAACCCGCCCAATGGCCTGTATCGGTGGGTAAAAACGCAGCACCTCTTCAATAAAGCCAGGTATCCATTCAGAATTTTCGAGCAGCTGCTGCTGAATGCTAGTCTGTTCTGTAAGGACCCGCACAGCATTCGTAATCAAATTCGTTGTGGTTTCGTTTCCAGCCGCCAATAGCAGAATAGCAAAACCGATTATTTCTTGCAGACTCAGCTTCTCACCTTCAATATCTGCTGACAATAATAACGAAATCAAATCTTCTTTAGGATCCGTTCGCCGCAGCCCAACAATCTCTTTAAAGTAAGAAGTCAGCTCTTGTAAGGCTTGTGCTTTCTCCGTACTTATTTGCTTCAAAGCTTCTTCTGTATTGACATCCGTCCCTTTAACGAGAGTATCCGACCACACTTTAAATAATTTCCGATCCTCAGACGGAACACCCAAAAGCTCTGCGATAACAATAATAGGCAAAGGTACGGCAAGATCGTGCACGACATCCATTTTATTTCTATCTATCAGCGAATCCATCAGTTCATTGGTAATGGACTCGATGTGAGGTGCCAAATCCGCAATAACCCTGGGCGTAAAAGCTTTATTAACCAATGCCCGCATCTGTGTATGTCTCGGCGGATCCATCGTTAAAATGGTTTCAGTGCTTTTCTCCACCACTCCCCGGATTGAAGAAAAGGCGCCAGGATCCTTTAAAATCCGATGAACATCCTCATATCCGAAAACATCCCAACAATCACGACTTGCGTCATATCGGATGGGTGTCGTCTGACGTAAATGGTTGTAAATGGAAAAAGGATTTAGTCTTTTTTCTGGCGTATCTATTTCAGCCATCGGGATTACATTCGCGAATCGTTCCTTCTTTTTAGTTTCTATCTATCTCATCTCCCTTCATTCTATAATAAATTACCCATAAATTAGCAAACCATTCACCTATCATAAGAGACTATTTCAAGTCGTTAAAGTCTGCTG
>NZ_VRTT01000185.1 GCF_008017805.1 Paenibacillus sp. N3.4 | reverse complement strand
GTGGATTTTTTTTTTCAGGAGAATACATATAGTATGGAAGTTAGCGAATTTTGTCGAATAAAGAACCATTGTGATTCAGAAAACGGTATACCGCATCTTTACTAGGCTAATTTTCAAGGAAAGGGTGTTTCTCTATTTTCACAAGATCAGTATCCAAGTCAGTATAAAGTAGTTTAATAATCAGGAGGAAATAGTATGAGGAATAAATTAAGTAAGAAACTGATATCTATTATAGTTATGACATGCCTACTGTTTTCATCGTTTGGTGTAGCATTTGGTGCAGCTACATTCACAGTATCGGATATTCAAGGCCATTGGGCAGAAAATAACATTTCTAAATGGATCGATAAAGGACTTATTAAAGGATATGATGACGGCAGCTTTAAGCCGGAAAATAAAATCACTAGAGCGGAATTCATCGCTTTGGTCAATCGTTCGTTTGGATTTACAGAAACAGCAGTGATCGCATTTAGTGATGTAGCCTCAGATCATTGGGCTCATGCTGAAGTAGAAAAAGCTGTTAAAGCCGGTTTTATTACTGGTTATGAGGATGGAACGATCGGAGTAAGTAAGCCGATCAGCCGCCAAGAGGTAGCGGTCATTGTGAGCCGTTTATTGAAATTAGAGGCGAAAGCTAGTGCTTCTACAGCAGCATTTCTAGATGCAAGCAAAATGGCAAGCTGGGGTAAGGATGCTATTGGTGAAGTAGTAGCCTCGGAAATCATGAATGGTTATGAGGCAGATCATAGTTTTAAACCGGAAGCGTCCATTACACGTGCGGAAGCAGTTGTTACATTAGATCGTGCTAATACTGTACGTGCTAATGCAGCTCAGACTGTGTCTTATAATGCAGCTGGAAATTATGGTCCAATAACCGGCATAGAAACGGTTAACAAGAATGTAGTTGTTAATGCAGCAGGTGTCACTCTTCAGAATATGGTCATTAATGGTGATCTATTATTAGGAGAAGGTATTGGCAATGGCGATGCTTTCTTAGAGAATGTCAAAGTTACTGGAAAGGTGACCGTACAAGGCGGTGGAGAGAACAGTATTCATTTTAACAACTCTGTGCTTGTTGACATTATTATTGACAAGAAAGCTGGAACAGGCATTGTACGCATTGTTTCAGAAGGAACCACAACTGTGGCTTTAGTTAGTATAAAATCCCCAGCAATACTTAAAGAAACGAATTCAACAGGGACTGGCTTCGGAATTGTCAATATTACCTCTTCACTTCCAGCAGGATCAAAGGTAACATTGGCAGGTTCATTTGATACTGTAAATGTTAGCTCGCAGCAAATACAAATTGATGTGCCCGAGGGTACCATTCAGAATGTGAATGCAAAATCGACAGCGACCGGGATGTCACTTAACCTTAGTAAAGATGCGACAATCAATTCTCTTGTCCTAGATGCAGTGGTTAAAATGCTCGGTAAAGGTACAATTGTCCTAGCGACCATAAATACAGAAGGCTCTACTTTTGAGACTCCTGCAATAAAGACGACCCAACCAACTGCAACACCAACACCAACATCGTCTGGGTCTGAATCAGGATCAGGACCATCACCAACTAGTCCACCAGCAGTTTCCAAAACTACATTAACTTCAGCAATCGTTAATGCAACCACATTGCTTGAAGCTCATCCAGTGGGTAAGGTAAATGGGGATGTCTCCCAAGAAGCTTACGACGCGTATCATACTGCGATCACAGCAGCAACAGCCATTCGAGATGGAGCAAGCTCAACGCAGGCTCAAGTGGATGAAGCTGTAACAACACTGGATGAGCTTCAAGCAATGTGGTT
>NZ_VRTT01000184.1 GCF_008017805.1 Paenibacillus sp. N3.4 | reverse complement strand
AATCGGGTAGGAGGCTACTCATTAGTTGAGTAGCCGACCTCCCACACCACCGTACGTACCGTTCGGTATACGGCGGTTCCTTAGTTTACACAGTGACTTGTCGATAATAGTCTGAAAAGAATAGGAATCCGAGTCCTTTGATGGTGTTGTTATCGAGGGATTTGTTGAGGATTGGGCTATTGGAGGTTCTCCAGTAGCTCTTTCTTGTGTTAGCGTATTCCCATGCTTTCTGCTTGTGGATTCCGAGTGATTGCAACATTGCGAACTTTGTCTTCACTCGTTTCCATTGTTTCCAGTAAATCATGCGGATTCGTCTTCTCATCCATTCGTCCGTAACTTGGAGCAGTTTCTTCATGTCGGCTATTTTAAAATAGTTGATCCATCCCATAATATAGCGTCTAAGTTTCTCTGCACGATCGACATTACCTACTCCATTGCTTCTCGATGTAAGTTCCTTTATTTTGGCTTTCATCTTTACAGCGGATTTCGGATGAATCCTGATCTTCGTTTCTCCCTTACGTTGGTAGAATGAGAATCCAAGAAATTTGACTCGCCATACCTCGTCCACTACCGTTTTCTCCCGACTCACTCTAAGAAATAGTTTCTTCTCTATGAACGGAAGTATGTTTTCCAGAGTCCGTTCTGCACTCCTTCGGCTTTTACAGAAGATGAGCAGATCATCCGCGTAACGCACAAATTTGTGACCGCGGTTCTCCAATTCCTTGTCCAACTCGTTTAACATGATGTTGCTGAGTATTGGACTCAGATTTCCTCCCTGTGGCACACCAACTTCTGTTTCCTCAAAGCGGTGCTTCACGATTACGCCCGCTTTCAGGTACTTGTGAATGAGCGATATGACACGTCCGTCTTTGACGGTTCTCGAGAGTACCTCGACGAGTTTACTTTGATTCACGGTATCGAAATACTTCTCCAAGTCCATGTCCACCACATACTTGTACCCTGCCGCTACGTTGCTCTGGCTTTTCATCATGGCATCGTGCGCACTTCGCTTTGGACGGAAGCCAAAACTGTTCTCTGAGAACTGCTTCTCGTAGATCGGCGTGAGCACCTGTGCTATTGCTTGTTGAACGACTCGGTCAACGACAGTTGGAATTCCCAGGTTTCTTTTCTTTCCGTTCTCCTTCGGTATTTCTACCCTTCGAACGGGGCTCGGACGGTATGTTCCGTCCAAAATGGATTGCTTGAGTAACTCTCCGCTTTCTTTAAGATATTGTAGAAGTTCATCTACTTTCATCCCATCGATCCCGTGAGCGCCATTGTTCGCCTTGACCCTCTTGAACGCTTGGTTCATGTTGTCTTTGCTCACAATTTCCTCAAGCATTCCATTCCTCGACTTGTTTGCATTGGTGTCGTCCGTTTCAGCTATCCTCTCAGGATCGTGCACTCCTGCATATCCTTCGTGTTCCGCACTATCTTTCCGCGTGGAGTCTTCCATTGGAAGTTGGCCGCCCTTCGCTCCTGTATTGGTAACCTTCATCGACTAACACCTCCTAAGGTTCGGCCCTTCCTCGATGATGTCGACTTCAACGAGTACTATGGCTTCTGCTGACTTCTCATGATAAATCTTATTTCAACCGTGGTTCGAAATTTATCTCTTCACGTCCATGAGATCTCCCACGGTAAGACGATTCACTTTCCTTCCATGTACCCGCATCATTTACACTGGTATGTCCGTGTAGTTGATTGGACTTCGTCTTGTACGGCAGACTCATCCCATAATCTATGCCTGATGATGTTCGTGTTCCTCGGGTCGGAATTTTGCCTCCAGCTTCCTTCAGATTCCACCTCACGATGGACACCCT
>NZ_VRTT01000183.1 GCF_008017805.1 Paenibacillus sp. N3.4 | reverse complement strand
GGGGAGTTCGGGCTCCTTCTCTAGGTAACATAGGTGGTGGGAGTACGGCGAATAAACCCAGGGCTGGGGTCGAACAATCGCCTCACCGTGTGTTTAAGATTAACGACCATCGCGGCAAGCTTGGCTTTCATGGATAAAGCCTTCTTGCTTCGGGTTTGTGTCTTCCCTAATCCGCAATCGTTTTTTAGTTCTTGGTTTTTCCGTTCAACGCGGTATCTTAGTTTGTAGTTCTCTTTGCCGTGCTCGCTCGCGTTGTAGGCTTTCGCTATTTCGTATAGGTCGTAATAATCACTATGAAACACGCTTCTACCGCTTTTGTTGGTTGTACATTTCAGACGGAAAGGGCAACCCGCACAATCCTTTTTTGCAAAGAAATGTTGCCAGCCTTCATTTTTAGTGTTGTGGTTTTTCCGTACAGTCGTCTTGTTGTTGGGGCACCTATACACATCGTTTTCGCGATCGTAGGAAAAGCGGGAGATATCAAACAAACCTGTTGGATTTTGAGTCGTAATCACAGGGGCCACAGTGGTAATGCCTAGCGATGCCAAGGCGACTCGCTGCTCGCCATGTCCATATGCAGTATCGCCTAAGACCGCACTCGGAGTAACCCTAAAGAAGCTTTGGATACCCTGAACCATCTCAACCATCGCATCTCGATCATGCTCCATAGCCGGAATCATCTTCGTATCCAGTACGACTCCGCTAGTTGTGCACAAATTCTGCGTTTTGTAGCCTCTGGTTGTCGTATAGTTCTTTTTGCAGACTCGGGCTTCCGGATCCGTGACACTAATGATTTGGTTCTTCGGACGATCTTTGCGAGGGAGCTTCTCATACTCTACCGTGGCAGATCCACTGTCTCCCTGGTCATCATTAGAGTTGGTAGAATCGCTATCGGCCGGTGACACGACTCTGCTATTTTCTTCAAGAATTCGTTTGAGGATAGCTTGCAGTTCGACCGATGTTTGCTGTGCATTTTTGTTAGGCCACGCTTGAAACAATGCGGCTACGTCATCTAACTGGAACCACTGAAGCAATCCATAGGCTTGAGCCACCAATTTGCTGAATGCTAACATCTGGTCACTGGTGGATGACTGAGATGACAACCGAAACAGCATCGCATCTCGCGTAACGGATCGTTCGGCGTGTTGGAATAATTCGCGATGGCTCCGTTTCAAATGTTGGAAAATCTGAATCATTCCTTGCTGGATGAGCCGGTACGCCCCGACTCTGGCCATTGCGACGTTGGTCGGAAAGGAATCGATGATCCACTGTTCATTTTTGTCCCCCCATAAACCTAAATTGTGCATTTGAGCCAGAATATACAGGTGACACGCTTGAAACATAGCGGTCCCCATGCGGCTTCGGTCCAAACCGATCGTGCTGTGGTCGAAGCCAAAGAAATCAACGGGCAAGCCCAAAAAGCGCTTAATGAACAAATCGCCGATGATCTTTTCTTCTACTAGTCGATCGGAAAGGACGTAGTAAGCCTGAATGAGATGGATTTTGAGTTTAAGCGAGGGGGCGTAGGGATGCTGACCACGCCCAGAGTACAAAACAGAGCACAACGAGTCAGCAAAAGAGAAATCAATCTTTTCCTCAACGTTACTCCAAAAAGGATGAAGTGGCAGCTTAGAGTAGACCATCATATCCGCAAATGAAATTTGATCAAATGTTTTGTAACGAACTCTATTTTGCATCCAAAAACCCCCGATATGAGTATAGTGTAATTATACCAAGAAATCGGGAGTAATTGGGAGAAAACCAGTTAAAGTATTGAATTTTTCGTAGTATTTGATCTATTCGCAACAGTAGTTTTGGGGACTGAGATATCTACAATGAATCGACAGCC
>NZ_VRTT01000182.1 GCF_008017805.1 Paenibacillus sp. N3.4 | reverse complement strand
GAGACAGTCTATTAACTGTGGATAATGAAGAGGGGATACTCTCGCTGAGAAGATTTCGGCAATTAACTGGATAAATAAGGATGTTATATGGGCGGGAGTGGTGCGATTATCCTGCTTGTAGTTCGACAACGTCGTAATGCTCCACCTAATTTCCGATACCATTAGGCTGTTGTCACACGACGAAGAAACCCTGGTTTTGGCGCTAGTAAGCGTCTGACCGAGGATTTAAGATTGATGACGATGGCGACGAGCGTTGCCTTGATGGACAGAGACTTTTGACCTCGTGTCCGCGGCGTCCCTAACCCGCAATCATTTTTCATCTCGTTATTCTTTCGTTCTACCAGATATCTCTGCTTCAATAATTCCTTGCCCTTGTCTGTGGCGTTGAATGCTTTCGCTTCTTCGTAGAGCTCGTAGTAGTTGCTGTGAAACACACTTCTGCCGCTAGAACTTGTTGTACATTGACTACGAAAAGGACAGCCGTTGCAGTCATCCTTGCTAAAGTGATGCTGTGACCCCTGCTGCTTGGGGTTACCTCGTTTCCAGACGGATTCCTTGTGATTCGGACAGACGTAGACATCCTTCTCTCGGTTGTAGGTAAAGCGTGTGTTAGTGAATAAGCCCTTCGGGTTTTGGGGTGAAGCGACAGGAGCCGTAACCGCGATTCCAATGGACGCTAGCTCAACCCGCTGCTTACCGTAGCCGTACAAAGTATCGCCTAATATCCCTTTGGGCGCGATGCCAAAGAAAGATTGGATCTGGTGTACCATGTCATACATGGCCTCACCGTCTGGCTCGGTGGCGGGAATCACTTTTGCATGTAAAATAACGCCGCTCGTTGTGCAGAGGTTTTGCGTTTTGTAGCCCTTGATGACCTTAAAACGAGTCTTCATGCCGACACGCGCATGGGGATCATGAGCGCTGATGATCCGATTGGCAGGGCGCTGTTTGCGTGGAGTTTTCACATGCTTCACGGGCACGTCCTTCGACTCTGGCTCAGCAGCCGTGCTTTGTGGGCCCTGAGTTTCTGTCGCAGATGGTTGGTCGGAAGAGGGTTCGTCGCTGCTAGGCGTTGGCATCTGCGTATCTTCGTCCGGATGGGTAGGTCTGCTATTTTCCATAAGAATTTGCTTCAAGGTCCCTTGCAATCCCAGAGACTTCTGCTGAGCGGGCACGTTGTCCCAGTTCCAGAACAACAAGCTTACTTCCTCGGTTTCAAACCATGCCAGCAGTCCGTAAGCTTGGGTGACGAGTTTGCTGAACGCCAATAAACGGTCACTTGTAGAGGATTCGGCAGTGATTTGGAGCGTCATCGTATCGAGAAGGAGCGACTTGCAGGCAAGTTCGTACAAAGCGGGGTGCGTTTGCTTAAGATGGCGTAGGATCTTCTCCATCGCTTGCTGAATTAAACGATAGGCCCCCACCAACTCAATGCCGACATTGCACGGGAAGGAATCAATGATCCACTGTTCGTCGTGGTTACCCCACAGTCCGAGGCTATACATTTGGGCTAGTATATATAAATGGCAAGCATGAAACATGGCGACGCCCATGCGAGTACGATCCAGTCCGATCGTACTGTGGTCGAACCCGAAGAAGTCAACCGGCAAGCCTAAAAACCGCTTGATGAACAAGTCGCCAATGATTTTCTCTTCAGTAGAGCGGTCCGACAGATCGTAGTAGACTTGAATGAGATGTACTTTGAGTTTAAGCGAAGGAGCGTAAGGGCATTGTCCGCGGCCGGAGTACAAGACCGCACACAATGTATCCGCAAAAGAGAAGTCGATCTTGGACTCCACGTGGTTCCAAAAGGGATGCTGAGGAAGCTTGGAATAGACCAAAAGGTCAGCAAACGAAAGTTGGTCAAATGTTTTGTAGCGAATGCGAGTTTTCATGGCGATACTCCCCGAGAATAAGATAAAGTAATTATACCATGAAAACAGAAGAATGAGTGAGTAAATACCTCTTTTTATGAATATTTCGGCTGTTTTTGACTGATTTCAAATTAGGCGATTGGCTAATGATATCCACAATTAATCGACAGCCTC
>NZ_VRTT01000181.1 GCF_008017805.1 Paenibacillus sp. N3.4 | reverse complement strand
TCATGAATAAGCCATCTCGATTAAAAAAGCCTGCACGATTGCAGGAATTTCCTTTTCGTTGTACCCTCTACTGAACAATGTATGCTCTAGCTATTCCTCTACTTCATCTCCATCTTTTCCACGTTTCTTCTTGCATCCACTAGCTATCCTCCTCTTCATCATATAACCAATGACCTCTCTCCTCTGTAAGCACATTTTTCCTGCTTATAGCCACCCTTCTTCACATCACTCTTTTTAACACTGAAAACTCGTTACAGCTCGCTTTCCCTCTCAACCAACCACTTCTCTCCTCTGTAAGCACGTTTTTCCTGCTTTCAGCCGCCCTTTCTTCACCACCACTCTTTATAACACTGAAAAACATCGTTACAGCTCGCTATCCCCTGTCAGCGATATTAATAAAAAACCACCCAGTCGAATGATCGCTGGGTGGCTGACTTATGATTTAAGCAAAGCTGCGTAGTCCAACTGCGGGACAAGTCCTTCTTCCGCTGCCCGCTGCAGCAAGGTTAATACAGCGCCGTATCCGGCTTCTCCCAGTTCAGCGGAAAATTCGTTTACGTAGAGGTCGATATGAGCCTGAGCGACCTGAGGGTCCATCTCCTGTGCATGCTGCATGACATAGTCACGCGAAGCTTCGGGATGTGCCCACGCGTATTCTACTGAGGCGCGAGCCCAACCTGCGAGCGCCTTAAGATCAAGAGAGCGCCGGGCAATGATTGCGCCCAGCGGGATAGGCAGTCCGGTGTCGGACTCCCACCAACTACCCAAATCTGTTAACAGCGCTAACCCGTATGACGGGTAAGTGAAGCGCGCTTCATGGATGACAAGGCCGGCATCGATAAGGCCATCACGTACCGCCGGCATGATTTCGTGAAACGGCATAACCACGATTTCGCCAACACCTCCAGGAACGTTCTGTGCTGCCCAAAGGCGAAACAGCAGATAAGCCGTCGAGCGCTCGCTCGGCACTGCCACTCGGCGACCGGACAGGTAAGCTGGATCCAGCTGGGTCTGAGCTCCGTTTTGCGTCAAGACCAAGGGTCCACAGCCTCTGCCTAAAGCACCGCCACAAGGCAGTAATGCATAATCCTCCAGTACCCAAGGCAAAGCGGCATAGGAAATTTTGAGCACCTCCGGCCCCGTGCCTTCGGCTGCCAACCGGTTAGTGATGTCAATATCCGCATATAAAACATCCAACTTCGGGGCGCCTGGAATTAATCCATGGGCCCACGCATGGAAAACAAACGTATCATTCGGGCATGGTGAATAAGCGATTTTCATTATTTAAGCACCTCCGCTAGGACTGAACTTGCTGTTTCTAGAGCTTTCAAGGCATCAACGATCCGCCAAGCATCGCGGTCGCGAGGACCGACCGCGTTAGAGATGGCGCGGATTTCCAGAATCGGTACGCCGCGCTGTTGAGCCGCTGCGGCAATGCCGAAGCCTTCCATCGCTTCGGCAGCAGCTCCCGGCACCCGCACAGCCAGCTCCGCTGCTGTCGCTGCCGTCCCTGTAGCGGTCGCTACTGTGAGCACGGGACCCGACCTTGCTTGCAGTCCAACGGCCAATAACCCTTCCGTTAACCGATGCGCTAACTCCATATCAACCGCGATGCGTGTCGAGCCAAAACCGAGCTCGTCCAGACTCTTAAACCCGTCAAGCATTTCCACGCCTAAGTCTGCAGCGATAATTTCACTGGCCACAACAAGCGACCCTACTTCGGCTTGTCCTGCAAATCCACCAGCAATGCCGGCAATAACTACGAGATCATATTCAGCTTTGGCTAATGCCAAAGCTCCATGAACCGCTGCTGCAGCAAGCCCTACTCCGGCTAATGCCAATTCAAATCTGCTGTCTTCGCCAAGTCCCCGAAGGACAGCATCCCTCTCAGCTGTTACAGCCGTCATTACGAGTACTCGCATCGTTGCTCTAAACCCCTTTATGATAACAATTTTACATATAGATATTTTACAATGATCGTTAGATGATAATCAAACAAGAGAACCTTCCACTATTACATGGAAAAAGAGCCTGCCCGTCAATCGAGGCCACTGAAAAAGGTGCGCTTTTAATTTTCTGAAATAGATCTAAATTGATAATGGCGAATTTCCATTCAATCTGAATGAGAATTCGCCATTATTTA
>NZ_VRTT01000180.1 GCF_008017805.1 Paenibacillus sp. N3.4 | reverse complement strand
AAAGCAGGTCTTGCCTAAGGGATCGAGTCCCGGGGTGTCCAGGCTTTTCCCCAGAATGCTACTACTATACCTTATTTAAACGTATTAGGGTGTCCGTCGCGAGGCGGAGCGGAAGGAAGCTGGAGGCAAATGCACAGGCCAAGGCACATGAACAGGACTAGAGGCAGATTCAGTCGGATGCCGGAATGGGCTTGTTTCATATTGGCCAATTCACGATGCGGAGCTTGGGAAATGTCCCGGAACACAAACAATGCCCTTCCGACCTCCTACTGGGAGACGAAAGGGCTAAAGGGTCTGCTTTCTTGTTGCCTAGAACTTCCTTAACCTTTTAAAGATTCAGATTAAGTATGCTTAAGCCGTAACCATTTGAAAAAACAGAATATTATGTAAGATCAACGTCTTTGAAGAAGGTTATGGCGAATTATTTAAATATTTGATCATTCTTGGTCGTTAAATAGGGTGTTAGGAGGAAATAATTATGAAGGTAGAGCCCGAGATCGATCATTCAGGCATGGAATTTGGGATATATACATTAGCAGATTTAAGATCAGATCCACATACGGGGATAAGTATCAGTGCAAGACAGCGGTTGAACGAAATCATACAAGCGGCGAAAATGGCAGATGAAGCAGGGCTGGACGTTTTTGGCGTTGGCGAACATCATCGTCTGGACTATGCAGTATCATCGCCGCAGATGGTCTTGTCTTCAATTTCGCAAGTTACCAAGCGAATTAAACTGACCAGTGCTGCAACTATATTCAATACGGTAGACCCTGTACGTCTATTCGAGGATTTTGCGACACTTGATCTTTTATCCAATGGACGCGCCGAAATCATGGCGGGACGTGGAGCCTATATAGAGTCTTTCCCTCTATTTGGCTATAATTTGGAAGATTGCGATGATTTGTTCGAAGAAAATATCCATTTATTTCGAGAGCTGAGTGCCCATGAACGGGTTTCCTGGACGGGGCGTTTTCGCTCCGAATTTCTGGATGCTGAAATTTCGCCGCGACCTGTTCAGAAAAGTATCCCATTATGGATCGGCGTTCAAGAAAGTCTAGAAAGTGCTGCAAGGGCCGGCAGATTTGGTACTGGACTAGCGCTAGTGGTGTTTGAAGGCGATCCGATTCGGTTCAAGCCGCTTGTAGATAGATATCGGCAGTCTGCTTATGAAGCTGGCCATGCTCCGGCAGATTTGAAGGTTGGAGTAACCGGGCATGTCTATATTGCTGAAACAACTCAGAAGGCGAGAGATGAATTCTATCCCTATCATATTAATTATTGGGAAAGTGATATTTCAAGAGCGGATTTTGAACGGCTGTCTGGAGAAGAGACTGCCTTGTTTGTTGGAAGTTCACAGCAGATTATTGAAAAAATTTTGCGTCAATACGAGTTATTTGGACATCAGCGATTTATGGCCCAAATGGATATGGGCGGGATGCCATTTAAAAAAGTAGCGGAGAACATTGAAAGATTGGCAACTGAGATCGCTCCAGTTGTGCGAAAGGCAATCCAGAAATGATCTGGCCATTATGTTTTAAACGCCCATGCCGCTAACGCGGCACCAACAGATGATGAAAATGAGTAGATTGCGATATAATTTACTTACGGCTGGCGAAGGCAGGTCGGCAGTCAATGGTGCTTCGAGCCCGAGTTTTAGACTGACCCTAACGACCAGGTGCACCACAGATTGTTTGCTCCAGTTTGGAAGCACGCAGGATAGAATAACCATATGTGGTTGTTGCACCAGCCCTTCAATGTTGCAGCCGTAAGGAGAGTCTTACGAATGGACGTCGTTTGCAGTTTCAACAACATGAAATCCAAGAGCAAGCTCGTCATGTACACATGTGTATAAAATACCATGTAACTTACATATACTTATTCGACAAAAAATGATAGTAAAAACAACAATTTCTATGGATTGTGACACAATAAATACTGTTTCTTAGGGGAGATAGCGCATAAATTCGAATCTTGTGTCAGGGCGGGATCCTGTATCTTTTGACCGTAATTCAGCGAAATGATCTTTAATCTTAAGTCGTAAGGTGGATAGCTATGGAGCATGAGAATATTTCCGCTTCCTCGCTATCTACTATTGGTTTGTTAAATTGAAAACCAGACGATACTTCTAGTAAGTTGAAGCGGAGGTATGGTTTATGGAAGAATATGAGAACG
>NZ_VRTT01000017.1 GCF_008017805.1 Paenibacillus sp. N3.4 | reverse complement strand
CCTCCTTGATGTATTGGGTTAAAACCCTTCGACAAATCCATCATACCGAGGCGCTCCTTTTTTGACAAAGCCCAAATCTTAGGCCTTACAGGAATGTTTAGTCTAATAATACACCTAAGTATACAGAGACATTAAAATTAATGCATTTGAGCGATACTGTCACATCTCATTTTCGAACCATCAATATTAAGCACTCCACATGCCCCGTATGCGGGAAGCGACCGCTTTGCCGCGCCATCTGTTACAATCGCTTAATATCGCATCGAATCAACGTTCTTACAGCCAATTATCTTTGTAATCTTTTTCTTTGGTATGCTTTATCTCGAGCACGAACTTAAAGTTTTCTTTGAGTTTCATTAATGGGCTAATCTATCATGATAATATACATGGAGGAAAAACTCTATGAAAAGGCGAATGGTCAGCTTGTTTTTAGCGTTGCTACTGAGCTTGCCCCTCCCTGCTGCCCATACAGCAAGCGAGAATACAAAGTCAGACTCTCATTAAGGGTTATGAGGATGGCTCATTTAAGCCCGATGGAGCGATTACAAGAGCAGCATTCGTGGTTCTGGTGAACCGGTCGTTCGGGTTAAATGACAAGTCAGAAGTGAAAGTTAAACGTTAAGGTGGGTGGAGATACTCTCGTTCGAGGCGGAGGCTTGCATCCTTTCTATATCGTAGGATCGACTCATGGCGAGGTTGAAGTAAATAAGTCTTCTGGCGATGTTAGAGTCGCGCTTGATGACCAGAGTGAAATAGATCATATTGTTACGTACTGCATACTGCAACACGACTTACATCGACAACCGCAGCAGAAGCGAAGGCAGCAGTATCACCACAAATCGCTAAGGAGCCAGTATTAAAAATATCAGCTAAAAAAGGAAATGGGCAACTTGCCCTAAAAGTATACAACCAATAGTTACAAATAAGAAAGTTACTGCTGCAGGAAGCAATTTGGAAACTTCAATTGAATGAATGATAATTCTCGTAAAATATGTTCAAATCACATAAAGGTCCTTCACGGTAAAGGAGTGAGTCTGATGCTGGTTCTTGGAAGAAAACCCGGACAATACATAGTAATCAACGAAAAAATTATCATAAAGGTAATTAAAAGTGAAGAGGGGCACTTACGCTTGGCTATTGAAGCGCCAAAAGATATCTCTATCGTTCGCGGAGAATTACTTTCAGAATTTTCTGACTAAATGATTCTGAAGATTTATGCAACACTAGTGACCCTTCTATTTACTTGCAGCTTTCCTTAGATATTGAAGGTATTAATTTCAACATTTTATTTATTTCAAATATGAATTGAATGGATTTGTAAGCCGAAGCGTCAGTCGATTCCTCTGGGATAGAATATAGATATTTTCCGGGTTTAAATTGTGGTGAATAAACCCGTTTTAATGCCGCTTTCTAAGCAACTTTACTAATTCCAATGCGATGGAGAAAAAAACGAAGATCGATTTCATTCGTTTTCATGAACGTATTTAAAGTCATCTCTTTGTTTTCTTCCAAAGCTTTTAAACCTCCATCTGGCATGGGTTGCTCATAGGTAATTCGGACAGTATTCATTATCTACGAATTTTACGGGCTTACTTCAGGTTCGATTTATAAAAAATTATTAATCTTGAATTACGAAAGTGCGACCTCATAAAAACATAAAAAAGTACCCTGATCTTTGGTACAATGGTGTTTGCGAAGACAACATCACAACAAATTTTGCAGGCAGTAAAGTCATCCTGGGCTTGATTGAAACCATCCGTTTCAATCAAGCCCTTCGGACCTTGGGACTAGCCAAAGCGGCAAACGCCATTTCCCCCACGCATTGCATCTTACAGTACCTGATCATCGGCTGGCTTTTGGGCTGCGAACGTCTTTTTCACTATCGGTCGCTGCAAGGCGATGCCTTAGTAGCCCATGCGCTTGGCGATAGGGTGCCTCATCACACGTTGTTAAACAAGGACTTGCTTCGTCTGGGCAAAGCCCGCCAATGAAATCGACCTGTTCTTAAAGCTGCTTGCCTACAATCTGTTTGAACGATTTAAGCAGCATTGCTGTGAGCCGATCCAACAATCCTATACCGTTCAGCGGTTCCCACGAGTGTTTTTCCGTTGTGCAGGCGCGTTTGTAAGTCACGCTCGTCAGATGACCTTAAAGCTGTCTGCATCATTCCAAAACCAGAGGGTCTGGCGGCGGATGGAACAAAAAAGTATTTTATTGGGATGAAAGAGTTTAATTCCAAAATTAGTCTTGGAAATCCCGTTGCCCCTTCATTTGGAGCGGCAACGGGACGGCTTATTTCATCCACTCTGGATTGAATCGCAAATATCGCCTCCATAACTGGATGAGATGCCCAAGCCTATTTTTCTCAAACTACTGATTCTATAAGCTTTCGTAATTTAGGTTAATAACTTTCAAAAAATTTTTTCGCAAAAAGACTAAACATTTCAAATAAATTGTCGATATATATATTAATCACATATTCGATTACTCATGGACGAGTAAATACGCATGTAGTTTCAAGGAGGAACATTTGAAACAGATGCCTATTTATTCGTCTTTTTGCTGTTTAAATGTAGTTTTTTACAATTGAATAATTATTAAATAATTACGAGACTTAGGATGAGCAAATGAGTCGCCGTCATTCTTCAGGAGGAAGAATGCCAGCGGTTTGTTTGCTCATTTTTTTATGTCAATTTACTAAGCGGGATAAGGGGATGAGCTAATGCTCGTGTTAGGGAGAAAACCCGGAGAATATGTACTGATCGACAACAACATTATGGTAAAGGTCATTAAGAGCGATGAAGGCCATTTACGTTTGGCGATTGAAGCACCAAAGCATATTTCTATTGTTCGTGGAGAGTTATGGGAAGAAAACAATATAGCCTTAGAAACGGCAAAAAAGGTCGAAGCTCCTGCCACTTAAGGACGAGTGGTGAAGTCAAGGAAGATAACAGTTTGACTTACAAATCCTTGTTTTGGATTAGCGCGCAATCCATCAATGACTTGTGAGTACAGGGTAGCGCTTCAAAGGATGCCAACGGATAGGCATTCAAAAACACACCACATGGAGGTAATGAGAAATGAGAATTAACCACAACATTGCAGCACAGAACACGCACCGCCAATTAGCAGGTAACACAGGAGCAGCAGGAAAATCTTTAGAGAAATTGTCTTCCGGTCTTCGTATCAACCGTGCGGGCGACGACGCTGCAGGTCTTGCGATTTCCGAAAAAATGCGAGCACAAATCCGCGGATTGGATCAAGCACAGCGCAATGCGCAAGATTCGATATCCCTGATTCAGACGGCAGAAGGCGCGTTGACCGAAACACATAGTATCCTTCAACGTATGAAAGAACTCGCAACGCAAGCTGCCAACGATACGAACACTGCCGATGACCGCGGCGAGATTCAGAAGGAAATTAACCAATTGACGGCTGAAATTAACCGTATTGGCAATAGACCGAGTTCAACACGAAAAAACTGTTAAATGGGGACATTTCAGAAAAATCCGGTGTTGTAACGATTGATAAAACAACTAATCCTTTCAATGCGGGAACGACGACTATTTCGAATCCGGATTTAGATAAGAACAGTTCTCTGAAGGCAGGAAATTATTCAATAGATGTTATAGACACTGTAACGAAATCCGCAACCCACACTGCTGATAATTCAATTAAAAACGTTAGCGTTGGGGCAAACTCAACTCTGAACGCCGGCGATTATGAAATTCGTATTGGCCAAACGCAAACGAAGAATGCATCGCTTACAACTCCAGCCGGCTCTGTAACAGGCGTTTCGATTGCTCCTACTTCTACTTTGGCTAACGGTACACATGAAGTAACAATTACAAGAACAGATTCTGTTGCAACCGGCGTATTCACCGGTGCCAATACAGGTCTTACGGCTGATGGTATTACGGTTACAGGTAACAACACAGTGTCTGGAAGCTATGATGTAAAAACTGTAGGCGTTTTAGGTGCGGTAAACAATGGTACTGTTGGCGCAGGTGCGGCTGGTGCCCTTACTTTGAGTTTGGATAATCCTTCGGCACTGAGCAATGGAGTAGGATATCAACTTGCTTATGCAGATGAAGGCAACGGTATTTTTAGTGTTCAATTAATGGCTACCGACGGTACTACAGCTTTAACAGACAAAGTTATTCTGGATAATAACGTACAAAATTATCAATTCAAGGCATTGGGAACATCTAATGACTTCGGTGTGAGCTTTAAAACCGCTACTGGGGTTAACACCACATTAACTGGAGCTAACGCAGCCGGAAATCACCAAACATTTGATGTAAGCAGCACGGTTACATTAAGTCAAGGCGGCAGCACTGTAGGTACTACATCTATTGCTGCAGGTGCTGCTGCAGGTAGTATAACGATTGGAAATTTCACGATTGCCCACGGCGTTGGTAACACAATTATAAATGGAACTGATAGCTTTACTGTCACTAATGAGCTTGCAGCATCATTTGACGGCGGACCTGCAGTAACCTTTACTGCCGGCAGCACAGTTACCTTCGCAAACGGAGTAAGCATTGATACACGTGCTGATAGTACAACGTATAGCGCTTCTAACACTTATGACCTTACCGTTGGTACCGCAAATGCTTATACTGCAACAGTCCACGATGCCAATGGCGGCGTTGTGGTTGGCACGCAAACCTTAACGTTTGAGAATGGCGGCACTTATAACCTGGGTAATGGCGTAGATCTTACTATCGGTACACTTACTGGCCCTACCACACATGGATTCAGCGTTACTGCCGCAACAACGAAAACCGCTAAGCTGACAAACACAACAACTGGTGATACGACTACGAAATCTGATATTGCAGCCAACTCCACGATCGATTTTGGAAATGGCCTCAAAGTAAATATTGGCGCAAACACGAATGGTCAAGCCGCTTTTACAGTTGAAGGTGGCGTTGAGGACAGATCCTTGTCGATGCAAGTCGGAGCAAACCAAGGTCAATCCTTGTCCATGAATGTTGCAGACATGCGTGCAAGTGCTCTCGGGTTAACTTCTTCTGATGCATCTGCAGTAATTAAAGATAAAAGTGGAAATGTGATTACGGGTGCTGCTTGGACAACTACGAAACAAACCAATAATGGCACTGATAACGTAAATGTTGAATACTCTCTTGATGTTTCGGATGCTACTAAGGCTTCTGCAGCAATCAAGGTACTAGACAATTCCATTAATGCTGTATCTGCCGAACGTTCCAAATTAGGTGCATACCAAAATCGTTTGGAGCACACCATTAACAACCTTGGAGCTGCTTCTGAAAACCTTACAGCCGCTGAGTCGCGTATCCGTGATGTGGACATGGCGAAGGAAATGATGGAGTTCACTAAGAACAACATTCTTACTCAAGCAGCACAATCTATGTTGGCTCAAGCCAACCAACAGCCGCAAGGGGTACTGCAATTGCTCCGTTAATTTCCCAAAATCCCGAAGGGGTTTTCCCAAAGGCCCATTTATAACTTTTCGGTTTCCACTTATTACTAATTTTTCATGTAAAAACAACCTCCATCCCCACTTTATCATAGGTGGAATTGGAGGTTGTTTTGCATGAAGTCTGGGATCCTCTCTCTCATACGAACACTTATAAACAGCCGTTTACGTTACAATACCCCTTAATACGAACGAAGTATTCATCGCTGCGATTGCGTATAAAGGCTCTCTGGTATCAACAGTGTGGATGCTTCACATTTAGATGCTGTCGTAGATGAACTTAGTTGGGCCTATCAGGATGCCAAGAACAATCCTTTTGGAACGCCTATGTCTACTAAACAAGATACCCAGAACGCCTGCCACGGATTTCGCTCTATTTATGATACGGTTCAGCTCACTACACGTAAGGCAGCTTGGTTCTAACCCTTCTAGCTGTACTGTGTTAGCGGCAGTCGTGGTCACACTCCCAACCTTAACGCTATGTTCTCGCTTGCAACGCACTTCTGGCAACCAGCATATATCCGGCCCCCCGAATCGTAATGATTCTCTCAGGATTGACAGGGTCAGCCTCGATTTTTTTACGTAAATTACTGATGTGTACAGCGACCGTTCTCGTATCCTCCAGACTCTCCATTCCCCAGATGAGCTGAAACAACGTATCGACAGTGACGACACGATTAACGTTTTGTGCCAAATAGGACAGTAGACTGAACTCTTTTTTCGTTAAAAAAATGGTTTCGCTACCCATGATGACGGACTGTGCGTAGTAATCCAGCGTCAAACCCGGTAACTCCAGCAGTTGTTCCCTTCTGCCCGTCGACACTCTGCGAAGGTGAGCCTTGATCTTGGCCATGAGTACTCCTGGACTAAACGGCTTGGTCACATAATCGTCGCCGCCATAGGATAATGCGCTGATTTTGACCTCGTCCTCCTCACGGCTGCTCAGAAACACGATCGGCGCATTCGTGTAGATACGTGCGTTCCTGCACCAATCAATGCCGTTTTCATTAGCCAACAATACATCCAGTACAATCAAATCCGGCTCGAACGACGCAAGCAGTTTCATGGCTTCTGCCCCGCTGTAGCTGTAGGAGCATATGAAGCCCTCACGCTCGCAATACACCTGAACAATCTCGCATATATTGGGATCATCATCGACGATCATAATTTTGTGCATGTCCATCACGCTGTCACCTTCTTTCTTCTACAATACAAGAATACAAGGAAGCGATACATAGAATATCGACCCCGTCTTGCCGTCGCTCTCCGCTCGAATCGTCCCTCCATGCGCTTGTACGATTTCCCTGCAAATCGCCAGCCCGAGCCCGCTGCCCTCTATACCCTTCTCCAGGCCCGGTCGATCATACCTGTAATTACGATCGAAGATTTGCTCGAGCTGCTCTGGGGGAATACCTGTGCCTGAATCTTGCACGCTAATGATTGCACAGCGGGTATGATCCTCTTCTTCAACAGCTAGTGCAATACGCACCGCCCCACTGCTAGAAGTGAACTTCATCGCGTTCGACACTAGATTAAACAATGCCTGCTCTAATCTTTGCGCATCCATTTCGACAACAGGCACGTTAGGGCGTTGATCTTCCAAATCTCTGAAATCCAGCGTGAAATCCAACCCTGCGTCACGCACAACTAGCTCATATTGTTCATAGAACCGGCGCAAGAAGTGAACCACATGAACCTGCTCCATTCGGTACGAGACTTGTCCCGTCTCCAAATGCGACAAGAAGGACAACTCCTCGATCATGCGGTTAACCCTTATCGTGTTATCCCGGATATACTTCAAGTACTGTTCATTACGTTCCGGCTTGACCCTGTCCTGCACAGCTTCTACATAACCAAGCATACTGGACAGCGGCATACGCAGATCGTGCGTTATATAGGCAAGGAGCTTCTTCCTCCCTTCCTCGGAGTGAAGCAACCGGTCATACGACGTGCGGAGATCATCATGAGCTGCGGATAAGGCCTGTGTGCGTTCCTGCACGGTTCGTTCCAAATTCATATTCATTTCGGTCAGCTTGTTGTTAGCGTCCTGCAGTTCACGTGCAATCCTCTCCTCGTTCGATGCCGCCCTCGTAAATCTCGAAGAAAGCAGAATCATCTGTGCGATCGTAAACACCAACAAACCAAGCGGAGATGTATTTCCGATAAGCGACCATTCGTTGTAATATAAAAAATCGTTGATGACAGTAACCAAAGCAACCACCGACACCAGCAGGAAAATCAGCGCTCCCTCCATACGCCGCACGGCTGCGTGGGCCAGCCCAACCATCAGATAAATCATATGGAGAACAACCATCACACCGATCATCAGTAATAATTTTGTATATATAAGTGCAGGGGTCACCACGACAACGATACAGAATGCGCCGGTTACGATCCGCGTACCAAGCTGAAACCAACGCGACACATAATTCGGAAAAATGCAATCAAAGTACATCGTGATGATGTATGTACTGCTGCAAAGAATCAGGTACTCGATCTTGAACTGCAAGCCCCATGGAAAAGCAGGCCACAATTGTGTGATCAAGAGTTCGCCGACCAGCAATGATCGGATACCGAACAACAAGGTGAACAGACCAAAATACAATGGAGCCCTGTCTTTGCGTCGCAGTATGAACAACAGTAGGTGATACACGCCAATCACCAGCAGGCTTGCGGTGATGAACATTTCAGCAGCGATTTTCAGATTTTTCCTGACCGTTAACACATCACTGCCGCCCAACTCGATATACTTGGTGATTCCGCCTCGCTTATGATGGAGGTTGGCAACTTGCATAACCAGCTCCACCTTGTCATTCTTGGGCTGGAAGAACACCAGCTTCGTTGCCAGATGCGGTGTCACGCTACTCTTGTCCTGACCAACCACACCAACTTCTGCCAGCAGCTCGCCATTAACCCATAATTTATACGCATGAAAGATGGTAGGCAGCCGCAGAGCAAGCCGCTCGTTCCGATCCTGCTCGCTAAGTTGGATGACCACCCGAAATGTTGCATAGCCTGTACCGTTCAGTTGCTGACCATCTAACCGATAGCCTAGCCAGGAGCTCGGGATGCTGATCCAGCGGTCATGATTTCCGTCCCTTGCCGAACGAGTCTGTATGTCCTCAGGCGACAGCAGCTCATGCCAGTAGAACGCCCACTCTCCTTTTAACTTTAGCGGATTCTCACTGACATGAACCTGCGTTAAATCCAGAAATCCTTCTTTACTTTGAAACTTAGGAGAGTCTGGTACAGAGATGACGGCATAGCTTGCAACCAAACCAACAACAACGGCAGCAATTATATGAAGCAAGATAGTACGAGAACCGAATCGGAGAATTCCCCTCATTATGAACCAAACCCCAATCTACAAGAGCACAATAAGTAAGTTGATTATCTAAATAATATCATCATTATAGGAAAATGTACCCTGCAAATATCTACGAGGCGTTGAACACAAACATCACGATGAGGTCCTTTTTTGAACGTAAGGAAAACCGTCCACCCCCGGACGGTTAATTAACGTGCAAACCCATGTTTTAAGCAAGAAGAATAGAAACGGGTAACGAAGCAGACTCAACGATGCAGATCATAGCGGTTAGATTCAAATACATTCGGACTTCAATATACAGGTAAATGCGGCTCTTAACTACTACTTCCTTACGAGCGACACACAGCACTCCACATGTGTTGAGTATTTACGCTCCCACTCGCGGACCTAACCAGCTTTTAAGACATATTCATGTATCGGACAACGTTTAACGTTGGCAAACCAAATTACACATTGCAAACCCCGTCGGTGCAGCTATCATCACCTTTTGATTGGCCCTTTAATTCCAGTTTTTGAAATTTCTTTTCTTCATCCCAGATCGAGTTCAGAGCATTTAAAAAAACTTCCTCAGACTGAGCACCTGAAATGGTATATTTGTTATTAAACGCGAAGGTAGGTACGCTTGAAATATTCAACTTTCTAGCCTCGGCGATGTCTGCTTTGACCGAATCTTTATAAGCGTCAGATTCAAGCATTTCCGCTACGTCCTGTTCATTAAGCCCCGCCTCTCTGCCTAAGGAAACAAGTACGTTGTGGTCGGCGATATTCATGGATTGCGAAAGGTAAGCGCGAATAAGGCGTTCTGTTAACTCAGCTCCCTTCCCCACTTTGGCTGCAAAATGAACCAAACGATGACCATCAAAGGTATTTGCAATAATAACTGAATCATAATTGACATCCAGTCCAGCTTCTTTTTTAATCATTTCAGCTACTTGTGCTTGTTTGGCTTTCAATTTCTCGACAGTCATTCCCTTTTCCTGGGCAAGTTGCTGGACACTAACCGTTCTGTTTTCTGCATAAGGATCAAGTTGGAAACTACGATATACAACTTCCACTTTATCCCCCATCGTAAACATGCCAAGAGCATTCTCAAGTTTTCTTTTACCTATCACACAAAAGGGACATCCAAAATCCGACCAAACATCTATTCTCATCGTCAATTCCCCCAATGATTTAATGATCTTTCAATTCTTGATTAAACGAATCCATCCATAGTAATCAAAAACAAAATTGATTTTCAAATCGGACTCGTCTTTCCACGCTTTTTCCCATATGGCTGCATTAAAAAAATCGTTCATGAGTATTCCCCACCCTTATGGTTTATGGATTTCCCTCAACGAACGGCCTGATTCGCCGCCTGTTCATGCTCCGGCGATTTCCCTTTACGGAGAAAGAGACCGAGTACGAGCGCAACGAGCGCGATGATGACACCGAACCAGAACGCATTGTTGATACCGGCGACGAGGCCTTTGACGATTTCCGCCGGAGCCTGCGGATCGCTCGCTCCACTCAAGTACTGCTTCTGACCGCCCGACATAATACTGATGTACAGGGCAGTACCGATTGCGCCAGACACCTGCTGCAGCGTATTCAAGATCGCTGTCCCGTGCGGGTGCAGATGGCTTGGCAGCTGGTTGAGCCCCGCTGTCTGTGCCGGCATCATGACTAGCGCGATGCCAATCATCAGCGAGATGTGAACGGCAACGAGGAAGCCGGTGCTCGTCGCTTCGTCGAATCGGGTGAATTGCCACAACGAGACGACGGCAGCGGCCAGTCCTGGGATGACCAGAACGCGAGGCCCAAACTTGTCAAACAGCTTGCCTGAGATCGGGGCCATGAACCCGTTCACAATCCCGCCAGGAAGGAGGATCAAACCGGACTTGAATGCCGTTACCATGAGCACGCCTTGCATAAACATCGGAAGCATGATCGCCGATGAGAAAAATGTCATCATAAGCACAAACATCAGCACTGCGACAAGCGCAAATGTCGGATACCGAAACGCACGTAAATCCATGATAGGCTGCTTTAACAATAGCTGCCTCCTGACGAACAGCAACAAGGAAACACCGCCCGCGGCGATCGTCCAGATGACTTCCGGTTCCGACCAACCGTGTTCGCCAGCACTGCTGAACCCATAGACGATTCCGCCGAAGCCGATCGTCGACAACACGATGGATAAGAGGTCCACTCGCGGTTTGGTGACTTCCGACACATTCTTCAGGACAGCGGCCCCTATAATAATAGAGAGCAGCGCAAACGGTATCACAAGGTAAAACAGCCAGCGCCATGAAAGCCCGTCAACGATTAAACCCGATATAGTCGGGCCAATCGCCGGCGCGAACATGACGACGAGCCCTAACATCCCCATTGCGCCTCCTCGCTTTTCCGGCGGATAAATGGTCATGATTACGTTCATTACAAGCGGCAGCAGCATTCCGGTTCCTATGGCTTGAATAATCCGCCCGACCAGCAGCACGCCGAATGCCGGCGACACCGCCGAGATGACCGTACCGACGAAGAACAGACTCATCGCTGACAGAAATATTTGCCGGGTCGTGAACCATTGCTGCAGGATTGCCGTCACCGGAACAAGCACGCCAACGACGAGCATGTAGGCGGTGGAAAGCCACTGGCCCGTTGCCGCAGACACGCCAAACGATTTCATCAATTCGGGAAGGGCATTGCCCATTAGTGTCTCGTTCAAAGCGGCGACGAACAGGCCGACAATTAGAGCAAGCATGATCGGACCGCGCTTAATATTATTTAAATCGATCATCCGTTTTTCCCCCAAGCCTCTGTATTCAGTTCATTGTTGATGACCGCGGCGGCAAATGCGCCCATAGAAGCCGCAGCTATGGCCTGATGCATTCGCGATGCTGCATCCCCGGCGCTATAGACGCCCGGAATGTTCGTTTTTCCGAATTCATCGACGACGATCGCCCCCCATTCCGTAATCTCGCATCCGATCGTTTGAGGCAAGTCCGATCCTGTAACCAGATCCGGTTTGAAAAAGATCCCCGTGCATGGAACGATCGTCTCGTCTTCAAGAATGACTTGCCGAACGGTCCCATCACTGGAGTCGATCTGCCGTATCGGCGAGTCGAATAGAGGCACATGATTCCGCTGGAGCTCTCGCGCTCGGCATCCGTCAGTTCATCAGGTCCATTCGTGCAGACGGTAAAACGGTTCGTCCATCCGGATATGAGTGGAGCGAAATGCATAAGCTCAGCCCCCTTCGTAATGATGACAAGCGGCTGATCCCTTAACTCCCAGCCGTCGCAATAGGGGCATACGAAAGCGCTTTTCCCGTATACTTCCGCCAGTCCCGGAATGCCCAGCGGCTGATCCTTCATGCCGACGGTAAACAATACTTTTTTGCTTGCAAAAGTTTGTCCCTGCTCCGTCTCAATTTGAAACTGACCGTCGGTTCCCACGATCGACACCGCCGTATCCGCCACGAATGATACGGAGGGATAGGCGCTGATTTCTTCCTTCGCAATTCGCCGAAACTCGCTCGGACTGATCCCGTCGCGGGTAAGAAACCCGTGGACCTCGCGAGTCACAGCGTTGCGGGGACGGCCTACATCGATCACCGCCACCTTTTTCCTTGCCCTACCAAGCACCAGGGCGCGTTCAACCCAGCTGGCCCACCGCCAATAATTGTCACATCGAAAAGTTGTTTTTCCATTACTAATATACACCTCCAAAGATCTATGATATCCATAATTAAGGCGCAAGAAGTGTATCACTTCTTGTTTGCCTCATGATTGCAACGCTTGAAAGCCTCATCCAGTAACGACTGGATCGTGTGTTCCCGCAAGTATTGGTGCAGATGCTGTTCCGCGCCCTCCATCACCTTCTCAACCAAACATTCGCTCTTTCCTGAACGCTCCTGATCCCGCTCCCGCTGGGCAGTCCCCTCTTCCGCTAACAACCGATGTTGTTGCGAATTCGAAGTGGAACATTCGAACAACTTCTGTCTTCCTTCAATCACTTGAATCACATCAAGAAACGTAATCTGTTCAGCCGGCCTGGCAAGCTCGTAACCGCCGTTCACCCCTGGCACAGCACGTACGATTCCATCCTGCCTCAGTTTGGACATGATTTTGGATAAATAGCTTTCGGAAACACCTAGTGCCCCAGATAATTCCTTGATCCCGACATTGTTGCAACGCTCCGAGTGTCCCAGATGAATTAAGGCATGTAGGGCATAATCTGTACTTTTAGAGAACTGCAAGTTTCCAACCTCCCTTCTCAAGATCATCAATAATATAGACCTGTAGTATCCATAATGAATGATCCAACTCCAAATTGCAATGACATTCTTGATCCGAACTTCGCTTCCAGTGGCGACGAAACTGGAAATCTCATTAACGGTGGCTGTCTCGCTCTCCGCTTGTTGTGCATCACAAAAAAAGTAAAGATACTAGGTTTTACCTACGGTTGCAGATGACAAGATCACCGAGATCGACATGATCGCCGATCAGGCTCGCCTTCGCCAGCTCGACATAGCAGTTTTGAACGATTAATACGCTAACGAGTAGCTGCAACAACACTAAAATAGAATACAAAAACATAGAAACACGCACTGTCGCGGTCGCAGACAATGCGTTTTTTGGTGCCTTATCAGTAAGACAATGATGATTCCACTGCATATATCGTGACAATACTTGCTGAACAAATGGGTTGAGACATTGGCCGAGGAAATCTCTCAACCAAGCGTTGACGAAAAACTGTTGTTGCCGCCACTCAAAAAAGTTCTTTACTTTTAATTAAAAAAGCATATCGGTGTCAATCGCTTCAGCGATTATTTTATTCCCAACGTCACCCGGATGGAGGTGATCGCCTGAGTAAAAAACTGGAAAAAACCGCGCAGGGTGATCCGGATCTCTCGATAATGCATCGAGATCGAATACGGAATCGAACTCTCCGCTCCGAATCCACTCGTTTACATGTTGGCGCAGTTTTCCCTTGACCTCCGTGTAGTAAAATTCGAACGGCGGCAACGTCCCGCCAATGATTCGGACGTTGCGGGCATGAGCACGTGCAATGAGCTGCCGGTAGCCCGCAATAAGTTCGTCAACCATAGGTGAAAATTCCGTAGGGGCAAAGGCCATGCCTGGCATACCAATGAATGTCGTTACTGCCTATAATCACAATCACGGACTTAACATTAGGTTGGTTAAGTACGTGAGAGTCGAAACGTGCCAACACATTGGTTCCTTTTATGTTGCGGAGTAAGCGGCCTCCCGATATCCCTGCATTGAGGACAGACATGTTACGTGATACAAGACGCTCAGCCAAGAAGTTCGTCCAACGCGAATTGGCATCCACGGTAGCAGAAGCACCATCGGTAAGAGAGTCCCCTATCGCCACAATGGTGCCAGTATTCATCGGTACATCAACTAATATTCGGGTCCAGCGTGAATGTTTGCCCTGCTGCAAAGCTTGCTGCGGGAGAGGATAAGAAGACGACCATTTCTGCAATCTCTTCAGGTTTAGCAATTCACCCTGCCGGAACATTTCCAAGTACAGTTTGGCGGAATTCCGGGTCATCCAGCCAATTTTTAATCATGGGTGTTTCCGTTAGTCCGGGCGCAACCGCATTTACGCGAATAACTTGCGAAGCATATTCGATACCCGCCGCTTTGGTTAACCCTACCACCCCATGTTTGGATTAGGTAGGCTTCTAATATGATAAGACTACCAAGGTAATTCCCCCGTCCCAGGCTCTACAAAACTACCTGAATTATGAATACCGGCCCTTTTGCACCAATCAAAAACTTTTTTTGCTGCTTCATTTGGCTCCAAATTGGCATCATAGGATGCGCAATTTGTATTGATTTTCCCAGGATGAACCGAGCTCACATGAATGCCCTTGCTCCTTAGCTCTTGATCCAAACAGAGAGTTAACATATTTTGTGCGGCTTTGGCCATTCTATAGGAATAGCTAAACCCGCCTTCATTGAACTCTCCCGATGCTGTCTTTGTCAAAGAGGCTAGTCTAGACGAAACATTAATAATTCTTGGTTTAGCTGATCTTTCGAGAAAGCTGAGTGAAGCTTGTACCGTACGAATGACGCCTAAGTTATGCACATTAAATAACGCACCCGTCTCATGCGTCGTAACCGTTGTAATTTGGTAAGCAATTCCCGGTATCCCTGCATTGTTGATCAAAATATCCAGCACATCCGTATGGGCGCTTAAAGCTGATTTCAAAATGTCGGTACATGTATCCTCAGCTACATCAGCTATAATTGGATGGCAATTGGGCATTTCGTTGAGAAGATTTTCAGCCGAAGTGTTTGATCTTACCAATGGAAACACACAATAATGATGCGCGTAAAATAGTTTAGTTAGCTCATAGCCAAGACCTCTACTTGCGCCCGTAATACATACTGTTTCTTTCACACGCCTACCTCCTTTTCGAAGCAGATACAATTAGAATCGACTCCATAAGTGAAAAAAAAGAAGAGCCGCCCTTTCGGAGCAGCTTCTCATCTTACACTTACTCAAACATGACAACTGAGCGACCTACATTTACACAATTGCAATCATGGAAAGAGTCTAGCGCGTTATTGATTTCATCTAGACTAATTTTCTCCAATATAAGTTCATCAAGCAGCAGCTTACCGTCTAAATAAAGCTGCGCCAAAATCGCTATATCTCTCAGCGGGTTAATATTCCCGTAAAGACTGCCCTTGAGTGTTTTGGCTTGACGATGAAACGCTTTTGCAGGAATATTCACTTCTTTATTCGGGTTGAACCATCCGACAGCAACTGTAGTTCCCCCCCTGCGTGTCCCAAGCCAAGCGCTAACGGTGGCGTTCGTGTTACCCGTCGCATCAATCGCGAAATCGACCCCATACCCGCCTGTTAACTCTTTTAACGCTTCAACGACATCCTCTTTACCGACATTAATTGTATGAGTTGCACCGTACTTTCTGGCAATCTCCAGGTTCTGATCTTTGAGGTCACAGGCTATAATCTTCGACGCTCCGACGATTCGAGCTCCTTGAATCGCATTGACACCAACACCGCCTATACCAAAGACGGCTACGGAAGACCCCGCTGTTACCCCCGCTGCATATACGGCTGCACCATATCCGGTTGCGACACCGCATCCAAGCAAAGCTGCTTGTGCAAATGGCATTTGGTCTGGAATTTTCACACAGGACATTTCTGATACAACGGCATATTCAGCAAAAGTAGATAAGACCGAATCGTGATAGACCGTCTCGCCGTCTTTACTTAACCGTGATGTACCGTCAAGCAAGGTACCGTCGAATATAGGCCCGAACGCTGTTTCGCATAAATGGACCTGGCCGTTCTTACAAAACAAACATACGCCGCAATACGGAATCCAGCTTAAAGCGACTTTATCTCCCACTTTCACACTTTTTACATTGGCTCCAATTTCAACGACGATGCCCGATCCTTCGTGCCCGAGAATGTTCGGTAAGCGAAGTGTTGGATCGTTCAAACTGTTCAAATCACTATGACACACACCAGAGGCGCCAATTTTGACCAACACTTCATTAGCTTTAGGAGGAGCCAAATCAACATAATCAATGACAAGTGGTTTACCGAGTTCTGTGCGTATCGCTGCCTTAACTTTCATATTACACTCTCCATCATTCATTTAGTTTAAGTTGACCCAGATCGATTTTACTTTCGTATACGAATCAAGCGATTGAATGCCGCATTCTTTACCCCAACCGCTTTCTTTAAAGCCGCCGAACGGACTGGCCAAATCGTAACAACCGTATTTATTGATAAAGACTGCACCTGCATCTAGCCTCGCTGCGATCCGATGAGCGCGAGTGATGTCTTTCGTCCATAGCCCTGCGGCCAAACCGTAGATAGTATCGTTAGCCATCTCAATGACTTCCTCATCATCGTCGAAAGGGATCACAACAAGCACAGGTCCAAAAATTTCTTCTTGCGCAACTCTCATGCTATTTGTCACATCTGCTAAAATCGTAGGTCTAACGAAATAACCATTTGCGTTCGAACCAGTCACATCCCGTCCGCCTCCAGCTGCGACACGTGCGCCTTCGGCTTTTCCGATTTCGATATACTCCAATATTTTCTCCATGTGCGATTTCGTACATTGCGCTCCTTGATCACTCCTCGGATCAAACGGATCTCCAAGTACATAGCGATCCGCCAACTCAGCAAGGCGCGTAACTGTATAATCGTATAAGGACCTATGAACGAAAAGCCGAGTCGGTGAGGAGCATTTTTCACCCTTATGGGTAAATAGCCCAGTAAACGAACGTTCAATCGCATACTCCACATCGGGTGGATCATTGAAAATGATGTTTGGCGACTTGCCGCCAAGTTCGAGCGTTACCGTCTTCAAGTTCGAATCTGCCGAATCGTGAACAAGCTGTTTGCCGACGGCTGTGCTACCTGTAAAGGAGACTTTATTGACCTCTAAATGACTGGAAATATAGGAGCCGGTTTTTCCGCTTCCCAAAATTAAGTTAATAACGCCAGGTGGCAGCACTTGCTCATCGTGTAATATTTCGAATAAACGAACGACGGAAAACGGCGTTGCACTTGATGGTTTGAGTACAACGGTATTGCCCGTAGCAAGTGCCGGGGCCAGCTTCCAAGTAGACATCAGCATCGGGTAATTCCACGGCACAATCTGACCGCATACGCCAACTGGCACACGCAGCGTGTAGTTTAGAAACTCTCCTTCAACCGGCATCGTTTCACCATGAATTTTATCTGTCCAACCTGCGTAGTATTCAAAAATATCAGCCGATTCTCCCAAATCGTCGTAATAGGCTTCCTTATATAATTTCCCATTATCAAGAGCTTCAAGTGTCGCTAATTCTGCACGATGTATACGAATAACTTCAGCAATTCGGCGCATGACATTGGCACGTTCTTTGCGTCCCATAGACGGCCATGGACCTCTTTTAAAAGCGCTCTGAGCGGCTGTTACAGCTTGATCAACGTCATCTCTCGTCGCTTCTTGAATATGACCGAGCACCTGACCTGTTGCTGGGTTTATCGAATCGATTTGACGATTGCTCGAGCTATCTTTCCATTTACCGTTGATGTAGAGCTGCTTAGTCGTTTCTAGCCATTCTTTGGCCCATTCCAGTTTTGGATTTTCCACGCTTATTCTCCTCCTTGTTGAACTAGTTCTTTAATGCTGATACCTTTTTTTCCCGCTTCCTTAAGCATGTTCGAAACGGTCGAATATCCTTCTTTTACTTTAAGCTCAAGAACAAACGGGATTGTACTTTCCGCATATTGCTTACAGCGTTCTTCGTTCACCGTGATTCCGTTGACACAGTCCGAAACGAAATGGTCGACAGCTTCTGAACACATGCGCATCGATTCGTAAATGTTCCATGCGGCTAGCCCTTCCCACACGTTCAAGTTCAATTCGCCATGCTCGTATGCCGCTTGTACGGTTCGGTCGAAGCCGATCATCTGAAAACAGCAATGAATCATCGTCTCCGGGACAACAGGGTTGATTTTCCCTGGGAAGAAGGATGACCCCGGCTGCACAGCAGGCAATTGCAGCTCTGCAAACCCTGCTTCCGGACCTGAGGACAGCATGCGGAAATCATGTGCGATTTTGCTTAGCGTCGATGCCAGTAACGCGAGCCGAGAAGAAACTTCCGCCAGATCATCAAAATTTTGAGCGGCATCGAACAAATTATCGCGCAAGCGCAAATCGAAGGAACCGGTAACTTCACGCAGCTTATCGACGACAACCTTCCGGTATGCTTCAGGTGCACTAATTCCAGTTCCGACAACGGTTGCACCCAAGTTAATCATGTTTAGCCTGTCAGCCGCACGATCGATTTCTTTCCTTCGCCGTTCAATGACAGCTGAATAACCGCTGAACTGGTTACCCATTGTGATTGTTGTCGCATCTTGAAAGCAGGTGCGGGCGATCGTCCGGATCGGCATAAACTCGACAGCCTTTTGATCCAAAGAACAAACCAGTTTGTTTAAAGCTCCGTCCAACTTCTTCCATAGCTCTATAATCGTCATGCGCATGGCCGTATGACATACATCGGTTGAAGATTGTGAGGCGCTGACATGGTCAACCGGATGAACGAGGTCGTAGACGCCACGCTTCCCGCCGAGCTGCTCGTTGCTGACATTTGCAATCACTTCGTTCATATTCATGTTAATTCCTGTACCGCCGCCACCGCACAAAATATCAACGGGAAACTGATCCTCATACTCTCCTGAAATGATTTGGTTGCACGCCGCTTCAATGGCTTCATATATTCGCTCGTCAACTACTCCGGCTTCATAATTTGCTTCTGCAGCTGCCTTTTTCACAAGTGCGAGTGAACGAATATAGGTCGGATAGGCACCTAATAGCCGCCCCGAAAAAGATAAATTACGAACTGTTCTTACAGTATAAATACCATATAAGGCTTCTGCCGGAACTGACACTTTCCCTAAAAAATCCTCTTCCGTCCGCATCTTCTCCATAGTTGTCTACCACATGTGAACTTGATTGATTTCATATTTGGCTAACATTTCTGTATCCAATTCGAACCCTAATCCCGGCTTATCAGGCGCAGAGATGTAACCATCCTTATCGACCCTCATCTTGTCAGCTTGAATGAAATCCCGGCGCTCCGGTGTCCAAGTCGGTGGATCATAAGGTACCTCGAAATAAGGACATGTACTGATCGCGCAAGTAAGTTGCAGGTTGGCAAGCATGCCCACACCGTTGCTCCAGCTGTGAGGCGTAAACCAGTGCCCGTTGGCCTGCGCCATCTCGGCTACTTTCTTAATTTGTGTGAATCCGCCTGTTAAAGCTACATCCGGTTGGTAGACATCCAATGAGCCATGCCGTATCATTTCCCTAAAATCGTACCAATTCCGGTTCATTTCGCCTCCGGCAATGCGAATGCCAACCATTTGACGAAGCTGTGCCATACCTATAAAATCATGACATGGTAACGGCTCCTCCAACCAAAGGACACCGAGGTTTTCGAGTTCCTTAGCTACTTGATAGGCTTGCTTTAAATCCCACGTTCTTTCGACATCCCAAGGCATCTTCCAGCCTTGATTGGCGTCAACCATAATTTCCAGTTTGTTGCCAACAGCCTTGCGAACGGCTTCCACGATCTTAATATCATCTCTAGGGTTCGCATTATGAAAGCGAATTTTAATCGCTTTAAATCCTTCTTCCACCAGGCCGATTGCTCGTTCAGCACGGACTTCAGGCGCAAGCATTTCACCCGTAGACGCATAAGCGAGCATCTTATCTTGACGGCCCCCTAACAGCTTATAGATGGGCTGGCCGGTCGCTTTGCCCATAAGGTCCCATAAAGCGAGGTCAAGCGGCCAGTTTCGGCCGTAATGCAAATCGATATTATCAATGATTTGTGAATGCCGTTCGATTTGGAATGGATCTTGACCGATAAACAAATTTTCATGCCCGGCGAAACCGACCATTAAATCCCCGGATGCGACACCCGTAATACCTTCATCCGTATGAACGGAAACAACCGTGGAGCCGAACTGAGTACGCGGTTTAGGATCCCATGATGCTCTAAATGGAGGATCAAGCGGAATACGATAATGTTTAATGTCAATCGATGTTATTTTCATTTTTTATTTCCTCCTAATTGTCCGGCAAAAAAACCGCCACGATATTGTTTGATGTCATGCGTGACCACAAAGGCATGCGGATCGACGTTCTCAATCTCCTGAAGCAGCTGACTCTGGTTTCGCCTTTGCATCGTAATCGACAGCAAAACACGTTCACCGTCCATTCCCTCTCCCATCCACTGCGTAATGCCATACCCTTTCTCACGCAGAATGGAAGATAACGAAATCTCACGGCTGCTCGGAATTACTTGCACATTAATGTAGCCGAGCGCTAGTTTCTCTTCCAGCTTCATGCCAACGAGAATGCCTATTCCATAGCTCACACAATAAACGACTAAACTAATGGGCTTGCTCAAATTATCAAGTACGATTTTCAAACCGATCGTATAAACCATAATATCGACCATACTTAATAGAGCCGCAAAGTAGCGGTAGCCCCTTATTGTTAAAATCATTCTGGTTGTCAAACTGGAGACATAAATGACTTGTATGAAAAATATGGCAACTAACGTCCACAAGGCAACTCAGCTCCTTATTAGCACGGCAATTCGAAAGCTATTTATTCGGAATCAATCCGTTTTCGGTCAAAAATTCCTTGGCAACATCGGCAGCTGTTCTTTTTTCTACATCAGCTTTCGCATTCAGCTTAGACATCGTCTGATCATTAATTTTGCCGGCTAACTTGTTGATCACTTGAACGGCATCCGGATATTTTTTTGCAAAATCCAAGGTGACAATCGGTGCGGCGTAGTAAGGCGGGAAGTAATTTTTATCATCTTTTAACGCTGCCAATTTCAAAGCTGGTATCCGTCCGTCTGTGGAATAAGCGACAAGAACGTCGATCTTTTTCTCAGCAAGTGCCGGAAATGCTAGAGGAATTTCCATCTGCTTAATATCTTTAAATTTATATCCATATTTCTCCGATAAGCCCTTGAGTCCATCCTGCCGATCATAGAATGTATTGTCGATGCCGAGCACCAAATTAGGTGCATGTTTGACAAGGTCAGAGAAGGTCGAAATGTTTAATTCTTTCATTTTTTCTTCTCTTAAGAGAATAGTGAACGTGTTCGTAAATCCAAGGGGTTCAAGCCAAGTGAAGCCGAATTCCTTCTCATATCCCTCTTTGACTTTCTTATATACGGTTTCTTTCGTATCTTCGGGCGCAAGTTTACCTTTCAAAACATTCAAAAAACCGGTTCCTGTATAATCGACGAATACATCGACCTTCCCATCTTTCATGGCCTGATTAATAAAAGAGGATGCGGCAAAACCTGATTCATTGATAGAGACATCATAATCGGTATTTTTCTGCATCAATTGACCGACTAGTTGAGCTAGCAAGTATTGTTCTGAAAACCCTTTTCCGCCTACAACCATCTTGATTTTCTTTTTGTCTAGAGCCGCCTTGTCCGGAGCCGAAGATGGTTGAGCATTACCTGCTGCCGGCACCGCTTTGCTTCCGCATGCAGAGAGTAATAAGACGACCAAGGACATTGCTACGGCTAACCATTTCATTTTTTTCATTTGTCGTATCCTCCTCATATTTTTATACTCTAGCGATTCTTTCCACTTTCTTTTTCAAACGCTTTGATTTTTGGGGGTTAGATTGTTTGTTAGGCGTTACCTTGATCTCCAAACGCTTCAATAAAAATTCTGTTATAACAGCCAGCAACGCCGCAGGCAAACCACCTGCAATAATCAGCTCTGTTCGCATAAGTGCCACGCCTCTAAAAACGATTTCGCCGAGGCCTCCCGCGCCAATAAATGCAGCAATTGTCGTTACCCCGATCGTCAAAACTGCGGCTGTGCGTACGCCAGCCATTAATACAGGTAAAGCGAGCGGCAATTCAATATTCCAGAGAATTTGCCAATTCGTCATCCCCATCCCACGCCCAGCATCGACAACGGACTGATTCACCTCAAGAATACCGGTATAAACATTGCGTACGATTGGTAATAGTGAATAAAGAACTAATGCTATGAGGGTCGGCTTAACGCCAATACCGACGAACGGAAGCATGAAGCCAAATAGAGCAATACTTGGAATTGTTTGAAAAACTCCGGTAATTCCAATAGCAACCCCCGCGATATTCTTCCTTCTCGTTAAAAAAATGCCAAGCGGAATGGAAATGAGAAGTGAAATCACCAATGCGGTTAACGAAATGTAAATGTGCTGCCATAATGCAGTAAGAATGATGCTTTTGTTCGTAATAAATGTGTTTACGAATAAGTCCAAAGCATTTGTCGATTTGTCCATCAGAAACCAAACCTCCTTTCTTAACTAATCCTCATCTCTACGCCTGATAGACCGCCGAGAATACTTTCCTTCGTTACGTAACCAACGACTTCTCCACGCATAGCAACAGGAAGTGCGTTAACTTTATACTCAAGCATCCGTGCTGCTGCCTTCTCCCAGCATTCATCAGACTCAATCATAGGAGCATTCCTGACAGTAAGCGATTCCACTCGATCGTCTGCCTTATTCAATGGATGTTGAAGCGCTTCCAATCGAATCATGAACTGAGCGACCGTTGCTTTTGAGTCAACACGAGGTACATTCAATCGCTTTTCCCCGATAAACTCGCTAACGAAGCGATTGACTGGTCGGCTTAATATATGTTTTGGCGTGTCCAGCTGTACAATACTCCCTTTGTTCATAATTGCGATTCGATCGGATATTTTTAAGGCCTCATCCATATCATGTGTGACAAACAGAATTGTTTTATTAATTTCCTTCTGCAGTTTGCCAAGTTCATCTTGCAGCTGCTCCCGACTGATCGGATCGAGTGCGCTAAACGGCTCATCCATTAGCACAATAGGCGGTTCTGCTGCCAATGCTCGAATGACGCCAATACGTTGCTGTTGTCCTCCGCTTAACTCAGACGGATAACGATTTCGGAATACTTTCGGATCTAGTCCGACCATATCAAGCAAATCATCGATTCGTTGTGAATAGTCCTTCTCTTTCCACCCTTTCAGCTTGGGTACGAGTCCAATATTTTTGCCGATCGTCATATGCGGCAGCAGACCGACTTGCTGAATGACATAACCAATATTGCGTCTCAGTTCCACTGCGTCTAATTTTGAAATATCTTCATCCTGGACAAAAATTTTCCCGGATGATGGCTCGATCAGCCGGTTGACCATACGCAGCGTTGTTGTCTTGCCGCATCCGCTCGGTCCGATTAAGGAAACGATCTCGCCATTCTGAACTTCAAAGCTAATATCGACCAACGTCTGCACTTCTGCATAAGCTTTGCTAACGCTTTCAAACCGTATCATTGTATCCCCCCCTAGAAGTTATATATTATTCCTCATTATTTATATAGCAAAAACCGTGCCAATTATTTTGCATACAAAAATACGGCTCTTTTCAGGAGCCGTACTTCAATCTGTGTAAAAACTCTACAATTCAGTTGTAGCGTTTTCACACACTGTATGATTTTTCTACTTTTTCTTAATTAAACCTGAATCGATTAAGTATTGTCTAGCGAGTTCGGTTACATCCTCATGCAGAACGTCTGCCTTGTAAAGAAAAGACATAAACTTGTCATGATCTATTTTTTTCGAGAGACCTGTTAATAACGTCTCCACCTGCGGTTGCTGATTTAACATTCGAGCCGTAACAACTGGTGCCGGATTATACGGAGGAAAGAAATGGCGATCATCCTCTAGCTCGACCAAGCCATAAGCTTTGATCCGGCCATCCGAGGCGAAGCCAACTGCAGCTTGGACGCGTGATTCTTTTACAGCCTGCGCGAATAGCTTCGTATCGGAAACGATAATATTCTCACGTGGAATATCCAAATTATATACCTTTTGAAATTGTTCCATGCCGTCATCACGAATAAGAAATTCACTATTGGTAGCCATATTGAGCGGCTTTTGTTCCTTCGCATATTTGCTTAAGTCGCTAATTGTCTTGATGCCATACTGCTCCTTCAGATCTTTCTTGATCAGCAGCGTCCAGGTATTGTTAATTTCGGTGGACATGGGCAGCCAATGCAGGCCGATCTTCTTATCTTCCTCCGCGACCGTGCGAAATGCCTCACTGGCATCGATAATGACAGATTTATGATGATAAAAAGGTATCGCCGTATTGGGATAATCCCAATATTGATCAATGACTCCGGCTTCAATGGCAGAACGAATGCTCGTACTCCCTTTAAAAATAATTTCCTTTACGGCAAACCCGTTTTCTCTAAGTAAAATACCGGTCATTTTCGTGAGCAGGTATTGCTCTGTGAAGGATTTGGAACCAATGGTAATGACAGGCTTCATGCTTGAGGACAAATCTTCAGCGATACTAGCTTTATCTTTCTTCCACATGTCGCAGCAGACAGAGATAGAACAATCAACAGCGTTATGATAGTTGCTGACTTCTTTTTCATCGTGTACTCTCCCTCTCCGTTATGGGGAATTTACACCTCATCGTAGTCCCCTCATCCACACGACTTTGAATTTGAAGCTCCCCGCCGTGCTCCATAACGATATCTCTAGCAATCGTGAGCCCCAATCCAGAGCCCTCCTGTTTCGTCGTGAAAAAGGGGTTATATAGCCATTCCATCGTTTGGTCGGAAATACCCGCTCCGGTATCTTTCACTTCGACAACGAAGTACCTTTTACCATCCTCCGCGCTCACCAATGTCCTTATGCTTAATGTTCCTCCATTAGGCATCGCTTCAATACTATTGATGATCAAATTTAAAAATACTTGCATTAATTTATTATAGTTCCCAATCATTGTAGTCTGCTGAGGCGGGTAATCCTTAATTGTGAAGATTTTGGCATCGCGCAGCTTAATTCTCAATAAATGCAGCGCCTCATCCAGCAACTTGTCCATCCGGATTAATTCGTCTATTTCATTATTCATCTTGGAAAAAGACAGAAATTGAGTGACAATACCATTCATACGTCTTACCACACGGTAAATGTCGTTCACCAATTCATCTATACTTTCTCCCCTAGGTTCAGAATCGACTTCTTCTTTTAGCAGCTCAGATGCGCCGGAAAGAATAGCCAGCGGATTTTTGATTTCATGCGCTATACCTGTGCTGATTTGTCCGATTAAGGCAAGCTTCTCGCTTTGCTTAGCATGTTCTTCGAGGAGTTTCAATTGGGTAATATCCTGTAATACAGCGATACTGCCAATATTCCCACCTTGAATATTATATAGTTTTGAAGTCGCTATCTTTACAACATGCTTTTGTCCATTGGCGTTCATAATGTAGGTTTCCGCATCCTCTCCAATGCGGTCGGAATTTAAAGTGTTCAATAAAACAAAGTCGGCATCCTTGTTTTTTATCGGAATTTCAGATAAAAGTTTTCCTATGATGTCATTTCTGGGATATCCTGTAATTTTTTCGAACTGCCTATTGATATGCGTAATTATGCCTTCATTATCTACTGTCAATATGGCATAAGGAATGCCTTCAATCATATCGCGCAAATATCGTTCATTATCCTCGACCATTTTCTGCTTCTCACGTAAGCTTAACGCCGTTGCCATCATCGTTTGCCATAGAACCCCAATTTCATCCTTGGATTGGCTCGATACTTTGGGTGTAATTGTGAGCGGGTCGTTACGTTCGATACTTCTGGCAAATTGGGTCAACTTCACGATGGGTTGTAATATTTTTTGTACACCGAGTCCAATAAATAGAAATGTTAACAATAGAATACAAATAAAAGTGCCTGTGATTGCCCTTGTCAGATCAGTCAATGGTTTAAAGGCATATCGATCCGGCACACCGAGGACAAGCCCCCATCCATCCCACATCGTTTTGTAAGCCATAATACTCGGCTCGTTAAGATAGTTGCCTTTCATCGAGCCTGAGGTATAACGTGACAACTCCATTGTAGCCGGGTGAGTAGACGTATTTATACCAATTTCAGAGACAACGGTAGATGCAATAACCTCACCATTACTGTCTACCAGAAAACTAAATCCATTGTTGGGTACACTATTGACACTTAATACTTCCGAAAGATGATCACGACTTAGCTCTGCAACCATAACGCCTATAAACTGTTCATTAATGCCTATAACCGGGATCGAAATACTTACGACCCGCTCTCCGCGAGGGTTCTGGTGTACATCGGAAACCGCATAATTTCTGCTCCAACGAACAATATCGAAGTTAGGGAAATTATAGGTCGTCATGACTGTATGCAAGGCAAAGGGCGCCTCAAAAAGCATTTGCTTTTGAGCATCAACCATTGTGATTGACTGAATCATCGAGCTGCTGGCAATGGTTTGCTTGGCTCGTTCATACATTCTTTGGGTATTGAGCTTGTTTCTTTCATCCACCTCTGCGATCAATTGCACTTGCAGAACCGCATCTGAGATTTCAGTATTAAACCGTTTCACCAAAGCATCCGCGCTTAGCATATTTTTCCTAACAATATCCTCTTCAACTACCCTATGGGTATAGTCAAGAATAATCGTGTAGATAAGGAGAACAGGAACAATAATAATGACAGAATAGATCATCAGATATTTCATCTTAATACTGCTGGAGATGGATGTGATCGGATGGTTATAAAACTTCGATGCCATAATGTCTGCCCATCCTTATTTTATTTTTTTCATTTTGTAGATAAGCGTGTGCCTTGAAATACCTAACAGATCTGCTGCTCGGGTTTGATTGCCGCCAACTTCCTCAAGTGCCCGGGTGATTAAGTCTTCTTCTACTTCTTCCAACACCTTTTGCAAACTCAGCTGCCCGGTACTTTTTTTACTCGTTCCTTTAGATTCTTGTTCTTGTTCTTGTTCTTGTTCTTGTTGCTGAGATCTAAATATTTCATCGGATAGGTCCTGAATATGAATGACACCCTTTGAATGTATGATATGCAATCTTTCCAGCATGTTCAGCAACTCCCGGATATTACCGGGCCAATCGTGAGAGGTGAGCTTTGCAACCGTTTCATCGGATAATATGACTTGCTTGTTGTATTTATCATTTAGTTTATGAATGTAGTTGGCGATCATTTGAGGAATATCTTCTTTCCGCTCTCTTAGAGGGGGAATTTCAATCTCCACCAAGTTCAAACGGTAATACAAATCTTGACGGAATTTCCCTTCTTTCACCAGACTCTTAATGTCTTTATTCGTTGCAGTAATAATTCTTACATCTACACTCCGGTAAGAATTGCTCCCAAGCTTCATGAACGACTTTTCCTCAATGATATGAAGCAGCTTAGCTTGCATAGCAAGCGGCATCTCTCCAATTTCATCGAGAAAAATGGTTCCGCTGTCGGCTGCTTCGAATTTCCCTGCTCTTGTCTCCGTTGCTCCCGTAAAAGCACCCTTCTGATAGCCGAATAGTTCACTTTCTAATAGGGAATCTGGAATCGCTGCGCAATTGATGGATACAAATGGATTGTCTCTGCGATTGCTGTGCTTATGAACCCACTTAGAGAGAGCGGTTTTTCCTACACCGCTTTCCCCTAAAATTAATATGGAAGCATCAGTCTCTTTAACTTTATGGAAAAGCTCGCGGATTTCTTTCATTTTTGTGCTTTGAAACACCAACTCCTCATGATCGCTCGTTGATGCTAGCTCTTTCTTCAACATCTGATTTTCAAGCTGAAGCCGCTTGCTTTCACAAGCCTTTACAACCACATCTTTAATTAATTCAAGCTCACTCGGCTTATTCAAATAATCAAATGCACCCAGTCTCATGGCTTTGACTGCGTTTTCCACATTTCCGTATGCAGTTAGCATAATCACTTCGATATGTGGGAAATCAATCTTGATCTTTTGCAGCAACTCAAGTCCAGTAAGGTCAGGAAGCATATAGTCCAGAATAATAACATCAATATCCTTCTCTGTAATCGTATGCAATGCGGCTTCTCCTGTTAAGGCATGAAATGTTCGAAAGCCTGACTTTTTCAACTTATGGGAAATAATACGACACAGATTTTCTTCGTCATCTACGGTTAATATTCCAAATGAATATGACATTTTTATTACCCCCAAACTGCTTATATTAGCTCATCCTCGCAACCGCGAGGATAAAATATTCATTTCTTCCCTATACTTCATTACCGTTCTGCGGGAAATTGGAAGGTTCTCCTTGTTCATAATTTCGGTAAGCTGCTGGTCAGATAAAGGTTTGCTTTTATTCTCACCATCAATTAGTTCTTGAATCCGACATTTAATCCGTTCAGCAGAAGCTGCTTCTCCACCCGTTGTCGAAGGACCTTTTGCAAAGAAGAATTTTAATTCATATATACCTTGCGGCGTCTGTACGACTTTATTCTGAATGGCTCGACTTACGGTGGATTCGTGGAGCTGCAGCCTCTCTGCTATGGTTTTCAAATTCAATGGCTTCAAAAAGAACGACCCTTTATCCATAAACATCATCTGCTCTTCCGTAATCGCTTCCAATACTCTAAAAAGGGTATGCTGCCTATCCTCTAAGCTCTGGATTAACCCCATTGCTGTTTGAACATGCTTCTTCATATATTCTTCAGCTTCCTTGGAACCGCTTTCAAGTATAAGCTGCTGGACTTGTTTATTTAAAGAAACTTTTGGTATTCCAGCCTGATTTAACGAAACTATATAACGATTCAAAAACTTTTGAATGACAGCGTCCGGTTTTATATCCGAGTTCTGCTGGTGCTTGTAGGCAAGTCCTGGCTTGGGATTCAGAGTGCGAATATAAGCGAGAGATTGCTTTATCCTATCTAATGGAATATTCAATTCACGATCCAAATACTTCCATTTCCCGGCACCTAATTCATATAAGTAGCAGCTGACTAACTTTTCGGCATAGGGATCTGCGTTTTCATCCCGCCGAATTTGAATTTCCAAGCATTCTTGAAGTGTTCGTGCGGCAATTCCTGCAGGTTCCAGTGCTTGGACTTTGGCCAAGGCTTCTGTTACTTCTTCCTCCGAAACATGCAGGCATTGCGCTGCTTCCTTAGGAGTAATTGTTAAATAACCATTTTCACTTAAGTTTCCAGCTAAAAATTTCGCAATTTTGTATTGACGATCAGAATGATTAGCCAGTCGAAGCTGGCTTACCAGCATCATTTCCAGAGTATCCTCTAGGTTCGCTGTAAGCTCCAACAAAGAAACAACAGTGTTTGATGATACCCTATTTAACTTGTTCTTCGTTCTACGGCTGCTTATGTTATCGGTCCATATTACATCTAGCAAAGGGTTTTCAGACGATTGCTCCTGCAAATAACTAACTAAATCGACTGAAGATAACTGCAAAACATGAATCGATTGTAAGATTTTCGGGCTTATTGCAAGGCTTTGGCTTTGCTGCAGCAATATAGTAGGACTTAAGTTCAACATTCTCACCTGCCCTTCGATTGTATAAATATTATACAGTAGCAGCTGGCAAATAAGAAGAACAAGATTCTTGTTTTTAATAATTTTAATAAATTGTAGATAAAATCAACAGTATAGAAATTGTTATAAGCCATTACGCTTTAACCGTGTTTCAAGTGTTTTTGCTGCGTCTACTTTAAATTTTATATTGCCTTTTTAGTGAAAATATAAGAAAAACCGTCAGGGAAAAACATCCTGACGGTCCTTTTGTGTGTAAACCCATACTTTTGTCCATGGGGAGGAATGGATGTGGGGTTCCCCGCCGGTGCCGGTATATTTCTTGACCGACAACTTAAATCCATCTACATTATTGCTGTTAAAAGGAAACCTTTTATCTAAATAAAGAACATAAAGCGTCCCCTCGTATACGGTCATCGACGTACCGAGTTCATTGGCATCATTGCTTTGATAGGGGCCCACGGGATAATTAATGGCCATGCCCCGCCAAGCATTCGTGTCTTCTGCTCCTGCCTTCACCGGCGCTTTTCCTAAGCGTCCGATGACGAAAATCCCCGCATGAACATATGCCTCTGCCCGAAAAGATCGGACAACCTGCCGCCCAACAAGAACAAACCGTCGAAGAAAATGAAAAACCTTCCTCCGCATTGCTAGCAGAAGGAAGGTCTTCTCCGATAATAATTATTGGGATTGATCGTTATCAATCAAATTGGCTTTTATCAGCATTCTCTGAACGATAGCTGCCGTCTCTGCTCTGCTAATAAAACTTAACGGCATCAATCGTCCTGCCTCGTCGCCTCTTACCAGCTGCTGAGTCACTAACGATGCGGCAGCTTGCTCCGCCCATACGCTCACGGATTGACGATCTTCAAAAGCGGATAAAGCCTGCGCCGTATCCCCGCTCGCTTTCTTTAATCCGACATTCTTCATGGCTCTAGCCATCATGACCATCGTTTCTTCCCGGGTAATAGGATTCAGCGGCCGGAATGTCCCATCCTCATAGCCTTGAATGATCCCGTATTCATAAGCTTTAACCAGGGCCCCAGAATACCAGTCGTCCGCTTTTACATCATTGAACATCGCAGTTTGCCCGCGATCGGACAAACCAAGTGCACGAACAATTACCGCTGCCAGTTCTGCACGCGTAATAGGAGCGTCAGGCCGGTAACTCTTCTCATCCACGCCATTCAGCACAAGGCGTGATGCCATATCGTTCACGGCGTTCTTCGCCCAGTGAAGCTCAACGTCCGCGAACGTCATCGGATGCCAGATCAGTGAATACGTGCTGTTCGTCAAGCTGTTCACAACGGCATACGCTTTGCCGTCGCGTTTCGTTACATAGGTCGGTACATGCCGTACCGTGCCGTCCTGCTCCAAGACGATGGCAGTCGTAATTTTGTTTGGATCCGCACCTTCCGGAAGCGGAATTTCGCGCTGCACATAGATTTGGAATTTGTCTAAGTGAACGGTCTCTCCGTTATAAGCAGCAGTTACCGTAAAATCGACCGGCGGAACAACTACGGTGAATCGTCCTTCGTTCGAAACGTCCTCGAGTAGCTGCACTTTGGCAAAATCGCTCTTCTTAATCTCAATCTTTACCACAATATCCGTAAGCTTTACTTCCTTGCCAAACTTGCTGGACAAACTTTCGATTGCCACTTCGGCAGCCGGAAGCCTGTAAGAGCCACTCGGCGTTTGGAGCTCTACAATGGCTTGCTTGTTTTCCAGCGCCTTTACAGACTCGCCTGTCAGTGCCGTTATCACTTTGTCGAATGGTTCCATCACAGGTACGATGATGACCGGCTTATCTCCCTCATGGGCAAGGCGGTTATTCAGCTTGGCGTTGTCCACATTGACTTCAAGCACCGTTTTTCCATTTTCTTTTACAGGTGTGCCTACTGCAATTTGTTCATCCGTCTTACCGTTGACATAAACACGGAATCGAGATTGACTTTCCGGTTCGGGGATGACGGTTTCTGTCGGTCGTTCGGTGGTCGGTTCTGACTCTCTTGTCACAATGACCGTGTATGACCGGTTCGTAACGCCATCCTGGGCCGTCACCAAAACCGTGATCACATTCCGGCCTGCTTGAAGCGCGATAGGACGGCTGGCTTTTCCGCTTGCGGTAGCTAATCCGTTAATTTTTAATGTTGCATAGGTGTCATATACCAACGCTGTCACTGTCATACTGCTTACTCCGCTGCCGACTCTCGTCTCATAGTTCGTCATGTCCGAGCTGAAGCCCGGAGTCAACGTGCCGTGACTTAGCAGCAAATTGTCCAGCTCCGCGTTAGGGGATATTTCCGGTTCTCGGACAACCGTTATCGTATACAGCCGCGTCGTGTCATCTTGCGCGGTTACCAGCACAGTGATCGTATTATCGCCAACGATCAGTCCAATCGGTCCGGTCGCTTGACCGCTTGTCGCAGTCTTGCCGTTTATCGTCAATGTTGCATGTGAATCGTAAACGGACGCAGTAACGCTGACTTGATCGACAAAATGGCTTACAACCGTCGTATAATCCGTCACTTCTTTTGCAAATCCGGGAGTAAGCTCCCCGCTAGACAAGCTTAAAGCGACCAGGTAAGCATCACCGCTAAAAGCCTCCCATTTCGCAACTACTGTCACATTGCCTGTGATCGCAGTATTGAAATCGAACGCGGTGTCGTTTTCCGTGTACCAGCCTTTAAACGTATAGCCCGTCTTCATCGGGTCTGCCGGCTTCGTCGCCTTGCCGCCATGGTTCACGCTCTGGCTAAACGCCGTAGAGCCGTTGTTCGGATCGAAAGTGACCGTGTATTCGCTGGCCGTCCACTTCGCGTACAGCGTGGTCGCTGCCGTCACTTTGTCCGTGGCGAAGTTCCACGCGTTGGTTAATACTGCTTCCTTGTACCAGCCTCCGAAGAGGTAGCCCGTTTTGGTCGGGGCACTCGGCTCTGTGGCCGTCGTGTCATAGCTGGCGGTAATGTCCGACACCGCGCTGCCTCCGTTGGCATTAAAGCTCACCGTGTATTCGCTGGCGGTCCACTTCGCGTACAGCGTGGTCGCTGCCGTCACTTTGTCCGTGGCGAAGTTCCACGCGTTGGTTAACCCTGCTTCCTTGTACCAGCCTCCGAACGTATAGCCTGTCTTTGTCGGATCGGCCGGCTTCGTCGCATTGCCGCCATGGCTAACAGTTTGGGTAATCGCCGCAGAACCGTTGTTCGAGTCGAAAGTGACTGTGTAGCTGTTCGACACAGGACCAACGGGTATGCTTTCAACACGCCCCCCTACTAAATTACCGGTTGCCGCAACGGGCGAAACCTCAAAGCTGATATATTTGTCCAAATCATCCGTAGTCAACGTATACGTTTTACCAGTCGCATCCGCAATCGCGGATTTACCGTTGCCTGCTGCATCGTTGGAACGGAACCATTTATACACGCTGTTCCCTTCCGCATCACCTTCGGCGTCACTGTAAGTATACCCGCCGGTCAACGTTTGGCCGACTTTCGTCGTTCCCGAAATCGTGACGCCGGCTGCTATCGGCTTTTGATTGACTGTTACTTTCCCATTGGTATGATGTTTCACAAATTCTATATAATTTCCGTCATCGTCCATCAAATCTTCGTTAAGAAAGCTGTACTGATCATGGCCAGCATTGATGGTCACAGGCTTATCGCCCGGTGTTGCATTGTTCTTAATCGCGAATTTTATAGTGAATAGCTTCCCGCCTGTTTGAATCGGACCGTTCTCCATATCCGCCCAAGTCGCATTAATATACCCTTGATTGCTGTATAGTTTGTATAGAAATGACTCGCCAGCTTCCCCCTCAACGTCCACCACATCCAGGAAGTCCTTGTCATATTGGATTTGGATCCAATATGCGCTTATACCGGCTGAAGCTTGCTTGATCGAAACGGGTACCGAAACCGTTTCCCCTTTTTCTCCAATAACGCTTCCGACTTCGACCGTTACCTCAGGCGTTGTATCGAGTGCCGCAGCTGCTGCTATGTCTGCCCGAAATACGGAAAGCAGGAGACTAAGAACAAGTATTACCGATATCCTCGCCATATACTGAGATTGCATTATCTTCATAATCATCAAAAGGACCGCACCTTTACATCGAATTTTCTTGCAAAAGCTTCACATCTTCCGCATTCAACAGCCCGTCATTATTCATATCTGCCGCGCGCTTTTGTTCGTCCGACAGCTCGATCTTGTTTTTGATAAAATTGTTAAGCATAATAACATCCTGATTCGTTATTTTTCCGTCGCCATTAATGTCGCCTTTCACGCGCCAGGACAGCTCTACTGTGGCGGCTGCTGTTGAATATAGATTGTGATCGCTCCCTTGAAAGGTAAAGCTTGTCTTGCCGGTCCATTGCGCAGGCGGATAGAAGACCAGATCGGCCAAGTAGACAGCGTCGATTTCGTCGCCTGCCAACACCGCTGCGGAACCAAGCTTCAGAACGCCTTTATCCGGCAGCGAGACGATACGAATTCTGGCCATTCCCGAGCCGTTCGCCCCTAGAAAATGATCCCTGAAATCCTTAGCGGCGAACATCATTTTGCCGCTCCCGTCGCCGCTTCCGATCGCGAATTTGGTGAAATCCGAAACCGCCGGCGGTGCCGACTGTACTTCCGTCGTAAAGCTCCATGCTGTTGTTTCCTGTATGCCGGCATATACGTTATGCTCCGCATCTTCAAACGCGCCGCGGTCGATCAAGACATAATACCCCGTGCCGTAATCGAGCGCAGGCAGCGTAATCGTAACCGAAATGCCGGATACGTCGACTTTGGAAGTATCATTGCCAGCGCGGCAAACACTTCGCTATCGTCCGTAGCTTTTTTCACGACGATGGACTTACCGGTTGCCGTTACATTCCCTTTAAACCGGAGCGTCAGCTTCGAATTGACGGCGGCATCGGCAGTATCGTCGGACGGCGTCGAAGCTTCGGCCGCAAAACGGTAATACGCCCGGTAAACGATATTGCCTGTCACCTTAACAGCCATCACCTGATTGCCGGTCAGCTTAGTCACGCCTCCGTCGCTGCTCCAGCCCTCAAACGTATAGTCGCTTCCCGCCGTTATGGATGGAACGGATACGGGATAGCTGCCGGAGACAACGTTCTCCGTTCCAGCGCCGCCAAGCGAGCCGTTGGCGCCAGAATCGTACTTGACCGTATAGGTCGAAAGCGGCTCCCACACCGCGTACAGAGTAACGTTCTGGTTCCCCATTGCAAACGTATCTCCCTGAACGTATACCGTTCCGGTTCCATCCTGATTCTCGCTCCAGCCTTTAAATAGGTAGCCGATACGCTTAAGGCCTCCTGTATTGGCCAATACGGCAACCGGCTTTCCTTGCTGATAAGCTCCGTTGTCTGTTGGCACCGAACCTTCGGTGCTGCCGTTATCGTCGTAAATCACCTTATAGGTCGTACTGTCTTTAACAGTGACGGTAAGCATCTGGGTGTCGCCATCGTTGAATTTGAACTGCAGAGACGTCGTGCCGACCGGCTGTAAGGCGAGGTAACTTTTTTTGATCGTCACGACGCTGCCGGATACGGTATAGTCCGTTCCGGAATTCAACGACACTCCTCCATTGGAGATGCCCGCAAACGTGTTTCCGTTTAATGTCATCGTAATATTCAAGTCGGATTGGGCCGACGGTTTCTTGTCAAAGCTCGCTGTGGTCGGACTGATGGTCGGCGTCGTATTGCTAATTTGGATCGTAAGCGTCCGGGGCAGCGCGCCGACACTAAAGACGAAGACCAACTTCGTTGTTCCTACCGGTTGATTTGCCAAATAGCTTTTATTCACAACCACCGTGCTGCCGGATACGGTATAATCGATGCCCTGCACCAAAGCGATGCCGCCGTTATCGATCCGGGTCAGCGTATTGCCGTTTAACTGCATTGCGATCGTGAGGTCGCTCTGAGCCGAAGGCTTCTTGTCGAAGTTCGCCATTGCCGGGCTGATCGTACTGTTCGCGGGCACCGGATTGCTCTGGTAAATCGTTCCGCCTTGTCCGACAGCCACATAGGTGTTGTTTCCGTAGATCACCCCGTAGAATCCAAGTATGCCGCTATTTACGGGGATACGTCTGCTCCAGGTTACACCGTCTAAAGATGTGAGCACTTTTGCGTTGTCCATGCTGGAGGTATCAATACCGGAGACCACATACATACCGTTATCAAAAATAACATCCAAAAGTGTACCCGTTGAAATCCCGCTTTTTTGCTTTGTCCATGTTTTCCCGTCAGAGGATGTCATAATCGTAGGACCGTCCCCTACAACCACATAGCCGCTGTCGCCATAGGTCACGCCGTTAAAATATCTGTATTGTGGGAGAAGGCCCGTCGCTCGCGTACTCCATGTAACTCCATCGCTGGACGTCAGAATCGTGCCGTCTCTTCCAACCGCAACGAATTGGTTATTTCCGTATGTTATTCCTATCAAATCCACCGTTACGCCAGAAGAAGAGCTTGTCCAAGCACTCAAATTGCTTGAGGTGATAATCGTCCCTTTGTCTCCGACAGCCGCATAGATGCCCTTTCCGTTAGCCACATCCGAAAGAGCTTCCGTCTTTCCGGACGAGCGGCTCGTCCAACTGCTGCCATCGCCTGATGTCAGTATCGTTCCGCTTTCTCCAACCACCACGAAATTGTTATTGAGGAACCGGATGCGTTTGAGCCACTTGCTAGTTCCGGAGTTGACGAATGACCAATTCTTTCCATCAACAGACTTAACTAGGAGGCCGCAATAGCCAACGCCCACGAAATTACCTGCACCATAGCTTACTCCGTACAAATCGCTCGTAGGGCCTGTATTGCGCCTGATCCAGCTAACCCCGTCGGATGAGGAGAAAATGGCGCCGTACCATCCAACAGCTACATACACTCCCTTACCGTACGACACGCCGTATAGACGATCGCGCATGCCGTTACTCAGGCTCTGGCGCGCCGTCCAAGTGATACCGTCGGGGGAGGTAACGATGGTTTGATTACCTACCGCAACAAATTGATTTCCTGCATAAACGACGCTGCGCAATGCTTCCGTTGTACCCGACATTCGAACCGTCCAGTTGGTCCCATTGCTGGAAGTTTTGATGTTCCCTCTGTCTCCTACCGCCGCAATTATACTGCCGTTGGAAGCTGCGCCATACATGATTATTGAGTCTCCAAAGTAGTCTTGCGTCCAATTCGTCAGGTTGGAAGAGTACGAAAATGAATTATAGCCGACATTGACATAGTTGCCATTGGCATATGCGAACGCGTTGCCGTGCATAAAAGTCGTTACGGTTCCAGCGGATTTTGTCCAAGTTTTGCCGTCATCGGATGTAAGAATGTAAGTTACCCAATACACCTGAGCGATGTATTTCCCGTTCAGGTAGGACACCGCGCTAATCGTTGTCTGTGTGAGCGAATTGCTGTTGGTAAGTGTCCAGGTGATACCGTCGGTCGACGTTTTGATCACGCCGCTATTCCCTCCGGCTACAAAGAACCCATTTCCAAACGTAATCGTTTGGAAATACTGACCGCCATCATCCGTCACCGACCAAGTGATACCGTCAACAGATCTTCTGATTTTCCCGTCCCCAACAGCAACGAACACATTGTTCCCGAAGCTTATCGATTTGGCATCAATTCCGGTGGGCAGCGGACTCCTCACATTCCATTGATCCAAGGGATCGGCGGCGGCGCGCGCGGGAATTGTTTCCGCAAACAGCAGCAAGATGAGCAAACCGCAAGCAATCAGCTTCGCCATCCCGCCCGAAACGCGAAATATTTGCCGAATTGTCATCCACACCGTATGAAAGTCCGGGTTTCCGGCAGTAATTTTACTCTTTTTCAACATGTAACCTCCTGTCTATTCAAGTTCTGCGACAATAAATGCGCGATTCTGATACTATTCTACAAAACTGTTCTCTCAAAATACTCACAAACTATTGCTTGTCGAAGTTGATGGTATTGAAAAGGCAATAACAAGCATGAAAAAGCCGGCTAGATTTTGTTCAATCTAACCGGCTTTAACGTCATTATTTTATTGTGAGATGAAGGTGAACAAATTTGTTATTCGATATTAGTGGAAATAATATTATTTAAAAAGGAGCTGTTAATAATGACATTGCGTTTGCCCCCCCTACTTGATGATGAACGGAAATGCAAAGGAAGCCATTCAATTTTATGAAAAATTATTAAGAGCTCAAGTTCTCTTCATCCAATCTTTCGGAGAAATGCCTGAAGACCCTAACTTCACTTGGAAGATGAGCCTCCCATGACTGAAATGGATTCTTAGTGTTTATGCGTACCATTTCCAGTATAATATCCTACAGTTTATTCATGGCATCCACATCGGTAAGAGCAGGAAACAGCTTTTTGAGCCCAGGACTTTGAAGGAACAGAAATGGGATCATGCAGAGACACATCTTTGCGCGTTTTCTTCAATGAACGGAGATGCATAAGTATCTCATTCTCGATACAACGAGCAGCGAAAGTTGCAAGCTTCGTCCCTTTGTTCGGCGAGAATGATTCGATGGCTTTAATCAATCCGATCGTTCCGATCGAGATCAAATCCTCCAGATCTTCTCCGGTGTTGTCGAATTTTTTGACGATATGAACACGAAGCAACGTAATTTTCCTCTACAACACTACAAGATAAAGAAGAAGTATGTTACGGAAAGAAACTTGCATAGACAATGAATGCTAAGTAGCCTCAGTCCAGTGGAACACTTGACTCAGGCTACTTAGTGGGTTTTATTCTATATATTGTCTTTTAAAAAAAGGATTATCCTTGTATGATTAAGATGCAATGCTATTCAAATCTCAAGTGGGACTAGTTTCGTTTGTCTCATATAACACCCAAGCTCTAGGTCTACAAACACAAGATAACCTTTATACTAAATCTATTGTCGGTAGTTCATTAAGAGCCGTTGTCGACTGTATAGCTTGCCCATTGGCACGGACCAATGTGTAGTACTCATAGTTACCGATTACTGTGAAGTCTGCCTGCATGACGCCAGGGTAGGCCCGATTTAACGAGTACACCTGACTCTTATGTGCTTGTAAAGCCTGCCCCTTGTGGATTCGGTAATCGCTAATATCTACTTTACCTGTGATGAGGCATCTATTTTGGGGCCCCGAGTCCTGGCAATGGTCGTAATAGTGAGGAATAGACGTATAAAAAAACTTTGGAAGTTGAGATGAAGGATACTCATCTTCCGCGGAAATGACAGCCTTTTCTGTAGCCCGTGAAATCGCAATATGATCAGGGTGTCCAGTTACCCCATCCGGAGGGAACGTCAGGATCACATCAGGCTTTAGGTCTAAAATCGTCATTTTGATTCTATTCGCTAACAAATCAATGTCCTGTTCAATTAAAGTCCCATCAGCAAAACGATATAAAATTAAATTAGAAATTCTCAGAATTGAACTAGCTTCCCGTAATTCTTCTTCACGATGCATGATCAGTTGCTCTCGGGAGTTGAATTGAAACTCTCCAGATCTTCCCTTACATCCCGAAGTAGCACAAACCAGAGAGACCTCATGTCCAAGGTGGTGAAGCTTAGCTATGGTTCCACCCGCGGCAAATGATTCATCGTCAGGATGGGCAAATACGAATAATATTTTCTTCTTCAGTCACCCTCAACACCTTTCCTTCAATTTCTACCGAAGGCCTAAACAGTTGATTTGAGATAGGATATTCCCATTGCCATTACTCCGTAAATAGGTTCTTTCTTTGCTGTTTCCAATTGAACCAACGGGGTAAGTTCGATAAGTTTTTGGACTAACGTATCACCAACAAGGTCTTCGTTTTGCAAGACGCCACCCTGTAAGATTATTTTAAAAGGTTTATCTTCAAACTTCAATTGTTTTATTACTGCACGGACACAGAGAAATAATTCATGACCGGCAGCAGTAAGGATAGTTTCCGCTACGTTATCTCCCTCCAATGCGGCCAAGCTCACTAAACGAGAGAGTTCGCTTAATTTCTCCACAGAATAATCAGAACTATATATCCAATTAAATAATTCTTCCTCATTGTTCATACCCAAGTGGGGAAATATCCACTCCCCCATTCTTGTGGCTTCACTTCTTCCGTCATATGCCTTAAGGATAGCCATCACCGCTTGCTTGCCTATCCAATAGCCGCTTCCCTCATCACCGACCCGATGTCCCCATCCACCAGATCTCGTTGTTTCACCCTGCCCATTGATGCCGAACACGATAGACCCAGTTCCGGCAATGACGAGTATACCGGGTTCTCCAGCAGTTGCCCCTAATAATGCGGCAAATCCGTCATTATCCACAACTAAATGCTGCACTTGAATATGCAAGTACTCTAGAACCTCGCTCACCAAGCCCATAATAATTTGCCGATCATAAGCAGTATCCAATCCCGCAAGACCAAACACGGCGCACTCAATTTCAATGTTCGAATACTTCGTGAAATCTTCAGAATCTCGCCCTAAATCCACAATCGCCTCTTGAATTCCATGAATTAATTCCCTTACAGCTGCGTCCCTGCCAATTCCTTGATAGTTACATGAACCGCCTTTTCCTTGCCCTAGCATATTGCCCTCTAAATCCATGAATACAGCAAAGCATTTGGTGCCTCCACCATCAATTGCAAGTAAAGGAATTTTAAGGGTTTCCATCAGACATCGCCCCACTCATGAATCACTTTATCTAAATGTTCAAGAGCATGTTGATTCTTCTCACGAGCTTTTTGCAGCCATTGAAGATGAGACGCTCGCTGTTTATTCCGGTCTTCAATCATTCGCTTCATTTCTATAGGACTCGGCCCCCCAGGTAAAGAACGAATCGTAACAAAATGAACAGGATCCAGTGCCTTACGAAGCATATCCTCCTGTAAAGTTACATCCCGTGCAATAACTTGCTGAGCAATTTCATTAACTAAAGGCAAGGTAATCTCATTGGCAGACAGTCCTTCGGAAATCGCCTTTTTGACAACCCCACTGACAATATGATGTGCCTTTCTAAAAGATAAATCATCCGTTCTTACTAATGTATCCGCAAGCTCCGTAATGGTTGCAAAGCTTTTCTTTGTACGCTCGAGGAGAGCTTCTTTGTTTACTTCCATCGTTCCGATGACCGCAGCTAACAGACGATACATTTTATCCATAATTTCCATACTCTTCCATGCATACGGCTGCATATCGTCTTCGGTATCTACAATATCCCCAAATGGCGTATTATGGATCATCGTCAAAACAGTGTTGGTATTTCCTACGCAGCTAGATAATAACGCACGCATATGCTCTAATGAAACAGGGTTCCTTTTTTGAGGCATAATAGAGCTGATCTGAACGTAAGGAGCTGCTACCTTTAATACAGCAAATTCTTGCGTACACCATAATAAAAAATCCTGTACAACCCGTCCTAAATTAATGGCAGACAGTTGAATAGTCGTAGCCACTTCACCCAGATAATCGGCTCCCCCTATCGCATCATACGAATTCTCGATAAGCTCATCAAATGCCAACAACTCCATCATTTTTTCACGGCTAACGGCAAAACCCGATGTCGTCAGCGCCGCAGCGCCCATGCTGCTTCGATTACAATTATTGTAGGCCGCTATCATACGTCGAATATCCCTATTTAAGGAGTCTACTACTGCCATTATATAATGAGCCATTGTCGTAGGCTGGGCTTGTTGCGTATGGGTATATCCAATCATCAACGTCTCCACATGATCCTCAGCAAACAATAGCAGGTGTTCCTTTAAATAAAGGGCAGACGAAAGAGTAGTTAATAGCTTCTCTCTCAATACCATCCGATAGATAGAAATCCCCATGTCATTTCGGCTTCTAGCCAGATGTAAATTACCGGCAACATCACCTGCAAGTTCTAGCATATGATGTTCTACTTGAAAGAATAGGTCCTCAAATTGTCCTGTATAGCTGGAACTACGCAAATCCTCCAGATTTATCCCTAGGATCGCTTTAGCTATTTGCTTGGCATCCTCTTCAGTTATTAAACCTTGTTCCACCAGCATGATTAAATGAGCCTTATTGATTGCCATCATAGGGCCTAATAAATGTTCCTTCGCCTCATTGAATGCGGGCTCCAATACGACTTCTGTGTAGGTTTTGCCGGGAAAGGAGGTTCCTTCCGAACTCATCAAATTTTCACGATATCCCATGCTGTCTATCATCCTCTCCGTTTTTCCCTTTTCTCATTTCAAGCCAATTTTTTATTAAAAGATTCATATTTTTTACGGCTTCTTCCACAATGAAATGCCCCGCCTCCAGAGAAGTCTGCTGAATCCTCCCTGTATAGCCATCCCAATTGTCCGGCGTCCCTTCCACCAATACATAAGGCAAGGAAGATAAAGGAGGGCATGATTCTAACTCCAAATCTGATTCCTGTACGGAAACCAATTCTGGACAAAAGGCTTTTACGGCAGACATTTCGTAGGGACCACCGTGCCCTCTCCCCGTTGTTCCTTGAAAAATACCCACTTGCTCCGAAAATTGAATGGTTGCCATCTGCCACCAATTGATTAAAAGAAAGCTTGCATCTCTATATTTGCCAGTAACCGCCTCTGCAACCGTTCGGGAAGGACCTATATTGGCATCATGGGCATTTAACAAAACGATATTCCGTATACCCAACTGACAAATCCCCTCTACGATGTCTGACAAATAGTCAATAAAGACAGATGGACGAACAGAAACCGTACCTGAATAGTCTTGGGTTTTTCCGGGACAAGCAGTGAACGCAATTGTAGGATATATTAAGGGCCTGAGTACAGGATCAATCCGTTCTGCAAAACCATTTGCCAAAATAACATCCGTCCCCAATGGGGAGTGTGGACCGTGGTATTCCACAGAACCTAAAGGAACCACCGCAAATTGAATCTCACCCACAAGCTTGTCGATATCTCGCCCGTGAACGTTTATTACATTCATACCCTAAATCCCCCATCTAGGTAAATTTAGAGGACCCTTAGAGGGTCCTCTAAAAGACTTGGCTACTGCTTTTGACTAATCATATTGACGAACAACCTGATGGAGCCAGGAACAAGATTTGGAATTTCGCGATACCAAACCAACGAACTGTAGGTATATATTCCTTTACCATAAGGTGCTGTTAAGAAAGTACCTGTAAATTCTTTTTCACCTGGATCACCGTTAGAAATAAGTTCTGTATACTCCTTGCCCCATTGGGCAGGATTGTACGCAGAGCGGTCTTGAATCCAGCCATCCCAATCTTCAGCCGTAATCTTGTTAGGGTAATTGAACATAGGACTATCTGGAGCCAACACGGTGACTTTTGAATTTTCATCCGTTACACGCCATTTAATGAGCGGTTCTCCAATCTTGATAGGGAATGGAGCCAGATTCGGAGTCCACTTGTCTTCCGGCTTGTGATATTGAACTACAAGGTTCCCGCCATTTTCTACATAGTTAAGCAATCTTTGGTTGCTTGGGATTAACTCCGGACGGAAAGCATAAGCGCGTATACCGAGCACAATAGTATCGTATTGGGATAAATCTCCAAATTGTATATCTTTTGCTTCCAGTTTAACAACATCAATGCCCAATTGACGTAAATACTGATCAATGTTGTCAAATCCACTGGAAACATAACCCACTTTCAGGTTTTTAGGAATAGTTAGATCGAAAGCCTGGATTTTGAGTTCCGCAGGTTGAATCAGGTATGTTTTTCCGATGTGCGGATATTCAATGACTTGAGCTCCTTCAGTGCTTACGATATCCCCGTTCTTAGCTACCGCCGATACCGTGTATTTACCTACCGCTACTTTCGAAGAGGCTTTTACCGAGAACGATACAGACTTTGTCTCGCCCTTAGATGCGAAGCTTAACTCTTCTACTGCAGGCTCAACCGACCATCCTTCCGGTACATTCAATGAAATCGACGCTTTAGATGCATCCGGTGTATAATTGCGAACCGTCACCTTCACCGGAACGGGTTCATCGCTTTTCAATGTATTCAATACGGTTGCGCTCGGACTTAAGGACATCGAATACGCAGGAAGAATTGCAACCGCCGTTTGTGGGACTACTTTGAGCTTAGTTGACGTACCAAAAGCTTCGTATGTAACATTTGCACTTAGAATTGAAACATCATAAGGCTTAAACTCTGCTGCATTTTTAGGTATTGTCACATCATAAGTTGTCGAAACCGTCTGATTGTACCTTAATTGCTCAAAGCTTGTTGCACCCGTTGGTTTCGCCGTCCAGCCTTCTGGTACATTCAGATTCATATTTATTTTGTTCAATTCCACTGAACCACCGCTATAGGCAGTAACAACCACCTTCGTAGTCTGGCCCGCTACTAATTCACCAGTAGCAGGTTTAACTTTAGCAACTACAGAGGCAGCTTCCATACTGGCTTTATTCAGCTGCTCTTCTTTGACATGAAGGCGATATAAGAGGTCCTCTTTTGTTGCTTTTTGCAAATCAGATGCAGTTACATCCGTTAAAGCTGTTTGCAGATCTGCTTTCATTCCATGCACTCCACGTGCCACTTTAGCAAAATTAGGATATGCTGCAATCACTTCATCCGCATCTTTGTGAAGGGATCTTAAATCTTTAATAACTTTGTTATCCTTGCCCTTCGTTTCGACCTCTTTGGCCAAATCTTCGAACGAATAAGCTATGCCATCAAAGAAATCCTTTTCTTTATCCGCGGATTTGCAGTAGTAGCTGTTGCTCCCAGCTTGTAGTAGCTGCCTGAAGGACCTTCATCAACAAGCCTCCCCATACCTTGGCTCTTATGCATAAACCGGGATTCTTCCCCAAGCTGCACGTAAGAAGCCCCATAGATTTCATCGTAATCGCCGGTAGGAACGAGAACATTGTAATCTTTATTGTCAGCCGGCAGATACAGCTTCTTTACTTGCCAAGGCTGCAGATCCTTTTTGAGATGTTCAGGAAATATATTCGGATCGGCCGCGTCCTTAAACGCGCGAACGGTAATGACGTTGATGGCTCTATGATGCCCGTGCGTAGATTCCTCGTTTAAGAATGCAGGAATGATGACGTCGGGACGCATTTCACGTATTTTACGAATTAATCTTTCGTATACGACGGAATCCCCCCACTTTGTCAATGTTTCATCTGGACTTTTGGAAAATCCGAAGTCAAAAATTGCGTCATCGATTTTTTCACTCAGCATGCCTAAAGTAACATTGGTAATTTTCGAGGCTTCTTGCAATTCGCGAGTTCTGATCATCCCTAAGGCGTTCCCCAATTCGCTGCCAATTTCATTTTGCCCGCCTTCCCCACGATTAGCAATAACGCTGAAGGTATTGACACCTTTTCCTAAGGAAAGATAGGCCAGAGTTGCACTGTGCTCGTCATCCGGGTGGGCCCCTGTATTCATGGCGCTTGCAATAGTTGTTAGCGGTTTGATCGACTTCCACAGATCAACAATTCCTCGATCTGCATAGACAGGCTTGGCTGCTATCATAGGAAATACTAAAGTTCCTGTCATTGCCACACTCAGGGCAACCTTAAACCATTTGGGGGTCGATATCCTTGTTTCCATCTAACTCCTCCTCTAGTCAACCAAATGTTATTCATCTGCAGGAAATGGCCATTTCCCGCTTATATCATGACGTGGATGTGAACTCCTTAGCTTTACTTATAAAGCAAGCTGCCTAGGATAGCTCTTAGGATGTTCCCACGATATGACCAACATTTTACAATGCTGTACCGGCCTTATCACCCGTGATTTTTCTGGAGATGAATAGAACAATGATGATGAGGGTAATTTGCAATACACCATATGCACAGGCTGTGCCAAACTCAAAGGAATACATTCGCTGAAATATTTCAACCGAAATGGGTGTGGTTTTCCTTGTGAATAAGAGAATTGAGGCGACAAATTCGCCAATGCCTTGAACAAAGGCCAGCAACGCCCCAGCTAGAATTCCGCTTAAGGCCATCGGAAACACAATCCGGCGGAAGCTATACCACCACGAAGCACCCAAGTTACGTGCCGCTTCTTCCACTGAGCTATCCATTTGCATCAAAGTAGCTGACGTGGAACGAAACACTAAGGGCAAATGACGAACGAAATAGGCAAGCGGCAGCATCCAGAAACTGCCTATTAATACTTGGTTAAAGGTGAATACTGTGGGCTCACTGAATGCGGTGATCAAGTTCACGCCCACCACTGTTCCCGGCAAAGCCCACGGGAGCATAATTAACACATCCAGCACTGATTTGCCTTTAAATTTCATCCTCACCATGGCATAAGCGGCAGCCACACCAAAGATAATATTTCCAAACGTTGCGATTGAGCTCATTTTAAAGCTGTTGGCAATCGGACGCCAGGTCTTACTGTCGGTAAACAACTCCACATAGTGCTTAAATGTATATTCCGGTGGAAGAATCTGCGTTGTCCAGGTTCCGTCCGTTGAGAAAGATATTAGAACCAAAACTAGAATAGGCAGCAGCAGAATTACAACACCAAGGAAAGAGAGAACCATTGCTGCGTATTTACCTAACGCGCTTTTCACTTCAGTTCGGTGAACACTTACCCCTTTACTCAAGTTCTGATAATTGCGCAACCCTTGATACCAACGCATAACCATTAAAAAAACGATGGAGACCACCGACAAAATAGTCGATTGCGAAGCAGCCATGTCTAAATTTCCATTCGTTCTAGATAAGTAAATTTGCATCGTCATCGTACGCTCAATTCCAAAAATAAGCGGGGCGGTATAAGATGCCATTGAAACCATAAATACGAGCAAGGATGAAGCAACCATAGCAGGTGTCAGCATCGGCAGAATAACTCGCCGCCAGACATACAAACGTCCTGCCCCAAGACTCGCAGCGGCTTCCTCTAACGAAGGGTCAAGTCCTTTGATGGCTGATGAAGCTGTCATATAGAAATAAGTGTACATCGTGAAGGTGTGGACCATGAGAACGCCCCAAATACCTTTGAGGGAAAAAGGAACATGATCCAGATCTAACAACAGTTTTAAGGACCGAGGAATAATTCCACTCTCCCCATACAAAAAGGTAAAGGATAGCACGCCAACCAAAGGGGGAAGCGCCATGGGAACCATCACTAGAACGGTAAGCACCTTACGTCCTGGAAACTCATAGCGTTCCAGCAAGAAAGCCATCGTGACACCTACGATTGCACAAGTAATTACACTCAGAATGGATATATAAATACTGGTCCACAAGGCTTCCAGATTGGATGTGTGTTCCAAACTAAAAAATCTAGCGTAATTTTTCAAGGAGAAATGCTCTTCCACCTGTATACTTTGAACAAAGGTCTGGAATAAGGGATAAACCACATAAGCCAAAAGCACCAGAAATAAAGGAGCTACCAAAACGTAGACGAAATTTCGTGATCTCGTTATAGCAGTCCAACGATGAATAGGCTCGGTTGACGGTGATTTCACAATTGGTTTCACGTTCGTCCTCCCACCTATTCTATGAAATAGATGCTTTCTTTCGGAATAAAAAAGGAGATCTCTTCTCCGCCATGGCGAACTTGATGCCCTTGATTAACAAACATGGCTTTAAGTTGAACAGGACCAATTTGAGTTATGTAATTTACACTTACTCCAGTAAATTCAGAAATCGCGACTTTCCCTTTCACAACATTTTGCTGATTTTGTTCATCAGAACGTACTTCAACGACCGATTCTGGACGAATAGAGGCAGTGATACGTACACCTTCTACTATTGTACATGTAGGTGATGCATGGTCGATCCGACCACGTAATAACAAATCGGGCGCAAAACGCACAAGGACTTCGTGACCTTCGATTCGTTCCACTATTCCATCCCATAAATTGGATTCACCTATAAACGATGCGACAAAACTATTCACCGGTTTATTATATATTTGTTCTGGACTTCCTATTTGTTGGACAACTCCGCCCTGCATAACCATGATTCGGTCAGACATCGACATCGCCTCAGACTGATCGTGGGTTACATAGATCGTTGTTATTCCAAGTTCCAGTTGAAGTCTCTTAATTTCCAATCTCGTTTCTTCTCTTAACTTAGCGTCTAAATTCGATAAAGGTTCATCTAGCAGTAGAATTTGCGGCTCAATAACGAGAGCTCTAGCCAATGCAACCCGCTGTTGCTGGCCGCCTGATAATTGATCGATCCTACGATTTCCATATCCCTCTAAGCGCACTTGTTTTTGCGCACGCTCAACCCTTTCAACCATTTCCGGCTTTGAAACTTTTCTCACCTGAAGACCAAAAGCAATGTTTTCGAATACAGTCAGATGGGGAAATAATGCATAGTTCTGAAACACCATTCCGGTATTACGCTTATTGGGGGGCAAATTTGTTACATCCTTATTGCCAAATAGAATACGTCCAGCACTAGGAAAATAAAAACCTGCTATCATACGAAGTGTTGTCGTCTTTCCACACCCGCTGGGCCCCAAAAAAGTAAAAAATTCGCCAGGTTTAATCTGAATATGAACGTCTGAAACTCCCTTAACGTTTCCAAACTGTTTACTAACATTATCCAATGTTACATCAATCAAGCACGCTTCCCCCCCTCATGAATGACCCGGCGGAGGAGTCCCTCCGCCAGGATGTTAATTATTTGGAGCCTTTCCCTTTAATGCTTTCATCCCAATACTGCATCCATTCTTTCTCTTTATCCGCCATTACTGTCCAATCAATTTTCATTGGCTTTAACTCTAATCCCTTTAACCAAGCAGGAAGTGTAGTTATATCCGTACGGGTAGGAATTTGGAACAATTTCTCCGCCAATTCTGTACGCAGGTTGCTCTCAAAGAGGAATTCATAGAATTTCTTAGCTGCATCCATGTTTTTAGCGCCTTTGACAACACCCACGCCGTCCACCAGAATAGGAGCGCCACTAGTAGGATAAATAAAGTCAAACGGTTGTTTCTGCAATTCCTTTTGAATCATGATGTCCTGTAAATTCCAAAGCGACAGCGTACCTTCTTCACGTGCTAATTTAAGATACAAGTTAGTTGGATCCTGTGCATATTCCTTCGTATTAGCGTCTAGCTTTTTCAACCAATCATAGCCCTTCTTGGGATCAGCACCGTCTTGGCGGAATATCATCGACGAATAAATCGTTCTCATAGTTCCTGAAGCTAATACACCTCGGATAATAATTTTCCCTTTATACTTGGGATCCAATAGATCGTCCCAATCCTTAGGTGCATCTTCTTTCTTCATCACTTTAGAATTGTACATGATGACTTCCGGCAGAAGCATTTCGCCATACCAGCGGTCCTGGGCATCTTTATAAAGAGCAGGCACTTTATCGGCAAAGCTAGGTTTTACACTTTCTAAAAGACCTTCATTGGCCGCCGTCATAAGTCCCGATTGGGTTCCTCCCCACCAAAAGTCGGCTTGAGCGTTCGCTTTTTCACCACGTACCCGCTCTAAAATTTGTTGGGCCCCCATAGTAAGAACCTCAGCTTCGACCTCCGGGTGTTTCGCCTTAAACTTAGGCATAATTTCATCCACCACATTCTTATCCCTTGCCGTGTAAATGACGAGCTTTTGTTTCTCTGCAGGTTTCTCAGTAGGTTTCGGAGATTCAACTGCCGGCTTTACCGAAGCAGGATTCTGAGTGCTACTGGGGGTCGAGCCACCACAAGCTGTTACTGCCAATGCCACGGTACTAAGAACCAAACCTGTCATCCATGCTGAACTCTTTTTTGATAATTTCTTCATATCTTAACTCCTCCTTTTTAATTTCACCTCTGGATTAAGCGTTGATGGCAGCGCTTCCAATACACTATGAATTGCACCTATGATCCCAGCATGATCTCCTAAACTGGCCGTCTTAAGCTGAGGAACAAAAGGAACCAACTCGGTTAGCATTTGATGAATCGTCTGGACTCCGTTAGCACCGATATGTATCATTTCTCCACTAAGAATGAATAAGCCAGGATCCATCACACTTACTATGTTGGCAATTCCATATGCCCAATGTTTGTAAATATCATCGAGAAGCGACTGCGCCTCGACAATCCCTTGATTTGCTTGCGTTACGATCTGTTTAATAACGCTAGTGTCTTCTTCCATAGACTTAAGGAGCAATTTCGCTTTCTCTCGGATTGCCGTTACAGAGTAATTGTTTTCAAATGCTCCATACTCCCCTTGGGCTCGATTTCGAATAGGCCCAATTGTCATATAACCGATTTCCCCACTAGCTTCCCTAACTCCCCGGTATAACTGCCCATCTATTACAATTCCAGCACCAATACCAGTGCCCACATACATATAAACCAAATTAGAAAAGCTTTTGCCTACTCCTTTATGGAATTCACCAAGAGTCATTAAATTGACATCATTATCTATAATTACGGGTAAACCTAAGCGGTCTTCAATTTCCTTCTGCACAGGCAAGCCCATCCATCCTGTACTAGGTGAATAACTTACCGTACCCTCTCTACGCTGTGTAATCCCAGGTAAACCCAAACCGATTCCGAGCAGCCTGCTTTTATTAAATCCGCTTTGTGTCAACAACGCCGCAAGCCCTCTCTCGACAATTTCGATGGCTTCTTGGCCATCCTTCTGATGAGATAAAAGAGTCTTGTATTGAAATAACACTTCACCTTTTAGATCAGCAATTGCTAATTGTAAGGTACTCCCTTCGAACACGGCACCAACCACACCATAAGCTTGGAAGTTGTATTCCAATAAGATTGGCTTTCTGCCGCCTTTAGACTCCCCCACTCCAACTTCACGAATTATTCCTTCTTGAATCATTTCATCAACTAATGAGGAAACACAAGGTCGACTTAACTCAGTCAATTTTGCCAAGTCTGCTCTAGACATCCCCGTTCTCTCTTTCAATTGATGAAGTATGCCTTCACGGTTAATTTGTTTAACCAACTTGGTATTGCCTGTTTGACCGCGCCCTATCAATTGGATATTTCACCCCCTTAATTAGTTAAAATGATTAACAAAGTCATGTTACTTGAATTATAAGTTAAACGCTTACATGGTGTCAACCAGTATTTTCCTATACGTCCCAAGCCCATAAAGATCAATGGTTTGTGGTGCTGCATAGCCTCGATTCCCTTCAACGTCTGTTCTGCAGTGCGAAACGTTTTGAAACCAAGCATCGGTTTTGTGATTTTCTTTATGAACCGATGATCTTGTTCTACTATGTTGTTTAGGTATTTTGTCTGTCTTATCAAAGTTTCTTTTGGCAGGGTTTTTTCATTATTAATTCTTGTATGGCTGGTGGATATTCCGGGTTTTTATCCAAAGTGATCACACGTGGTATTTGATTATGTGGCGAGGCCAAAGCTTTTGTAAAGAAGCGCTTAGCTACCGGCATATCTCGATTTTCAGATAACATAAAATCAATCGTTTTCCCTATAGAATCAACCGCTCTATATAAATACTTCCATTGACCTTTGACTTTGATGTACGTTTTGTCGGTTCTGTACGAATCATTTGTGGGTTTTAAATAGGGGCGGATTCGTTTGTCTATTTCGGGCCCAAACTCATGAACCCATCTCATGATCGTCGTATGGGAAATCTCTATTCCCCGCTCGCTCATCATTTCTACGATGTCTCGTCTCGATAGCTTAAACTATATTTTAAATACCATCTCACTGTGAGTAAAATGACTGCTGATTCATACTGCTTCCATTTAAATAAATCCAAGTTGGCTTCCATAGTAAGCTGCTCCATCCCATGACTTCATTATCAGTTACGTTATCATGAATTAGAGCTTTGCACCACAACCCAATGACGGTTCTCCTGGCAACAAAGATCAAAGAGACCACTCTCGCAACCATTCAGGAGGGTGGTCTCTTTCATGCAATTATTATACTAGATTCCAGTACATAACAGTATTAGCTACAGAAATCATTGTGAATAAAATAGTATTTAAAAATGCAGCAAGCCATACGTTGTTTGTCTTCTCAAATACCTTGCGGGCATATATCGCCGCCAAAATCAGACACGGAATCAATGCGAAAAGCAGGATACCATTCAGCGACTGCCCTGGGTAAAGGGCAACACCAGACATAAAATCTTTGCCATACTGGGCTACTAACCACAAGATAAGTCCACCGACATTCAGAATAATTGACAGAACGTACCCGCCTTTTTGCCCACGTGTATTCGCATTCAGTGCCACAGTACTGATAAAATAATAGATCAGGAAGAACGGAATGTACCGCAATGCAGTAATCACATGCTCCATATCAAAGGTACGTACCGCAAGAACCCAAATACGGAAGTCTGTGCCAAAAACTGACTGTACAGCGAACAGAATGAGATAACCGACGACCACTGCAGCAATCGCTGTACAAAGACTAGAGACAATGGTCACAGCGTTCAGGCTGATGCCATAGTGACTGAATTTCGTACCTGCATCCTTTTTAGAGAAGTAATGAAAAGCATATGTCACGAATACAGTGATCAATGCCGAAACGATGGCCCAATAAAGGATCTGATTCGTTGTAGGCTCATTAAAGAAATGACTGAGCGGGAAAAAATAAGTGGCATTTTTAAAAATCAACCAGAGCACTAGGGCAACTAACGCCAACAACGTACTGCCTGTGCCGATATTCTTCATTTTTACGCTTACCTCCGCATTTGCCTTATTGGCTTTCGCAGCAATGAAGCCGATTATAGCTGCGGCCACGAACAAAACCAGCAAAGTGATGGCAATAGTGCTAAGAACGTTCAGACCACCGGCCTTTTTATCCATAAGTGTCGGGAATAGTATGGCAGGGATTAGCGTACTGAACAATATGGCTATCAAGTAGACCGTTTTCTGCTTGCCAGTTGAGGGTGCAGATACGGTCGCAATAGATTCCGTCACAGCCCTTTTCAAGAAGGGGACCTTGAGTAACAGACTGATCAGTGGAACAATCATAAGAAAGAAGCCGATTAAGGCGATGAAGTTGAAAGCTTCCTTCAGCCACCAGATTTGACTACCTGAACCAAAATCCACTTGGGCCTGGTTAGGAGAAGTTACTCCTTTAAAAGCATAAGCATAAAAATCAATCAAATCTGCTGTAGTCGTTGTGGAAATGTGGTTCCAAGGATGGGTCTCATTAGGCGTGAATATAACACGCTCGCCAGTCTGAAATGGGCGAACCACCTTGTCTTCCAAACGCAATTCGCCGGTTTTCACTTGATAGAACTTGCCGGCCTCCCCTGCTTGAACATCTGCCGATAAGCCAAGGAACGACTTGCCTGATAAAGTGGACACGAAATCCTTGCTTGTAACTGAGCCCAGTACTTTCTTCTCTGCAGCGCTTTTCTCCGCGTCCGACTTATTGAAGAAGAACTCATCATATTTTCCAGCAACCATCCCTACCTTACGGTTACCAAATGCTGCTTGCAATTGATCCTGAGGAACAATTGCAGAAGAGATGGAGTAATCTGCCCCCACTGGAATCCCTGCATAGATCATCCGATTGCCGGTTTTCAAGGAATTTAGCTCGTCATAATACATGGCCATTATGGAAGAAAACCCGCCCATAGAGTGACCGCTTACAGCAACATATGCGTTGCCTTTATCATCCTTCTTGGTGTAATTCTGCTGGTAAATATACTTCGCAGCGTCAAATTGGGAATAGAGCCAGAAGGTGAAGAAAATATCCTTCACTGGTGTTTTGATATTCCAACGGGAATCTCCATGATCGTACTGATCTAGATCTAGGACGATGTAGCCCCGTCTAGACATTTCGATGGCGGGAGCATCTTGCATTTCTTTCGTATTCAAATAACCATGCGTTGTAATGATGACCGGACGCGGATCATTCGCTCCCGCTCCCTTGGGCATGTACAGAAGCCCTGATAGTGTGCCATGATCAGCCTTAAAATTAATTTTATTCACATTCACCGAGTAAAACGATGTGTTAAACATTTGCGCAAAAAAGCTGCCGATTATAATGAGTACCAAAGATAAGGCTAGCAAACCTTTCGGCTTTTTCAAGAATGAATAAATTTTTGTCATATCGGTCTCCTTTAAATAGATTTTCATTAAATGATAACGCTATCAATTATTTACAATGCGTCGTCAAGAGAACCAACGCTATGTTTGCTGGCTAACGCTATTCTTTTTTACTTCATTGCATTTGAAACTCATTGAAGTCAACATCCCTAGCATAACTCCCTGCATTTGGATAACCCAGTGACTCCTAGCGGTGCCTGTACGTCCCACTTTCGTCTTATCTTTTGACTTCTAGACACTGTCAAATAGCCGCACCCCTCGCGAAATCTGCTTTGAAATCCCCCCTTCCAAGACGCTTTTCGACCAGGATTTTATATATTGCTCGGAACTCCGTCCTTTTCCTGCTGATGCTCCAGCAATAATTATGAACCATTATTGTTTTTGTTACTCCGCGGTGACCTCTTCGCCATGCGCAAGCATCTCACCAAATCGCTGCATCCAGTATACCTAGGCCGACATCTCCCGTATGGGTTCGCTAATGAACTATACCTATGCTCCTGATCAGGTTTTCTTTATTTTCGATGATATCTTTCCTCTTGATAATTTTATATCTATTTTGAAACTCCAGTTCCTGATGGGCCATCATTATTTCGCTGTAATCCTCAATAACAATTTTGATCATTGAATTATGATCATCTTCATTTACGTTGCCTCCCAGCTTGCTTAATAGTCTTGCTATTTTTAGCTTTAGCAATGGCATTCTCAAGAGCCTTTTGGGAAATGTCACCGAAGTTCGTGAAAGTTGGATGCACGCCTAAGAAAGCGCTCTCACATTCAAAAACAATAAAAAACAAATACCACCTTGTTCGTCTAAACTATTATTACCAACCCATCTACATTAAAAAAGACACAGCAATCATTCAACTGCACGAATCGTGCAATCAAACGTTGCGGTGTCTCCTAATCTCCAACCGTGTATTAACTTTTTTTTATCATAACACATTCGATTTTCTTTTAATAGTCCCTTTTTTCGGTTGTGGTGCAAAGCTCTGATTCCTGATAACATCATTGAAATGAAGTTATGGGATGGAGCAACTTACTTTGGAAGCGAAATTGAATTTATTTAAATCTTATCTCTTCGCCCCTACCGCTTTGCTTTATAAAACTCATGATACAGCTTCATGAGTGCCCACTTCTCAATCCTCGACACATAGCTGCGACTAATCCCCAGCTCCTTCGCAATTTCCCGCTGCGTCCGTTCTTCCCCGCCTAGTTCGAGTCCAAATCGCCCAACCACAACTTCCTTCTCCCGATCATCCAATATCTCCAAATTTTTATATATCTTTGATTTCTCTATTTTCAGCTGTACAGCATCTACCACATCATCCGCCTCGCTGCCGAGGATATCGATCAACGTGATCTCATTACCCTCTTTGTCCGTTCCGATGGGATCATGGAGGGACACATCTTTCCTCGTTTTCTTCAGCGAACGCAGGTGCATCAAGATCTCATTCTCGATACAGCGTGCCGCGAATATCGCAAGCTTCGTACCTTTGTTCGGGGAAAACGACTCAATCGCCTTGATCAGTCCGATTGTCCCGATCGAGATCAAATCCTCTAAATCTTCACCTGTGTTGTCGAATTTTTTGAGGTTGTGAACTCAAAGCAACGTAAAATTCCTTCCTCAACTGCCGGATGCCTTTGCAGCTTAGAATTGGAAGCTCAATGTAGTTGTGAATTTCTGCAACATTAGTTTGCTTTTTAATTGTGCAAAATCAGTGGTTGATGCTTTTAGGATTCGATGAAATTGATGCAGCACCATGCTCCCATTACTTTTACTTCTTACTTATTGTGAGAAAACCTCTATCAAGGCCATTCAATAATGAGCGACCGCGTTTAGAGGTTGGTTTTATCGCCAATCAGAAAGCGGTTTTCGGGAGCCGAAAACTTATACTTTCTGATGTGGTAAAAAAGACGCTCACCCTGAGAATGAACGCCATTGGACCAAATTGGTTTCAGTTGCTTTTGGCGACATGGATGCTTAATTAAGCATCAGCAGCACAACGGAAACCTATATTTCCCGCAGAACTATCAGGTGTATTTTTACTCCGTGCCGCCACACGATATCGATTGCAATAGGAGGCATGGCACAAGTACGAACCTCCCCTTAGAACCCTGTTGTCTCCAGATGGAGGGCCAGTGGGGTTATCCTTTGCGCCATTGATATGATAGGTAGGGCTAAACCAATCCGAGCACCATTCCCACACATTACCAGCTACATTGTAAAGGCCGTATCCATTTGGTTCAAAGGATTTGGCAGGCGCCGTACCTGCATACCCATCGCTAGCATGATTTTTCTCTGGGAACTTTCCTTGCCAAATATTGCACATATGCCGTCCATCCGGCTTCAATATATCACCCCAAGGGTATCTCTTCTGCACCAGTCCGCCGCGTGCAGCAAACTCCCATTCAGCCTCTGTTAATAGCCTTTTTCCAGCCCATCGGCAATACGCAACTGCATCATTCCAAGATACATGGATGACCGGATGGTCCATCCTATCTTGGATCCCAGAATCTGGACCCTCGGGATGAAGCCAGTCAGCACCATGAACCACCCACCACCATGGTGTTTGTTGGGCCGAATCTTTCACTTGCAACGTAGTTGCTTCAGAAACAAAAAGATGAAAAACATAGGACCACCCAAAGGTTTCAGCTTCGGTTTGAAAGCCTGTATCCTCAACAAATCTCTTGAATTCTGCATTCGTTAACGTCGTAGCATCGATGTAAAATGGGTTAACAGAAATTTCTCTGACAGGCCCCTCACCATCAGATAGGAATCCTTCTTGATCGTCAGTCCCCATTAAAAACTTCCCACCTGGTATATAAATCATACTCATTGTTTGGCAATTAGACTTTGTTTGAGCCTGTGTATGATCCATTAAACGCTTTGGACTTACGTCAGTTTGATGAATTGCTCTCCGACTTGCTGAGCAGCATGATGGATTATTGGTATCTATTGAAGACCGCCCCTTTACTTTTATGTAAACGTAATTAACTGAACAAAGCAATACCGACTAGGCCTGATAGTACGATAGCCGTTAACGGGTATAATTTGTGTTTCATTACTGCAAGGAAAACCCCTGAAGCCATTACTGCTATACTCACATTTTTCCAAGTAAATAAACTTTCAGCTTGGTCCTTGAAACCAAAATGTATCGCTGCATAAATAATCAAACCCGTCACGACAGGCTTCAGCCCATAGAATATGGAGCGAACCTGTTTATTCTGATCCATGTGGTAGAAGAATGATGCAATAATGATAATGATGAGAAGTGATGGTAGAATGATGCCAATTGTTGAAACCGTCGCTCCAATAATTCCCGCTGTTTCATACCCGATTAATGTTGCTGTATTTGTAGCAATGGGTCCTGGGGCCATTCCTGCCAAAGCAACTGAATTCGTGAATTGCTCATCTACAAGCCACCCATGAGCCTCAACTTCATGCCCAATGACTGGAATCATCGCATATCCGCCGCCAAATGACATAAATCCAATTTTAAAAAAAGTCAGGAATAATTCCCATAACATGCCCCCGCCTCCTGTTGTTATATTCCTTCAGCAAAAAAATACTCGTAATTGGCATAGCCTTTACCAAGGGTAGATACCTGGACCTGGTCTCCTTTTTCTAAGCGGACATGGAGTCCTATCGCTTCCTTTACTTTTACCAAGATAATGCCAATAAATAATCCAACGAGGATTACGTACAAGGGATGAATCGGAAAAGACAATAAAATGATTAAAGTACTTAGCAAGGTAATCAAGGTTGTTTTATCAAAAATAGCTGATTTGCCCATATTATAAGCGGCTACAGCAATGAGTCCAATAATTGCAGCATGAATGCCTACCAATGCAGCCTCTACCTTAGGGTTCCCCTGCATGTATCTAAAAGCAAGGCTAAGTAATAGGGCAATCAAGAATGTAGGGAGAGTAATACCGATAACAGCCGCGACAGTCCCGGGAATTCCCGCCAATCGATATCCGATGAATGCCGAAGCGTTAACACCGATGCCACCAGGTGCCGATCCCGCGATTGAGATAAGATTGGCTATATCTTTCTCAGGAATCCATGCCCGTTTGACGGTAACCTCCCTCTCAATGATCGGAAGCATAGCATAACCACCTCCGAAAGTAGCTGGTCCAATCTTCAAAAACGTCAAAAAAATATCCCTAATGACTTTGAGACGATTTATCCCCATTATGCAACCTCCCGAATCGTGTTTATAATTCTATTATAACCTTCTTTAGTTTATTTTGGAATAAAGTTTTATGTTTTCAATAAATATTTTCGGTGAATTCGGATATTTACATATTCCATTTCATAAATAACAGGAATTATTCCGATGTTATTTTTAGTTAACTTCAAATTGGAATTATGTTTCATTTTACTTCAAATTCGCCTTTTTTATTGACGCCTCCACCCATCTAATAAGGATTTTGATCGGAAATGGCTTGGTAATTTAATCATCGATTTACGGCAATTGAAATTCCCAATCGTTAAAGTTGAACATATGCTTTTAGAAATTCCGTTATCTTTTTCTCATAACTCACAGGGACCAAATAATATGACTTACCGTGCTTTGCACCCTCAACTACATATAGTTCCTTCGGGCTTTCACACGCTTCATAAAGCTCATAGGCCATAGAGAGAGGTACGGTTAAATCCCCCGTTCCATGGATGAAAAGTATCGGCGTTTTTGACTTTTTCACTTGTTTTAGCGCCGACGCCTCTCCAATGAAATACCCCGCTCTCAGCTTTGTCAATAGGCTTGTGCTTTGAACAATCGGGAATTTGGCAAGATGGTACATACGGCCTAAAGCATAGGTGAGTTCGGCTTCAGCCGATGTATATGCACTGTCGGAAATAATAGCCTTCACATTCGGAGGCAAGCTCTCTCCGCTTGTCATCAACACGGTAGCAGCCCCCATAGACCCACCATGCAGCACGATCTCCGAATCTGCCCCCACCTTCTGTAGGATCAATCCGATCCACTCCACATAATCTCTGCGTTCGTCCCATCCGTATCCGATATAATCACCTGTACTCTGTCCATGTCCCCGAGCATCAGTCATTAGCACATTGAAGCCCTGCTGGTCATGATAGAAGGCTGCATATGCATCCATATCATGTGCTTTCCCTGCAAAACCGTGAGCAATAATGACCGTTTTCTTCGATAGCGTAGCAGCCGGCAAATAATAACCGTGAAGCTCCAAGCCATCCTGAGATAGAAGGGTAAGGTCCTCAAAATCAGGCTCCTCCTTCCATTTAACAGGTTCACGAGCAAGAGCGAAATTCGCCGCTGCCGGAGATTGTTTGAGGAAGTCTTTACTTGTTCGTTCGATGGCAACATGATAAAAGTAGAAGCTGGCCGAAATATCAACTATTACAACCACAACGATAGCGATCATCAAAATTCTAAGTAAATATTTCATATATAATTACTCCTTAGTCGTTCCTCCACATAAATTTTAAAATCTACGCTCCTTTTGGAAGCGTAGATTTATAAAAGGTCATTAATGTTTCCCTTTATTCTTTTTGGAACAAAGGTAACTGTTCACTCGCATTCACTTTACAAAGTACTTTATGAATTAACCAGACCCAGTAATCCCTCCAGCATTTCATCGGTCATGGCTCCGCCACTGAAAGCAATTAATCCGCGAAGCGGCAATGATTTGATCATAGCTTCCATCATCTCGGATGTCTCTTTATTAACTGAAGCGACTGCACCGAGCGGCGAGTTCTTTACCAGCTCATGCACAATAGCTGCTCCCTTCGGATCTTCCATTATGTCTCCTAAAGTAGAGTTGCGTGTGTACGTTCTCTTTATGTTAACGGTGGATTCGACACGAATAGTCTCACGCAATGTAATGTCAGCAGAGGACTGACCAATCAGGATTTCAAATTCGCCGGTTTCCACGTGCCAATCCTTCAAATCAATGTTGTAATACGCAAAAGCACGTTTAGCAAGTTCGAATGTAACCACCTTAGTCTCACCAGGCTGAAGCTCGACTTTAATGAAGCCTTTCAATTCCTTTTGCGGTCTTACAACTGTACTCAACAAATCGCGCACATACAGTTGCACGATTTCTTTTCCGGCCCGATGACCTGTATTTGTAACGCTTACGCTGACCTGAACGGTGTCCACGTCTACGATCTCCTTCTTATCTACAGTAAGATTGGAGTAGCTGAAGCTGGTATAACTAAGCCCATGACCGAACGGAAACAAAGGTGCTCGGTCGACTGCATCATAGTAACGATACCCGACAAATATTCCTTCCTTATATTCTACGCGATCCCCTTCGCCCGGAAAGAACAAATAGGATGGATTATGCTCGAGCTTCTGCGGAAAGGTTTCAGCCAGTTTACCGCAGGGGTTGGCATTGCCGAAAAGGAGATCAGCGATAGCTCCGCCAAGCGCCTGTCCTCCGAGATATGCCTCCAGCACTGACTTCACACTTCCAAGCCAAGGCATTTCTACAGCGGCTCCATTGCTCAGTACAACCACAACTTTGCTTTGTACTGCAGCTATCGCTTCAATTAAACTAATTTGATTGGCGGGAATTCTGAGATGTGTACGATCATAGCCTTCCGATTCATAACGATCTGGAAGACCAGCCACGATAATAGCTACATCGGCTTGAAGGGCTGCTTGCACAGCTTCGGAGAGCAGGCCTTCGTCCACTTCATCGCTGCCTAAATCATAGCCTTGCGCGAATACGACGTTGGCCGCGCTTCCAGCGGATACACACAACTCTTCGTGAATATCCTCCAGCTTGGTCGGATTAATGCGCGAGCTGCCGCTTCCTTGATATCGAGGCGTTTTGGCAAGCGCTCCTATGAGTACGATGTTGCCCGACTTGGCAAGCGGCAGGAGATCATCCTCGTTCTTCAGAAGCACCATGCTTTCCCTTGCCACCTCTCGTGCCAGCTGGTGATGGGCTTCCTGATCGTAAGTTGCCCCTTCTTTACGCTGGTCCACTGCCTTGAAGATGACAGTCAGAAGCCGCTCTACAGCACGGTTCAGCACTTCTTCCGCCAGTTTGCCGCTTCGAACAGCTTCGACGATTTTAAGATCGCTAGTACCGTTAGTCGATGGCATCTCCAACTCCAGTCCTGCCGCCAGACCATCTACACGATCGTTCACCGCTCCCCAGTCGGAAACAACGAAGCCAGCATGTCCCCATTCCTCTTTCAAAATGTCAATAAGCAGCTTACTGTTCTCGGAACAAAATTCACCATTCACCTGATTATAGGCACTCATGACAGTCCAAGGCTTCCCTTGTTTGACTGCACCTTCGAAGCTGGCCAAATAAATTTCGCGAAGCGTCCGCTCATCGACAAGGGCATCGGTTGTCATGCGACGGTGTTCCTGATTGTTTACGGCAAAATGCTTCAACGATGTGCCAACGCCCTGGCTTTGCACGCCGATAATATGACTCGCTGCCATTTCGGAGGATAAGTACGGATCTTCGGAGAAATATTCGAAGTTCCTACCACAAAGCGGTGACCGCTTAATATTCACGCCCGGTCCAAGCAGAACCGCCACTTCCTCAGCTTGACATTCTTCCCCTAGAGCGACACCAACTTTGCGCATCAGCTCCCGATCCCACGAGCTAGCCATTCCAGCAGCGGAAGGAAAGCAAGTTGCCGGTACGCTGTCCATTAATCCGAGATGATCCGAAGCACCCTTCTGCTTGCGTAATCCGTGAGGACCGTCGGTTATCAGGACGGATGGAATGCCAAGACGCTCGATCCCTTTTGTGCGCCAAAAGTCAAGTCCGGAACATAAGCTGGCTTTTTCCTCCAAAGTCATTTGATCAATCAGCTCAGTTATATTTCGCTGCATATTCTTCTCTCCTCTTCCCATTGTTAGTTATCTCCTCCGTATGATGCCCCCTGCCGGTTTCCTCTAAGCGTCGTATTGTCAACATACCCCGCATTCCGATAAAGCTGATCCGCGTCTGGGCCGAAACCTAGTTTGGCACACCGCTTGCGGAATAAGGAAACATGCCGCGCATTCGCTGGATCCTCGATACAATTCCTGGTTTCATAAGGATCACATTGTAGATCGAACAAGACCTCGGGCATATTTTCTCCGTAGTATTGATACTTGAGGTGATTTTGTTTAATCATTAGGTTTGTTCCAGAGAACTGTGAAATCGTTTCATTGTCCCACAGGGCTCCGTTTCCTTCCATGAGCGGAACAAGACTCCGACTGTCTAAACCTGGCGGAGTAGGAATATCCGCGAAGTCGCACATGGTTGCGAAAAGATCGCAAAGGTTCACGTTCTCCTCGACCACCCGTCCCTGTTCAAATCTCCGCGGATATCGGATAATCAGCGGTACCCTGACGCTCGCTTCAAAAAACTTTTGCTTCTCCCAGATGCCATGTTGTCCAAGCATTTCACCGTGGTCACTCGTATAAACGATGATCCAATCGTCCAAGTCTTGCCCTACCTTCTGCAGAGCGCTTAGCACTTCACCGTAAAGATCGTCTATGGTCTCGATCATGCCGTGGTAAGCAGCGGTCGCCCGACGAAGATCCCTCGTCGTCACATCGAATCCTGAGCCGACTTGCCGTTGAGATAGAAAGGGATGTTCAAAAACGGGTTCATTTACATACGGCTCTACTCGATTCAAGTAATAGGCAAACTTTTCTTCACTATCCATGCATTGCAAGCTGCCTTGCGTATGTCATCGAAGCAGGCGGCAGATCGTCGCCATATTTCTCGCATCCGCTTGTACGAGGGAGTTGGCCAGACATGATGCATTGCCGGGCTGGAATACAAATTGGAGATGGGGTATAGGCGTTCGTGAAAACAACACCCTCTCTCGCCAACATGTCCATCACGGGAGTGCGAATAACTCCGTTGCCGGCATATCCGGCTACATCTGGTCGATGCTCATCGCTCATCAAAAATAGGATATTCGATTTATTCTTCATCTAGATCCCCTTCGTAAAACGACAAACACCTTATCCAACCTATCGATTGACTAAGGTATTCGTCTTATTATCACTTGTATTACAACATGATTATGCCTTCAATCCTGTCGTGACAACGCCTTGAATAAAGTACCGTTGCGCAAAGATGAACAGTAAAACAAGAGGCAGAATAACGACTGTCGTTGCAGCCATAAGTTGATCCCACTGGATAGAAGCATCCGAACGAAAAATAGTCAATCCCAGTTGAATCGTACGCATGGATTCACTATTTGTCATAATGAGCGGCCACATGTAATCGTTCCACGTTGTCGTCGTTTTGAAAATAGCTAATGTGGCAAGAATCGGCTTGCTTAACGGCACGTAGATTTGCCAAAAAGTTCTGAATTTCGATGAGCCATCAATTTCAGCTGCTTCATCCAGCGCTCGCGGGAAACTGATGAAAAATTGTCGACAAAGGAAAATCCCGAAGGAACCAGCTACAAACGGGATAATGAGTCCGGAATAGGTGTTGAGAAATCCTGTTCCCCCATGTCCCAGCCAATCATTCCCCCCAAAAAATGGAGCCTGTTTCATCATGAGGAATGTAGGAATCATCGTTACTTGAGCCGGAACCATGATGCCAACGAGCATCGAAAAGAACAATAGGTTGCGACCTGGAAAGCGCAGTCTAGCAAACGCATAGCCTGCTAATGAATTAATAAACATGCTAAGAATGACGGTAATGGATGTTACGACAAAGGAATTTGTAAAATATTTAGTCCAATCCCCATGCTTCATCGCTGTCACATAGTTAGAAAACATCCAATGCTTAGGAAGAAATGTAAAGGAAGGGGAGTTAATTTCTGGCATTGTCTTTAATGAAGTAATCACCATTAGCAAGAAGGGAATCAGCATCACAAAAGAGATGACAAGTGTAAGGGTACTCCACCACATTGGTTGGAAGGTTTTAGATTTCATTATGTAGGATCTCCTTCTCCCAGAATAGCTTAGTCCATATCCGTATCATTGCCTTGCTTTCCGAAGCGGAAATTTAAAATCGTAATCCCCAAAACCACCAGCATGAGGACCATGGCCATAGCCGAGGCGTAGCCCATGCGGAAGTCCTGAAACCCGCGTAAATAAATTTGGTGCACGATCGTCGTTGTGGAGTTTAACGGCCCGCCATTTGTCATAATGTTGACCTGTTCGAATACCGTAAACGAATTCACACATGCCGTTACGAATAGGAAAAAGGTTGTCGGCCGAAGCATCGGGATCGTGACATGGAGGAACTGTTGCAGCTTGCTCGCACCGTCAAGTTCAGCCGCTTCATACAGACTCGCTGGAATGCTCTGCAAACCGGCCAAATACACAATCATGTTGTAGCCGACGCTTTTCCAAATGCTCATCAGTATAATGGACAACATTGCCGTACTGGGATTAAACAACCACTGCACTTTACCAAACCCCAAGGTTTCCAGGAACCGATTCGCAATACCAAGAGACGGTTCGTAGATCCAGAGCCAAATCATGGAGACTGCAACCATGGACAACACATTCGGCAAATAGATGCTTGCTCTAGCAAAGACACGTCCGCGTATACTCATGTTCAGCAATGCAGCAAACAGTAGCCCTATGATGAGCTGCGGGACAATCGTACCGGCAGCGTATACAAACGTATTGCCCATTGATTTCCAAAAGAGAGTGTCTTTCATCAAGAGCGCGTAGTTACTCAGGCCTACGAAGTCTTTCGTCTTATAAAAGTTGTAATTAGTAAAGCTGTAGTAACACCCGATTAGCAGCGGAATCATAACAAAAAGAAAGTAGATAAGATATCCTGGGGCAATCATCGCATAGCCGGAATAGTCATACCGCTTATAAAGCCGGCTTTTCTTTAGGTTAGGACTGCGTGCGGCCGTCAATTCGCTATTCAAGTAAGATCACCAGCCTATTATTAGATCGTGTGTATTATTTCGTTAAGTTCGGCAGCTCTTGTCTAAAGGTCTTATCTGCTTCTTTCAGCGCTTCTTCCGGCGATTGTTTCCCGTAGAACGATTTCTCTATGGCTTGGGAAATAATTTCATACATACGCTGTGCGTAAGTCGCTTTAACAGCACCTTGTCCAATCGATACTGCTTCGAATACCGCTGGGTTGATAATGGGATCGGCTTTGAGATAATCCTCTTTCAACGATTTAAGCACAATCGGCGTTTGTAATTTTTCATATCTGTTCCATGTTTCTTCTTTCGACAATGCGTTCTTCATAAAGTCTGCCGCAAGCTCCTTGTTTTTGCTTGAGGAGGACATGAACAAGAAGTTAATTCCGGCGAAGGTAACAGCAGTCTTGGCTGGTACTGATGCCATTACGCCTACTTTATTTTTGATATCAGGATCGGTTTTTGCCAAAGTTACGAGCGCTGAAGGGTTAAAATAGGCCATAGCCGCTTTACCGTTAGAAAACAGATTATCTTGGGTTTTATTGCCGTCGTAAGGGATGGAATACCCTTTCTTCGCCATATCACTTAGATATGTCGTAGCTTCAATCGCTTCTTTGCTGGCAAATAAGGGTTCATTCTTCTGAAGATCCAATACCTGGCCTCCATTCTGCATCACATAAATTTGCCAGTTTACCCAAGCATTGCTGAACGGAATATCCAGACCAGCTCTTATCGTTGTATTGCCATCTTTCTTGGTCAGCTTAGCCGCATATTGCGCCAGCTCATCCCAGGATTTTGGCGGTTTCTGCGGATCAAGACCGGCTTCCTGGAAGAAATCTTTACGCCACATGAACACACGTGGAGCAGGTGCGAATCCTAAACCATACAATTTGTCCTTAAAAGTCCCAAGATTGACCACATTTTCGAGCATATCCGCCTTGCCCGCCCAATCCTTCACATACGCATCAATCGGTTCATATTGACCTAGGGAAGCTCTTTGAGCTAGAGAGGCGAGGGTATAAGACACAACATCCGGCGCGGTGCCACCAGCAAAAGCTGCATTTAATTTCGTTTCCATTTCTGTCCCAAACGGAACTTCCGCAAAATCAATTGTAACCCCTGGATGGCTGGCTTCGTACTTTTTGATATAGGATTTCCAGACATCACCCTCAGCTTGATCCGTCCCTACTCGCCAGAAGGTTAACTTTTTGGGAGCGACGGCTTTACTGTCCGCTTTAGTTTTTTGCTGGGTATCGGAAGTACTGGAACAACCAGCGAGCATACTGCTAGCAACTACTGTTAAAGCCATAACACTTAGAAACGTTTTTCTATGTCTCATCTCGAACCCTCCCTTTCAAATCTTACCTCTTTATTATGATGAAATATCACATCGCTGTATAAAAACATATTCTTGAAAAACAACACAATCGTTCACGTTTTTTGGCAATGACCTCTCGTATATAAAAAAATAACAAAATAGTCGGATTCGATAGAGGGATATTCAGTTATGAGAAAACCTCTATCGAGGCCACTCAATGATGAGCGACCGCGTTTAGAGGTTGGTTTTATCGCCAATCAGAAAGCGGTTTCGGGAGCCGAAAACTTATACTTTCTGATGTGGTAAAAATCCGCTCCTCGGCCAAGCTGAGCAGCGGTCATTTTACTCCTTATTTAGTTGGAATAGCTCATTTGCCCGACTGGTAAAGATGTTCTCTATACTCCAGTGGAGACAGATTCGTACTTTTTCGGAACAATTTAATGAAATAGCTTGCATTCGAATAGCCGATAATTTCCGCCAAGGTACCAATCTTTAAATCTTTATTCTTAAGAAGCTCCTTGGCTTTTTCCATTCGGATTTCGGTTAAATAGTCGTTAAAGCTGATTTCTGTTTCTTTTTTAAATAACTCACAAAAATACGTACGGCTCAAATGAACGTGACCCGCAAGCTGCTGCAGCGAGATCTCCTCTTGATAATGTTGCTTTATATAGCTGCAAGCTTGCATAACGGGTTCGCAATATTTACGCAGGTTGTTGTCAAATACCCCCATCAAATGCTGAGCTTTTTCAGTGACCCATAGTTTTAAGGCGGCAAACGTGACTTGCTGCTGAATATGGATATGAACATTCTCATAAAGAGCCGCTGATTCCTCGGTAAGAAGCTCTAAATTACGCAGTCGTTGAAGACAAATGATGATCAATTCCACACATACGGCTTTTACCTGTTTGTCCGACCAATGCTTACGCCATTCGATTTCCTGGAAGAACAAGCGCAGCTGCTCTAAAGCTTGAAGTGTATCTCCGGCATCTACCCGCCTAGCGAACTCCGAAAGAAACGTTTTTACATCTTGCTGTGCCACTTTACGATCTGTATGATGAAGTTCTAAATAGAAAACAATACTTCTTTCTCCATAAAACATCCGATGTTGCAAGGCTTCCTTGGCTTCCGACCATTGAACGGGAATTTGAGTTAAAGTGTGATAGGTTCGGCTAATACCGATCGAAGAAGTGATGCCGAGAAATCGATTCAAATGATTTGAAATTTGATTCGCGTTAAGGAACAGTCTTTCCCTTTGTGTTTTGGTGCTTGTCTGTTCGACGTTTAGTAAGGCAACGAACAAGTTATCATCGAACGAGAAAGAACAACCATTCCCCTCCTCGTCCTTCAACGTTTCATCGATAATATTTATAATAGCCAGATTTCGAAGTTCTCTCTCTTTAATTTTCACATGTTCGCCAAGATTGATGCCGACTGCAAAAAGCGTAAGCTGTTTTTCTGAAAGAGAAACTTGAAAATAACTCATTTGTTTGTGGAATTGCTCTAGCTCGTTTGGTTTTCCTTCAAAGAGCTTAAGTAAATAGACCGATCGCAAAGAAACTTGGTTCTCATTGACAAAGCCTTTCAATTGATCGACTTCCTTAATTTTATGATGCTCCAACATCCAGACTCTTCTAATTTTATCAAAGCTTTCTCTTAGCGAATCAGTTGTGACCTCCGCTTTCAGCAAGTAATCAGAGGCGCCGTGTTTCAAGGCTTCGGCTGCATATTCGAATTCACCGTATGAGCTTAAGATCAGCGACCGCACATGAGGGTGCTCCTGTTGCAACTGCTTTAAAAGATCGATGCCATCCATTTGCGGCATCTTAATATCAGTCACAACAAGATCGACCTGTTGTTGCTGGCAGAATTGAAGCGCCTCGACCCCGTTGCCTGCTTCTCCAACAATCCGATAAGGTGAGCCAATCTTCTCGATCGTCATGGCGAACCATTGCCTGATGATCGGCTCATCATCCACGATTAATATATTCATAGCGATTCCTCACCCCCTCTTCCTCATAAATGGCCGGCATTCGAATGCGTACTGTCGTTCCCACACCGACTTCAGAATGAACCTCAAGTCCATAGTCTTCTCCGAAATAAAGTTGGATTCTATTATGAACATTTCGCAAACCAATTCCTTTGCCATGAAGGGCCGACGTTGTATTCAGAATATGCATGGAATTCGCAAAGCCAATGCCGTCATCAGAAACCTCGAACATAACATCCGTTCCTCGTTGTTCGCCACGTATAAATAAGACACCTTGTGAACCTTTCGGCTCAATGCCATGGAAAATCGCATTTTCAACAATAGGCTGCAGCAGCAGCTTGATCGTCAAGCAATTGAGCATGCTATCCTCAACTTCGAAGAAAACCTCAAGCCCTGCTCCTTGCCTGGCTTGTTGAATATACACATATTGCTTCAGGATGTCGATTTCCTGCCTGACCGTAATGAATTCATCATGCCGGGTTAACGTCATTTTCAAAAGCTTGACTAAAGCAACAATAACGGAATCCACTTTCTCCGGATCATGTTTAGCAAGCATAAACCGAATCGAGGCTAACGTATTATAAAGAAAGTGAGGGTTAATCTGCGATTGCAAAGCAACAAGCTCAGCGTCTCGCTTTTTTTGCTGCTCATAAATAACATTGGACATTAAATCAGCTATTCTTATCACCATCGCATTAAATTTTGCGGCAAGGCTGCCGATTTCATCATTCCCTTTCACCTTCGATCTTACTGTTAAGTCGCCCATCTCAACACGGCTAATGTCATAGTAGAGCATCCGAATCGGGACAGCCAGCTTCCTTGCTACAATATAAGACGCGAAAACAGCAAAAATAATCAGTACAACAAACAACAGTTTCTGGATAATCTTCAGTTGATTCATATTTTCAAGCAATTGACTAAGCGGTGTATAGGAATGATAATCCATCCCGTTTTCTCAACGGTTGTGATGGTGACAAGCGTACGCTTCTGATCCACTTCTTCTATATAATATCCAGACTTTGCTGTTAAAGCTTTCTCAAAGACGGCACTGCCTTTTATATTTTCGAATAACCGTGTTTTGTCCCGGGAGGAGATAATGTTGCCTTGACCATCGACAATTTCGATTCGTTGCTGTCCGATTTCCGCACTCTCGTAAAAGCGCTGAATTTCCTTTTCGTCAATACTCAGAATGAGCAACCCAAGCTCACGGTCCGTCTCGAATCGTTTTATCAGTCTAACTGCCGAAAATTCATGTTTACCTTTTGTCCGCAGCGGCATTTCCGTACTGGGACCGGAAATCCATACAATGCTCCCGTTTTTCCTGACAGCCTCCGGATACCAAGCTGTTTGTCTCCAAAGCTCAGCCTCATACTTCGGTTGGGAATCATCTGAATGATATTCAAATCCGTTCCTGCCCACTAAGTTAACCCGATATTTCAGCTGTCCGAAAGCATACGTGTAATTGGCATACAATTGATTGAGGGCTCGCAGCCTCTGGGCTTCTTCGAAGCTTTTGGAAACATAAGGTTCCACCAGAGCTATTCTCACATCATCATTCAAATAATAGATATTAGAAATAGCAATAATGTTGTCCATGACCATTTCTATTTTTTCATTGATCTGCATTAACGTTTTCAAGTGATTTTGACTAACCTGCTCTTCCACACTTTTACTAGAGAAGTAGTTGGATAACAAATTAAACGACCCAAGCGGCACAACGATAAGGAGCACATAGGAAACCAGTAGCTTGGTTTGAATGCTTCCTTTCCCAAGAAACCAACGTTTCCACATAAGAGCGCCTTCCTTCTTTTGTTTGGTATTTTACTTGCTCTATTCATCGTATCTCAAACGATTTCTGTTTACAATTGAAAAGAAGACTATGGCACTTGGAGAGAGGCTCCCATTACCATAGTCTATAACATTTCTTTCAGGGCTACAGAATTGTCCCTCGAATCGTACGGACAACCATTGGGCCATAAGGGCCGAATAGCCCTGGAACGAATTGCAGAAGGACTTCTTCATCGAACTCCATCAAATCGTTAGCACGCAAATAAGCAATTAATTGTTCATTTAAGACAGCACGTAGTGGAGCAGGAGCCAGACAGCGCACCGCAAAGTATGCTTCTCTTGATTTCCCCTTCCATGTTTCCCCAATACCTAAGTCCACGAAACGATCCTTACGTTTCCGTTCTTTCTCCTTAGCCAGCTCCGAAGCGGACATATATCCGTCAACGGATATTCCGACGCGTTCAAACTGCTCCCTCGGAGCATCTTGCTCAACCATTAATTGTGACATCAGCCTAATCATTCGCAATTCTACTTCTGTATCATCCAACGTTGTTTTCTGGGTTGAATCTTGTTCCAAATCGAACAACAAGTCCCCATACACATATGGGTTGAGATACGTACTGGCATTCAGCTTCATGACTTGACAGCCCTTCGTAAATGAAAAAGGTTCCGCCAATTCCATTCCCTTCAATTCTTGGGGGCTGAACATCGTGTGCATGTGCGTCGGCATCAACGTGTATTCGTATAGTGGAGCGTTATTGATGGTGTGCGGCGCACGCATATACACATAACGTCCGTCTGTGCAATTCACATGTCCACCATGAATGCCGAACAGCGCTGCCTCCCGAATTTGAGCGTTTTGCTCAATAACCGAGCTAAGCGGATGACCCTGCATATCATCTGGGATAGGGACACCGAAATAGTCGAGTAGCGTTGGTGCTAGGTCAATCGTTTGCACTAAAGCATCGGAGCGTACACTCTTCGTTTCATACCGAGGGTCCCAGATGTACAAAGGAATATTGGCGATTTCATTGTAGAATGGCTGAATATTTTTCCCCCACCATTGATGCTCCCCTAGCAAAAAGCCGTGATCCGTATTAACTATCAGCATCGTATCTTTCCACAAATTGTATTTGTCGAATGCATCTAGCACCTGACCCAAATATTCGTCGCACATACTGACTAGGGCCGCATATTCATAAATCGCATGTTGGACTTCCTCTGGTTGCTCTTTCACCTTGCCGTAGTCCGGCCAATCGAAATGTTTGCCTTCGTACACATGCGGGTACAGGTCCTTGTACTTTTGCTGTGTGAAGAAAGGTTCATGCGGGTCAAACGCTTCCATCGTCAGGAACCACCGGTCTGTATCCTGATTTTTCTCCATGAACTCAATGCCTTGCCTAATGGTAACTGCTAACGGCATTTTCTCTTCAGAGTCAAGATACTGCCTGTTCACCCAGTCCTGACGCCATAAATCCCCAAGCTTAGGCCCGCTTAAATTTTCCGGAATCGTAGGATTCTCAACTTGTCCTTTCCATGGATCTCCTTCTTGCCCTCTGGCGAATTCCCATGAGTTATATCGGCCATGGTAGGTCGCTCCGCCATCCTCAAAATAATGCACATGGTCTGTCGTCAAATGCGTGTATATGCCCTGTTTGCGAAGCAATCCAATCATTGAATCATCGAAAGGCTCCAAAGGCCCCCAACTGCGATGTAGAAAATTGTATCTCCCAGTATGCAGTTCCCTTCTCGCTGGCATACATGGCAAGCTACCAGCATAACACTTGTCGAAAGTGACCGTTAGCTCTGAAAGCCTATTGAAATTGGGTGCATGTATCCAATCACAGCCATAGCTTGGCAACATATGTTTATTTAAGGAATCGAACATTAGCATTACTGCTTTCATAGGTAACTCCCCCTTTTATGGTCATACATCTTGAAAAAATGCAGACTAACACGTCTTGATCTTTAACATTATATATAAGCGTTGTCCCTTGCGGTAATAAAATATCCTCAAAAAACATCACTATATTCAGAAGGAATCCACTTAAAAATAGCCATCTCAGGCGGAATGGTCAAATATTACGGTACATAACATTATATTCAGGTCCCTTATCCTTTCAATTCCTCTCTCGGCAAAATACATGCTACAGTAAAAACAAATGAACGAAGGCGAGCAATTTCTGGATCGATCAGACGGGCCTTTCGAAGCTTTATTACGTAATGGAATTTAAGGATATGGGTAAAAGTCAGATAATAATATAAAAACATACTCAATCAAGGACATCACTGATCGAGTATGTTCCCTTTTTAAAAATCACCGCTTACCACTCAGAACTCATGGTACATCTTCCTGCGGTAGGCACTACTTCATTCAACAATAAACGTAGACTCAGCCTCCTCACTATCCTTATAACCGATGCGTACCGCAATCGATCGAATGCGCGCAAGACCATCTGTTAAGATGATCGGGCCCGTATACAGTTTCCAACGAGGATTCACATCTCCATCGGTCGTATAAGCAATGGAAGCACCCTGTGTTGCTGAATGAAGCATGACCGCTGTCGGTTCTTTGAAGATTCCTTCCTTCAACGCATTCTTACCTGGCAACTGGCTATTGATCGGGATGAAGAGTGGTTTAGCTGTTTGTGGTTGAATGCCATTCGGCCACATGGTCGCAACCATTTGCGTCTCCGGAATATCTCCCCAAACGTCGTATTTACCGCACCAATCGTCAAGCTCCTTGCGCAAACGAATCCGTGCATCCCGATACGATGGATCGTCCGCCAAATTAGTCAGTTCATGCGGATCGTTTAAACAGTCATACAATTCCTCCGGAGGACGCTTATTTTGCATGAGCACTTGCTTATCGCCCTCTAATTCGCCTGCCAATTGTAATCTCCACAGCTCCTGGAATATCGGATGAAGATGACTAAATGGGATCCACTGAAGGTAAGACTGATCGGGATACTCATTACGCATATATTTGAATTGCGTATCTCTTACAGCGCGAACCTTATCATAAGCCTCGTCATAACGGTCACGAGTGGCAAATACATACTCTCTCGATTCGGCAAGCTCTCCCATGAACGGCTGACCTTGGATATGCCGGGGAACGGGTATCCCAGCCAAGGAGAGCACCGTAGGTCCCAAGTCGATCATACTGACCAATTGTTCGCTGACTTGGCCATTTCCCACCTTATCGGGCCACCTGACGATAAGCGGCACGCGGATTCCCGCATCATACGTCCACCGCTTGGCACGCGGCAGTCCTTCTCCGTGGTCGCTCCATAACATGACGATCGTATTGTCAGTCAAACCATCTTCCTCAAGCTGTTGAAGAATGCGACCTACATACTCGTCCGCATTGGCCAGATTATCATAATGTCTGGCAAGCGCTGCTCGCGATTTCGGAGTATTCGGCAAGTAGGGTGGAAGAACAACCTGATCCGGGTCGGTCGTGAGCGGTCTCTCTTCGTAGTTAGGCATAAATTGCCTCATTGACTCAGCCGGCCACATGCCGCTTTCATGCGTAGCGTCATAATTGAATACAGCGAAGAAGGGCTGACCGTCTTCCCGTTTACGCCAATGTGATTCCTTGCCATTCTCGTCCCATGCCGTTAGAGGCGCCTGAAACTGATAATCTGTTTTAGCATTGTTCGTACAATAATATCCGCTGGCCCGCATGATTTCGGAAATCGTTTTGACATGAGCGGGGGTTACTGCAAAATAAGGTGTCGGCAGCTCCGGTGTGTGCACATTGGTATGTGCGGTTCGCATATGATGCGTGCCTATTGCGGTTTGATACATGCCCGTAATGACAGCAGATCGACTGGGAGCGCATACTCCCGCCGTGGCAAATGCGTTCCGATACAAAGTTCCCTCTTGGGCTAAGCGGTCTATGTGGGGTGTCCGCGCCAACGGATCTCCATAGCAGCCCATTCTCGGGCTCGTATCCTCCAATGTAATCCACAAGAAGTTAGGTTTTCGTCCTGCTTCCTTCATCCGGCAAACTCCTTTATCTGTTTTATACTCTCCGTCATCCATTACATCATGAGCATTTTCAGAAAACCGACAAGCCGCAGCGCATGATTGCCAAACGAGCTCGTCGCAAGCTGGACAACGTCATCTTCACTCACTTCCGGCGATGGTTTGCTTTGCACCATCAAGAATCGAACATGATCATGACTGCTTTCATAGCCGTATCCTCCCGATATTCCCCACTATTTTACAGAACCAATTGTAATCCCTTTGATGAAGTACTTTTGGAAGAACGGATACGCCACCAAAATCGGAAGTACTCCGACAACAGCAATCGCCATTTTTACCGATGTGCTCGGAAGCTCTGCGACCTTCGCCCCAGCGCCCGATGCCATGTCGGAGTTGCTGCTCAAAAATTGGACATCTTGAATGAGCCGATTCAAAATATTTTGAATGCTAAACAGCTTCGGGTTGGTCACATAAGTCAATCCGTTAAACCAATCGTTCCAATACAAGATGGCCTCGAAAAGTCCGATGGTCGCCATGATCGGAACTGACAGCGGGAGAACGATTTTGTAGAATGTTTTAATCTCACCCGCCCCATCGATTTTGGCCGCTTCGATAAGCGCTGGCGGAATGGACGTCATGAAGAAGGTGCGGACGAGCAGGACGTTAAATCCGTTCATGAGCAGTCCAGGAATAAGCAGCGCCCAAATCGTATTTTTCACATGCAAAACCTGCGTATAAATCAAGTACGTAGGGACAAGGCCCCCATTAAATAAAAGTGTAAAGAAAACAAAGAATGCCCAAAATTTCTTCCATGGCAGATCTTGACGGGAAATCGGATACGCCAGCATCGACGTGATGGCTAAGCTGGCAGTGGTTCCCACTACCGTAATGAACACGGTAATCCCATACGCACGGCCCAACTCTTGCCAGTGATCCAGTAAATACACATACGCTTTGGAACTAAATTCTTGCGGAAACAGAGAGTATCCATGTTGAATAATGCTTGTCTCACTTGAAATGGAGGACATGATGAGCAGTAAAAAAGGCAGAAGGCTTGCAGCGGATAATGCAATCAGAACAATATGAGTAGTCCACTGCAGCGCTTTACTATCTTGTGCCATGAATCTTTCCCCCTCTAAAATAATGCATTGTCTTTGCTGAATTTGCGCACCGCATAGTTGGATACGATTACCAACACGAATCCGACAAGCGATTGGTACAGACCGGCTGCCGATGACATCCCGATATCCCCGAGGTTCATCAGACCTCTATACACGTAGGTGTCAATGACATTTGTCGTTTTGGACAACGCGCCCGAATCCATTGGCACTTGATAAAACAAGCCGAAATCCGAATAAAAAATGCGTCCGATCGCTAGTAGGGTCATCATTATAATGACAGGCATAATCAAAGGGATGGTAATGGAGCGAATCTGATACCATCTTGAAGCGCCATCCAGTGTCGCTGCCTCGTAATACTCCGTGTCGATGCTGATGATGGATGCTAAATAAACGACGCATAGGAATCCGACACCTTTCCAAATATGCACCAGTGTCAGAATGTACGGCCAGTACTTCGCTTCTGAATACCAAGAAATGCTGTCAATTCCGAACAGCGGAAGAATGGCCTTGTTCATCAAGCCTGACTCGACACTTAACATGGAATAGACGAGATAGCTGACAATGACCATCGAAATCAGATAAGGAAGCAAAATGACACTTTGATAAAAACGGGATAAAAATTTCTTCTTCACTTCATTCAGCAAAATCGCCACAAAAATAGCTATGACCGTGTGTACAACGATAAAAAGCGAATTGTACAGAATCGTATTGCGTGTAATGATTAAGGCATCTTTCGTCTTGAACAAGTATTCAAAATTTTTAAAACCAATCCAATCGCTGCCGAGAATGCCTGCCTGATAATTGATATCTTTAAACGCGATGATAACACCGAACATCGGTACATAATTATTAATGAGCAAGTAAAGCACGCCTGGGATCATCAAAAGGTAAAGCGGATAATAATTTTTCCACCTGCTCAGCCTTTTACTCGTTGAGGATTTATTCGTTATTGCTTGTGTCATCATACTCACTTCCTCCACTTCATGGCATCTATTGTTTGCTTACACTTTCATTATAGGAATTAGGCGGAACAGTCACTACTCCGTTTTCGACTTCCCGTTTGTACGATTCCGACCTGCCGTTCTAAAGCGTTTCCACTTCGGCAATCTCGATGTATGTCATGCTTTTCAGCTCATCGTACACTTCAGAAGCATACTTTCGGTCGATGAACACGATGAAATTAAGCTCCTGCTGTTCGCCGTTCAGCTCTTTAATATGAACGCTATTCATTTTGTACCCTTTTGCAATAATCGCTTTAATAATACTGGTTAAATTCGCATCATGGGACACGATGAGCTTTACACGCAGATCTTTCATAATCAATGGCTTCGGGCCGACTTTCTTAATAAAATAAGGCAGCACAATGACACAGAACATAATAAGTGCCAGCCCGAAAAAAGCTTCAACGAAAAATCCCGCGCCAATCGCTATCCCTAGCCCTGCCGTCCCCCAAATCATCGCAGCGGTCGTTAGACCGATAATGACATCGTTATGCTTCCTTAGAATGACCCCTGCTCCGATAAAACCGATTCCACTGACGATTTGTGCCGCTAGCCGCATGGGGTCCATCACATGCAAGCCTGGGACTGCATATTTATTCGCGGATTCGATGGAAACAATAGTTAACAAGCAACTGCTTAAGCAAATGACCAGCGAAGTTTTCAGCCCTAGCGGCTTATTGCGAACTTCACGTTCTAGACCGATAATTAACCCGAGTGCAGCTGAAAGTCCTAATTTAATCAAAATATGAACGTCTATGCTGAGCATCATGAAAGATCTCTCCTTAAGTAAAATTGAGACGTTTAATATAAAAAAAGAAGGAGCCACCGTCTGCTCCTTCTTCCTATGTTTATTTAACCCCAAATTACAGCTGTCAGCTCTTCCAAACGATGAAGCCGATAGTCAGCAGCAGTCGGGCTGTTTATCACAGTACCAATGGCAGCCGACTTCATACCGGCACGCTTAGCGGCGATAAGGCCAGCCTCCGCGTCTTCTACGACGAGACAACATGCGGGATCTATGGCAAGCTTCTTGGCTGCGAGTAGAAATACTTCGGGATCCGGCTTACTGTTAACGATCTCATTGCCATCCGCCACAGCTTCAAACAAGTGCGTAAAGCCAAGCCTTTCCAGAATGATCGGCGTATTCCGGCTGGATGATCCGATCGCGACTTTAGTCCCCTGCTGCTTGCAGGCAGCTATGACCTCGCGAGAACCAGGCGCCGCATCTGCGGGAGTCAATCGGTCAAGCAGTTCGCGGTAGTAGCCGTTCTTCTTCTCAGACAAAGCTTCTTTTTCCGCACTTGTATACGTTCTGCTGCTCTTCTCAAGGATGACTTCCAAGCTCTCCATCCGGCTAACCCCACGCAGTCGGTCATTGAGGGACTCATCGAATACAATACCTTCTTCGTCCGCCATTCGCTTCCATGCTTGGTAGTGATACTGATCTGTATGCACAAGCACACCGTCCAAATCAAAAATGACTGCAAGTATTGACATGTTGAAATTCCCCTTTCATTGTCCGGCTTGCACGTATTGCTTACAGACGTGTATCCCAATAGCCGCAAAATGGATCTACAGGGTTGATCCCCTTGAAGGAGGAACGTCCCAGCAGCTTCTCGATAATCGCGTCCACGACCTGCTCGCTGGCTGAATACGCATTAATAAACGTTGGTATACGCGGTACATCCAGCAGATGGTAAGGGTTAGCCACGGAAATAAACATCGTTGGCAGCTCTTGAATGAACCACGGCATATCTAGACCAAAAGGAGGCGCCCAGTTAATGCGGACAACGGTTTGGTTGCTGTGGGTCTCCATATTTGAGAAGTAGATAGCAGCATCATACTGATCCGTCATCGCCTTCACCCCAGCAAACATCGCCCTTAAATCGAAATTTTTCGTATCAAATATCTTGACCTCGAAACCCTCCGCTTCCAGTTTGGAAATAAAGTAAGGCGCAATGTTCGTTGATTTGAACAAGCCATCCTCGCCGCCGAGCGAGAAGAGTAAAATACGCTTGTGACGCTCTGGGCTGATCGGCAGCAATTGCTGCGTGTCCTTCACGAGTGTAACGGATTGATCCGCACATTCCCCAGCCCATCTCATATGCTCGTCGCATTTCAGAACGGATAGCGCCTCTAAGCCCGGCACAAGGGTCCCTTCCCGCTTCTTCGTATGCAGACCAAGCGAAGCTTTAACACCGAGAATGCGTGTCACCGCTTCATCCAGCCGCTCCACGGTCAGGATGCCCGTCTCGATCCCTTTCATCATGAAGAAAAAGTCTTCCTCGATACTCTTATTAAACAAGAACATATCACAACCTGCAGCGATCGAAGCCGGAACGGCTGTCTCCCGCTTCATCGCCATCATAAAACCGGCCATTGGCGTAGCATCGGTCGTAATAAGTCCATTAAATCCGAGCTTCCCGCGCAGCAGATCGTTCAACAACTCCGGTGCCAAAGTCCCAGGCATAATGTCCGTATCTTTGAGCTCAGGACGAAGTTGCTTGCTGTAAGCAGGATAAGCAATATGTCCGACCATAACGCTCATGGCTCCGGCGTCAATGCATTCTTGATACACATTGCCGAAAGTGGCGTCCCACTCTTCGACCGACAACGAGTTGATCGACGTTAACAAATGATGATCGCGCTCATCCACGCCGTCGCCTGGGAAATGCTTAATCGAGACAGCCACGCCATGTTCCTGAACCGTAGCCGTATAAGCTTTGCTCATGCGAGCAACGCGCTCTGGTTCGGAACCAAACGTTCTCACATTCGTGATTGGATTGCGGAAGTTGACGTCGATATCCACAACTGGCGCGAACGCCCAATTTACACCTACTGCGCTGCCTTCCCGAGCAGCAATAACGCCGAGCCTGCGAGCCATCTCCGTATTGTCCGTAGCTGCAACTTGCAATTGCTTGCCGAAAAAAGTACCATCCACAGCGGAGCCGTTGCCCCCTGCTTCCAGATTGGCGGCAATAAGCAGCGGAATTTCCGAAGTTTCCTGCAAATAGCGATGCGTTTCCTGGACTTTCTCCCCGGAACCAGGTCGATACAGTATGCCGCCGATTCTCATCTTTTGCGTCAGCTTCGCTAGCTGCTCCTTGTCATCGGTGAATCCGATCGGACAAAACAGCTGTCCCACCTTGGCGGCAAGATCCATGGAGGCCAACGTGTCCTTAACCCATCCAATCCCATCATCGTCTAGATGAAAAGGCTTTGCATGCAAATCAACCATGTAGCGTCCCTCTTCTCTTATGACTATTTGGAGTTCTAACTTTTACTCTAAATAAATGCTTTTCAGTTTTTCGCGCGCTTCGGATGTCAATCCGAGCACTTCTTCCATATAAGTTTCCATGGTCCCATAATTCTCTATGATTGCATGCAGCGCCGTAGTCAAGTATTCCTGTTTTACTGCCATCATTTCTCTAACCTTTGCAAACTTGTTGTCATCTCCTAGCTTCTCTTGAATCGAGCTAAGCATGTGATCAATCGCTTCTTTCCGGTTATTGTTGCTTCTTAAGAAATCCTCCATAACGGTTTCCATCGGCACCTCTAGTGCAAGAAGCAAGATAGCTCCAGCAAATCCCGTTCGGTCTTTACCTGCTGCACAGTGCCAGAGCAGCGGACTGCCTTCTGCCTGCAGCACCAAATCAAAAAATCGACGATAAGCAGCTTGAGCAATTGGATCTGAGACAAACTGCACATAAACGTTTTCCAGCCAATCTCCCTTGAACTCAGCGATGTCCATTTTCTTAATCACTGCAATCATTTCCTGTGGATTAACAACTCCACCCAGTACGGATATATGGATGTTTTCCGCGCCAGCAACGACTGGATTCGGCGTTGCTTTTTGTTCACCTTCCGAACGGAAATCGCAAATATAGCGCAAACCGTTTTCTTGCAAGTACGCGATATCCGCTTCGTTCATTTCCGCCAGCTCTGCGGAACGGAACAATAGGTTGGGCTTGATTGTCCTTCCATCTGCCGTGAAATATCCACCTAAATTACGCAAGTTGGTTCTGCGTTCTATTTCCTCTACTCTTTGCTTATAGGCTGTTTCCATTATATCCTCCTGAATTTCTCCGATATTTCGCTTACTTCACGTTATTTTCTTTGGCCCACGCATCCAACTGTTTTTGTTTTTCGGCAATAATTTTGTCGATTCCGGCAGCTTTCAACTCAGAAATGAACTTAGGCAGTTCTTTATCCGGATCGAAGGCTCCATCCTCCAGCCCTAATCGGTACTGATTCACGACGTTGCTTACAGCGGCAACTTCTGTCTTCACCGAAGTGTTGTCATACGTAAATCCAAGCGCTTTCGATCGGGTTGCACTTTCGTTGAACTTCTTCGTTTCCTGCCATACATTCTTGTCATTACCTTCCCATACATCGGCAAGGAACGAATTACCGAACATAAACCCTTGGTTCAAAGCGAAACCCGTATTATTCTCATCTACTCCTGCAGGGTAGCCAATAAAACCATCTTGCTTTTTCACATAATGCTTGCCTTCGATACCCCAAGAGAATAAGTTAACAATATCTTTGTCAGCGTACATGAGATTAAGGAACTGCATAGCTTTCTCGGGATTTTTCGAACCTTGGGAAATCCCCCACATCACGCTATTTACCGTACTTGTATTCGCGGCTGCTGGCGCAAGCTTGACCGCGATCATTTCAGTTCCGACTATTTTCGACTGCTGTTCAGCAAAGCCCGGTTTCATGTGCGTGATATTCCCTGCTGCTTTACCTGCTTTTATAATGGTGTTTTCACTTTCTTTGTTTGTCACGACATCTTTAATCGCGTATCCCGCTTGGTTCCATTTTCTCATGAGCTTCACCATGTCGGCATATTCAGGAGTCTCGTACCAGTTCACGAGTTTCAGCTCGCCTTGACCATTATTCAGAAGCACCCCTAAATCGTCCCCCAAAGAATCTCTCGTGCTAAACGTTCCGTATAGGGAGCTATTCACCTTATTCGTCATAGGAGCCATGCTCGGCTCGTTTTCTTTGAGTTTCTTTAGTACACTTTCAAGATCTTCCAATTTTTTTACATACTTAAATCGATGTTGTATTTGGTTACCAAGTCTTTTCTCATGATAAATCCGTAATCTTGCGCTAAATCACGAATGGTCGGCACGCCGTAAATTTTACCCTTTACTTTCGGAGCATTTAGAAATACAGGCCCCAACGATTCTGAAATATTCTTGCCATGCTTGGTAAGCAAATCATCAAGCGCAAGCACTTGTCCTTTTGCGACATAGCTGGAGTAGAATGCTCCCCACACCACCATTAAATCGAGCTTTTCTCCGCTAGTCATCATCAAATTCATTTGATTCACATATGCACTGTAACTGATAGGCAACAGCTTAACAGTGGCGTTAATTTTCTCTTTGGCAATTTTGTTAATCTCGTCATTCACCAGCTGCATGTCTTTCGGAATTGCGCCTTTAACAGGAATCGCCACCGTGAGCTCATATGGCGCTTCGGTCTTCTTGTCGTCCTGCTTCTTGGGACTTGCTGCACCATTCTCGGAACCGCAACCTGAAACAATAACCGTCAATGCGACAATCGAACTTAAGAAACTCAATCTTTTCTTCATGGTTATCTCCTTTTATTTGTTGTTATCCGAACAATTTCATTATAAGTACCCACCCAAACTGTCACTACTCCGTTTTCGACTTTCCGTTTGTACCATTCCGACCATGCTGTTGTCGATAATCATTCGGGTTCATACCGGTCACACTTTTGAATCGTTTGGAGAAATGCGCGAGATTCGAGTACCCGACATGCGCGGCGATGCTGCTGATCGACATGCCGCTTTTGGACAACAGCTCCTTGGCCATTCCCATACGCTCCTGAACCAAATATTCAGTAACCGATATACCGGTTTCTTTCTTGAAGATGCGATCCAGATAATCCGGATTCAAGTAGACATGATTAGCAATTTCCTCGCGTGACAGCTCTTGTTCATTTAAATGAAGCGCAATATGATTTCTAACACGCTCCGCGACGGATTGCGTTTGTTCAACCGTATTCACGTATTGAAGAGATCTCTCCATGATGTGCTTGATCCATGCAATCGTATCCGTTACAGAACGCGTAGCACGCGGTGCAAGCTCAATCGATACGGCATCACTTAACAGCTCGCGTGCCTGAATGCCTTTGAGCATGATGACGTGATACACCATTTGCAGGAAATCGTGATGAAATTGATGCAACACCTTCGCATCTAGTTCTCCTGTATTCATCATGCTCTCCAAATAACGCTCAGCCTCCGACAACACCTTCGTCATTGAACCTTCTTTCAACATGACCGACCACACAGGTAGATCCGGCATTACAACGGGCTTGGAGAATTGTTTTTTTCCAGATAGCATGAAAACTGTATTGTTATAAGCAACATTGTTTTTATCGAGATGAGACAGCTCGTGAACCATCGATGGCAGTTCGTGTACGAACGCCCGGTTCCCGATGTAGCAGGAGATATCGCAATAGAAGAACTGTCTACAAGAAGTGATGAAATCTTCGCACTTTTGTTTCAATCGCTCCATCTCCGGTTCCGCTTCCTGATCCCAAGACACGATCGCCAGCAGATTTTGGCTGCCCAATTGCAGCACTTGTCCCTTCTCTTTGTGTTCAACGATCATTTCTTCGGCGCTGTTTTGAATGGCATATTCCAGAATCTTCTCATCGCGCAAACTCAACTCTTTATAAAAGCGTTGCACGCTGATCAGAACAGGCAAAAACCTCATTTCCTCTGAAAAAGGGATATTGCGATCCGCGGCAGACTCTCGAATAGCTTCCAAATTTGACGGAATGGTTTCATGCAAAATATCGAGCCAAAATCGCTCAATCAGGATCGGCTGGTGCTGGACCCAAAATTGGCCGTAACGGCTGTATTGCTGAAGTTCACTCTCTTTATTGATCTTTGCCCCTGCTTTCACAATTACCTCTTCCAGCTGAGCAAGAGCAACCGGCTTCAACAAATAATCGAAGCAGCCAAGCTGAATGGCTTGCTGCGCAAATTTGAAATCGGCATGACAAGTTAAGAAAATCGATTCCGTTTTCGGATAATGCTCCCGTACCCAGGTTAAGAGCTCTAGACCGCTGCCTTGCGGCATTTCAATGTCACAAAGCATGATATCGATGGGATGAGCCTCAAAAATCTCCTTCGCTTGCCTAATATTATAAGCCGTGTGGACAGTTGAAACCCCAAACGTCTCCCAGTGCAAATCTGATTTAAGCCCTTCTACGAATAGAATTTCATCATCCACAATGAGCATTGCATCATAATCGCTCTCCTTTTCCCATATCCGGCTGTAATGGCAGCGTAATGACAATGACAGCACCTCCAGAAGCCATATTGGCAAATGCGATGTCAGCACGGCTCTGGTACAACAGCAACAGTCTTTGTTGAACATTCCAAATTCCGATATGTTCGCCTTGTGTACTCGTCATCTGGGTTCCACTGCGAATTTCCCTCAGTACATCCTCCGGAAAACCCGGCCCCGTATCTTGAATGGTTATTTTGAGTGTGGGGGCTGCAGCCGCATCGTCGAGTTCCAAATTGATCGTCAAAAGAACCGGTTCGTCCATCGTTACCGCATGCTTGATCGCATTTTCCACAAATGTTTGAACGACAAGCGGCGGGATCGGGGTACGCAGCAAATAGTCAGGAACTTGAATCGTACACTGTAAATGATTCGGAAATCGCAGCTCCTGTATGCGCAAATAATTCCGAACATGCTGTAATTCTTCTTGCACAGAGACAAAAGTCAAATTACTTCGGAACATATAGCGGAAATAGCCAACCAAACATTGCGCCATCTCTTCAATCAGCGCATAATTTTTGGCGCGCGCGAGCGTGTGCATAATATTAAGCGAATTCAAATAAAAGTGCGGATTGATTTGCAGCTGCAAATGCTGGAGCTCCGCCTTTTGCTTGTTCATCTGCTCTTCATACACATGGATCCGTAATTCTTGAATTTGTGACATCATATTATTAAAGGTTTCATTAACAAGTTGAAACTCATCAGATGTCTTAAACGATTGAATCCGCATGTCCAAATTGCCGTCCTTAATTCGTTTCATCGCTAAAATCAGGCGGTTGATCGGAAGGAGCACCGTTTTCCGGAGAAGCAGCAAACAGACGGGCAATAGAATGAAAACTCCGACGAGAATGAAATTAACAATGTTTCGGAGGATAGGAAGATTCTTTAATATTTGTTCATCCGGTATGAGGGCAATCAGATTGAAATTCCCTACAGCCGACTTATCGCCGACTACCAGATAACGGTGATCGTCCCCGGTTAAATAATAGTGTTGAAGATTTTTATTTACATCTAGCCGGTTATTCCTAACAATTTCAGCATTTACCAAAGGCACGCCGTCATTCGTCGTAAATAAGGCTGCCCCTTTTTCTCCTAGTCCGATGAGATTTAGCGGCATCATTAAATTGTCGAATAGAATCCATGTACCGACATACGTATCGCTCACCTTGATCGTACGCAACAAGTAATATTTTTCTCCGATTTCCTGCACGTACCAACGATTTATCGGTAAATTGGGCGTTGCCTTTCCGGTTTCATCCTCAATAAAGTTTCTGACCGATTCTCGTTCAGCATAATTTGTAACTTCCCGGAATGCATTCAAGTAATATTGATTGGGAGCCGAATAAATAAAAAAGCCGTCCACCGATTTGAAATTCAACATATTTTCGGTAATCCGGTTAGATAGTCTTCTTAAAGCGAAGTAGCGATCACTTTCTGAAACTTTGTTCTCAATGCCGGTAAAGTCGGCTTCGGCGATAGTTAAGCCCATTAAATACGATTCCGCGAACCGTAATTGTTCATCGATTTGTCCCATATACAAAGACATCATTTTTTTGTTGGAATCTGCCACTTGACTCCGAACAACGCCGATCGCATAGTAGTTGGTATAGATGAGCAGCAAGCTTAACGGCACTGTGATCAGCACCACGCCGACGATCAGCTTGAAACGAATGGAATTGAAAGGTATTCGAAAAAAACGGCCTGTCATGAATGCTCCCTCATTTCATATTCTTCTCTAATCATTATTGACTGAATGTACGAATTAAAAAAGCCAGCAGTCTGCTGGCTTCTCCTATTAATTAGAATGATAAATTTATTATAGTAACTTAACCGGTCACTTACTACTCCGTTTTAGACTTCCTGCTTGTACGATTTCGACCATTGCAGTTTTAATGCAAACGGTTCATGGTGATATTGATTCATCGAGAAATATATGGTACGAATTGGCATGCCAAGGACGATTGGATTCAGCGGGTTATCATCATTTATCTTCATTTGGGACACTAATGAACCGTAAAAAGCCAAGTTCGATAATTTCTTATTAAGAAGTTATCAGACTTGACTGTATCATTCATTTACCCAATATTTCCTTTTAATAACTGTTTCAATGCTAGTGCGTCTGACATTAATTGTTCAACGTTATCATCCTTAACAAACTCAAGAAGTGCATAACGATTTTCATGGTCATCAATCTGTGCCAGATACTGCCTCCACTCATGCATACCCTCAGAAAATGGCATTCGTCTGCCTTCCTTCCAGTAATACGTATGAAGATTTAACAATTTCTTGCGTACTGCCAGTTCGTGCAGACCCGCGCAACGCTCATTCATGCTAAGTCCTTCTGTTGGCTGCCACAAACAAAATAGATTTGGATGATTTACCTCATCTAGAAGAAGCATTGCCGATTCATTGTTATCCGTCAATGTCCCTCTATGCCATTCTAATGCTACCTGAATACCTTCTCGTTCCGCCAAACTAGCAATTTGTATAGCTTCCTCAGTGAGTCTATTTCGGTACACTGTGCTAACTTCTGAAGAAGAACGTACTCCAGCCCAAACTCTGATAATAGGAGCATGCAACGCTTTAGCCGAAATAAGGCTTTGTAAAAACACTTCAGCTGGTCGTTCATTTTCCAACAAACGAAAATAGGAACCATATGCGGCAATCTGTATACCAGATTCAATCGTTTTCCGGTAAAGTTGATTTGCTCCTTCTTCATCTCCAGGAAAAACATGAATATTCTCCGACCATTCAATTGCCTCTAACCCACAGCTTATGCTAATTTGGAGGATTTCTTCTACCGTCTTCTCTCGAAATGTGACAGATACTAGTCCAGGTACAATCATGATTTTTCAATTCCTCCACTCTCATATATGATTATTATACATGAAGTTACGATACATAAAATAATCAAAATCAGCATATAAGCCGCTGCCATTAAATCCTGAAGACAGACTCCAAGGAACACGCCCGCGAAGCCAGGTTTTCCACAGTATTCCTCCGATAATGTGCCGAAATCGTGTAAAGGACCAATGTCAGCCCAGCTAATGCCATCCCGGGAGTAGGCAAATTGGAGCACGGCTTATCCTTGCCCGCGATGCTTCTCAAAACACAGGCATAGGTTCCACGCGTTACGTCGTAACTCAACCGAATGTAATAATAGTCTCACAATAAGGGCTGCCGAGTGGCTGCTCTTTCTTAGTTCATCTATAGTTTCTCGTTCGCGCAACGATTACATACTATTCTTTCACGCGCTCTGGGCAACCAGGCTATCCAGAACCGCCGCGATCGACAGACAATATGACAGTTTTTTTACAACTCGTATGCTAAATTTGTTAAATATCACTTGATGCTTCAATGAAAGGATAAAGAAAAATTCAATATGGAAAATAAAATAGTACCCACCTAAAAATAACCAATTCAACGAATTCTTCTGATACATATAGGAATTCAAATAAAAAAGGAGTGTGTGAAGCGTGGTGCTTAAAAAGGTAATCGCCGCTGGTCTTGCTTTAGTTATGATCATGGGGAGCGGCACAGCCGTTCTAGCCAAAGAGAATAGCAGTAAAAAAGATGACAATAAGGTTGAAATACATCTCACCTTTGACGATTTGCAAAGTGCCGAATGGGCGGTACGCTATATCGCGAGCTTAGCATCGAAGCGTGTATTTGACGGTTATGAGGATGGCACTTTTAAACCTCAGAATACCGTTTCACGAATTGAAGCGATTACTGCTGCGGTTCGTCTGATGGGTCTTCGCAGCCAAGCAGAATCATCGGCAGAAATGAGCACTCATCTGAATTTTAAAGATGCTGATAAAGTTCCTTCTTGGGCTGTCGGTTATGTGGCTGTTGCTTTAGAAAATGATTTGTTCTCGGAAAATGATGATATGGTTCAGCCTCAAAAAGAAGGCGACCGGCTTTGGGCAACGACTCTTTTAGTTAAAGGATTGAAGTTGGAGGCTCAGGCGAGAGCGAAAATGAACACGACCCTGCCTTTTAAAGATGCGAAACAGATTCCTGCAGGCGCTGTTGGTTATGTCGCTGTTGCCATTGAGAAAGGTTTGATTGATGGTTTCGAAGACAACACATTTAGGCCAAATCTACCGGTAACACGGGCTCAGCTTGCAGCTTTGCTCGATCGTACGGGAGGTCAATTGCCAGACCAAGGGAATAACACGATGAATGGAACTGTAAGCAGGGGTGTTACAAACAACACGCTTAGTATCACGAGTTCCGGCACAACATCAACTTATCCGCTGTATCCAGACGTTTTCATTTATCGGAACGGGTCCAAAGTAAATGCTTCTGCTTTGCAGGTTGGGGACGTAGTGAAAGTACGCACATTTAACGCTCAAATTGTATTCATTGAAGTGACCAATGCTGTGCAATCGATTATCTATAGCGGCACCGTAAGTAGCGCAGTTACGAATAATACATTGACGCTAACGAAGGCTGGAGCTACCTCTACACTACCGCTTCATCCGGATGTCGTCGTTTATCGCAACGGCATTAAGGTGAGTGCGTATGACCTAAAAGTTGGGGATGAAATTAACATTCGTACTTCGGATAATAAGGTCATCTACATCGAAGTCACCAAATCGATTGTACCTATTTCTAGCAGTGGGACAGTTAGTGCTACTGTTAATAACAACGTGCTGAAGCTTGCAAAATCGGGAGTTACCACGGAGTATACTCTTCATCCAGATGTGGTCATTTATCGGAATGGCGTGAAGGTCACGGCTGCCTCCCTGTTGGTTGGCGATGAAGTGAATGTTCGCACTTCCGACAATAAAGTCATTTTCATTGAAGTAACGCAAACAGCACAAGCCATTACAAATAGCGGTACAGTTAGCGCAGCCGTAAGCAATAACGTACTTAAGCTTCAGAAATCAGGTGTTACATTTGAGTTAACACTTCATTCGGAAGTTATCGTCTATCGCAATGGATTGAAAGTCAATGTTTCCGAACTGAAAATTGGAGACGAAGTCAATATTCGCACATCCGAAAATAAAGTCATTTATATTGAAGTGACCAAAATGGTTCAACCCATTACAAACAACGGAACGATCAGCGCACTGGTAAGCAATAATGAACTAAAGCTCACTAAGTCGGGAGTTACAACTGTATTCACACTTCATCCGGATGTCGTTGTCTATCGAAATGGCGTGAAGGTCAGAGCTGTAGATTTAAAAGTAGGCGATGAAGTCGATATTCGCACCTCTGACAATAAAGTCATTTACATTGAAGTCACCAAAATGATTGATGCGAATCAGCCATTTGATCTTACTGGAAAATTAAAAGGAACTACGCTCAATGCCCAAGGTGAGCTTGCAACGATAACAATCACTCAAACCGTGAATGGGAAGGAACAAACAACGATCTATCAGGTCTCCGCTGGTATCACACTTTCCGGCAACCTGGCATCGTTTAAGGAGGGAAATCTCGTACAGCTTAAAGGTGTTAATAAGCTCGTAACATCCATCACGATCAAATGATATGTGAAAAGCATGAATTAATTAAAAGCAGGCCGTTCTTTATTAGAAGGCGGGCTGCTTAATGCTCCAAGAAGAACTCTTACTACCGTGTATTCTATTGCAATAATCTGCCCTTTCGTATAGCTGAGAAGGCTGCCGATCGTTCGATCTGGGCAGCCTTCTTGATTATTGCTAAAGTTCTCCGTTAACTTTTTAACTTTATCTTCGAATTTTTCAGGGTCCTCGTATCCATCGTGCTCCAGAATCCTGTAATGAAGAATATCAATCCATTCCCTGCAATTTTCAATGTTATCTGGAATGGAGTTAATCTGGAGCTTCAAGGCATCATAAGATTAAAATTCACTTAAATACTCTATTGTATGAACTCCCCCCACATGACTTCTTCGTGCTCAGTATTGTCTTCTAACATATCCACCAACTCCCCAATTATCCGATAATCATTAGCTTTATATATTTCTCCTAGGGCTTCCTCAAATAATAAAATTTCCGATTAAGTTCTCATAAATCGATTTCAGCTCTAAAAATGGACCTCTCTGTAACCTAAAGATTGTATAAACCTCGATACTTTCCATTTATTCCATGGTATTATGACAATATCTCAGAACTAGGAGGAAATTCTAGAATTTTATGAAATCAATGGTAGCTAATACAGATGAAAAAGTATGTCCTGATTGCAACCACGTTATGGAAGATATCAAGGGCTATGTTACTTGGTGTGAAAAGTGTAATTGGAATTTAAAAACTGCAAAAAAATATGTACCTAAAAGTATATTCGAAAAAATATATTTAAGAGCAGGAGAAAAATCGGGTCAAAATTTACTTCATTCTTTACTTCAAAAGGAAAATTTAAACCCTACTTTCTTTAGTTTGAAATTGTTGACCTTAGTTGCCTCTTCATTTATTCATTTAGCTAGTTTGTGCATCTTCGTATCCGGGTTCTATTTAATTAAAAGCGATTTTCCAAACGTACTTTTTATCATATTGGGCATATCTCTAATGGTATTAGCTTGGATTACACGTCTGAAACCAAATAAGCTTCGTCATCCTCCTCTCTCTAGAGAGCACTATCCAAACTTGTATAAATTCACTGATGAAATCTCTTCTACATTGAATGCTGATAAGGTTTACGGGATTATCATTGATGAAAAATTTAATGCCTCTTTTTCTCAAATCGGTTGGAAACAAAAGAAAATACTGCGTTTGGGGTTACCCTTACTGTCCGTTTTAAATAAACAAGAACTTGTTGCTCTTATCTCTCATGAAATCGCTCATGGAATAAACGGTGACCTCAATAAAGGATTATGGGTTGGTTCAGCCATTCATACACTATCTTCATGGTATCAAATCACAAAACCAGACAAGATTTTTGATACTCGATACCGTGCCGGTGCATTATTTATGATTTTCGCCAATATCCTTCTACTTTTAGTTTCAAAGATTTTATATTTTCTCTTGTACTTACTTTGCCACCTGAATTGGCGTGACTCTCAACGTGCTGAGTATTTGGCAGATCAGATCGCGGCCAAAACAGCAGGCAAAGAAGCCATTCTTTCGTTACTAAATAAGCTACATTTCCAAGATTCATATGAATTCACAATACTTAAAGTTATTAATACAAAGAGAGAGGGTCATTTTTTTGAAGATTTTGTTGAGCAAGTCTTAATGACGCCTGAAAAAGAACTGGAGAGGATAAAAAGATTAGAGCTTTTAGATAACTCACGACTAGATGCTACTCACCCACCTACAGGTAATCGGATTACTTATATAAACTCTTTGGATCTAGACAAAGCTAATTTTATTATTAAAAACGAGACATATCAGCTCATAATGAATGAAATATCAGAATTACATTTATCAATAGAAAAAAGTATACTGGATGATTATAAACTCAGATACATTCAATTTTAATTTACTGATCTATGCTGCGAAATGGAAAAATCAAAAGCATAGTGGAAGCTTACAACACCAATTCAATGTCTCCCCTCGATAATACTTGATACGTTTGTTTTATGGAAAAAATACAATTATTAACGCTATTTCCCTGCTTTTTTATGGGAAATAGGCAGTTCATTGCTGGCTGCCTTCTCATTTTGGTTATTATGCTTAGGTCTCTCTTAGCTGAATTCAATAAATAGAGAGTTCACTCATTCCTGAAATCATATTTCTCATTTGGCAATTTTAAATCGTGACCGTTAATCCTAACAGTATCATTGTCAATCCAAACGATATATGCATTTTCTTCTCTATAATTCCAATAGATATTCTTTTTCTTCTTAGAGTTTTTGTTGAAAATAAGTTCTGCTCTTACAGAAAAGTCAGTCGTTGCCCCCCCGCTAGATAGGTACGCATTAATTGTATATTTGCCGTTGGGAGAGGTAGATTGTCCAATTAGATCACCCGTCGGCAGACGATTCATGTCAAAGAAAGCCCAATAAATTCCATATCCGATTAAACCTATGAACAGCAATCCTATTGAAAGTAAAAATTTGAACACGTTTTTTTTGGTTCTTTGGATTTCTAAAATAATACTTTTGTCATCGATTGAATGTGCCATTTTCCTCCACTATTAACAGCCTCATTATTATTTTCTTAAAGTATAACATCATCTTTTGTCCTAATTCATTATCTTATTCTACCCGTTCGTATTATGAGATCAACCAGAACTTACTGGTTGATCCTTTTTGCATTTGCTTAGAGGATTATGGTAGCCGTGTCGAACGTTCCTGCCCGTGGGTCATGATCCCGAGCACTAAAATGTTCACCTCTACTTGTGAATACCATGTTTAAGGTTGGTTGGGACAAGGATCCCGTATCAAATGCGATGCTATTGAGCTATAAAAAGAATCACTGGGGCTACGGGTAAATTCACATCAAGGAGAGATCTGATGAATCCAGTCATCAGTCTAGATATTTCTAAAAGAGGAAAGCCATGCATACTTTTCACTATTCCACACCAATTCTATTCACTTGCTGGAAATATTGACAGGCTATTAGCTTGTATAGCTCAATGTTGGAAACCTAATCACTATTATTCCAAGTTAATATTCCTACATCTTCTTCGAATCCATTAAGTAATGTATTCTCTATCATTTCAATATCAATTATCACATTGAGCCATGCTTCCATTGAGTCCTCTAGTCTTTCTCTATCTATTGACAGAAACTTCCCCGCTTTATTAGCCCGAAGTAATTCGTCTAAGAATTTAGCATCTTCTAACGTTATCTTTGTTTTGTTCAAACAAAACAAAGATAAGTTTTGCAATAATTCCTTCGTGTCATCTTCAAGTATTGTAAGTATTCCTTCTACTGAAGGTTGTAAACAAGAATAACCTCCAGCTTGGTTATAGTAAACAACTCCAGACTTTGATTTTATTATAAGAGCAAGCTGCTCCAAGCTATATAGACAGACTTCTCGTTTTTTTTGCATGAAAGTAACCTCTTTTCATATCTTCATCCAACTCCCCTATATTACCATAATTAGGGTACACCTTGATGCATAACTGCCCGACCCTCGGAACGGGATTTGTACGAAATACCTAATATGGGGATCTAATGTACTTACCAGTGCAAACTAAAATAGGTTGCCAAGCTTTATTAATTTACATTATTTGTTCTTTCACAGAAATAATTATGCTATGTTACTCATATATTCAATGAAAATTATCCGTTATTAAACAGAGGAGGATCGCAAAAAAAGCACCAGCAGCATCCACCTTTACCCATACACGGATGTCATATTCACTACCTACTTTCATTTTGCCGTAAACCGCCTGCTGTACCCCGCGAAATGCAGCGGTACGGACAACCTTCATTCCGTATGCGCCGGTGTGAGCATCACTATTGACCGTAAGCGTTGAGTTCCCACGCGGTGTCCACCCATTAACCGTCCCTGTCTCGAAGTCTGGGTTCGTAAACAAGTTTGACGCAATCTGCCCAGAGGGCACCGTTGGATCTATGGCCGCCATTCCAGTCAAAGGATGTAGAAGCGACAAAACCATAATGAACGTAATAAACAAGATGAGCTGGAGCCCTTTCATTTTTCCTGAAAACATCATTACTCCTCCTTTAATCCTATTCATACGAGTAAGAAATCTATCCTTTCACACCGCCAAGGGTTAAGCCTTTGACGAAATAGCGCTGCAGGAAAGGATACACGAGAATGATTGGCAAACTTGATACAACGGTCATGGTAGCTCGGATGGATCCAGGTGTAACCGCATGTTCGGTTTGCCCAGATGAAGCATCCTGTAAAGCTTGCTCTAACGTTCCCGTCACTTGTTGATTCGCTGACTGTAAAATCTTCATGAGCTCATACTGAAGCGTGCTTAAATTCGGATTGTTGGATGCGTATAGAAACGTATCGAACCAAGCGTTCCATTGCGAAACGGCAATGAATAGAGCGATTGTAGCAAGTACAGGCATACACAGTGGAAATATGATTTGCACAAAAATGCGAAAGTCACCAGCTCCGTCTATTTTGGCAGATTCATTCAAGCTCTCCGGCAAGGAATGAATATACGTCCTGATCACCAACAGATTAAAGGCTGTTACGATACCAGGAAGTACATAAACCGCAAAGTTATTGACCAATCCAATATCCCGAATCAAAAAGTAAGTAGGAATGAGTCCGCCATCGATGTACATCGTGAAGACGTAAGCCATCGTGATGAAATTTCTCAATACATAATCCTTGCGGCTGATCGTATACGCCACCATCGCTGTTAGAAACACACCTGAAATAACGGCAATCACCGTGCGTAGGAGGGATATCATACCCGCATGCCAAATATGGGAATCTCTAATCAAATCCTTATAATTAAATAACGTGAACTTTCTAGGCAACAAATAAATGCCGCCCTTCATACTGTCCGTTGCATCATTAAGAGATAGCGCTATTACGTTTAGAAATGGGTATAACGTAAGCACTAACAACAAGCTCAATAGGATGGTATTGATGATGTCAAACAGATTACTGCCTGTTAAAAACGGTTTTGTACGGTGCATAGTTGCGTCCCCACCTTATATGATTCTTTCTTCACCCATTTTACCCGCGATGTAGTTGGCCATTAAGAGCATGACGATACTGACGATACTGTTGAAAATACCTGCTGCTGCAGCAAAAGAATAGCGTGATAAGCGTATGCCGTACTCCAATACAAAGATATCGAAGACCATCGATTTATCCTTAACCAGACTGTTGCCGAGCAAGTACTGCTGTTCAAAACCGGCTTGCATCACGTGACCAATGCTCATGATGAGCAGAATCACGATGGTTGGTTTTATACCGGGAAGGGTGATATGGAGGATCTTATGCAACCGGTTGGCTCCATCCATTTCTGCAGACTCATATAAATGTGGTTCAATAGCGGAGATGGCCGCCAGATAGATGATGGCGTTCCACCCTACATTTTTCCACACATTTGCAAGCCCAATAATCCACCAGAACAGTCCCGGCTTCCCCAGCCACATCTGAGAAGAATCGAGCACGCCCAGCTTCAGCAGCAGAATATTAACGATCCCATTGTCAGAGGAGAGCATAACCATAATGATATTGGCAGCAACCACCCATGAGATAAAATAAGGCAAATAGGAGATCGTCTGTACCGTTCTCTTAAACCAAGTCATTCTCACTTCATTTAATAATACCGCCAACCCTATTGCCGTAATGAAGCTAAACGTAATATTGATGGCGCTCATGGCAAGCGTATTGCGAAGAACCTGATAGAACAACTCGTCTGTAAAAATACGCTTGAATTGTTCAAATCCGACCCACTTTTGATTTAAAAAGCTTTTACCTGGCACATATTCTTGGAAGGCCATCGACCATCCCCATAATGGCATATACTTAAAAATCAGTAGATGGATCAAAAGCGGGACGGACATAAGCACCAGGACTCTTTGCCGCCATAGTCGCTGAGTAAATGTTTTTTGCAGCATGATGAACCTCTCCTATCCGCTTGTTCTTGCACTCTCTTTGTATGTTAAAATTTACCATTTAATAAGAGTGAGAGGAGAATTCTCCTCGTGCTAAATCCCCCTCACCGCCAAATGCTTACCAATTCTTCATTCGGAAATCAACCGTTTTCTGAAGCTCATCGATATACGATTTTGTATCTAAAGCCTTGAATTTCCCCACATACTCATCCCATACTTTGTTGTAGTCAGCTGGATTCGACATAATCAACTTTGGAATGTAGGAGGTCAATAAATCATCTATCTTTTGCTTGGTCAGCTCCGCTTTGCCGCCTTTTTCCAAAACGATATCAAACAGCGGGAAATACTTGCGTGGCTCTGGTTTTGTAAATAAATCATTGTAAGACGAAATCCCATATGCCTTAATGATTTCTTTATCGATCGCATTGTAAGTGGCCGTAAGCAGTTCCGCCTGATTATCGGCGCGTGCTGCATTTCCGTCTGCCCAGTATCCGACCGAAATTGGCAGCCCCAGGAAGTAATCCCCGCCCCACTGCTTTTTGTACTCCGGATTTTTAAAATTCGCGATCATCTCACTCGTTCTATAGAATCGGCCCTGCTCGTTAACTTTATAATCAACGTCCTTTACGCCCCAGGAAATCAAATTCTGCGTGTCTTGTTTAGCTAGATAATCCAGATACTTGATAATGCCAACGGGATCTTTGGCGTCCTTGGAAATTCCCATACCGGCTGATGTTGACATGCCCAGCGGTGGGGTATACTGCTCTTTTATGCTGCTATCGTAGACGAGTGGCAACGGCACGAAAGAACGCTCTGGTTTTTCTTTGTCCAGAATATCAATGGCTTTGCCTATCTGGAAACGTTGGTCGTGTAATCCAAGTACTCTACCGGAAGTAAGCTTGGCAATATATTGATCGTAGTTCATGATGAACATCTCTTGATCCAACAATTTTTTGGCGTTGACCTCATTCAATTTCTGATAGTAACGCTTCGACATGTCTTTATCCTGGAAAGTATCTACCTTGAAGCCGCCATCCACCTTGTTGGCAATCCCAGCACCGTCATTGGGATAGCCGGCGAGAAAGAACGACGGATTAACCAAGTCATGTTTACGCGAGCCCTCCATAATCCCTTCAAAACCAATCGTTTTGCCGCCTTCAATTTCCGGATACTTCTTGGCATATTTTTCGATCAAATCGAAATATTCATCAAGCGTCTTGATCTTCGGGTAGTTAAACTCCTTCAATACCGCTTTCTGAATCCAAAACCCAGTTTGGGGAGTTCCAAGCAGCGGTGCTTTATCTCCCTCTTCGTATGGCACCCATCCAGGAAGAAAATAAACCTTGCCATCCGGCTGTTTCAGCTTATTCCAGCGGGCACCGTATAGCTTCTTAAGGTTTGGAGCGTATTTGTCCATCAAATCATCAAGCGGAATATAGGCGCCAGCGTTAAGCAGTTTGGATGTAGACGGCCCTCCGTCCATAAGATCCGGGTAATGTCCGGAGGCAATCATGACGCCAATTTTCGTATCCAAATCGCCGACCAGATATTCCCGCTTTAGCTTGACATTAGTCTCTTTGTCAATCATGTCTCCTACGCGAGTGGACCCTGGATAATCAGGTAAGGATCGATTAATAAATACACTGTATTCTTTTGGTTCCGCTTTCACATTGCCCCCTGATTCAGTACTGCTTGGTTTCGATTCCCCGTCGCTGCATGCTGCAGCAGTCAGGGCTAATACAGCGACTAACGTTACGGAAGCCGCTTTTCTGAAAGCCTTCATTGGGATTCACTCCTCGTGGTTTTATCGTTCAGGTCATTAGCCTAAACCTATTATAAGTAGGATTATCTTACCATTCCTATATGACAGAATATAGAAATCGTTCGAAATAATATAGCATTTCATTCGAAGGGCTTTAGAGACCTTCCATTAGAAAGATTCCCTCTTTATAATGAAAGAATCAACTCATGATGGAGGATTACCGATGCCCGCATTCTTTGGCTTAGCTAGGTTAAACAACATGAAAATCCATAAAAAGCTGCTGCTCATCTACATTTTCTGTGTATTCCTCCCCATCACACTGACGAACTATCTGTTCTACGCCAAAATAACCCAAAGCGTGAAAAAAGAAGAGCATCGCAATATCGAACTCTCGCTCGAGCGTTTAGATAACCAACTGACTCGCTCCTTCAAGGAAGCCGCAGCGCTAAGCAACAATATTTATTTTTCACGGAGCTTCTACGAAGGTCTGGATACTACCTATCAGGACAATCTGGACTATACCCTAAATTACGGCAGCTACTTCCGTACTCCCCTTATGGGAGTCACCCCTTATTTCCAATATCATTTCAACATTAATTTCTATACGGATAATCCAACGGTTCTGAGTGCTGGAAGCGTCCTCAGAATCACACCTACGATACGCAACAGCTCTTGGTACTCACAATCCTTCCACACAAACAACAGCCATCGGGATATGTTCTATTTTGGACAGGAGGTGACTGCCGATGGGGAACGACTGTTCAGCGTCATCCGGAATTTGAACTACTACACGTCTTATGCCCAGTATCAAAAAATACTAAAAATTGATATTCGATATAATGTCCTAGCTGACATTTTTAATAGTGAGGGCGCCATGGGCAAGTTTTCCCTTGTTGACGACAATAACCGAGTGATTTATACAAGTTTGCCACAGCAACAATACTTAGCCACCTTTCAGTCTGCTTCTATTCCGGAAAATCAATTTACAATGACTAAGCAACTCACTCCGTTTGATTCCATGACAGGGTATAGAATTATCGGGGTTTATGAAGAATCCGTCTTGCACAAGGCGCTAGAGCAGCCTAAGAAATACGTCTTGCTTATCGCGTTGGCCAATCTGTTGTTTGCAACCATTCTTATTATTCTGATCTCCAGATCCTTATATTTCCGAACTCGACTGCTCTCCCGTCATATGGATAAGGTGGATAACCAACATTTTATGTTAATTGAGTATCCGCATGTCGGAAAAGATGAGATCGGTCTATTATTCCACAGCTTTAATCGGATGATCAGAAAGGTTAAACAGTTGATTAACGATGTTTATGAGGCTGAACTCCGGCAGAAGAGTTTTGAACTGGAAAGTAGACAAGCGGAGCTAATCGCCCTGCAAAGTCAGGTCAATCCCCACTACTTATTTAACGTTCTGGAAACCATTCGGATGAAATCTGTGATCAAAGGAGAACTGGAAACTGCGGATATTATAAGCTACATGTCCAAGTCATACAGAAGGTTTCTCATATCCAATAGGGAATGGGTAACTGTAGAGGAAGAGGTGGAAATGATACAGGAATTTCTGTCCATACAAAGTATCGGTTCGAAGATGAAATCGATTGTTCGCTTGAAGTTGAGAAGAATACGCTCCCCTTATACATTCCTTCCATGGTCTTCCAGCCCTTTGTGGAGAATGCGTTTAAGCACGGTATACAGGGATTAGATGAGAAAGGGCTCGTGTCCATACGCGTATATGAGGAGAAGGATTTCCTGGTCTTCTATATTGAAGACAATGGCATCGGGATTAAACCTGAGAAGCTGGATCAATTACTAGAGGACGTTCGGGCCAAAGAACCTCAGCTTAACCGGATCGGCATGCAAAATGTGTTTCGCCGGATCACCTTATTCTTTAAGGACCAATTTGAATTTAACATCAACAGCAAAGAACATGAATTTACGTCCATTGAGTTGAAAATACCCCTCTGCCGGGAGCATCCATCCGAAGGCTTTGATGACAAATAAAGGAGCTGTACAAACATGCTGAAAGTTCTCCTCGTAGACGATGAACCCGTTATTCGCGCGGGCTTAGCCCAACTTATCAATTGGGAGAAATACGGTTTTACCATTGTCTCTAAAGCCAAAAACGGTGAACAGGCTTTGCAGCTCATTCTGGATGATACGCCAGATGTCATCATTACCGACATCCGCATGCCGAGAATGGATGGCCTCCAATTGATTCAAGCTTTAAGGGAAGAGCGAAACCTGCTGACACCAGTTATCATATTGACAGGCTTCAATGAGTTTGACTATGCCCGTCAAGCCATCCGCTATCAAGTCCGGGATTATTTGCTTAAGCCTGTGGACAAAGAAGAGCTGATTGCCGCATTGTCTCGTATTCGTGCCAGCCTAAGGATCGATAATGCTTTACCGGTCGACAGCCAATCTGGGAATGCTATTAAATTATTGCTCCGCAGCACGACTAGTCATGACGTCAGAATTAAGCTTTGTCAATCCTTAGAAGCTCACTATCCTGTGTTACTTATGGTTATCATGCTGCGGAATCACATGCCAACCACATTCATCCAAATCAAACAGCTTCTGCTGCCAGTGTGGGAAGCCTTCACCTTATCCGAGGCATCTGTACGCATTTACATTGATGCAGATGGGTTTATCGCTGTTCTAATCCAACCTGAGTCTACTCACCTAAGTAAAACGGAGGAACAACAGCTGGCCTTTTCCTTGCTTCATGCGATTCACGACGGCTTGGATCAGGAAGCCTTTCTTTCCGTTGGTCCACTTGCACACTCACCCGAGCAGTTGGCCGATTCTTTTCAAGCAGCTTGCTCCGCTCGTGTTTATTCCTTGTATGTTGAACGGCCAACTGTTCTTGCCTATGAGGAGATCAAGCTCCTTCCTCCTTTTAAAAGCCAATATGAATATTTAGCTTCCTTTCAACAATTAAGAGACTCTATTGAAAACAATAGCCCCCATGAGATTGAACGAATCGTCACAGACATTTTTGTTTTCTTCGTGGAACAATTTATTTCCCCCGATACCATCAAGGTACACTTATATCGCTTTTTGCTTGAGATCGAGAAATATGTGGCCGAAATGAATGGCGACATTCAGCGGATTATCAAAGCCGCCAATCACATTGATCTCACCTGCACAACCACTCCGATTCGTCTTCAGAGGGAGATGTTTCGGGACACCTGCCAGCAGATTTGCTTGGAGATAGCTTTCCTCCGGGCACAACAGAATTTCGGAATCATTGACCAGATTGAACAATATGTGAACAGCCATTTCCACGAAAATATGACATTAAAGGATGTGGCCGCAAAATTCTATATGAATCATGCCTATTTAGGACAGCTTTTCCGTAGAAAGAAAGGGATTCAATTCAATGAGTATCTCCATCAGCTTCGTATTGAGGAGGCTAAGAGCCTGCTGCGCCGAACCGATTTGAAAATTGTTGAGGTCGCCAAAAAGGTTGGCTATAACGACCCCACCTATTTTAGCGGCAAGTTCGAAAAACATGTAGGAGTTACCCCAACTGCTTATAAATTAGGATTGCAGCAAAAAAAATCGCCCATTGAGGAGGATTAAGAATTCAGAATAAAGTCCTCTGAATTTACAATGGGCACCGCGGCATCGCTGCAAATGGAAACGACCACCAGAACAAAAAAGGCACTCACCCAAGAAGGTGAATGCATGAAAAAACTTAAATGAAAATCATATTAATCTTAATGTCACATAAATCGTCCGTTCCTGCTCATTCAAACGCCTGAAAATATCCATAATTTCAACGCCCGTCTTCCCATTATTTGAAGCCAAATAAATGAAGAATACGATGCTCCAACCTAACGCTTACCGCTTCGCCTTATAAAACTCATGATACAGCTTCATGAGCACCCGCTTCTCAATCCTCGATACATAGGACCGGCTAATCCCCAGCTCCTTAGCAATTCCCCGCTGCGTCCGCTCTTCTCCGCCTAATTCAAGTTCAAACCGCCCAACCACAACTTCCTTCTCCCGATCATCCAATATCTCCAAATTCTTATATATCTTTGATTTCTCTATTTTCAGCTGTACAGCATCTACTACATCATCCGCCTCGCTGCCGAGGATATCGATCAACGTAATTTCATTCCCCTCTTTGTCCGTTCCGATGGGGTCATGGAGAGACACATCTTTCCGCGTTTTCTTGAGCGAACGAAAGAAACCGATGTGGCTTGCGACTTACAATTCCTATTAAGGAATGCGTAACATCACAAGCCATTATTTAAGCGTCTATTTAAAGCAAATTATTCGTGTGTCAATTAAGTTTTGAAGTTCAATTCCATTTATTTGGACCAGCAGTAATAATTTCTTTATCCACATTGGAAAATTTCTCGAAATTGCGATTAAACCGTTCAGCAAGCCCCCAAGCGGACTTCTCATACGCCTCATGATCCTGCCAAGTATGACGGGGAACAAGAACATTGCTTGGAACCCCCTCTACGAAATCGGGACAGAGCACACCGAAGATCGGATCAGCAGTAAACGTCGCTTGCTCGATACTTCCATTCAAAGCAGCAGTTATCATCGCACGGGTTAAAGTTAAATTCATCCGCTTACCTACACCATAGGGACCGCCGGACCATCCCGTGTTCACCAAATATACGTTAACTTGGTGCTTCTCGATATTATCTCCCAATAGCCTTGCGTACACAGTTGGATGGAGCGGAAGGAAAGGCGCCCCAAAGCAAGTGGAAAATGTCGCCTCCGGTTCCGTTACTCCTCTTTCGGTACCTGCCAACTTAGACGTATACCCTGACAAAAAGTGATACATCGCCTGTTCCTTCGTTAGTTTGGAAATAGGAGGCAGCACCCCGAAAGCATCTGCTGTTAAGAAAATGATGGCGCTCGGATGACCCGCCTTTCCTGGGATGACCGCACCAGGGATTGCATCGATTGGATACGCGGCTCGTGTATTTTCTGTCGTCCGAGTATCATGATAATCCGCTCGGCCTGTCTCTGGATCCAGCACGACATTTTCTAAAACCGAACCATAACGAATAGCCTGCCAAATTTGCGGTTCCTTTTCTTCGGATAGATTGGCACACTTGGCATAACATCCGCCTTCAAAGTTATAGACCCCTTGATCGGTCCAGCCATGCTCATCGTCCCCAATCAACCGGCGGTTTGGATCGGCGGAGAGCGTCGTTTTCCCCGTTCCAGATAACCCGAAGAATAAAGCCACATCGTCTTTCTCTCCCACATTTGCTGAGCAATGCATGGAAAGAACGTCACGGAAAGGGAGCAAATAATTCAGAACGCTAAAAATCGATTTTTTCATCTCTCCTGCATACTCGGTTCCCCCGATGAGAACCAATTTCCTTTCAAAGGAGAGGCAGATAAACGTTTCAGAGCGCGTACCGTCCACTTCCGGATCGGCTTTTAGGCCTGGCAATGCAATCACCGTGAACTCCGCAATATGGGTTTGCAATTCTTCCTGTGTTGGTCGGACAAATAGCTGCCGGACAAATAAATTATGCCAAGCATATTCATTCACGATGCGAATGGGTAACCGATACTCCGAATCCGCCCCGGCATAACCGTCGAATACGAACATATCCTTATCTGACATATAGTCTTGCGCTTTTTGGTAGAGCCTCTCGAACTGAAGCTGTGATATTGGTTGATTCACAGCCCCCCAATCTATGTGATCCAAGACGGAAGGTTCTTGGACAATGAACTTGTCTTTGGCGGAACGTCCGGTATATTTCCCTGTGTATACTTGTAAGGCTCCTGAGGAAGCAAGAACCCCTTCCTTTCGTTCCAATGCTGTTTCGACCAGCTGAGAAACGGGTAAATTATTTGATACCAGACCTATTTTCAACTGCTGCAACTTGGCTTCCATACTCATCAATTCCCTTCGTTGTGTTATCCAAACATTGCTGCTCTTTGCAGTCCGAGTCATTAGTAGTCAAGCATAATCTACGCTAAAAGAGACACATCCTGCGTAGGAACACGGAGGGAAATCCCCTGAACTCGAGAGGCCAGATGTGGAAGTACCTTCCCTGTCTTTAAATTTACCGCTTGCCTATACCTTTTATCATAGAGTTCCCTCCTAGAGTTATATAATGTGCATTATTTATTTATTAGTATATACTAAACAACCATTTCCGTGTGATAAATAAAGTTAATGATGTAACACATATTTATTTATAACCTATATAAGTAAACTACATCGTTTAGACCACAATGAAGCGAAAAAGCAGGCTCTTATCGATGTATCCTTTTACCTGGAAGATCTTTCTTTCTGTTTCTTTGTCGGGGACAGCTTTGCAAAAATGGTTATAGGGAACCTTTCGAGGAATAGAAGCATGATTTGTTTCATAGCGTTATCATATTGAGAAGAAAGCTGGGCTAATTGTTGAATGGCATCGTTTATTGATTCAAATGCCTTTTTGGTCTGGTCGTGATGTTTATCACTTTGCATCATCTGCTGAGAGATTTGTTTCATATTTTCTTTCATTACCGTAGAAGTTTTTCTAAATTGATTTAATTGTTCATAGATTTGCGAAGCTGAATTGCCGGAAATTTCAGCTAGCTTTCTGATTTCAGTGGCAACAACAGCAAAACGTCTCTACATATTGTTTAAATTCAATTAAAGAACTGGACAGCTGTTCGATCTGTGCTTTTCCCAGAGAAGTTAGCGTAGTAGTTTCACTTGTATGAGATATTAGGATATTTGTAGATTCCGAGTATGTATGCGTAGCTTGCATATTGGAAATTAGCCTTTCTTTTTCCTGTACTTGCTGGTTCAGCAGGGCTTCAACAGCTTCACGAGTAGAAGTGATTTCCTTAACGAGTAATTTTGCAATATAGACCATACCTAAGAATGTTATGGAGATGAAGATAAAAACGATCAAAGCGGGGACTAAAGTTGAAGGGTCCTTTATTCCATAATCTCGAGTGATTAATAAAAAAATAACTTCAATAGCACCACCGATGCCCCTCCATTCAAAAAAACGCCATGTAACGGAAACTTCCGCTATGCTGGCGTTTTTGCTAATCACTAGTGTCTGAACTCCTTTGGGAATCAGACGAATTATTTTATTATCATTTAAGATACATTTAATGGTGAGAGAACACATAATTGAATCGAATATATTTTAGCTTATAGATTCCGTAATTTTTTTATCTTTAACGAACTTAATAAATAAATACCGAACTAGCGGTCCCATTATTATGAGTTGTAGAGGGAAAGCAAAAATAAAATTTTTTAATACTAAAGAAAAGTAACTTTTAAGTAATGATTCTCCAATCAGGCTGTTAGAAAAGTAAGAACTCCCCAATCCATAAAGAGACATACAGAGAACCATTCCACTCACCATAAAAAATGCAAGGGATAGAATCACAAATACCTTCTTAGATTTATCATATGGTAGTGATAAAGCAATTTTCTTTGCCACTGGACCGACAATAAATAATTCCAATAAGGAAGCAATAATAAAAACCGAAATAAGTTGAATAAGTAGTCCTTTCAAGGATATCGTGCCAATCAAGCCGTGTGTAAATAAATTATAAAATGTCATGAATACAACCATCCCAAAGCACATCATCAACCCAAAATAAAAATCTTCTTTCTTAGTCGTTGGCAATCTCCATCATCCTTTCTACCTTGTATTATAGCGATAATGGATTATCCTTCATAAGTGAATAGTCTGTGAACATTTTGACGATGAATTTTGCCGGAGTCGACCTAATAAAGCGGGCGCTAATCGCTGAATTTACGGTGGACTATGTGCTCATGCACAACAGGACTGGATAACCAATTTGACAAAACCCGCAAGTTACAATGAACTCACAGAGGATTTAAAAGTTAAAGAACATGTTGGTAACGTGTGGTATGAACGAGAGTTTTAAGTGCCAGAATCTTGGAACAGCAAAAGAATTGTACTTCGTTTCGGTAGTGAAACGCATTACGGCAAAGTCCTGGCCGATCGCGAAGGTATTGTGGTTGTGGACGAGGTTGCTGCTGTAGGATTGCATGTGACGCTTGGCGGCTTCATGTCATCTCGGAAAAGAAATACTTGGGAAACAGTCCAATCCCAAGAAAGCCATAAAGAAGCAATCAAAGAATTGATTGGCCGCGATAAGAATCACCCATGCGTAGTTATGTGGGTTGTTACCAACGAACCTGCGGGCGAGGAAGAAGGCGCCTATGAATACTTTAAACCGTTGGTGGAACTTACCAAGGAACTTGATCCTACTCGTCCACTTACCATAGTCAGCTTCATGGCAGCAACTCCAAAGGCTTGCAAGATTCATACCTTAAGCGACGTGATTTGTTTAAATCGTTATTACGGTTGGTATGTAAATAGCGGCGATTTAGAAATAGCCGGAATAGAACTAAAAAAAGAATTGCTTGAATGGCGGGAAACATCTGAAAAACCGGTATTCCTTACGGAGTTTGGGGCAGACACCATGCATGGCCTTACCTCATCTTTACCGACTATGTGGACAGAAGAATTCCAATGTGAATTCTTGAAGACATACCACCAAGTGTTCGACGATCTTGACTTTGTAATCGGGGAGCATGTCTGGAACTTTGCCGACTTCGCAACCAAACAAGGCATAATGAGAGTTGAAGGTAATAAAAAAGGTGTTTTCACCAGAGATCGGAAACCAAAGAAAGCTGCCTATTTACTGCGGGAAAGATATCAGAATATCAACAACTATAATTATAAAAATAAATAAAATGCAATACTAAAACTGGTAAACTTAAAACTTACAACATGGAAACAAATCATTAGGAGGGGGAATTATCCCCCTTCTTCTCTGCGTTCAGTATACGGTTATTATGCTAACACACCACCTGATACATTCAACGATGTACCTGCAATCGCGTTTGCTCCTTCTGAGGCCAAGAAGACTGCTGGAGCTCCTATTTCATACGATTCAAGCAGACGTTTCATTGGATGCTTGCCTAGAATATGTTTCACAATGTTCACCCCAACTTTTCATTACCATTTTTGAGGCTGGTTGGGACAAGGATTCCGTATCCAAAGAGTTTACGACCGTAAAAGAGTCGAAGGAAAGCCGCACAAGGTCACACTAGTAGCCTGTGCAAATAAGCTGGTTCATTGGCTTTATCCCATCATTAAAAGTAAAAAAACATTTCGGTTAACTTAACTAAAACATATTGTTATTGGTATACCTTCCAACATTATCTGATACCAAATAAATGAAGTCTGCGATTCAATTTCCTTACCGCTTCGCCTTATAAAACTCATGATACAGCTTCATGAGCGCCCGCTTCTCAATCCTCGAAACATAGGAGCGGCTAATTCCCAGCTCCTTCGCAATCTCCCGCTGCGTCCGCTCTTCCCCGCCTAATTCCAGTCCAAACCGCCCAACCACAACTTCCTTCTCACGCTCATCCAAAATCTCCAAATTTTTATATATCTTTGATTTCTCTATTTTCAGCTGTACGGCATCCACCACGTCGTCCGCCTCGCTGCCGAGGATATCGATCAACGTAATTTCATTCCCCTCTTTGTCCGTTCCGATGGGATCATGCAGAGATACATCTTTCCGTGTTTTCTTCAACGAACGCAAATGCATCAGGATCTCGTTCTCGATGCAACGAGCCGCGAAAGTCGCGAGCTTCGTGCCTTTGTTTGGCGAGAACGACTCGATCGCTTTGATCAATCCGATCGTCCCGATGGAGATCAAATCCTCCAAATCTTCTCCTTTCTGCAAAGCAGATTGAAGAGGTTTGCTGCGATATGTCACCTGCTTTTATTAGCGGTGCCCAAAATACTTTCCTGACGCGGAGATTACGTTTGATAAATTCTATGTAATGAAGCTGGTTGGCGAAGCCGTGGATGAAGTGCGAATCCACGAACAAAAGCAAGAACCTGAACTGAAGCGTACAAAATATATCTGGTTAAAGAACGAAACCAATCTCAAAGCCGAGCAAAAGGAAACCTTGCTGCGTCTGAAGGACAGCAACCTACAGACAGGTCGGGCGTACCGTCTTACACTGGCTCTGCTGGATCTCTGGACGCTTCCGCATATTTTAGCGGATGTTTATCTGCGGGAATGGATCGGCTGGGCGACCCGCTCAAAGCTTGCGCCCATGGTCTGTTTGGCCAAGACGATTAAACAGCATGAAGAGGGCATTTTACGGTGGTTCCACAGCCGGATGACGAACGGTTTGCTCGAAGGCATTAATGGACTCGTTCAAGCAGCCAAACGAAAAGCTCGCGGTTACAGAAACGTTCAAAATTTAATTGCCATGGTCTACATGACCACTAACAAACTCCGGATTCTAGCGCTCTCAGCACGCAGGTCCTAACTTCGTCTTTAACCCTTCCCCTTTTATACGAATTTTTAAGAAACTCTTAATTTCTGGGGTAACTATGATCCTATTTTAGGTTGTATTACCCATCCAGTAGAGCGAAGAGCCCTTATTTTCCAAGTGGTTAATCATTTGATCGACCTATTTTGTATGAAATTGATATCTACCGACCGGATGCTTACACCTATCGAATTGAAATCTACAGGAAAAATAGCACTCCTGGAACCGGAAAAGTTCATCTCGATGAAATTACAGGATCTGCTGAGTAACTCTACTTTTTCCTGTCGAGTTATCCTTGACACATCAGGTTCACCAAACTTTTACTCGCTACGACACTTCAAAAGCAAGGTGAAGCAAAATGAACTGAAGTTTCATTGGCTTGGTGCGTCAAGCACGTGTAAAGCGAGGTACAACAAGAAAAGGGCTCTTAAGATCAACTGATCTAAAGAGCCTGTTTTTATCTGGTTAGTGCGCGTAGAGGGACTTGTATGATGAAGGAGTCGATGATGAACTAATTAATTTGTAGCTCTGGTGTTTCAGGCATATCATTGATGTACTGGTTCTGCATTCATTCCTTTTGTTGTTTGAGGGAACTTACAACAATGGAAGATTAACGTATTTAACCATTTTCAACCTTTTTCAATTTTTCAAGCACTGGTTTTAGGTTTGAGCCATATTTCCCTTGTCAATTTGCTGCACTAATTACGAATTCGGCACTCCACATGCCTGGTTCAACTACTGCATATTCCGCAGAGCCAGTTTGATTTTCAACATTTATACTGACACCTTGAAATCTGCATGTGATTTTCTTATATCCATTTTCGTCATCTACAAGAGTCCAATCCTTGCTCCACCAACCTGGTTGAACAGTTGTACTCTCGACATAGCCCAATTGATTTTCTATTGCCATATACTTACCAGTTGCCTTGTTTTTAAGCTGTGTATATCCTCCACTTGTCTCCAATGACCACTTGTAGTAATCGGTACTTGCTGTCGCACCATAATTAACCTTACCACTACCATTGTCATTCAAGTAATTGCCCTTCCACCTATCTTTGATTGTGTAATACATTGTAGCAGAAGTAGTATCAACTACAGTTACAGCCAACACTGGGTCTACACCTGCACTAAAGTCAAATGTAAGGTTTGTTGTTCCCACTGCCTGATTCGCAAGATATTTCTTTAGTATCGTTACATTTGTTCCTATGACTGTGTAATCAGTCCCCTGTATTAAAGAAGTAGATCCATTCTTGATTCCACTAAAGCTATTGTTGTTGAGTGTCATTGAAACACCAATATCAGCCTGCTTGGCAACTTTTTTATCAAATGTTGCTGTCATTGGAGTTATGATGGAGTTGGTCGGTGTGCCACCATCATGGCCATAAACCTCAAATTCACTTAACCCGATATTTATTCCTGTTGCCGTATTTACTGTAAGTTTAACCCAGGTTACAGTTTTTTCTGCGAAGGTTATAGTCTTGGAGTAACCATTGTTTGGAAGAGCCCCAGTAGTAATTGAACTGCCATCACTAAATGTTAATGTCGCCCCTGTAATATTTTCATTACTATTTGGTCGATCATAAAGCTTAACACTTGTAATCTTTTGGCTTCCACTCCAAGCTAAATTGATCCATGCACCAGTTGTCTGGCTTACTGTAGCCCACTCTTTATCAGGAAGCCTTGGATTCCCATCTAATATACCATCAATAGCTTTTACTCCCAATTGCCCAGCTGCTGTATTTTGGGATGAGACTGTTACCGTTGCCAAAGGTGCAATATTTGAGAAATCCTTTAGCCAGAACACTTCATCACTTTTTATAAACCCATACATATAGTCAGCATCACCCAACTGTGTTGCATACTTCGAAATAGTATTATATTTTTTGTTACCGGCATTTCTTGGAACAACCATCATATCTGTAGGAACACTTACAGATTCACGAGCTGTCCAATCAAGCTGTGAAGTTGAGTCCAATGTAGTTGGTTTAGAAAATGGGACCATCGGCGCATTTGACGTTATTGGCTCGTGTGAAGGCCATACAGCTTCACCATCATATGAATGAATTATTGCCTCATGCATCTTTGGTGCATAAGAAGGATCATTCTGCTTAAGTTGTCTTATTGCCTCCAAAGTGAAATAATTCAGGGTATTGTGGTCTGGATGACTGTCATACATAGAGGTTATATATATATCATCCGGGCGGTAATCATTAATCATGGTTATCAAATCATTTTTAAAATTATTTCGTGTATAGCTTGCATGGGTTCCGAATTTTTGATAATGATAATCAAGATTTTCAGGAGTCCCATATGTGACTGTTCCTTCATGTGATGTTATTACTGCATCAGCATTTGTTGCATTGTATAATGACCACAATTGATCATCTCCATATCCCAGCACCGTAATATTGCTTTGTGGTACTCCTAAATAAGTAACTGCGGCAACAGACTCACGAATTCGTGTTTGACCAACTGTCATATCACCAAGTGAAGCAGCATAATCACCATTTGTTGCAATGCCTACCTTTACAGTTTTTCCATCGGTAATTCCCTTTTCCATTATTCCAGATGCCATTAATGCTTCATCATCCGGATGCGGTGCCAAGATTAGGATTTTACCTGTTTGTGCTGGCAAGCCTGGAGTTATTACCCAAGCCTTTACTTCACCTGCAGCTAAAGTAACACTCTTATTTGTTAGTGAATTTGTGGAACTAGTAAAAGAACCTATTTTCCCAGTTGGTCCAAGTTCATCAACATTTAAGCTAGTGCTGTTCATGCCATATTGTGATAAAGCCATATTAACCATTACTGTTTTAGAGGCATTAGATACGTTTGTTAATAAAACAACTACCTTATTATCCTGCGGAAGCATCCAAACACCATTTTCTACTACATTAGTAGTAATATCAGGGCCTGTTACAGTAGAATTTCCGCTCAATACCAAGGGTCTACCCATTTGCCCAGCATATATAGAACGGTTTATCTGGGCTCTGACCTTTGCAGTATTTCTAAGATAGCTTGCCTTACTTGGATAATTTATTATATCTGCATCGGACCATCCAAGCTGTTCGCCCCATACAAAGGCTCTGCCATTTTTTTGCCTCCATTGCAGGTCAGATTCATTATTGTCATAATAACGTCCCATAAGCTGAGTTGCATCTGCCAAGACCGCATGTAAAGCAGGTACACCATCCATTCCCGTATCAGAATTTATATATGCCAACATTGCATCAAACATTTTTGCAGAAGAATCAGCAGGCCCTTCAGTAACAAGTATAGTCCCTGCCGGTTTATTACTTCTGATATTCGTATTGTACATTGTTTCATAACCCTTCTGCCAATAATCGCCGCCACCCAAAGTATGTCCATGAGATGCATCATAGCAAGGAGCGGGCGCAGAATAACCTACCATGTCCTGATAAACGCCATTAACATGATATGAATTCAACAACTCATTAGTGAAATATTTCACCTTATTCTGCCACATAGTTTGGCTTGGATCCACGGTTGCTAAATATTCATTAGGTTGATCATCATTTTCAGTATAAAGAGCCCCAGATGGATCTTTAGCTGCCGCAGCTCTTGCTCCCTCTGAATCAAAGGAAGGTATGGTAGATGACCATAAACGCCCGTTGGTGTATGGCACAACATAAATATTATTATTTTGCTGTGCTACAACATTTTCAGCAAACCCATCTTTTGCAGGGAAATATTCTGGAAAATGCCCATCCATCAAGATTTCATGCCATCTGTACCAATGATTCCCAACAGGCATACCCATGTATTGTTGAAAAGCCTCTGCAAGAGTTGTGGTATCCGATGGTGTTTCACCGTTGCTGTTCTCTGTTTTGGTCCAAACATTCAATTTTTTAAGCCAATCTGGAGTATCTGTACGCCCATTATTATCTATTGTAGGCCACCAACTAGCATTGCCTTTCGCCCAATTTCTGTAAATCATCGCAGCATCATACCAGCTAGGGGTTAATTGCATTAGTGCACTCGCGGTGGTACTAAAGTCGTTTCCTACTTTCGTATCATCAGGTGCCAAAATCTCCATACCCATTTTAACAACTGAATTTGCTGAGTCTCCCCATATATTAGGATATATGATCTGAGCTTCGTTGGCATGCCACCCCAGATAAAGTCCAGTTTGTCCGTTGTATGCAGCAACATAGGGCATTGTACTAACGGTGCTTGGATAAGGGAATGAATAGCCGCTACCTGAGCTCCAAAGGTCATTTACAGTTCCTGATGCATAGGGATAAAAAGCTTGTCGTCCTGTTCCTAAGTCGCGAACCGGAATGTTAGGAAACTCTATGGTATGAACATATTTTTTTGTGGAAGTATTATTTATGGCAATACTCCATTTGATAGCATCAGCCGTGCTTTTATCTGCTTTTACGGTAACAGTAATACCTGATGCATTTGAGTTGCCAGAGAATACAAAGGTATATACGTTGCCGGTCAAATCTTCCGTAACACTAGTCCAACCCTCTTTAGAATTTATTGAAGCACCGTTCAATCTTATTGTGAAAAGTGGTTCATCAACTGCTGTAGACAATAAGTCTTGTGCTTTTGATGAATCATAGATTTTTGTAAGATTAAGTCCAGAATTTGTGAAAGCTACTCCGACTTGGAGATTACCCGATACCATGGTTAAAGGTGATGTTACAGCGGCAGCTTGTACCAAGCTTTTGGGTCCTACGCTAAAAATCATTGAAAATACAAGTGTTACAATCAATAGGTGTAAAAGAAACTTAGATCTTTTTTTCATACTTAATTACCTCCTAAATTTTTTTAATGTGTCCTGTACAGTTTCTGGTTAGCTCAGGATAAGTTATAGTTGTAGTTAAAAGACAGGATTGATGTAAGCGATTGCAATACATCTTTGAATTTAGATCTGTTAAATCGGAAAAAAAAATCATCTAAATAACGCTGCAAATGCCTGAAAACAAGTTGTGATAA
>NZ_VRTT01000179.1 GCF_008017805.1 Paenibacillus sp. N3.4 | reverse complement strand
TATATAGTTCCTGTTAGTCAGTCAAATATAAATCACCGAAAGCGTTAATATCCTTAGATGAACCTATTCCGCTATTATATTCCAACCAACCTTTGCGCCCATCGCCATCATTATCGTTGACCAACATTGAAAACTTTAATTTCATTCCTAGTTTCACCAGCGCGTTGTCTGTAATCAACTCTTTCCATGGAATAGCCATTTCATAAATCGTTTTTTGATCTTTGCGATGGATCGCATAATCAGCTGCAAAAGATCCGTCGGTACTAAAACCCCTCGGTGCAATCCAACGCCACTTGGACAAGTGCCCATTGTCCCCCATTGCTACACCCATTTCATGATATTCTTTCGGAACGCTGCCATCTGCATTCGCTATGCCAATCCCTAGCTGTATGCTGTCCCCACTCCATATCGCGCTGTCTTGCGCCTTTTGGACATGTTTATCGTCAGTAACCTCCACCGCGAGAAACAAGTTGTTGGCGTCCCAGGATAAATAGCCGACGGCACTGGTATCTTCTATCCCCTTCCATCCGTTTACTTTAACCTCGCTCACTTCAAAACGAACCTCATTTTTCCACTCATTCAAGTCCCCGTCCATGTGGATCGGCTTTTGGAGCTTAGGAATGAGAAGCGCATGTATCGAGTCTTCTGTCGACTGCAGCAATGTTCCAGAAGGATTAAATGCTTTTAAGACTCTCATTCCTCTTGCCAGTTCAGGAATATTGAAAGTTGCGCTTCTCCCTGACTCTAATTGAGCCACATGGGTGGTGAATGTTCCTTGGGATGCCTGCTCCGTTTCATAAGCTACCTCAATAGAACCACTGAAATCACTTTTCGAATGATTGGTGACTTGCATGCGGGTTTTTATTTTATGGTCTTTCGGGTCAAAATAGGTTACAAGATTCTCAGTCAAAGGATCGATTACATTGACGTTAATCGCATATGCTCGTGCAGCTTCTCTCCCTTGATCCATAGATACAAAGATCGAAAAATTCCCTCTATCCAAGCCTGCAGGAATTTGTACTCGAAGAGACTGACCACTTTCACTCTTACCTAGCGACCATCCTGCCGGCAATACGATTTTGAGCGGCCCAGCCGTAGATTTGTGGGCATAGCCTTCAGGCAGTTTTATTTCGAATGGATTACCGGAAACTGCTAGGATACTCGCGTTTTCTGGAAGCCATTCGGCCTTTGGACGGCCCATGACATTCCACAAAAAATGCGATGTCGTCTCAATGACTTCATCTGAATATTTTGCGTTTTTATAGTCATGACCGGCACCTTCCATCGTGAACAAATTATGATAAAGACCGTTCTTCTCTAACGCATCATTTAAATCTAAGCTCTGTTGGTAGGGAACCACGTTATCAATCGTTCCGTGTATGATCAAAATGGGTGGTAAATTTTCATGTATACTGCCAGTCAGCATTCCGCCATAAATATCCACTACAGCAAATATAGATTTAACAATTGAAGGCTCATGCTGCAAATATTCATTAACAAAATTCATGGATAGATGACCACCGGCAGAGTCCCCGCCTATTGCTAAGTGTTCTATGTCCAGCTTATAGACTGCTGCGTTGTTGTTAATCCAACCCAACACATCGAAAATATCTTCATAAGCATCAGAAAGCGTATGAGGAAAGTTGACAAATGGATCGTTTTTCAGTCTATAATCCATGGACAGGACGATATAACCACGCTTAGCCATCGCTATGGAAATAGATGCCCCATCGAACTTGCTTCCTTCCTTATAGCCTCCTCCATGGATGAAAATAAATACAGGTCTCATCTCATTGTTATCGCTTTTAGGCTCATATAAATCAAATTTCAATGTTTCTTCGGCTTCAGACTCATTCTTTTTGCTTGCATAGACGATATCACTTTGCACATTAACTTCGTATTGGGGGTTTAAATACCTGACTTTACTCTGCTCATCATTAACGCTCGCATAGACTGGCATCACTTTGATTTCTGATGTATTCGCGGAAACATTTTTTTGCTGTTGGTGTTCATTCGTATCCTTATTCCCCTGTTGATGTAAAACCATCAAAAATCCTAGAATGACGAGTAAAATCGTAAGACCATAAATAAGCAGACGCTTCAAACAGACAACCTCCAAACCTAAATTTTCTCTTTTATCAAGAAAAACCCTGACATCAAGATGAGCTAGCCCATAAAATGTCAGATATACATTTATTTTATAACGCTATGTTGTATGTCACAATGATGTATTCATAGGAATATTAAGCGTAATATAACACATTGCTAAGGAATGCTTTTGACTCGGCACTAAAATAA
>NZ_VRTT01000178.1 GCF_008017805.1 Paenibacillus sp. N3.4 | reverse complement strand
TGCAGAAGAATAACACTTGGAGAAATGTTCCATACGCTTCTTCTGTTCCCGCATGCCCAAGATTGGAATAACGGTGTCTAATGATGTCTAATGAGCTTAATTATCGAACAGCATCTGTATCCCAAGGCGACGAAATCCTGCGAATGAGTGAGTATATGCGAGATAAACCCTTAAAACCGAGGGACGGGCAGTTTCCTTCAATAATGAGGGAACTAATCAGTTACTGATAGTATGCGTGAGTCTCTATATGTAAAAGAATTCAATAATTAGACTAAAGTCTAGGTCTTCTCAAAAAAACGTACATATATTGTATGGTCAAACGTTACCCTCATTCCACCTTAATTGGTGGTTTTTTTAATGAATTGGGAAATTGAGTTAAACGATTTGGCTCAATAATTAGGCTTGATCTTGTGTTGCATTTCGCAGCATTACCGAATAAAAAGAAGTATTCAATCTAAGGTGGTGGTTGAAATGGCTGCTTTAAGCAAATTTCAAATTACAATCTTTTTGTCACAGAAAGATTTTTTTGAAAATATTCGCAGGACTTTCAAAAATAAAACACTTATTCTTAAGAACAGTATCCGTTACCTAGCTCTAGATGATGTACTGGAGATTCTGGAGTATGATCTAAAAGGAGGCAATGCCAGATTCCTTTTTGCAACAGATGGATCTGAATTTGTATCGATTCCACGAAAAGGTGGAACCGCAAGAAGAGAGGGGGTCAACTTCCAAATTGATCCCTTAATAATCGATCAAGGTAAATTATACTTGAGTTTGCGCTCCATCAATCGGCTCTTTAATGTGGATTTATTTGCTGATTTGGTAAAAAGACGAGTCTTTGTTCGACAACCTGCAATATTTTTCATCACCTTTAGGGGGGACACTTTCCGAGTTTTAACGGAGCTATTAAATACAACTGTGAAGAAATTAACCGATGCAAATCCTCAATTAAAGGAACCCATTTCAGCAAATACTCGCATCAGGATCCCAACAACCCAGCCTAATTCTCCCAGATCTCAAGGGAAACCTGGGAAATCAATCGTAAAAATCAAACAAACAGAAAAGGCACCGGCCATTATCAGACTGGGCAGGTCACTATTAGGAACCCCATATCGATTCGGTGCAGGACCTTATCCAAGGTCAGGAAGATTTGACTGCTCTTCTTATTTGCAATACATTTTTGGGAAAAATGGGGTCGCTTTGCCACGGACCACTAGAGCTCAATCGAAGGTAGGAAATAGGATACCACAAAATGCGATAGAGTTCGGTGACGTAATATTCTTTCGTAGTCCCCGCTATTCGGATAACCGTATAGGTCATTGTGGCGTCGACATCGGGAACGGGCTCATGTTGAATACGTATAAATCGCCCCCAGGTGTGACAATAACCAGATGGAAGAGTCCATATTGGTTAAGCAGATACATTACTGCTCGTGAGATCTTGTAGATGTAAGGAAGGTTTTAGATCTTAAATTGGCTTTGATCTAGGCTTTCTCATTAAAGTGAGTATACATTAATATTGCCAAAATCGTTACCCTCGTAGCCGAGGTGATCCGTACCGAAGTACAAATCATTCCGCTAACGGGTGACGATAGCTCCATAATACACAATGTAGGCGACCGGAAAAGATTCGGCCGCCTTCGTTATGTTAACGGGCAGGACTTAGGCTTTGTTATCCTTGATTGTTGGTTATTGGCCAAAAGAAAAACCGCCAATAATTAGAAATCGCAAGGCGTTAATTCGTACAGGCTGCGCACCTCGCACTGAAGCGTATCGGCGATCGAAATCGCGAGCTTAAGAGACATCACTCTTTTATTGTCGATAAAGTCATCCAGCCGCTCCCGTCTCACCCGCAGTTCAAGCGCCAGCCGTTCCAGCGGCATTCCTGCTTCCTGAAGCCTTTCCTCTAGCAGGCAACGGCCAAGTTCGTACTTCAATATGCATATGCCCCTCTCAGAAAAAATCGCCCAACGAATCTTATGATTTCCTTTCCGCTTTAGCTTCATCCCCGGGTTGGATCTCGGGAATCGTGAGCGTAAACAGCGTGCCCGTCCCAGGCACTCTTGATGGATACCTCTCCGTCCAGCGCCCGGTATTACTAAACTTTAATGATAATCGACCTCGGCAGCCCATTAAGCTGATATGAACGAGGCGGTCAATACCTCTTCTAATAATTAAATGTTTTTTTATTTTTGTCAGGAAAAAAACCATTTTTAACCATTAATGGAGACAATGGTTGTTACCTTGAAATCTTGGCACGAAGGCAAAGACGTTGACGGTGGTTAACAGTCTGATATGCGCGGGTT
>NZ_VRTT01000177.1 GCF_008017805.1 Paenibacillus sp. N3.4 | reverse complement strand
TCGCCGACGCTACCGCTCGCTTGCCGAGTATTTAAACAATAATTACAGTATACGAAAGCCCTCAACATGACTGCATGGTGGGGGCTGTTTGACGCTTACGTAGATGCACGACAGTAAACATGTTAAGCTTTGCAGATTTTTATGCGTTGATGCCTTCTGATAACGCAGCAACAATTGCTCCCGGCACAGACGTAAGTTTCCCACAAAATGGACCTACCAGTGGAACTGTTATTACCCGTACTGGAACAAGTACTTTTAACTTGTCCGCAATTGGCACTTATCAGGTCTTGTTTCAGGTGAGTGTGACCGAAGCAGGCCAACTGATTTTAACTCTCAACGGCGCTGACCTAGCCTATACGGTGGTCGGGCGAGCAACAGGTACTTCTCAGATAATAGGTATGGCTCTTGTGCAAACAACAGTCATCAATTCAATACTCACTGTACGAAACCCTGCTGGCAATTCCACAGCACTTACCATCACTCCTCTCGCTGGAGGAACAAGGCCTGTTTCAGCACACCTTGTTATTACGCAAATCGCATAGAGGGGAAATAGAATCGCATACTTAAGTGCGTTTCCCATCAGCCCACCCTACCGCAGATTTTCAATATGATCTTCTTGAGCAAATCATTAATTCGAATTTGCCTTTGCAGATTTTATCCTCTTCGTTCGTTTTGGTACACATTATTTTAAAGTTTTTAATAGAGCGTACAACAAAAGCGGCTTCCTGATATTCATCTATTGTCTGCTCAATTATTTTCCTTTTTGAGCCCCAATTTATGATAGCTTTCACTTGGCATTCCGATTCGTTTGCGATTTTTAAGACACTTGTAGATGGGTGGCGAATACCTACAGTTCGAAAGTAAACACGGACTTTCCCATCACATTTTTGAAAAATTTGACCGCATATTTTTTCGCATACATCAAATCTTCGTTTCACTTTGCATTTCCTTTTTTTCCTCTTTGATGAGCGGCAGCAGCCTGTTTTAACATTAACAACTATCTTTTGCTTTGTCGTTTGAGTAACTGCTTTCATATCCCCAAACCTCCCCATCAAATATAACCTTCCTATTGAATTTAGTTTATTTATGCTATAGGTAAACCGTACTAAGGAATATAACCATTTATCGAATATGCGGTAAAAATGGGTTTGTTATCAGGTACATGCGGATACAAGCTATACCCTAGCTACGTATATTTATATTCAATACTATATAGGGGAGGAACATTATCCATGAGTGGATGTAACAGTATAGTGGAAGGCGATCATGCGTGTTGCAGTCAAACCTCATTTGTGCAGGATAAATTGTGTGCTAATTATACTTTGACAACCGCTGCGGCTCAGGTCATTTACGCACTCAATACAAATCCAACTAAAACGTTTGTATCCGGAACAATATCATTAGAAAGTGGACCGACGGGTGGTGACGTAACAGTTACATTTCTGCTTGGTGCTACTACAGTAGAAACTGAAACTTTACCTGTAGGCGCTACTCTTGCATTTACCAAAAATGGCTTTACTTCGATAACATTATCAGGAACAGGAGCTGCTCCATTCACACCTCCATACCAAGGAGAGTTCTGTTTAACTCCACGGTATCCCTTAGGTTAATGGCATGGATCTGAAATTTGGAAAAGAACTCCGATATTTTATGGACGCGTTTATTGGCTACCTTGGGGTAAAATAGCAAGTAATCCATGAAATTAACCATTAATCGAATATACCGTTGCATCTGGACGTGTTTTCAATTCGATACAGAATGTATCAAAGATATGTATTTAATTATTCATTACTGATTTATTAGTTAGAGGAGGAAACCTAATTTATGAGTGGATGTAGCTGTAATAATCAAACCTTAGCAGTAGGCAATCATGAGTGTTGTAGTCAAACCTCATTTGTGCAGGATAAATTGTGTGCTCCTTATACAATAACATCCGTTACACCTCTGATCACCATCTATGCGCTAAATACAAATCCATCTAAAACGTTTGTATCCGGAACAATCTCATTAGAAAGTGGACCGACGGGTGGTGACGTAACAGTTACATTTCTGCTTGGTGCTACTATAGTGGAAACTGATACTCTAATTGTAGGTGCTAGTCTTGCATTTACCAAAAGCGGCTTTACTTCAATAACATTAACAGGAACAGGAGCTGCTCCATTCACACCTCCATACCAAGGAGAGTTCTGTTTAACTCCACGTTATCCCTTAGGCTAATGGCATACATCTGTAATTTAAAAAAGACGATTCGATATTTATATAAAAATATCTACTTCTTTATTAATTACTTTGGAGCGAAAATAGCAAGAAATCCGATGTAACTCAAAGAACGGTTCTGTCGCAGATGATGCGAACAGAGCTGTTCTTTTGTCATTATTCCATTTCTCTATTTACCTTTAGTTCTTACTTAAGAAGTTAAAGGTTTCATG
>NZ_VRTT01000176.1 GCF_008017805.1 Paenibacillus sp. N3.4 | reverse complement strand
GACATTGCTAGGAGCTCATCCAGTAGGTGAAGCGAATGGGAATGTTTCTCAAGAAGTTTACGATGACTACAAAACTGTAATCTCAGCAGCAATAGCGATTCGAGATGAAGCAAACTCAACCCAGGTTCAAGTGGATGAGGCCGTTGAAACATTAGAATCGGCAACCGATGATTTTAAAGATGAATTTATTACAATCTACTTCGAAGATTTAATCAGAGCAATCAATGATGCAACTAGTTTACTTGAAGCGCATCAGGTAGGAACAGCTGAAACGAATGTATCGCAAGCCGCTCACGATAACTATAAGAGTGCGATCGGGAATGCTGTCCAAATAAGAGATCGGGCATCTTCGACGCAGGCTGAAGTAAATGGGGCAATTATGCCGCTGGCCTCAGCAACCGCTGCATTTAAAGCGGAAATTATAGTTCCAATTCCTACAATTGCAGTGGATGGCAGTTTCTCCAATCATATGCCTATGATTCTAGTCGGAAATGTAGCAAGTGGTCGCAAAATCACCGTATACGATACAGATGGCACGACGGTTATTGGTTCCGGTTTGGCTACAGGAACGTCAGTGACCCTTGCTCTTGATGCATTAACGGTAGGTACCCACACATTAAAAGTAAAATCCGAAGACCAAGCAGGAATGTCCAAAGTCTATTCGGCGGGACTAAACTATACCGTCAATGCCATTCGCATCTTGCCAGAAAATCAAATTTCTGAGAGTCAAGCGCATATTGCGGCTCTTGCTACAAATGGTCAAGTATATACATGGGGTTATAATTATGCTGGGCAAATAGGAGATGGAACTACGGCGCCACGCACAACGATATTTAAAGTTCCAAACTTGCCTAAAAACATCATTGCTGTACAAGCCGGCGAAGGTAATACCACAGTTTTAACTTCTGACGGTCATATCTGGAAGTGGGGCTCCAATGATTTCTCTGGTCCTAAAATGATAAATGGTATTGATCATGTCGTTTCGATTTCTTCACAGGGATCAAACATCGTTGCTATAAAGAGCGATGGTACTGTATCGAAATTTATACATTATGTTTCGCCCTCTCAAGTAATGAATTTAGATCATGTTATAGCTGTTAAAGAAATGTGGTCAGATACTGCTGTTGTATTAAAATCAGATGGAACCGTGTGGGCTTGGGGAGCTAACGATAATGGACAGCTTGGAGACGGAACAAGTGTAAATAAGCCGAATCCAGTCCAAATCACAGGTCTGCCTTTTATCACCGACATCAAGACCGGAAATCAACATACCTTGGCATTAAGTGTAACTGGAGCTGTCTACGCTTGGGGTAGTAACTCAGATGGTCAGGTAGGTAATGGAACGGAGGATAACCAATTAGTTCCTTATGAAGTTGAGGGTTTATCCAACATAACTCGAATAGGGGCAGGAAATTACTATTCTTTCGCCATAGATAAAGATGGTAAAATCTATGCTTGGGGTTATAATGGGGAGGGCAATTTAGGTTTGAATACGAATGAACGTAATAGATTTACGCCATCTCAGATGGTCAGCAGCTTAACGAACGTTGTGGCCATAACGGGCGGAGAGGGGAACACAGGAATTGCGTTGCAGTCAAATGGCGATGTTTGGACGTGGGGTTCCGCAGATGATGGTCGTCTCGGAAGCGGTGAAACTTCTAGTCGGTCGACTCCAGGGCGGATTGCTAATTTCAATTTGTTCATAGACTCATTAATACGCTAGAAGTAAACATTTCTGTTTCTGTGGAGATTTTGCTCATCCAAAAGGAGATTCTATATCTCCAGTATTAAATAGCAAAAGAGGTTGCCCTTTTAGTAGAATTGACTACTGAAAGGGCAACCTTTTCCATTTTTTGTATTGTGGTAATAGAATCGGTCCACAAGCAGCGACCCTGATGATTTATTTTGCACCCTTAGCCACTAACATATCATAAATTTGTTTCGTTTCGGGTATGCCCATGAAATCATCAAGTCCATCCAAAAGAGTCTTGCCATTTGGACCTGTAACATTAGTTGATGCATTGGCATCAAGCAGATACTGAACGGATTTGACAGCTTCCTCCGTATAGTTTCTATATAATGGGTAAACTGCCGTATATAAAGCACTACCTCCGCCATCCGTTCTTGCATTTGGATCTGCTCCATGATCAAGATACTTTTTTACAACATCAGATTGATTCCTTCCTGCAATTATCATTAATGGTGTCAAACCATATTTTGTAGCTATATTAACATCAGCATTTTTTTTCAACAAGGAATCTATCATAGTTGGGAAATAATAACTTGCATACATGAGAGGTGTACAGCCTGAAACCTTATCGATAACATTGACATTTGCATTTGTATTTAACTCAACTTTCGCAGCTTAATTCTCCAAACAAACCCTTGATATAACAAGGCAAACCGGAGATCCACTCGTGGAGTTGACAAAATACCGACGACTTTTCGC
>NZ_VRTT01000175.1 GCF_008017805.1 Paenibacillus sp. N3.4 | reverse complement strand
GTAAGCGTCAAACCCTAGCCACCTTCATTGCCAATTAAGTACGTGAGAAGATGAAAGCAACCAAAATTACAGGAGGTTGCCTCATGACGAATAAAGAACAACGCCGCCAAGAGTGGGCAGCACGAATCGAGAACTACAAGGCCAGCGGCCAAACCATGGCTGTATGGTGCAGCGCCAATGGGGGTAACATCGAGCAACTCAAGTACTGGCTTCGTAAGTTTAAGAATGCTTCTATCTCAGAAGCCAAAGCCGCATCTATCCCCGTCCGTTGGACTTCTCTTACCACAAGCGACTCGCCCGCATTTCCCTCATCTTCTCTAATCCTTCACGTCGGTCCCACGCGTATCGAACTTGAGTCTGGATTCGACCCTGACTTGCTTCTTTCTGTTGTAAAGACACTGCAGCCGCTATGTTGACGCTCCCCAGTAGCCACCGTGTCTATCTCGCTTGCGGCTCAACAGATTTGCGCAAGTCCATCGACGGACTTGCAGCCATCGTACAGGAAGGCTTCGGTCTCGACCCCTTTTCCCCTTGCTTGTTCGTCTTTTGTAATCGTGAACGCAACAAGCTTAAGATGTTGTATTGGGAGCATAACGGCTTCTGGCTCTTCTATCGTCGTCTTGAACGCGGGACTTTTCAGTGGCCAACCGGCAATGAAAGGACGACAGTCGTTTCTTCCCGGGAACTGCGCTGGCTACTCGACGGCCTTTCGCTTAGCCAGCGGCAGGCGCATGCCAAAGTCACGGCTGAGACGGTCATTTAACGCGCAATGTTCGCTGTTTCGCCATACCTGTAGGCAGGAAAAATAGGTCCTCTCCTTGAAATATTCGCGTATGGAAAATAGAGCGGATTCAACCCAAACCGAAAATTATGAAGAGAAAATTGCCAAACAAGATGCGCAGATCGCCGAATTGACGGCGAAGCTCCAATGGTACGAAGAGCAGTTTCGTCTGGGTCAGCACAATCGCTTCGGGGCATCAAGCGAGAAGACTCATCCAGATCAGATGGAACTTAACCTCTTTAATGAAGCCGAGGTGTTGGCGACGCCTGCAACGGAAGAGCCAACTTTGGAGAAGGTCACATACAGCCGCAAAAGGCCTACCAGTCGCGAAGCGAAGCTGGAACAGTTCCCGGTGGAGACGATCTATTATGAACTGCTGGAAGAAGAACGGGCGTGTGCGTGCTGTGGCGGTTCGCTCCACGAGATGAGTACCGAGACGCGTACCGAGCTCAGGCTCATTCCGGCGGAAGTCAAAGTCGTCCGTCATGTACGGCAAGTCTATGGTTGCCGCCACTGTGAACGCGAAGAAATTTGCACGCCCATCGTGACCGCTGCCATGCCAAGGCCGGTCTATCCGAACAGCTTAGCATCCCCATCCATCTTGGCCCATGTCATGAGCCAGAAGTATGTGGACAGTCAGCCGCTGTACCGGCAAGAACAGCAGTTTGCGCGGCTCGGTCTGACTCTTTCGCGTCAGACGCTGGCGAACTGGATGATTTACGGCGCAGAGCAGTGGCTCCTGAGTCTTACTGACCGGATGCGGTCGCATCTGCTGGGGAAGGACATTGTACATGCGGACGAGACGACGCTGCAGGTGTTGCGCGAACCCGGTAAGTCTGCCGAATCACAGTCCTACATGTGGCTGTACCGTACAGGCCGCGCGGACATGCCAATTGTCCTTTACGATTACCGGCCCTCGCGAGGTGGGGAGCATCCGCGCAATTTCCTTGCGGGATACAAAGGATATCTGCACGTAGACGGGTACTCCGGCTACCACAAGGTGTCTGGCGTAACACTTGTGGGTTGTTGGGCACATGCGCGCCGTGAGTTCACAGATGCGATTAAAGCGATGCCGCCCACAGCAGAGAAGAGCGAAGCGGTCGCTCAGCAGGGTTTGAATTTCTGCAATCAGCTCTACGCCATCGAGCGGGAACTCAAAGAAGTCACGCCCGAAGAACGTCATACCGTCCGCCAGGAGCGCAGCCTTCCGGTATTGGATGCTTTTTTAGCATGGCTGAAGCAACAGCGGGGTCGTACGCTACCGAAAAGTGCAACTGGCAAAGCCATAACTTACTGTTTAAACCAGTGGGACAAACTAAACGGATTTATGAAGGACGGACGTCTAGAGATCGATAACAATCGAAGTGAGCGTGCAATTAAGCCGTTCGTCATTGGACGGAAAAACTGGCTTTTCGCCAACACGGCTCGCGGAGCAAAAGCCAGTGCCACGATCTACAGTGTGATGGAAACGGCCAAGGAAAATGGACTGAATCCATTTCAGTATTTACAATACCTCTTCGAGCAACTGCCTCAGCTGACAGATCCAAACGATCCCGAAGCACTGGACAAGTTGCTACCGTGGTCGCCGACGCTACCGCTCGCTTGCCGAGTATTTAAACAATAATTACAGTATACGAAAGCCCTCAACATGACTGCATGGTGGGGGCTGTTTGACGCTTAC
>NZ_VRTT01000174.1 GCF_008017805.1 Paenibacillus sp. N3.4 | reverse complement strand
CAGATCAACAAATACCGTGAAAAATATGCATTAGGACCAGTTTAACATATCCCAATTCAATGAGTAACGAGGAAGTGCGACTTGTTCTGCTATAACTGCTACTCAGCAGGAAAAGCAGGGACTCGATCAGAGTCTAACTCTGTATCCAAGGATGGGAATGATGTAACCATGTCTACTGAAACTATCCCATTAAATTCCTACTTGCGGTGGGAATGACAGTTTCCTCTGTAAGAAGCTAGGTAAAGTCGGCAGAACGAAGGCTACAGCCACTCGCAAGAGAAGGTATGCCAACGGATATGACGGATGGCTGAAAAAGAAATCATGGTGAGAATTGTCCAATAATGGACTGACGAATTACCGAATGTACGGGTCTAAAGTTACAACATATGGAAACATATGTATCAGCAAGTGCTGATGTGGGCGATGAAAAGTACAAATTTCTTCTAGGAAATTCATTACACCTAACAATGGCGGTGTCCAACTCACAGGCTCAGAGGTAACACCTAAAATTTCTATGCATAGCTAGGATACAGGGAACAAGGAAAGCAGGGAACGTCGCATTTAAGGTCTGCCAGCCCAGACGGTTGCTATAAGGCATATGCCGAAATGCATTAATCCTTGTGAGAGTAAGGGCATGACCGATGAAACTCTTGTAATGAGAGTCGAGGAAAAGCCCTGAGTCTTCTATAAGAATCAGTTAATTTTCCAAAAGTGAATTGCACCGATCAGGTAAGAATGTGGGAACGCTGCTCCAGTAAAAGGGGGAGTCCACAGTGCAAGCTATTCGATATTGGGATTATTACAATATGGTCGAGACCTTTACGGACTTACATTCAAGAGCCACTAACAGAGAAAATTATACTCGTCTATACGATACAATTTCTTCTAGGGCAAATATCCTTTTGGCTTTCAGAATGATCAAATCTAATAATGGCTCACATACAGCAGGAACAGATGGTAAGACAATCAACAGCTTCAAAACTCTGACTGACGAAGAAATTGTAACCCTAATTCAACGAAAACTGGCTAATTATCAACCCAAACAAATAAGGCGAGTTCTTATCCCTAAACCAAATGGAAAGCAACGTCCACTTGGTATCCCTTGTATGATTGATCGCATTGTCCAACAATGCTTTAAACAGGTTCTTGAACCCATAGCCGAAGCTCATTTCTTTAAACACAGCTATGGTTTTAGACCATTACGGTCAACACACCATGCAATAGCTAGAGTTCAGCATTTGGTTAACCTCGTTGGTCTGCATTATGTAGTGGATATAGACGTTTTAGGTTTCTTCGATAACGTTAACCATACGCTACTAATCAAGCAATTATGGAACATGGGAATTAAAGATCGAAAAGTTCTACGCATTATAAGTAAAATGCTAAAAGCTGAAATCTCAGGCGAAGGAATCCCATTTAAAGGGACTCCGCAAGGAGGCATTCTGTCGCCACTACTCTCTAATATCGTACTAAATGATCTCGACCACTGGGTTTCTGAACAATGGGAATCTTTCAACTCCAATTTCAAATACGCTCATAACGGAAGTAGACATAACGCTTTAAAAAGAACCAATCTCAAAGAAGGATACATTGTCCGCTATGCGGACGACTTTAAAATCCTTTGCCGAGATTGGAAAACAGCCCAAAAGTGGTTTCATGCTGTAAGACTTTACCTCAAGGATCGTCTTCATCTTGATATATCACCTGAAAAATCACAGATAGTAAATCTCAGAAAAAGGGCATCCGAGTTCTTAGGATTTACGATATTCACGGTGAAAAAGGCCAAAAAGAGAGTGGCACAAACAGCAATTAGCAATAAGAAAAAGCGTGAAATCAAATTGGAAGCGAAGAAGCATATAAAAATAATGCAAAAATCGCAAACAAATCAAAACGCTAATTCTTACAACAGTTTCGTATTAGGGATACACAATTACTTCTGTAAGGCTACACAGGTAAATCCGGAGTTTTCACGTCTTGCTCATGATCTTAGAGCGTTCACCTTCAATCGACTTAGACTGGTTGGGAAATATGAACATCCGACTAAAGCACCCTCAACTTACCGAAAGTTCTACAGCATAAATTTTAGGACATTTCGGATAAACGATGTATATCTTTTTCCTCTATGCGATGTAAAGACCTCAAACAATATGTGCTTTGGTCGAGGGTTAACCCCATTTACAGAGACAGGAAGAAGTATGATATACAAAAAGTTGCAAGAGGGCATTAGGTCAGAAATTATAAAACTTATGGAATCCAACATACCCAACCGAAGTGTGGAGTACCTGGACAATAGAATCAGTCGATATAGCATGAAAATGGGATGCTGTGAGATTACAGGCATGTTCCTTTTTGCATCATACGTCCACTGTCATCATTATCTACCAATTCATCTTGGTGGGGGCGACAGGTTCAACAATCTTCGCATTCTTCATAAAGATGTTCATGTACTCATACATGCAAAATCTAAGGACTGATTGAAAGACTCGTCGCCAACCTTGGTATAACCGAGGTAATGGCTACAACGATAAACCAATATCGCAAAATGAGTAACTTGGAAGCTATTAATACGG
>NZ_VRTT01000173.1 GCF_008017805.1 Paenibacillus sp. N3.4 | reverse complement strand
TGATTGAAAGACTCGTCGCCAACCTTGGTATAACCGAGGTAATGGCTACAACGATAAACCAATATCGCAAAATGAGTAACTTGGAAGCTATTAATACGGGTCTATAGAAGATGGAACGCCGTGTGCCGTGAAAGTGGCCTGCACGGTGTGGCGGAGGGGAAAAGGTAGCGATAATATCAAAACCTTACCTATTCCAATCTTATGATTTAGTAAATTCAGTTAGAGGGAACGCGGAGTACTGGGAAACTAGTACGCTCCGTGTGGAACAGGGGAAAAGCTGGAGATCACATCAAACGCTTACCTATTGTTATCGATAGTTGAGGGGCTTGCTTCGCGGCAGCTCCTCTTTTGTTTATTAAAGTACCGGGCAGTTTAGTTTAAGAAGGTGTTTGTCCTCTATAAGAGAATTATTAGATAAAATAGATTTCGGGGGACATAATGGAAAATAATATTTTTTTGAAAAATGTAAAAAGCTTTATACAAATGCATTCGGATGGACTTTTAGGCGGAGAAATTATGCCGGAAGATGTTTTAATTGGCGTGGTTAAAGAAGAAGAGCTAATGGATGTTTTAACACTAGCAATGGCTTTAAATTATCAGAGAAATTCTTATACGTTGTGGGAGTCCGTTGTAAAAGCGTATCAAAATCCAGAGACCAATTGGATTTTTAATCCGATTCTCGCAGCAAACAAAAATATAAATGAACTTCGTGCAGCGTTGCTATTACATCGTGTAGGATTACAGCCAAATCGCCATCCTGAAATTTGGCAGCGCGTTGCAAAACGGATTGTAAAGTCTTCTGAAAAAGAGAACGTGCAAGGATTGATTCAGTCTGTTCAATCTGACATTGCTACTTTAAAGGGGATTGTACAAGAATCAAGAAAATCAGATTTCCCATACCTATCTGGACCAAAGATATTTAATTATTGGTTATATGTCCTTGAGAGATATACAAATGTTTCATGGAAGTCTCGGGAACTTATCACGATTGCTCCAGATACGCATATTTTAAAAGCTACGGTAAAACTTGGATTATGCTCTGAAGAGATTTTAAACGGTGGAGCAGATGACAGTAAGACTGTTGCTATTGCTTGGGAAACGGCACTTGCTGGAAGCGGACTAGCACCGATTGATGTTCATACTCCATTATGGTTATGGAGTCGTGCTGGATTCCCTCCACTTCTAGTCTCTTAAAGGAAGTTTAAATTTCTTAATCAACTTACGGAAAATATATAGCTAAATAGACATCAGGAGAAGGCTGCCGACTACATATAACGGCAGCCTTCTCAGCTCACGGGCAGTAAGCATAATTATCGACGCTAACGTAGTGGTTGAAATGTCCTATCCACGTCATGCGAAGGCGGTCCATGTAGTCAAGGCTATACCGTTGTTAAGATAACGGAGAACGAAAGTTAAACATTTGAAGGGCTGCCACGAGGCAGCCCTTCACTCCGGCTAACGGGCAGGTTAATTCCAAAATAAGGAATGAAGTGGTAAGATTGAATGGATTAACATTAAAATAGAGGTGTTAAAAACTATGATTGAATTAGAGAGAATACATCATGTTACAATTGCAACTAAAAGCTTAGAAAAAGCTAAAGAATTTTATTCGGAAATACTTAAATTCAAAGAGATAGAGCGTCCCCCATTTAAATCAAGGGGAGTATGGTATGAATTAGGTCAACAGCAACTTCACGTAGTGGAAAACCCAAAAAGCGAAACGCTACGATTAGGCGGTTTAAATTCTTTAGAGGGGCATCTTTCTATTTGGGTGAAGAGCTACACCAAAACATTGCAATGGCTAGAGGAAATAGGTTTAGAATATGAGATTGAACCAAATAGTGTTGCAGGTTTTTCCCAGATTTATATATTAGACAAAGATAAGAATATTATTGAATTTGCGGCTCCTTATCACTCTTAATAATAGAACTTACTTGGGTAATAATAGTTCAATATTGAAAGGGATGCCGAGTGGCACTAACGCATAACTTTAGCGCAATAACAATTGGCTGCCGACATGCTCGATGGTCAATTGAAGTAAACGGGCAGTTTTGTTGAAGAAGTAAAAAATACTACTTAGAGGTGAAATACATTATGGAAAATGAGAAACTAAAAATATTTGATAAAGATAGAAATCAAGTAGGTGTTGCTACACGTGAAGAAGTACATAGAATAGGACATTGGCATGAAGCATTCCATTGTTGGTTCGTTAGTAGAGAAAATGAAGTAGATTATATTTATCTTCAACTTCGTAGTGATATGAAAAAAGATTATCCGAATCTTTTGGATATTACTGCTGCTGGACATTTATTAGCTCATGAAACAGTACATGATGGGATAAGAGAAATTAAAGAGGAAATTGGAATTGAAGTTTCTTTTAATAAGTTAGTGTCATTAGGAATTATCGAATACTGCGCAATAAAAGAAAACTTTATCGACAATGAATTAGCTAACGTGTTTTTATATGAAAATAATAATACTTTTGATGAATTTACACTGCAAAAAGAAGAAGTTTCAGGGATTGTAAGAGTTGAATTTGATGATTTTTATGAGTTTTGGCTAGGAAAAAAAGAAGAAATTAGAGTTAAGGGATTTGAAATAAATAAGGATGGAAAAAAGGTTTTGATTGATAAGAATGTTGGAAGAAATGAATTTGTGCCACATGAAAATTCATTTTATGCAAGCATTGTAAAATTGATTAGAGAAAAAATTAAAGAGTAAAAGATAAGATACAAATGCTTTTTCTTACTCAGCAGACTCGAACTATAGCTAACTGTAATGTCCTTCAATACAAGGCAAGTTACTTTTTTTCATTTGTTCAATGTAATTTCTGAAAATTTGATTCTTAACATAATCTTTTTTACGTCGGCC
>NZ_VRTT01000172.1 GCF_008017805.1 Paenibacillus sp. N3.4 | reverse complement strand
GTAACAGGCGCGAAAGCAAGCGGTGTGTACCAAGTAACAGTTTCCTTCAACAAACCGGTTGATACAGCAAAAGCGAAGGTTGCTTTGACAAAAGGCACACTAGCAGTACCTTCCACAACAACATGGTCTGAAGATAAAAAAGTAGCAACATTAACAACGGATACTCGCCTTGGTGAAGGTGATTACACGGCAACGGTTAGCGGTTTAGATGCAGCAACGGTTGAGAAAACAACAGCTACTTTCACAGCGCAAGATGAGCAAGTATCCAAAATCGACTTTGTCAATGCTAGTGACACTGTAGCTTACAGCAAAAATGCCGTTATTAAATTAAAAGCGGTCAATCAATATGGCGAAGCGGTTTCCATGGGAACATCTAACTTTACAGCATTGGTATCCGGTCATGAGCCAACAAGCTTCAAAAAAGATAGCGATGGCAACTTGGTCGTGACGGCCGATATTACTGGATCTGGTATTTCTCAAGGAAATGGTATCGTTCCTGTAACGGTTTACTACAACAACAGCAGCATCACCGTTTCTAAAAACTTCAAAGTCGGTACTGTTCCGATCCTAAGCAAAATTGAAACTGGAAAAGTAACGTACTCGAACAACAGCACGAAATTGGTAGCTGTGGACGAAACAGCATCCATTCCTTTGAACCTGTTTGACCAATACGGCAACCCGATCGTCAAAGGTCAATTCGTAGCTGGTGAAATTGCACCAAGCAACATTAATCCTGTGATTACGCCTTACGAGCAAAACTTGGAAATCGTAAAAGCTGGCGCATCCTTTGACACTAGCGACTTCTTTGACGAGAATGACAATGCTCGTGTACAAGTGAAGCTGAAAGCGAAACTGGATAAAACAGCTGATTACACAGTGAACATCTACGGTGGTTCTTCTTCCGCAACAGCAACGGTGAGTGTAGGCGCAGCTAACCTGGCAACAAAATTAGGCTTTGATACATCAGCCGTTTCACTTGCAGCGAATGATAAAGAAGTCTATGTACCGCTTACTGTTACAGATGCCAATGGCAACAAATTGAGTGCGCAAGATATTGTCGATAACGCAGATCGCTTTACGTTTAGCGCAACCAATGGCAAAGGATCCATTCAAGCAACAGGCGAACACAAAGGGCAATTGAAGATTGAGTTTGCTTCTGCTAATACCGTAGGCAATAAAGTGTATGTAACAGGACAAATTAATCAATCGCAGTCCAATACGTTTGTACAAACAAGCATTCCGGTTCAAGATGCGCGTATTGCTGATCGCATTACGGTTACAACAGAGCCAGCGGCGAAAGCTATTCTTGGCGCCACAGATGAAATTGTGTACCAATTGAAAGATCAATACGGCGATGATATTAACAAGGTTGATGCCAATATCCCAAGCAGCAATGGGCAAACGTCCAACTACCGTCTTAAAGTTGAAGTTACAACAGAAGGAACTGGCGTAACAGCAACACCAAAAGGCGAAATGGCGAAAAAGGATGGCGTAAGTGGCAACACAACGACGTATATCTACGCCAACGGTGATTTTGCTGATTTCAATAAAGGCTTTGATTTAAAAACAACGAGCGGCGACGTTGGAAAAGTAACTGTCAAAGCCGTTATTCAAAAAGCTTCGAACGGAACAACGAATTATTCGGATTACTCATCTGCCGTGAATCGTACGCTAGAAGCGGTTAAATCCGATACAGCTTTGACTTACTCCATTGAACCCATCGGCACACTGTTTGCCGCGCAAGATACACTGAAAGCTGGTGTGGCTGCAGGTGAAACTTTACAAGCTGGTGCAAGTCAATTTGATAAGAAACTATCCGTTATTGCCAAAGATGCGGCTGGTAACAAAGTGGCTCTTCCACTGAACTATGTACAAGGTATTTCAAGCTCAGATCCAAACGTTCTCTCGGTTGCACGAGTAACGACAGATGGTACGAGCAATGTGGAAGATGGCTATGTTATTGGTAACAAAGCAGGAACAGCCACGTTATCCGCAATCGTACGTACTAACAAAGGCGAAACCATTAACCTTACGCAAAACGTAACGGTAAAAGCAGACGCTATTGCCGTTGACAAGTTGGAAGCTGGTAGAACGAATGCTACGTACAGTGGCACCACAACTATGGCCTACGACTACTTCACGAAAGATGCCGATCATCAGTTGAAAGTAACGGACCAATATGGCATTACGTACAAAAATGCTGATATTGCGAAATATGACGCTGTTCTAGGTCTTCGTTACACAGTATCGGGAGTAAGCGGTAAAGACGCAGTAGTAAACATCGATGCAAAAACAGGCGAAATCACTGCAACTGGTGATGTTCAAGAGTTCTTGATCACAGCGGTAGCGCCTAACGGCAAATCCGTGCAAGTGCTTGTAGCTAAATAAGAACGAAACAAGCAGCGAAAAGAGACCCTTCGGGGTCTTTTTTCTATGAATAGCACTTCGATGCCGAGATTAATCATTTTATGTGAACTGGAAAAATCCTATCAATGAAATGTTGTATTGAATATCGTATACTAAATTTGTAGCCGAGATGATATACAAAATAGTATACGTAATAGTATACGAAGGTTTTGGATTGAAGAAAAAAACTTTTTACATGCATCTGTCGCCACGTTGGTTATAAGTTTTTATAACACAAAAACTTTTAAATACAGGAGGAAACAAACTTTTATGAAAAAATCATTATCTGTTGTTCTTACATCCGCCATGGCGCTCTCCATGTTTTCGTCCGTTGCATTTGGTAAAACATCCGCTGACTTCAGCGATTTGAAAGACCTGGATGCAGCAACACAAGCGAAATTCGATGCGATGATCTCTGCGGGTATTTTTGATGGTGTGACTGATACGACATTTGGTTTGAAAGACGAAATGAACCGTGCG
>NZ_VRTT01000171.1 GCF_008017805.1 Paenibacillus sp. N3.4 | reverse complement strand
CTCCAGGATTCGTACCGCCTCCGTTATCTCCAGGATTTGTACCGCTTCCGTTATCTCCAGGATTCGTACCGCCTCCGTTATCTCCAGGGTTCGTGCCGCTTCCGTTATCCCCAGGATTCGTGCCGCTTCCGCCATTACCAGGAGTTGTACCACTCCCGTTATCTCCAGGATTCGTACCGCTTCCGTTGCTATTGCCTGTACTCGAGCCAGAAGCCGGGCCTCCTCCGTTAACTTGCTGTTCGTTCCCAACGACTACTTTGCCGTTGCTCATCTTAACTGTGGTTCCTGTCTTCACTTTAGAGTCATTGATTGTAATATCTGCACCGATTTTAACATTATGTATGCTACCATTACCTGAAATCATTGTATTGGCAGCAGTTTCGCTTATCGTCAAACTACCGATTGACGCACTTTCTTGGACTTCCAGCTTAGCCATCGAATCTACTGTCAGTTCATTCACTGTACCACTGACAACGACCCGAACCTGATGATCACGGTTGTTAATGATAACCTTCTCTAGAGTGGAACCATGAAGATGAATGCTATTCGTGCCACCCCCATTAATGAATGTGACCCCCTTTACGGTAACTGCATCCAACGTTGCATCTCCGCTGCCGATTCCTTCAGCTAAATACAAATTACCTTCAATATGCGTGTCTTTTAATGTAACGTTCGGATTGTTAATTACCGCATTACCGTTGATTCGCTGAGGGGGGTATGTTCCTGCAGCATGATAAAACTCGCTGACTATTTGATTAATGATCGTTACAGCCTCTGCGCGAGTAATGGCCCGTCTGGGTTTGAAAGAATGATCCGTATATCCTTTCATGTATCCGTTTTCAACAAGAGTTTCAATAGCCGCCTTTGCGTAGCCTTGAATTTGGTCTGAATCGCTAAATGAAGCCCGATTATTGCTTGAAGCGCCCGTTAGCTTGAAAGCCCGGCTTAGTATCACAGCAGCGTCTTCTCTAGTAACTTCATCTTTCGGGCGAAAGGTTTGGTCCGGATATCCGCTAATATATCCTGCTCTATATGCTTTGGCGATGTCGCCGGAGAACCAGTTCGTACTTGCAACGTCCGTAAATCCACCGTCTGTCTCTCTCTTAAATTCAAATATACGGTTGACGATGGTCACAAATTCTGCGCGGTCTATCGGATTGTCAGGCCTCACAGTGCCATCATCATAGCCGTTAATAATCCCGTTTCCTATCCATTTCTTCAATTGTGCGTTTGCCCAATGATCATCGATATCAGAAGCGTAAATGGGGAATACCGGAATAGACATCAGCAGTATCATAGCTAGAAAAGTTATTATTGCTTTCTTGAACGTCACGCTTACTCACTCCTATAGATGGATTAAAAGAATAGAAAAGTTCCTTCATTACTGAAGGAACTTTTCCGTGCGACTCCAGAGCATGTTATGGGAAAAGTATCATGAATTTACTTTTCTATCTGGGTTAACATGTTTAGGATCGCTTGTGCTGTTTCTGCTCTGACTGCATAAGATTGTGGTGCGAATACGTCTGTAGACTGCCCTTTCATTAAACCGATTTCGATCGCCTTATTCACTCCCGCTGCTGCCCATGATGATACTTGATCATGATCTTTCAGCAAGGCAAGATGGTCGATTGTCGGCGAATTAGCGCCTTTGGCGTATTCATAAGCCCGTACGATCAGTATCGCCATTTGTTCTCTGGTAATTTGATCGCCCGGTGCAAATTTAGACTCCGATATGCCTGAGATTAGCCCTGCTTCATATGCAGCTGCTACCGAGGACGCATACCAATCTGATGCTTGAACATCATTAAAGCGTGTAATGGCTTTTCCAGCTTTCAATCCAAGTGTCTTCACAAGCATCGTGACGAATTCGGCACGCGTCGTCAAGCCTACAGGATTAAATTCCGTTGCCGATACGCCGTTAACGATATGTTTCGCTGCCATGACCTTTAGCGTACGATACGCCCAATGAGTGGAAGGGACATCCGTAAACGTTTTGTTATATTCCAACACGGCATACTTACTGAAATGCGGTGCGGACGCCGATATCGTCTTCAGGCCAGTATCCATTTTTCCACCGATATACTCCCATGTTTGAGCCTTGTCGTCGAACACATATACGCCAGCCAGCTCTGCATCCGTACGGTTTCCGTCGTAAGGAAATACCAATTGGATAGGTTCCGAGAATGCGTTTAATTTTGATTCCTTACCATCCTTGTCTACAAGTAGCAAGTCAAAATTGTAGATTTGATTATTAATCTTGTAGTTTGCGCCTACTAAGCTTGCTTTGTCGTTCGAATCCGTTTTGATTCGTACGATAATCTGAGCATTGTCTGCATTGCCCTGCAGATTGCTAGTAAGCTGTTTAATAACAGCCGATGGGATAACCAGAGATACCCCTTCAGACTTTACTTCCACAGGAGTAGTGATGGTTTGTGCTACATTGACTGGAAGCATGGCCTCAGTCTTACCTTTGCTCAAACTTACTGTTGCCTTGCCATCAAGTACATTCTTCAAATCCGCACTGGTAATAGGCTGCTGTTGTTGATTCTTTGGTTGTGTTGTCCCTGTCGGTGTTGATGAAGATGGTGTATCTGGTGTCGTTGTCTGATCCTGGTTTTGGCCGCTGATCTTGATGGTCGCTTCGCCTGTAACGTTAGAACCGTCAACCGCTGTCGCAACGACTTTCACTTCTCCATCTTTCACAGCAGTCAGCAGTCCTGCAGTACTGATCGTCGCTTTATCGCTTTGCGTTCCATCTGTGTTATAGACAGACCAGGTAACCGTTTTGTTAATGGCATTGGCAGGCAGCACGTCTGCAGACATTAGCAGTGTTCCACCCTTGCTTGTAATCGCGTTTGCTCCGTTTGCTCCGGTTACAGCGATGCTTGTTACCGGAACTGTAATGATCACATTTTGGCCGCTGATGCTGATGGTCGCTTCGCCTTTAACGTTGGAACCATCGACCGCTGTTGCAACCACTTTCACTTGTCCATCCTTTGCAGCGATCAGCAGTCCTGCTGTGCTTATTGTCGCTTTATCGGTTTGCGTTCCATCTGTGTTATAGACAGA
>NZ_VRTT01000170.1 GCF_008017805.1 Paenibacillus sp. N3.4 | reverse complement strand
TTCTCATATTCTTCCATAAACCATACCTCCGCTTCAACTTACTAGAAGTATCGTCTGGTTTTCAATTTAACAAACCAATAGTAGATAGCGAGGAAGCAGAAAAAGCATAACGCAGAATATCATTTTCTTTTCATGAAACCCAGCGGAACTCAATTAGAATATATTAAACAACTTATTGAACTTAATCAGATAAAGCCTGTAATTGATAAAATTTATGATTTTGAAGACACACAAAAAGCTGTTGAATATTTAGAAACAGGAAGGGCTAAAGGGAAGGTTATTATAAGGTTAAAGTAATCAGATTTCTTGCAATCATGTGCCCTTCTGAGATATGTGAAAAAAGGCCGTAAGCTAGAAGCACACGACCTTCAAACCGATTAATTTCACACTTTCGATCTAAGCTTTTTCTTAATCCTTGTCGCCACAATTTCGAGCAGGACCGCGAAAAATAGGATGAAGTACGTAACAACCCCAACTTCTCTGACGTCATAATAAAAGCCACTGGCCATAAACATGTCAAACCCGATGCCGCCTGCGCGCCATCAATAATGATCTCTCCGCTGCTTGCGTCAATCATCCGGTTAATGCAACGAAGAAGGGTTGATTTCCCCGCTCCGGAAGGCCCGATGATGGAGACGAATTTCCTTCTTTCACAGCGAAGTTAACATTAGATAACGCTTTTGTATCTGCGCCATACTGCAATGATCAGTCGCCAAACACGGACATGTCGAGCTGACGTATGCGTGTAGGGTCGGAAATCAAGTCTACCTCGGCGATCTTTCCGCTCTTAATTGTAAATTTGAGCACATAGAGCAATCTTCCACGAGGAGCCGCAATGACTCCTACTGACCCGTCTATAATGGCTGATTGTGCAGCCTGTGCACGTCCCGAAACTTTTTGGACCAGCGCTCTCGCACCTCGTGTTAAGCTTGAGACGCCTCTCTGACGATCGTCTCGTAGCAGAACGTCAGGATCAAGTGCCGCCACCAGCGTATCGAAATCGCCGGCTTATGCCGCTGCAAGAAAAGCGTCGACAAGTTCGCGTTGACGAGCAAGATCGGATTCTGGTACTGCCCTCGTCCCATGCACACGTTGGCGAGCCCGGCTAGCTAATTGTCTGGCTGCGATCTCGGACTTTCCTACAATGGGGGCAATTTCGGTGAAAGGCATAGCGAATATATCATGTAAAACGAACGTGATCCGTTCTGAAGGATTCAGTTTGCTAAGCACGACTAGCAGCGCAAGACCGACAGAATCAGCCAATATGGCTTCTTGTTCGGGGTCACTTCTATCCTCATGACTAGCAAGCGTCTCGGTCAAATACGTTTCTATGGATTCCTCTCTTCTTGATTTTCGTGACCGTAGCATATCGAGGCACAATCGCGAGACAACAGTGGTTAGCCATCCTCCCAGGTTCTCGATAACGCTCGTATCCGCACGGCTAAGACGTAGCCAAGACTCCTGTACCGCGTCCTCCGCCTCACTCAATGATCCAAGCATTCGATAAGCCACCGCCTGCAGGTGATTTCGATATGCTTCGAATTTCTCCACTAACCAATCATGTTCGCTCATCATTCAACTTCCTTCTTAAAATAAAATTAGTCTCTATATGTAATGACGAACGAAATCCAGTCAATGTGACTAGACGCCAAAGATTCGTTAATTCCCCGCTTCTCTTGCATACCAGTCACATTCCCGATATTTGATCCGTCAATGTAGTGCAGGGGGAATATTGGGCTTTGATCAAAAAATGAAGGAGTGTTTCACATGTCATCAAAAATGAATACCCGCTAAGATCGTACCTAAGGCGATCCCGTCTCCAGAAAACAGACACCCTGAGCTAGACGCTTTTCCTTGCTTATCTTTATGCTAGGCTGGCTGGGGCAAAATATTCGGCACCCTCTACCTTCCAAACTTTTTAGCAATTCTACAAAAAATTGAAAGTAGGTAAGTTAATTATGGCAACAGTATTATATATAACAGCAAATCCGAACGATCATGAAAAATCTTATAGCCTGTCTGTAGGTAATGAATTTATAGAGGTTTACCGCTCTGCAAATCCGTATGATGAAATTATTCATCTGGATCTGTATAAAATGGATATTCCGCAGCTTGATTCCGATGCTTTTAGCGGTTGGGGCAAGCTCGGTGCAGGTACAGCTTTTGAACAATTGACCCTTGCAGAGAAAGCGAAAGTTAGTCGTCTCGGTGAACTCGTGGATCAATTTGCTGCTGCAGATAAATATGTATTTGTAACACCGATATGGAATTTATCATATCCGCCCGTTATGAAAGCATATATCGACTCCGTCTGTATTGCAGGTAAAACTTTCAAATATCTTCCGGATAAAGGTCCGGTAGGCTTGTTATGTGATAAAAAAGCAGTTCACATTCAAGCTAGCGGAAGTGTTTTATCTTCAGGCTCACCTTATGCAGACGGTGAAATGGGTCATCGCCACCTAAGTGCGATTATGAAGTTCTTAGGGCTAACTAGCTTTGAAGGAATCTTTGTTGAAGGTATGGCCGCGGCTCCTGACCAAGCACCAGCGATTAAAGAAAAGGCGGTTCAACGAGCGCACGAAGTTGCCCAGAACTTCTAACGACTCTGCAATTCTATAAAATAGCCACAGCCGGAACATGATTCGCATGTACCGCTGTATTGGTTATTAATAATTATTAAACAGATTAAAAATCCTCCAACAGCCTTTGCTTGTCGTTCCTTAGTCTAGCTTGCTTTGTAAGTAAATACCGAACAAGTCATTCAGGATTTCCTAGATTAGAAATTTCCCATTCAATGACCAAGAGATGGGTACATGAGTTTGCGCTCGAAATAGATAAACGAATCCGGCCCTACTTAAAACCCACAAATGATTCGTACAGAACGGACGGAGCAGGCAGCCGCGGGCAGAGATTTGATTTGATTGCAGATACTCAATCAAGAATCCAACAGATTCCATTTTATATATAAAAACAGTTTTAATTTTTTTTATTTTATCAATAGAAAAATGGAATGAAAAACAGAGGAACTGCCGAATATTTTGCCCCAGCCAGCCTAGCATAAAGATAAGCAAGGAAAAGCGTCTAGCTCAGGGTGTCTGTTTTCTGGA
>NZ_VRTT01000016.1 GCF_008017805.1 Paenibacillus sp. N3.4 | reverse complement strand
AAGCAAATAAGAAACTACAGGCGCTTTGCTGTATTGGCGATATGCGAATACATAACAAATGATGACAAAAACAATGGAAATTCCAATTTGCATTGGCATTCCAAAAGAGTTAAAATTAAGAGCAGATAAGGCCAGAGCGGCAATAACCGCCATAATGACTAACCAGATCTTCCAATTACTGTTTGCTACCGAAGAGGCTGTTACACCCATGAATGAACTTGGTTTCGGTGTACTTTCATCCAGGTACAAATTCAATAAGAAATCGCAATAATGCTCTGGCAATAATTTACTTCGGCGCCAGTGGTCAATTTCTTTAACGATTACTTTCCGTTTCTCTGTATCCATTCGTTCGCTCACCTTCCTAGCTACTTTATCGGTGATTTCAAGCTTTCGTTTTAGTATTACTTTTAAATGGACCCCGGATAAATGACTTCGTCGTCCTTCATGGACACTTTCTAATCAACAAAAAAAGACCCCACCGCAACTGGCAGGGCCCTCTTACAGCGTTTTTATTCCAAGAAATCTTTTAACCGCTTGCTGCGACTAGGGTGTCTTAGCTTACGCAATGCTTTTGCTTCTATTTGACGAATCCGTTCACGTGTAACACCGAAAACTTTACCCACTTCTTCCAACGTACGTGTGCGTCCATCATCCAAGCCGAAACGCAGGCGAAGTACATTCTCTTCTCTTTCTGTCAACGTATCCAGAACGTCTTCAAGCTGTTCTTTCAGAAGCTCATACGCGGCAGCATCTGCCGGAGCCAGCGCTTCTTGATCCTCGATGAAATCACCCAAATGGGAGTCGTCTTCCTCACCGATTGGTGTTTCTAATGAAACAGGCTCTTGTGCGATCTTCATAATTTCACGAACTTTATCTGTACTCAAATCCATTTCCTTAGCAATTTCTTCTGGAGTAGGTTCACGTCCTAGTTCCTGCAGCAATTGGCGCGAAACGCGAATGAGTTTATTGATCGTTTCAACCATATGTACAGGAATACGAATCGTTCTTGCCTGATCGGCAATAGCGCGAGTAATCGCTTGGCGAATCCACCATGTTGCATACGTACTGAATTTATAGCCTTTAGTATGGTCAAATTTTTCAACAGCTTTAATAAGCCCCATATTGCCCTCTTGAATTAAATCCAAGAACAGCATTCCTCGACCTACATATCTTTTGGCAATACTGACAACGAGTCTAAGGTTCGCTTCGGCTAAGCGTCTTTTTGCCTCTTCGTCCCCATTTTCAATCCGCTTCGCTAAGCCCACTTCATCTTCAGCAGAAAGCAACGGTACACGGCCAATTTCTTTCAGATACATCCGAACAGGATCATTAATCTTAATCCCCGGCGGCAAAGCCAGATCATCATCAAAGTTAAACTCATCGCGCTCATTTTCTTCAGGATTCAACGAGTCCTCATCGGATTCGTTCCCTACATCGATGCCTTGCTCAGAGAGCTGTTCAAAAAACTCATCGATTTGTTCAGGATCCTGATCGAAGGGAGCTAATTTTTCCATAATATCCTTGTAAGTTAGTGAGGACCGCTTTTTCCCCTGCTCAATAAGCTGGTCTTTCACCTGGTCTAGGGTCAACTCTGTCTCTAATTCTGTACGCTGATCATTCGCCATAGTACGGACTCCCTCCTCCCTAGTCATTTCAGTAGTTCTACGTTGACTTCAACCGTTTGTCTAGGGCAATAATTTCAATTGCAATTTGTGCTGCTCTTAGATGATCGCCCGCGCGCTCGGCACGAACTCGTTCTTCCCTCTTGCGTTCAACTTCTTCTTGCATTGGAACTTTGCGAATTTGGCGAATATAGTCGTCAATCACTTGTTCATTCACTCCGTGGCCTGATCCCATCATAACGATGGAACTGGCTAAGCTCTCCAACTGTTCATCTTGCAGCATGGCGATGTATCGGCTTGCATCCGGCTCAGAATTCTGAGCGTAGTAAGCATATAAATAAGCAGCTAGTACTGCGTGAGCTTCGACATTGAATTGATCACCTAACTGTGTTTCCACATGTGTACATACATCACGATCATGCATCATAATGGCAAGAAGCAGGCGTTCTGCATTGTGATATGCGGGTAAAAGTGTAGGTATTTTCTTGCGTGTTCGTTCCGCTGTTCTCTCATTATTCATAACATTATTCCACAGAATTGGTTTATTATCCCCATCCGGCCTGTTTTTTTCCGATTGCAGCAAGATTTCATGAAGGTCTAACTTCATCGCCTCATAGGAGGAATCCGGAAATTCAGAAGCCAGTTGTTTCAAATAATGTTCGCGTTCCATGGGAGAGTGAAGATCACTAATCATTTTCACAGCAGATTGCAGATAACGAATTCGGTCACCGTCCTCATGCAACTTAAAATTTTTACGAATGTACAGAAGCTTATATTTCATCGATGGTACGGCAGGCTCAATAATTTCCCGTACGAATCGGTCAAACCATACGTACTAACATAATCATCGGGATCTTTACCGTCTGGCAGCATGGCTACCGTAACCCGGCTTCCCGTTTCCTCAAGAATAGGAATACTTTTGAATGCAGCGGATTGTCCCGCATTATCTCCGTCGTAACATACGACGATTTGATCTGCGTTACGGTTCAACAAAGCCGCATGCTCCTTGGTTAAAGCAGTTCCCATTGTTGCAACACCATTGCTTATTCCAGCTTCCCAGGCTTTAATAACGTCCACGTAGCCTTCAAATAGCACTGCCTGCTGGAGCTTACGCATATTAGGTCTTGCTTGGTGAAGGTTGTACATCGTTCGGCTCTTATTAAAGAGAAGAGATTCAGGACTGTTCAAATACTTCGGTTGAGCATCGCCCATGGCTCTTCCACCAAACGCGATTACCTTGCCTGTGGAGTCGCAAATAGGGAACATGATGCGTTCCCGGAATTTATCCACATAACCGCTGCCTTCCTGTTTGGCTGAAATCAATCCGCCCTTTTCCATCAGCGGCAGCGCATACTCGCGTTTGTCCAACTGTTGAACAAGTGTGTCCCACATGGCCGGAGCGTAGCCAATCTGAAAAGCATCGATCAGCTTATCCGATATTCCTCTGGAAGTTAAATAACCTTTGGCTGCTTTGCCTTGCTCTGTGTTGCCAAGTATATAATGATACAACTTTGCAGCAAAATCATAAGCTTTCAGCAAAACAACTTTCTCCTGCTGCTGCTCTGTTTGCTCCTCCGATGCTTCCTCCCATGTAATGGGAATATCGACTTCCTCCGCTAGCTTGGTTACAGCTTCAGAAAAGCTGAGTCCTTCAATTTCCATAATGAAACGAATTAAATTCCCACCGACATTACAACCAAAACATCGATAAATCTGTTTGTCCGGTGTAACCGTGAAAGACGGGCTTTTCTCCGAATGGAAAGGACATAACCCTTTCATATAATGCCCTTGCTTGCTCAAGTGTACGTGCCTGCCAATCACATCAACAATGTCATGGCGCTTGAGGACAGCATCAATAACCTCTTCAGGTATGCGTCCGTACCTCATTTTCTTCCACCTACAATTCAGGTCGCTTTTCCGACTAATTACTATTCGCTACTTACTTTCGATTTCCTGCAAATATTTTAAAAGTTTTGTCAAACCTTGTAGAAAATTTTGACGATCAACTTCAGTAAAGGGTTTGGGGCCCTTCGTATGCTTCCCACTTCTGCGCATTTTGGCCGATACATGGCGACGTTCCAAAAGAAAGTCTATCGAGCTATCGGTATATTCTTGGCCGCGATTCGTTAAGCAAATGGATCCCTTAGCCAGCCCTAAAGCAGCAAGTCCAAAATCCTGGGTCACCAAAATATCGCCTGGTTTAATCTGATTGGCAATATACAAATCAACCGATTGATCGGAGCGATCCACTTGCACGACCTTAACACCGGGATTCTGCTTCATTCGGTGATCAAAGGAGGCCACGAGAACAACCTGGACACCAAACTGCTTGCCTGCCAGTTCAATTTCAGCTTTAACGGGACAAGCATCGGCGTCGACGATAATACTTCTCGCTTGCATGCAACTCAGCCCCCACTCTATCCGCGAAATCTCACCGTACTATTATATACGATGAACTTATAAAAAATCCTGCAAGGAAAAACATAAAAGCTTACTGGATTCGTTCAATATGATCCATAATTAAACTGGCGGTTTCCTCAACGGCACGATTGGAAACATCAAAAATGACACAACCGATTTTGCTCATAATTTTGTCAGCAAAATCCAGTTCTATTTTAATACGTTCTACATTCGCATAGGTTGCATTTTCTGCAAGACCGAGTGTCCGCAGTCGTTCTTGGCGTATGACATTTAACTTATCCGGATCAATGCGCAAACCGATAATTTTCTCTTTTGGCACGGTATAAACAGCTGCCGGCGGCTGCATTTCGGGAACTAAAGGGACATTGGCCACTTTAAACCTTTTGTGCGCCAAATACATGGATAAAGGTGTTTTGGATGTTCGCGAGACACCCAGCAAAACAATATCCGCCTTCTGAACACCGCTGAAATCACGGCCGTCATCATATTTTACAGCGAATTCTACTGCTTCTACTTTTTTGAAATAATCTTCATCCAGCGGATGAATCATCCCTGGCTGCCTCCGCGGCTCTTGTCGCAAAGCTTGCCCCAGCGTTGCAACAATAGGACCCAAGAGATCAATATGCGGAATCCCGTAATCTAAAGCCTTAGCAATCAAATCGTCTCGCAGCTCGGGAATAACTAAGGTAAACACCACAATACCGCCATGAACTCGAATGGCATTCATCACCTTATCGATACCTTCATAATCATGAATAAATGGAGCACGAATGATCTCTACCGGTATCGGATGAAATTGCATGGCGGCTGCTCGAACGACAGATTCTCCGGTTTCTCCTACGGAATCTGAAACCACATAAACACGGGTAGGTAATGGCTGATCCATTTGGCCCAATGCTCCTTTCAGCAGGGACGAGGCCCCTACATTAGTCATTTGTATGTAAACTAGGCTAGAACAGAACGAAAGCATAAAAAAACTCACCGATATGCTGACAGCACAAGGGCGAGGCGTTTTCCATCACATCATATCAAAGCATATATCGCATGTCAAATTGGTAATTGGACACTAAATGTTATACTTTTCCATTTGTTCAATAAAGCCTCTAGACTTCCATTGAACGCCTATATGAACATCCATGTAATCGCGCATACACTGCTTTAATTGCATTTTTGTTTCTTCCTTAACCTGCACGGTGCCAAGCCTGCGCATATCCATTCTAGGAAAAAGCTTGAGGAGCTTTAACGTGCCTTCGCCGATCAAAATGGCAGCTGTGTCCTTATGTCTACAGCGAGAGCATAAAATCCCTCCCATAGCCGGACTGAAGCTGGTTAGGCCCGAAGTTTCCCCGCATGAAACACAAGCATCCGTAACAGGCAAATATCCGGCCGATCAAACATTTTCATTTCATACAGATGAACCGACATCTGCATATCTTTATTCTCTTCAATCGCCATCAAACCGGCTTTTAACTGTTCAAATATGTAGCGGCTGCCAACTCATCGCCGAGCATTCGATCCGTCATTTCGACCAAATAAGAGGCATGAGCGGACTTATGCAGATCCTCGCGCAAAGCATGATGAGCCTCGATAATTTCTGCCCCATTGAGCGAGCCCATTTGGCCTCTCTGCTTGAAAAATACAAAATCGCCGTACGTAAAAAGCTGCGTAACGGCGGCATGTCGACTTTTCACTTTTTTTGCGCCCCGAGCCATGACACTAACTTTACCCAGCTCAGGGGTGAACAAACTGATTATCTTGTTTCCCTCTCCATAGTCCATACTACGGAGCACGATCCCCTGTACGCTGCGCAGCACATGACGTCCCCCATGAATGCCGCATCGAACCTAAGAATTAACCATTCCAACCTTCGAGCGGCTCTTCGTTACTTTGATCCTCATCCTGTATATCCGTATCCATACCGGGCTGGCCAGATACTTGTTTATACAGTAGGTAGGCATCTACATCACCGGTCTTTGAAAAATACGTCCACGAAAAGTCTTTCATGTTCAGCATCCTCCCCCTTGAACGTGATGTTCATAGGATGGTACATAAAAGGCTTCTCTATGCTAAGAAATAACTGGTACTTTCGAAGCCGAGTTTATTAATCGTGGCGGAAACCTAAATCACGCAGTACTCTGTCTTGATTTCTCCAGTCTTTCTTTACCTTAACCCATAGTTCAAGGAAAGTTTTCGAGCCCAACAAAGTCTCAATATCGCGACGAGCTTGTCTGCCAATTTCTTTGAGCAAGCTTCCTTGCTTGCCTATAACAATTCCTTTTTGCGAATCTCTTTCCACAAAAATAACGGCTGAAATATGCACAATGCCATTAGGTTCAACGCGCATATCTTCAATTTGCACAGCAATGGAGTGAGGAATTTCTTCCCGTGTTAGATGCAATATTTTTTCACGCACAAGCTCCGCACAGACGAATTGCTCCGGATGATCCGTAATTTGGTCAGCAGGATAATATTGTGGCCCCTCAGGCAAATAGCGGACGATTTGTTCCAGCAATGTCGTTACATTATTTCCTTTGAGCGCTGAAACAGGGACAATTTCCGCAAAATTATACAAATCTTTGTAATTTGTAATAATCGCCAATAAAGCTTCGGGTTGAACCAAATCGATTTTGTTTAATACCAAAATAACCGGCGTTGTAATATGTTTGAGCTGTTCGATAATATAGCGATCACCGCCACCCAATCCATCTGCGACATCAACCAGAAACAGCACCGCGTCCACTTCGCCTAGTGTACCATGAGCTACTTTACTCATGTAATCTCCTAGCTTGGATGTCGGTTTATGAATCCCCGGAGTGTCCAGGAAGACGATTTGACCATTGCTCGATGTATATACACCGTGAATTTTATTTCGTGTTGTTTGAGGTTTGTCCGACATAATCGCAATTTTTTGTCCGATGATTTGGTTCATCAACGTGGATTTGCCTACATTTGGACGCCCAATAATTGCGACAAAGCCTGATTTAAATTCTTTTTTAGCCACTTCGATTTATCCTCCATTTGAATGCAAATCTTTTGTTGTAAAAGCACCCGGCAGCAAAGCGGACACCGTCGTTTGTGCAAAAGCACCTTTCAGGTTACCTAAATAAACGGGCATATCTGGCGCACATAATTCAACCAGCACTTGGCGGCAAATTCCACACGGGGAAATTGGGCCTTCCGTATCTCCCATTACAGCAATCGCTTGAAAGGTACCCGGCTTTATACCACCTGCTATAGCGCTGAACATTGCTGTTCGCTCAGCGCAATTCGTAGGTCCATAGGCCGCATTTTCGATATTGCAGCCAAAGTGAACGTGGCCATCCGCATCTAGAAGTGCCGCTCCAACTTGAAAGTTGGAATACGGCGTATACGCTCTTTTCATCGCTTCTGTTGCGTATTGAAGTAATTCTTGTGGATTCATAACTTATCATCCTTTTCATATTATATTAATGTTATAGCATGTTTAAGCAAGAAAAAGCGAGAATCGTTACGACTGTACCGATCAACGCTCCCAAGATTAAAGCAGGAAAAGGCCGCGTTTTTTTATCGTAAAGCATTAAAAAAATAAGTGCAGATAAGGTATAAGCCAGCAAAGCAACTATGGTCAAGCTAACGAAAATCGTGATAACTGTTGACACTGCAAACGCAATAGCCGTGAGTAAACTCGGACGCACGAGCTTTCCTTTATCCGCAAAACGGGTTTCAATTACAATAACAGTCAATATAACAAGGGAAATTAACACCCATATCGTGCCTGCCGATATCGGCGTATCTTCTACACTTGCATGTCGAATCAGACGATCCAAGGGTTCATAGAAGACAACCATTCCCACAATAACAGCGAAACCGGCAGACACCAAGACGGACGCCGCGGCGACGTCCTTCGCAATTTTAGCTAAGGGATGGCGGTCCGGCATAGCCAAGTCCACTGTTTTCTCCACAGCTGTATTGATAAGCTCGGTAACAATCATTAATGTTACGGCTAACAAAATAAACAGGATATCCGTTTTGGGCAACCGCATAAAGAGCGCAGCTAACAAAACAAAAAAAGCCACACAAAAATGGAATTTCATATTACGCTGTGTATCTAGGGCATATTTGATTCCTTCGTATGCATACCGGAAGCTCCTGCGCCATTTACGGAAGCCGTCCGTCATTAGCGAGTAAGACCTGCCTTCTGCAATATCTCTTCCTGTTTGCCGAACATCACTTTCTCTTCCTCTTCACTTTGATGATCGTAGCCAATCAAATGCAAGAATCCGTGCACGAACAGAAAGCCAAGCTCGCGCTCAACGGAATGCCCGTAATCTTCGGCTTGAGAAATAGCACGCGGTACAGAAATAATAATATCCCCAAGAGGCTCGATAAAGCCTTCAGAAATGTTATCATCCTCTTCTGTATCGGAATCAGCCTCTTCATCAGCCTCATAGTTGATTTCGATTTCATCCTCACCAAACTCGCTCATCGCAAATGAGAGTACATCCGTGGGTTTATCCATATCCCGATACTGTTTATTTAGCTCTTGAATGGCTGCATCATCTACGAAAGTAAGGGCAACTTCACCAGTTGTAACACCTTCCTGTTCTCCCGCTAAGCGCAGCAACTCTTCCAATTTCGCAATAAATTCCGATGTGATCTCTTTCACGTCTTGTTCGCTGTTCCATTCCAACGTTAAATCCAAACTTGCCATGCTGCATGCCTCCTAAGCATTTTTTTCCAGTTATGCCCCTGATTTCTTGGGAGCAAGCTCGCTAGGGTATTCAATCCGCGAATGGAAGATGCCTAACAACGTTTCATTCAACGTTTTGGCAATGATATCCAATTCTTTGAGCGTAATATCGCATTCATTGAATTGACCGTCGTCCAAACGGGATTTAATAATTTTGTGAACCATAGAATCGATCTGCTCCAGTGTCGGATTGCGCAGTGAGCGAACCGCAGCCTCTACACTATCGGCAATACCGACAATAGCTGATTCCTTGCTTTGCGCTTTCGGTCCCGGATAACGGAAATCTTCCTCGCGAACTTCTTTAGCGTTTCCTTCTTCTTCGGATTGCTTTATTGCTTTATGATAAAAATAATGCAACAGTGTTGTGCCATGATGCTGTTCAGCAATATCTCTGATCGGCTTCGGCATTTTATAATCTTTGAGCATTTCGACCCCATCGCGCGGATGTGCGATAATGATCGATTTGCTCAAATTCGGATCGATGCGATCGTGCGGATTTTCAATATTGGTCTGATTTTCAATAAAATAGCTTGGTCGCTTCGTTTTACCGATATCATGATAATAAGAACCGACTCTACAGAGCAGCCCATCAGCCCCGATAGATTCCGCTGCTGCCTCGGATAAATTGCCTACCATGACACTGTGGTGATACGTGCCTGGCGTTTCCGTAAGCAGCTTGCGCAAAAGCGGGTGATTCGGATTCGACAGTTCCACGAGTTTAAGTGGGGAAAGGATACCGAAGGCAACCTCAAAAAAGGGCAGTAAGCCAATCACCAAAACAACGGTTAATAATCCACCGGCAGCGGCAAAGGAAAGCGAAGTTAGCGCTTCTTTCTGATAAAAATGATCCTCCAGCAGCAACATAGATGTGATCGTGAGCATAGAGAAAAAAGCAATCATAAGTCCAGCTTTCAAAATAGTCGCCCGCTGGCTGGCACGTTGAATCGTAAAAATAGCGCTGTATCCGATAACCAAGCTGACTAAACCGTATTTGAAATCAAATAACAGGTCATGTTCCGTATTAAATATAATACTTACCATTACGGAGAATAAGACCGATGAGATAAAAGCTAGCGGAGCATCCAGTAAAATAACGATCAGAATGCTGCCTAACGCTGTTGGCGCAAGATAACCAATATACGGATAATCCAAATTTTGTACAAGTGAAATAATTTTGATGCACATCACATTAATGATGAAAATGAGAATAAGCATGACTAACTGAGAATTATTGTATTTGATTGACAGCGTGCTTTGTCTGACGAACATGTACATCACAAAAGACATAAGAGCTGAAAAAATCGCTAAACCGAACTGTGGCAGATGGTTTGCTTTGTCTTTCAATAATTCTAGTTTATCAAGTCTTGCATAAATCTCAGCGGTAATGACATCGCCAACTTTCACCAATACCTCGTTTTTGTTAATATACACCGGCTTCACATTTTCACGGGCTTGTCCTTTGGCATCATCCGTACCTTTTTGATCAAAAAATTTATTCGGCGTTATGACCGCTCGTGCGATCTCAGTTACCATCTCACGCGACGTGTTTTTCGTCAAATTCGAGGTGTTTACAAGCTCAGCTACTTTTGCTCTCACCGTCTGAGCATCCAGAATTTGATCATTCATCAGCTTTGCGACAATGTCCTTGGTGACAGGACGCATATTCGTTAAGTCTTCTTTAGTCAGCCTAGGAATTTTAAAAAAGGATTCCTCAGGCAGCGGGTATTGCTGTTCGACTAGCGCTTGTTGAATTTGTTCCAAAAGCGGGTCATTGTATTGGCCGCTGGCCCGAAACGATTTAATCGATTGATTCTCTAAATCGCTAATCAATTGTGGAATAACCCGACGATAAATGCTGACTTTATCATCAAACTTCACTTCTTCATCGGCATTTATTTGAGATAATTTATCATAAATAGCGTCAATCAAGGCATCGTTCTTTAAATTGACAATTCGGTAAACAGGCTGTACGCGCTTGGCTGCATCTTCTTTGGCTTGCTCCGTGGCAATGGCATTCTCGATTTGTCTCGGCGCGTAAATCGTTTTTTCACTGATTGTTCCTAGTGCAATATCATAAACTTGCGGTACAAGCTTGGCGTATAGCGACAAATAGAAAATGAACGCCAGCAGGAGAAACAACAGCACCCGTAACCATGTACTGTATTTCCAACCGATCAGCTGGTAATGAAATTTGCCTTTCATTTGCACTTCATTTTTCATCTCGGAAGGTCATCCCTCTCTACCTAACACCTAGCTTGGCTACTTATCCTTTTCAGCATTATAGGCCACGATAATTTTCTGTACGAGTGTATGGCGAACAACATCCTGTTCATCAAAGTAAATAAATCCAAGCTCATCAATTCCGCTGAGTATGCGATCCGCCTCTACAAGACCCGAAGATTTGCCTCGCGGTAAATCGATTTGAGTCACGTCGCCAGTAATAACCATTTTGGAACCGAAACCAAGTCGGGTTAAAAACATTTTCATTTGTTCAGGCGTCGTGTTCTGTGCCTCGTCCAAAATAATAAAAGAGTCGTCCAAGGTTCTTCCACGCATATAAGCCAGGGGTGCAATTTCAATCAACCCTCGCTCTAAGGATTTGGCGACTTGATCAGGACCCAGTACGTCATTAAGAGCATCATACAATGGGCGCAAATAAGGGTCAACTTTTTCCTGAAGGTCACCAGGCAAGAAACCCAAGCTTTCCCCAGCTTCAACAGCAGGTCGGGTTAATACAATTCGTTTGACCGCTCCCTCTTTGAGACGGGTAACGGCAAGCACAACAGCTAAATACGTTTTGCCTGTCCCAGCAGGACCGATTCCGAAGACAATATCCTTCTTCTTAATCGTCTCTACATATTTACGTTGGCCAATGGTTTTAACCCGAATCGGTTTCCCACGGTGGGTTGTCGTAATCTCGCCTTTGAACAAATCTAGCAATTGATCCGCTTTCATTTGTTTGGCCAGTTCGATCGCATACTGAATATCACGCTCAGTTAACGTGTAGTTATTGCGAATCAGCTGTAATAGAACATCAAAAAGCTGCTGAAGTGAATTCACTTCCGCAGCAGCCCCTTGTATCGTAATCTCAGCTTCGCGTGTGAAGATTTGCGCCGCAATCTCCCGTTCAATCAGATGAAGGAATTTATCCTGCGGTCCAAACAAGGCTAGTCCTTCTGCCGGATTTTTCAAAGTTAATTTCACAATTTGTGCGTTGTCTGCCAACAGGTCTCATTCTCCTTGTATCACAATTGGTTGCTCTTCAGCTATATTTTCTTCCATTTCAAAATGCACTTCCATATAAACTTTACCATTCTCTGTTTTTTCATGCAAAATTTTTTCACCGACAAGCCTGGAGTCGGCTCCTGTTTCTGCCAGCAATTTGGCTCTGGCTTGCTCTAAACCAATCTTTTTCGCAGCTGCGAGTTCGATAGGCTCCTCAATCATTTGAACTTCCATCACCTTCTCATGCAGCCATCCTAGAGGCGAGGCAAATGTTCGCCAAGCGAGCGCTTTACGTTCAGAAATCGTTTCAAAAAGTGTATAGGGGAGTTCTCCATAGCCGCTGACCTTCAGCGCTCGAGTCCCAAAAACGATATAATTGCGATTCTTGGTTTCACCTGTGTAGGTCTTGTATGTACGGGTAAGAGGCGCTTCGATTTTGGAGGTATACCAAACCACTCCCCTTACTTTACCATTAGCGACCACCACTTGACTATTTTGGTCGTCGCCGATCGTACCGGAGATAAGCACGTCCCCTTTTCGCACATACGTATTTGGCTTTACCATGGGTCTTCCTTTGACTGATAAAATCTCGGTAACAAGCGCATTTTTGGAAGCGACCAAATTTCTTGGGTTCATGAGAGGTCTGCGGTCCGGGATGGTTGCCTCCACAATTTTAATTGTAATGTGCGTACCTCGTATTTCAACACCGACCCAAGACGTGCTTGGCAGCATGCTTTGAATTTCGCGGGACAAATCTTCACTTTTCTTAAGCTTGAATTTCCACTGAAAGGTATGGATCCCTACCTTGGATGCCGCTTGCAAAATATCCGCTTCCGCGATCCGATCATTCCCTTCCACGGTAACCTGCCAAACTAAGGAGCTCAGTACGTAAAGTCCAATAATAAATGCTGCCAGTCCGCCGAAAAAAAATTTTCTGTGCCCCAGTCTATCCATAAAAAATGGAAGCCCATGTCTGCTGAGGACATGCACCCTGCAGCCTGTCCGCTTGAGCAGCGGCCTTAATTTAAAAAAGTCTCTGACAAGGATATGAAATTCCAACTTGCCGTCCGGTGCAGCTTGAATATCCCAAATGGAGAAGCCTTTCTCCATCATGGGATTAATCAACCCTTCACACTCCTTGCCGCGCAATTGTACGCGCACGTACCCTCGCAAACGAGCAATGAATAGTGATTGTTTCATGACTCAACCTCCCCTTCGTCCCCGATACCCGCATCTATGGCATGTATTTCACATAATCGATCAAGCCCTCAATAAATACTTCCTCCGATAAAATAGCTCGAATAACCAAGTCTTTGCCGAATACCTCGAGCGTCCCTTTCGTTAATTCAAGCTTTAAGTTCTCGCTGGAAAAATGAAGCACGCCCCGGTGATTCTCTACATAAAGCTGTACGTTGCCGATCATCGTAATACGCGGCAAGTCCTGTACCACATCCTGCGGCAGATCCAGGATTTTGGCCGTGAATTGATTCCATTTGCGGGTCAAGCGACGCATAGCTGGGCAGTACCCCCTCTAACTAGATGATCATGACAGCAGGAAAGCACCAGACTTTCTTCCAAATTATGCGGGAAGAGCGGTTTTTATGTGAAAAATTTACATGAGAAAAACGCCCGTCTTGGAATTTCAAGAGGGCGTTAAGTATAAAGAGATTACCTTCGGTGCGGCTTTTTTGACCTTGGCGGCCGAGGATTTCGGCCCACACGATACCTTGCAGCAGCTGATCTTGAGTCGGTTGTTCAGGAAAACGGCTCGATGTGGATATATCATCCTCATAAATGGGAGAGCTCTCCGTACTAGCCTTGGCCGATGAACCGAAAGGTGATGCTTTCGGCTTCATTGACGAATCCATAGGTCGCTGCGTTTCAGAACGAGCGTATACGCTTTGAGCGCTTTCCATTTGCTTCATGGGCATTTGTCCCTGCACAGGTACCCCACGCGCTTCTGGGGCTCTTCTGGGCGCCCCTTGACTGTCTCCGAAGGAAGGCATCCCTGTTCCATTGCGATTGCTTTGCGTACTCTGATTCTTTTTGTTGCGCAGCTGATAAAGAAAAGTGATGGCAATAATGACTAGGTACCAGTGTTTCAGCAAAAACTCGATCAGTTGTTCCAAGGGATCACCTCCTAAACATTATCCTTATGGAAAACGGTCATTATTCCTTCTCGCTTTTGCCTTCGTTATTCTTACCTAAAGAAGAACGCATTTGTGTATCCGACTCAATATTTTTAAGATTCATATAATCCATAACGCCAAGCTTACCGCTTCGAAGTGCTTCTGCCATCGCAAGCGGCACTTGGGATTCCGATTCGACAACCCTCGCACGCATTTCGACAACTTTAGCTTTCATCTCTTGTTCGGCAGCTACAGCCATCGCACGTCTTTCTTCTGCTTTGGCCTGGGCAATACGTTTATCCGCTTCCGCTTGCTCGGTTTGTAAATGCGCACCGATATTTTTACCTACATCCACGTCCGCGATATCAATGGATAAGATTTCGAAAGCTGTTCCCGCATCCAAGCCTTTACCCAATACCGTGCGCGAGATCATATCGGGATTTTCCAATACATCCTTGTGAGAGTCGCTGGAACCAACCGTCGTTACAATCCCTTCCCCAACACGGGCAATGATCGTTTCTTCGCCTGCGCCCCCAACCAAACGGTCAATGTTCGCACGAACCGTTACTCGAGCGATAACTTTGACTTCAATCCCGTTCTTGGCAACAGCGGATACATTCGGTGTTTCAATAACACGAGGATTAACGCTCATTTGAACCGCTAGCAAAACATCGCGTCCAGCCAAATCAATCGCGGCGGCACGTTCAAACTCCAAATGAATTTTCGCGCGATGAGCCGCAATCAAAGCATTCACTACACGGTCTACATTACCACCGGCAAGAAAATGACTCTCAAGTTGATTCACGCTGAGATCAATTCCTGCTTTTGTCGCCTTAATCATTGGATTGACGATTCTGCTTGGCGTAACACGACGAAGTCTCATGGCAATCAATGTGATAATGCTAATACGCACACCGGAAGCTAATGCGGAAATCCACAACATCACAGGAACAATACTTAATAATATCGATAAAGCTATGATAACAATGGCTACGAGCAATACTAAATACAAGCCTGGTTCTATAGTCATACCTGAATTCCTCCTAAGAATCTCACATTTTCTTATTGTTCATATTCTTTAACCACAACACGAACGCCTTCAACCTGCACCACGATAATTAATTTAGCGTTTTGAATAAAGCTGCCATCTGTCACAACATCCACACGTTCATCATTAATGAGCGCAGTGCCTGCCGGACGGAGCGGCGTTATAGCTTCGCCTGTCATTCCAATTAAATAAGAGCGATCAGGACTCGACGTATATCCTTTATCCGTTGACAGCTGCTCCTTTAAAATAAAACGGTTCCATACGCCGCGATGCTTAAAGGTTCTGATCGCATAGGAGATGGCTACTATGGCTATCAGCAACGCTACACCAAGCATGACCGCGGCTTCCTTGGGATCCGAAGAAGCCATGATCACCCCGCCGAATAAACAAATTGCCCCCAAGACACTTAAAATGCCGAAGCTTGGAATGACCAATTCCAAAATAAGCAGTAAGAGTCCAATTCCGAATATCGCTAGGTCGCCGAATCCTGCGAAACCAGCTAAATAGAATCCGAGAAAATAAAGCCCAAAACTTACAACACCCGCTAGGGCAAGTAAACCGCTGCTAAAAAACAACAGCTCCAGCGCAATTCCTACAATACCGACAATTAAAAGAACAGTAGCTGTAATCGGATGAGTAAGGAAGGCGGACAAGTTTTCTGCAAACATACACTTTCACTCCTTTCCTAAAATCTCCTAACCTTACTTTGTACGTTTAATCGCACAAACTGTTTCACTTTATGCCCAGAAAAAAACAAAAGACCGAGAGGAACGAATTCCACACGGTCTTTTCATACATTTTTTGTTTGTATTATCCCAATAATTGTTGGACTAACTGATTGATAATCTTGCCATCAGCGCGTCCTTTTACCTGAGGCATCAATGCCGTCATCACTTTGCCCATATCCGCTTTGGAAGAAGCACCAACTTGCTGGATGGTCTGCTGTACAATGGCTTTCACTTCTTCCTCAGAAAGCTGTTGCGGCATGTACTCAGCTAAAATAACAAGTTCTGCTTTCAGGTTGTCGGCCAGATCATCTCTGCCCGCCTTTGCAAACTCTTGGAGGGAATCCTTACGCTGTTTGATTTCACGAGTTAGAACATCAAGCACTTCATTGTCATCTAAGGCTCTCTTCAGATCTATTTCTGAATTCTTAATAGTAGACCGAACCATACGGATTACGGAGAGTTTGAACTTGTCCTGACTCTTCATCGCTTGCTTCATATCTTCGTTTAATCGATCGCTTAAGCTCATGTTGCCTCCTAGAACTTTCTCTTCCGAGCAGCCTCAGATTTAAGCTTACGCTTAACGCTAGGCTTGTCATAATGTTTACGTTTTTTAACCTCTGCTAGAATGCCATCCTTAGCGATGGAACGCTTAAAGCGACGAAGTGCAGCATCTATAGTTTCGTTCTTACGAACTCGAGTTTCTGACAACAGTTTTCCCTCCCTCCGAACAGACCATCTAAGATAAAACGGTTCATCAAATCTCATTATAGGTTATAGTAATTAGAGTGTCAATCGGAATCCTAAGCTTTCTCAAAAACAACCCTAGTTATGCAAACCTAAAGGAGATAATCTAGCCCCACCCATGAGGTGATAATGAAGATGATGGACAATTTGTCCTGCGTTAGCTCCAACATTCGTCACGACACGGTATCCTGATTCAGAGACACCTGATTCACTGGCAACTTGCTTCGCAACACGCTGAATGTGCCCGATAACTGCCCAATCCTCTGGCCCTGCATCGTCCAATGAAGCGATATGCTTCTTGGGAATAATCAGCACATGAATGGGTGCGGCAGGTTGAATATCATGAAATGCCAAAATTTCATCGTCTTCATACACTTTTTTAGAGGGAAGCTCGCCCTCAACTATTTTACAAAAAATACAATCACTCATCGCTTAGCTTGTCCCCTCCACCTTCTTCAAACTTCTATCTTTAATTTTATCGGAAATAAACGAAAAAATCCAATCCAATTAACTGATTAAAATGGTATAGCTGCAAAAAAAGAAATATCATGCCAAAGGCACGATACTTCTAGCATTTATATCCTAGATTCCTAGTAATAAGGCAGTAACGATAGGACGACAAAGCCAGCCAACGGAAGAATTTGTCTAACGAAACGACGTCTGCCAAAACCATATCCCGGATACCCGTAGTAAGGAAAACCATAACCATAGCCAAAAGGTAAAAAGGCCCTTGTATATTCATGGTCCGTCCCATCGCTCATCCGACCCATGAGATTTTAACGATGAGGCTGACTTTTTACAGACTGGTGAATCTTCTTCCATTTCGCTTTCTCAGCAGCCTGAAGTCCCTTATCTTCTTTGCGGGCCAAATAAGCAAGCTCCTTTTGAAGCTTCCGGTAGCTTCGAAAACGCTCATTATCCAATTTTCCATCATCCAGCGCATTTTTCACTGCACATTTGGGCTCATTCTCATGCCCGCAATCCTGATAGAAACACTGTTCCGCCAATGCCTCCACATCTTGAAAGGAAGCGCTCAACCCCTCAGGGGCATCCCATAATTGAAGCTCTCGCATCCCCGGTGTGTCAATTAAAATACCGCCTCCAGGCAGCATGATCAGCTCACGGTGGGTAGTCGTATGCTTCCCTTTGTCATCACCCGTGCGAATATCTCCGGTATCCAACCTATCATCCCCAAAGATACGATTCACTAAGGTTGACTTTCCCACTCCTGAAGAGCCTAAAAGCGCGACCGTTTGGCCCTTAGTGATGTATACAGCAAGCTCTTCTAGGCCGCGGTTTTCCGCCGTACTAATAATATGAATCGGAACACCAAAAGCAACAGCGGAGACCTCTGCGGCTAACTCTTCCGGGTTATCACACAAATCAGCCTTACTCAAGACAATTACAGGACTGGCGCCGCTCTCCCAGGCTAATACAAGATATCGTTCTAAACGTCGCACATTGAAATCAAGGTTAAGTGCTGTTACCAAAAAGACAGTATCCACATTTGTTGCCACAATCTGCTCTTCCGTGACTTGACCTGCTACTTTGCGGGAAAACTTACTTCTGCGGGGCAAGATGGCGTGAACGGTTGCACGCTGCTCTTCCTCCCGAATGGAGAGAACGACCCAATCTCCCACGGCAGGGTAGTCTTCCCGTCGATCAGCCAAATGACGCATTTTCCCCGAAACCTCGGCTAAGGCCTCGCCAATTTCCGTTTGAACCCGGTACATATGTTTATGTTCCAGTGTCACTCGACCTACTTGGTACCCTTCCTTTCGGAAAGGTTCAAAGGCTTGTTCAAAAAAAGAATGCCAACCTAGATCAGTTTTAAACAAGTGTTGCATTCATCCTTTCTCGTGCATCTGCTCTAAAGTATAGGCCGTATACAGCCGTTCCACACGGTAAATAATCATTAGAATAGTTTTTTCCTTTTCAATATTTATACTTTGGTTAATTAACATGTAGACTGTGAGTCTATTTTTTCATATAATAAGAATAAATCGATGTTTGGAACGGAGTGCGTGGATGAGTCAATTCATGAGAGACACCACACGCAAGAAGCGTGACGTGATGATGGAAGTCGCCTTGGCCATGTTTATGGAAAAAGGCTACGAAAGTGTTTCTGTAGATGACATCATCGCAGCGACCAGTACCTCCAAAGGAACTTTTTATCATTACTTCAAAAGTAAAGATGCTATTATTTCTGCTCTTTATGGCCAGCAAACCGAATTGATTCAAGAATGGGTGAAACAGCCCCCTTCCAAGGTTCAATCCCTTGAAGGCCATATCAATCGATTATTTCTAGACTTAGCGTCCAACATTCATTTGTCAGCTCGTCTAATACGCAGTTTACAAGCACTATCCCTGCAAAATGAAACCGTCAGAGCAGAAGAACAGCAATATTTGGAAACTCTCTCGGAGAGCTTGCTGCGCTGGCTGCCTGAACCCAGAAAAATTGAACTGCTCACTTGCATGTACACCGGAACGCTCCAAACCTGGTGCAACCAAAACAATGCCGATTTGCTCTCCATGATGAAAAACAACTTAGCCTGGCTGTGGGCCGGCCTTCGTTCGGAAGAGCCTAATGCCCCCCTACAGGTAGAACCAGTCCCCAAGGAGGAAAACAAAATGAAAGTAGCTATTATTGGCGGAGGTCTGGCAGGATTAACAGCGGCCGCATACTTATCTGATAATCCACATATTGAAGGCACACTATTCGAACGCAGTCCACAACTGGGCGGGCGAGCTTTCACTTACGAAAAAGCAGGGTTTACCCTCAACTACGGTGCTCACGCCATCTACGGAATTGATCGTCATACGCTAACCTCCATGGAGCGGGAATTGGGACTTTCTTTCTCCTCCAAGCAAGTGGATAAACGCAAAGTTTTTTATGCCAAGCATGACCAGCTTACACCGGCTCCACTTGATGCGATTAACCTCTTGAAGACAGATTTATTAAGCACCGCTCAAAAAGTGCGATTCGTAGGTGAGATCGCAGCCATTATTGCGAATATTCATAACCTCAAAAATTATGCAACGTTAGCCGATTACCTAGCCGAATCAAACGCGGATGAAGATGTTAAAGAGTTATGGGAGCATCTGGTATGCTCAAATTTCTTTATCACACCTGAAGATGCGCGGAAAGTATCCGGGGCGGTTATTAGCGAGTACTACCATAATTTGTTTCTTTCCAGCAAGCCTGTGAATTATATCTTAGGCAGTTGGGCCGTTATTACGAATCAGCTGAAGCAAAAAGTGACAACAACCGGACGGTGGGAAATCGCCATACAAGAAGGTGTTGAAAACCTCCGCTATGCGGACCGTAAGTTCATTCTGCAAACGAAGAACCGCGAAGCTGCTTTTGACAAAGTCATCTTTGCAATGCCAGTCCAACAGGTTGTCAAACTGCTGAAAGGATCCGCTTGGGAGCCCTTCCTTGCTCCATATGAGTCCAATACAGCTACTGAAGTTATGGTATACGATATCGGCTTAAGTCGTGTTGTCGCTCGACCTTTCAGCTACATTAGCGACATGGACAACAAATTATTCATCAGCGATGTATCTGCAACGGATCATACATTGGTCCCGGAAGGCGGACAGCTTCTGCAAGGAATCGCCTATCTCAGCGATAATTTCGATAGCGATGACGATCGCAAAGCCTACCTAGAGCAAAAAACCTTACAAATGGAAGCATTGTTCGATCGGCATTACCCAGGTTGGCGCGATGTTACGGCCGTGAAGCGGGTTTCGAAGAAAGCCATGGTTGCCAGCGTTAAAAATATCGCGAGCAATAACCTTTTACCTACACGCGTCGAAAATATTCCTTTCTATTTCTGCGGGGACGGGTGTACAGGCAAAGGCGAGTTGGCAGAGCGCGCATTTTCCAGTGCTCGTAGCGCAGCTCTATCCATTGTTCAGGAAGTACAACAGGCACTTCAAACTGTCTAAAAACTCAAAAAAGAGCTGGTTCAAGGCTGACGATTTCGTCAGCGCATGGACCAGCTTCTTTTTTATAATAGCCTTCTTTATTTTCCTGTTGCAATCTGAACGGTTCTACTTGCACCGTCCCAACCCACTTTACCGCCAAAAGCTTCCCCAACGAAACGGGCAGGAGCCACTGTAAAGCCATTCACCAGTCGAGCAGGCTCCTCCAAAAGTACGGCCTTCTCATTCACAAATACCGTCTTCTGATCCAACGTGAGGCGCACTGTAGTGCTTCCCTTCCTTGCAGTTACGGTTCTCGTTGCCGCATCATAGTCAATCTTTGCTCCTAGAGCCTCGAAAATCGCGCGCAGCGGCGTTAAGGTTACGCCATTCACAATGACAGGAGCTTGTTCAAAGCTTACGTCTGCCTCATCAATCTGAACAGAAACTTGAGAGGATAAGCCAAACGTTCGCACAGCCACTTGCTTACCGGATTGATTATAAACCCGAATCTGAATCACAGACCCTTCCGGCACCTCGCCCGCTTTTAACGCCAACCCATAAGGCAAGTCCGTTTGAGACGCTACGAGTCTTCCATTTAGGACATACTCGATTTTACCGATGTATACTTCAGGTATTTTCACAAATGGAATCAGCTTGGTTTGCTTTGTAAAAGCTTGATGATTGGCATCAACAGGGACGTACCCCTTACCATTGGAAGGCTTTGCTGAATCGGATACAGTAGAGAGCAAGTAAGGATTATCAATAAGTTTGCTATAGTAGCTTTGGATCTCCGAAGAGCTGCTTAGGGAATAATCATTTTTGGCATTTTCCATTTTTTGATCCACATTAAAATACGTAATAGCTTTCAATCTCGGATATTTATAAGGCATAATCTCGTATAAACACTGCAAGTTCAGCTTGGCCCACTCTGTAAAGTCCTCTCCTGCTCCGTGGGCGTAATGCGGAACTCCCGTCTCGCTTAACATCAGCGGTTTACGATCGGAGTACGTGTTGTAAAGCCTTGTTAACCGCTCCACATTGCTTGTTGCAACCATCGATGGCAGCGAAGGATCCCCGTTTTCGTAGGGCTCAATGTAGAGGCTGACACCAACCCAATCCACATAAGCATCGCCCGGATAGTAAGGATCGATATCATTCGCAGGAACGTCGCCGGGGCTCCATACCATGGCAATATTCGGCGCCTCCGCGGCAAATACATCATGCAGCATGCGAAATTTCTCGATATATTGCGTAGGATTGCCATGCCATTTGACCCAAGCGCCATTCATCTCACCGGCAAAGCGCAAGAAAATTGGAATGCCTGAAGCCTTCGCGTCCTTAGCCCATTTTCGCAAATAAGCGCCATCCGCAACAGGATCTAATCCATCATCCGGCTCCCAAGCAATTTGCAAAGCGGCACCCGCTTCTTTGGCTCTCTTCGCATAAACATCAGGAAAGCCTTGTCCCCAATGTGCGTAAGCCAGATGAATGGCATGCTTTTTGCCATACACCGATGGCATCTTCGTAAATAGATTGCCAACCTTTGGGTCCTGCTCCGAATACATGCCCAAATAAGTCCCATAGGCAGGTTCAAACTTCGCCAATTGTCCGTTTGTCGGCAAGCTTAAAGCTTGCATTTCTGATACGTCATCATCTTGTCGGTAAAGTTCAACCGTTGTACGAATTTGATCCGCACGCTGCAGCTTCACGGCTCCCCAATCTTTGCCGGCTTTTACCCAATACTTATTTTCCATTTCATAATAAGGGATTGCCCGTTCATAATTGCCTACGCCATCATAATAAGCAGCCAACTGACCATTGAAGAGCGCTGCATTTTCCCATTCTCCAGTGCTTGCATAGTGGTTGGCTAAAAATTCCCAATGCGGCACAGCCCCTCCTTTATTCCCGCTTGCTTCAAGTGACTGTGCTTTTTGCCAATGATCCCAGACCATATCCGCTCGAGCAGGCGCAGGAGAACTGGCCAAGCTAGCTGCGATGAAGCCTATAGCTAACGTCATGATTCCGATTCTTTTTCTAGCTGGTCTCATTCGTCTTTGCCCCTTTTCATTGTGATTAATTGCTTATACATGAATACGTGTCAGGTGAGTTAAAGTAGCATACTAAGCTAATTCCCCACCCCTAGCTTCATCGCCATGTTGTAGCCAGAAGGCCCGAAGTTATACCTTTTTCGTAGTTCGATTAGATTGGGTCCGAATGTCTGTTCCAGCGTTTCGCGGTGTGCTTGCATAATCTCATAGATGTATAAGTCATGGATGATAACCTCGGTGATCGGCATGACGAGACCGGGATGCATAGTCCAAGCCGCACGGCTGTCCGTGCCAAGAGACACGATGCCAGCTACCACTTCGCGGTCGTCTATGCTCGCCACAATCCAGCGGCCGCCGTATTCCTGTGTAATCTCTTCGCTCGAATCGTGCGGGTAGACCTGCGCAAATTCGAACTCCAATTCTCCGTAAACAACAATCAGAATCTCAACGCCTCGTTCCGCGGCCTTGCGCAGCGCCGGTTCCAGTTTCTTGGCTTCTTCTGTCCAGATTTCCAGCAAAACACGCCCTGCCGCTCGGTTGATAGCTTCCTCGGTCCGGCTCAAGATGGCTTCGCACCCTGTAATGTTCCAAATGTTTTCCCGATTCAAGGAGAGATAAGAGTAGTGGGCAAGCGCAGTTTCGGCAGCTTCGAATGAGGATTCGATTTTGCTTTTTTTCAGTCGGATCAGCTCTTGCGGTGGAAGTGGCGTGTATAGGGAAGGATCTTCGTGGCTGACCATAACTTCGCCACGCTCCACCATTCCGCTTAGCACTTCATATACTTTAGAACGCGGAACGCCCGAGTTCAAAGAAATCGCATACCCCGATAAGGGTGATTTATCCAGCAGCGCCAGATACGCTTTGGCTTCATATTCAGTAAAATTCAAATCCTGCAGCATGTTTATTATTTCTAATTTCATTTAGAACCTCCTAGCTTCCGCTCCAATCAAATTAGGTCCGCTCGCTTCCCCGAACTCCATTATTACACTTGACAGAAGATATTGCCAATGTTATACCTTTCATATAGTAGCTACATATGTAGCTACTATAAACAATTCCTTAAAATTCTTTGGAGGTACCACATGAATGTTTCAAATGAAAGCCAGAAGGTAGTACTTTCCAAGGCTCCAAAAAGCAATAGCCTTTACTTCATCACTGCCACAAGTGCCATTTTGCTATGGAGCACCTCATTTGTCGGGACTAAGATTGCTTACAATTCTTTCCCCCCTCTCACACTGGGGGCGGCACGCTTTATAATTGCTTCGGTTATTTTAGGAGCTATTATGCTCGCTAGAAAAGAATTTGTAAGGCCCACACCGAAGGATATGGGATTAATGGGGCTGAGCGGAATATTGGGGACGACACTTTACTTTGCGTTGGAGAATATCGGGTTGGAGATGACAACGGCATCGAGCGCTGCGCTAATCGTCGCTTCTTACCCGGCGATAACAGCGCTGCTTGAGTTCGTTTTATTTCGCGTAAAAATTTCCTGGCTGAAGGTGCTGGGGATTGTGATGGCAGTAGTCGGCGTATATCAAATTTCGGGCGGCAGCCAAAGAGATAGTTCTGACCAGTTGACGGGCAACTTGATTCTGATTCTGGCGGGCTTTGTGTTTGCAGCTTATAACTTTACCACACGTAAAGTTGTCAAAAACTATTCGATGGTAACCGTTTCTTTTTACCAGACGATTGCAGGAACGATTGCCTTTATTCCTCTTGCGATAATTGAACGGTCCAGATGGCAGGTGCCAAGCACGGAGTCTCTCTGGATGCTGCTTTATCTTGGCATTTTTTGCTCTGTAGCAGCTTTTATGCTTTATAACTATGGACTGCGCAACCTCAGCTCCGGGACTGCAGTAGCGCTAATGAACCTCGTTCCGCTCTTTGGCGTGTTATTCTCAACCCTGTTTTTACACGAAGTCTTACATCTATTTGATTTGATCGGCGGCATGATAATCATCATTGGGGTTATTCTGAGTGTGAGGGAAAAACGAACATCATAGTTATCGAAGTATTCCACGTCATCGTACAACAGCTTTAGACTGACACAAATCATTAAACAGGTGGCGAGGAACCCTTTATGTGATAGGCCAACTTGTACACATTTGTTTGATGCGTTGCCTAGCGTGCTGTTTCAACTAGCAAAAAAGGCTGCTGACGATTCAATCGTCAACAACCTTTTTGTGAGGTTTTTCTTATAGCTCTTCAAGCGTAATTCTACTCCCCCGACCCGAAGGCTCTGCCGGATGGACAATCAACTTGCGCGCAAGTCGGGCCCTTAGCTCGGGCACATGTGAAATGACGCCGACAGCCAAGCTATCCATATGAAGCTTCTCCAGAGCGCCGATAACCATATCCAGCAATTCTTGATCCAAGGTGCCGAATCCTTCGTCCAAGAAGAAAAACTCCAATGGATATTCCCCTTTGAGTTGAATCTGAGCCGAAAGGGCTAACGCCAGCGCCAGCGAGGTGAGGAAGGTTTCGCCGCCCGAGAGCGTGCTCACCGGTCGCTTCACCCCTCCGTTGGCATCGTCACGAATGACAAAGCCGCCACCGGAGTCGACTTCAATGGCATAACGTCGACGCGTCAACTCACCCAGCCGCTCTGAAGCGGCGCGGCTGACCTGCATGAGCTGCTCTTCGGCCAAATACTCGACGAAGGCATTCGCCTTCAACACCGCTTGCAGCTTACCAAGCCGCTCCAGCTGTGCCGCTAGCTCCATGCGGTGCGCTTCCAACTCGGACCAACGCGCATGCCGGACGGCAAGCTCGCTCGCGCCTTGCGCAGCTTGAGCGCGCTTCTCCAGCGCCAGCTCGGAGCTGGCCTTGGCCGCGCTAAGCTGGGTCTGCGTCTGCGCCCATTCGTCCGCGCTCAGCACGCGGCCTTGCAGCTTCGCCGCCAGCTGCGCCAGCTGCGCGCGCAGCGCTTGATCGCGCTCGCGGTGCTCGGCCGCGAGCTGCGTCCACAGACGGCGCTGCTCGGGCGCCAGCGCCGCTGCTTCCGCGCTTCGCGCGACGCGAAGCCGTTTTCCTCGAGCGCGCCATGCAGCGCGCGCTCGGTGTGCGCCAGCTGCCGTGTCGCGGCGGCAGCTGCTTCGGCGGCGGCGCTGTAGCGCTGCGTCGCCGCGAACTGCTCGGCTAGCGCAGCGGCATGCGCATGCTTGGCCTGCTGCGCGAGCAGACGCAGCCGTTCCAGCGTGGCGGTCGCTTCCGCCATAAGCTGCGGCACGTCACCGACGGGTGCACGCAGAGCGAGCTGCCGCGACTTGTCAGCCGCAAATTGCGCCAACCCCTGCAGCCGTTCATGCAGCTGCAGAGCCGCTCTGTCCTGCTCCATCGCAGCACGCTGGAGCTCCTCCATTTTTGCAGCCAAACCATCGAGGAAAGGAATACTCTTCTCAATACGACCACGAAGCTCATCCGCCAGACGTTCGTTCGCCAGCAACTGCTCAAGCTGCTGTTCAATGGTATCCCATGACAACTCAATGAAACGCTCGCGCCACTGCTGCGTTTGCTCCGTTAAAGTTGTTGTTACAGCAACTAGTCGGCGATTAGCTTCTGCGAGCAAGTCTGCAGCTGTTTGCTGCTGCGTACGAACTTGAACGAACTGTTGTTCTAGTCCTGTGCAATCTTTTTGGATCATGTGGAAGTCCTGTTCCAAATGATCTACATCGGAATGACAAGATCCTGTTGCTTCCTCTAGAGCCCTCCAGGTTTGGAGAGCAGCATCCATATTTAATTCCGCAGACCCTTTTTTCTCTTCTTGCGTTACCGCAGCTTCATAAAGCCCCTTGTTCAACTGTTCCGTGGCATCCCTTTGCTGAGCAGGAAAGAAGACTGACATCTCGATAGCTTGTTGATAACTGCTTGCCATTCTACGCTGCAATTGCTGATGCGCGTACTGCCTTTCTTTGGCTTTTTGAAGAATCTCTTCTCCATGCTGAAGAAGTTCTTCAATCGAACCGGTAGTCGCTGTCTCACTATGTCCTATAACAGCTTCAGCACTTCTGGAGTCATTCGGTTGTTTAAAAAGAGGATGCTCCGTTGCTCCACAAACAGGACATGGTTCGCCCTCGAGAAGACCATGAGCCAAAGACGCAGCCAACGCATGCCGTTCAAGTGTTTTCCAACGCATTTTTTGCTCATCTATGTTAGCCTGCATAAAAGGTATGAATCTAGTTAGATTTTCACGTTGGACTAGAAGAGAATCACTTAATGCTTGTGATTGCTGCTGCCACATAGAAAGTCTTTGCTGTAAGACCTTCTGTTTACTCACTAATTGAACGTGATTTTGCTCCAAGTCTTTATAGAGCGCTTCCTTCTCTTTCTGGTTCTGGCTTGCTTCCTGCTCTTGGGTTTTAAGCTGCATAATCACTTGCTTCTCTTGACTAGCCGCTTGCGTCAGCTGCCGAGCAACAGCATTCGTTTCGATTAATGCCAGCTGTTCTTTCAACTCAGCTTGCTTAAGAATCGCTTTTTGCTTCGTTTCTAAGTTTTTGGCCAGTTCCGTTTGCAGCGCTGTGAAATGAGATTTCGCCTCACCTTCTTGACGTTGTGCGGCTTCTATCTGCGCTTGTACCTGGTTAAGCTCCTGCTGGATAACAAGAGCTTGCTGAAGTTGGTCCACACGCAGCAGCAGAGGCCCCTCTTGGGAAGCCAGTTCTTGTTGTGCATGGTCGTACGTCAAGGTTGCTTGTTGATAAGTCGTTTCAGCTGTTCGTTGGCTATGCAGGGCTGCATCAAGTTGATCTTGTCCTGTTAACAATTCCTTAGAAGCCACAGCAAACTGCTGCAAATATGGAACTACCTTTTCTGCTTGCTCTGCTTGCTGCAAAAGCTGTTCTTTTTCCCGAATCGACTGTTCCTGTTCTTGCTGTTTCAGCACTTCATTCGCGAGTGACGCTTGTTCACTCTGCCACTGAAACACTTGTTTATGCTCTTCATATAAAATTTCCGTTTGTTGCAAGTAATTGCGACTTCTAACAGCTTCCTGTTCGGCTTCCACCAATCTTGCTTGTGCCTCTTCAAGTGCTTGATTCGAAGCATCTCCAAGGCCTTGCTGTTCAGCGGCAAGTTGTTTAATTGTACTGTCTGTTTCTTTCACGCAGGAACTAACCTTTGCGCTTAAATGGTCGCCGTACCGTTCCAGATGAAAAAGTCTTTGCAGCATTTGTCTGCGATCTTTGCCGGTAAGCGTTAGGAATTCAGCGAATTTTCCTTGCGGAAGCACAACGGCTCTCGTAAAATCCTGCATCGATAAACCAAGAATATGATATACTTGCTGATTCACTTCTCCCGCTTTGTCGGCTAGTACGATCGTCTCATTGTCACGAAGATGGAGAAGACGTGTAATTGTTCCGTTAATGGACTGCTCTGTTCCGCGCTTGAATTGCCGTTCAACACGATAACGCTCCGTTCCGGCCGCATTCGTGAGTTCAAATGTGAAAGAAACGAACAGCGTCTGCTCGGCTTGATTCATAATGGCCTGTGTACCTCCGCTAGCTCGCTCTACTTTGCCATAGAGTGAAAGCGTGATGGCATCCAAAATGGACGATTTCCCGCTGCCTGTTGGCCCAAAAATCCCAAAAACGCCCGCATCGACAAGCTGTCCGAACTCTATGGTTTGCAGCTCGCGATAACTTTGAAGTCCGGATATTTGCAATTGAATCGGTCGCATTGTTCAAATCCTCCTTTCGATAAACAATTCCTAAGCACCATTCAAGTTAATCTATAGATCACAAACGGCCCTATTCACCGGCTGCTTCTGCCAGATCATTTTCCTGCAGCAGCTCCAGAAACAGCTGAACAAGCTCAGGCTCAGGCTGAGCGCCTCCGGTCTGACGCGAGTAGAATCGTGTGAAATGTTCCTCCATGGATAAGGCTGATCTTGGCTCAGCCGCTCGTATCACTTCCATTTCCGGATAAATCGGACGAATATGTATGAAGCCATCATACGCTTTACGCAGCGTTTGGATTTGTTCCATCGACATCGCTTCGGTCATGGTGATTTCGAGATCGATCCACGCCGAGGCATCTCGTCCTTCTTCCAGCCATTGATGTACCTGCTGAACGCCTTCTTTGGCTTTCCAGCTCACGAGGGCCGGCCAGAAGTTAGAAAAATTTCCCTCGGTTCAGCCGCTTGGCCTGGAGCCAGATCGAGAACAGTTACCGATTTGGCTTGACCAGCTTCCGAAAAGCTATATGCGATAGGCGAACCACAGTAGCGAATAGGTGAGTCTGCTTTGACATTTTGCGGTCTATGCAGGTGACCAAGCGCAACATATTGCGCTCCAGCGGTTAAAGCCATGGTGTCAACCGTATAGGCGCCGCCAACTTGAATCGGTCGCTCCGATTCGGTTTCATGTCCGCCTAATACATACAAGTGGCTCATGATCAAATTGACTGTTCCCGCTTCAAAGGAAGCGGCCTGCTTGCGTATCAGCGCTCCTACGCGCTCAGAGTACTTACTGCGCAGCACTTCCTCTTCGGCCACATCCGAGAGCAGTTCCTTCAATCGAGATTCCGACGGATAAGGAAGTGCTACAAGCTTAGTTAACTCACCTGTTCGCGGAATACCGATGGTTTGAATGTCAGGAACAGGCAGGCCTATGAGCGTAATTCCTTGTTTAGCTGCCAGAGGTCCTGAAGCGGCAAGCCGATCCGGATGATCATGGTTGCCTGAAATAACAGCAACATGACGTTTGCCGCCGTCAGCTAGTCTCGCTATTCCCTCGTAGAACAGCTGCTCGGCTGCCGCAGGCGGGTTCACGCTATCATAGATGTCACCTGCTATGAGAACCAAATCAATGGACTCCTCTTGCACAATTTGCACAAGCTCGTCCATAAAAGCGGCTTGCTCCACAAGCCTGCTGCGACCCTCAAGGGTCCTGCCAAAGTGCCAATCTCCTGTATGTAAAATCCGCAAGATTCAACCTCCTCGTTCATAATCCTAGAAACAACTAGTTATTGCGCGACCAAACCTACATTTCCAATAATTTGGCGCCATCAAAGAAATATAAATACTTACTTGTCACAGGTCGTTTCCAACTATGTTCAACCGCGCGTGTATAGAGCGATATTTGCTTCTCATAACGCACTTGCAGTTCACTTTCACCGCTTCCCTTGACTGCGTCCGTTTTATAATCAACAAGGACAAGCCCGAGCTCGTCTTCGAATAAACAATCGATAATCCCTTGAATCAGCACGGTTTCTCCAGTTGTTGAATGATTGTCGCCTGCATAAACCTCATCTGCAGGCAGACCATAGCTGAACGGAACCTCACGCTGAACACGGGACGCTCCGACCATGCGTTTTCCTATCTCCGTCTGAAAAAACTGTAGAATGACCGGGATATCTACGACATCCCGCTGCTCATTCGTCAGCGTCTGTTTACTCAGCATTTGCTCCAAAGTGGCCTGAATGCTCGCTTCCGTCGGCATACAATCCAAGGCCAAGTTTTGCATAACCGCATGCACAACGGTACCTCTTTCAGCAGCCGTCAGCTTCTTTTCTTCCATGAATCTCGGCCTGCGCCAAACAGATCCCCTTGAAGAAGCTGCTGCCTCTGCTGAAGGGTATTCCAACTCGTCCTGTAAACGGTTCAGCTCCGACAATCGTTTCAGCTCCGAAACGGTCGTTTTAGCAAAAAGCTTAGGCGCTTCTGGGTAGGCGTATGTCCACGCAAGACGATCGGCCAGCCATTCCTTCCATTTATCGCTCGTAGGAACAGCAGCAAGGTTTCTCGTCGCTTCCAGCCGATTTGCATCAGGCAGCGTATTCGCGAGCTCAGCTGCGGCTTCTTTTTGTAAGCTTTCAGGGGTCAGAACGGTTAACTTCCATTCCGATTTATCTTCCAATAAACGCACGCCAGATGATGATTCACTCAAACCTAAACGCTCTCTCCACAAGGCCGCATTCGGATGGCGCAGCAACGCAGGTCCAACCCAATCGAGATAACTTCTCGCTTTAGCCAGTTCAAAATCCGGTAAATACCATTCTGACCTCGCAAGCTGGCGGCCCCATACACGCAATAATTTGTCTAGCGATTTCACTGTGCCAAGTAAATAGAGCTTCTCCCTCGCACGTGTAAGAGCAACATACAAGACGCGCATTTCCTCGGCAAGCAGTTCCAACTTCATTCTTCTTTTAATCGCTAAGGAAGGCAAAGTCGGATAACTGACCCTTAAAGCTGTATCTACAAAACGAGGCCCGAACCCGAGCTCTTTATGCAATAAAAAGGCATCGTTCAGGTCACGTTGATTGAACATTTTGGCCATACCGGCAACGAAAACAATCGGGAATTCCAGACCCTTGCTTTTGTGGATCGACATGATGCGAACAACATCTTCTTGCTCGCCGAGCGCTCGTGCCGTACCCAAATCGCCTCCGCTGTCTTTCATTCGCTCAATAAATCTCAGAAAGCGGAACAATCCGCGCAGCGATGTGCTTTCATACTGTCTGGCACGATCATACAATGCCCGTAAGTTGGCCTGGCGCTGCAGACCTCCGGGTAAAGCGCCTGCGAAGTCATAATAGCCCGTTTCTCTATAAATGTTCCAAATTAAATCGGCTAAAGAACCTTGTCTGGCCTCGTTTCTCCATTTCTCCAAGTGTGCAAGAAAGTCATTAAGCTTTTGCAATAGGACGATATGGTCTGGATCGTTGAAGTGATCTTGCGAATCTGGCTGCCGCACTAGCTGCAAGACAGACTCATAGAAAGGCACAGCTTTGTCTGTTCCCCGAATTTGCGCCAACTCTTCTGCCGTCAATTGTGCAACAGGAGAGCGTAGAACAGCGGCCAGCGGCACATCCTGATACGGATTGTCGATGACTTTCAATAGAGAGAGCATGATTTCCACTTCTGTTGCGGAAAAATACCCAATGCTTAGTTCCGCATAAGCGGGAATTCCTTGCTGCTTCAACTCGTCAATAAGGATAGGTGACCACATCTGGGTAGCGCGCAGCAAAATGACAATGTCCCGATAAGTAGCTGGTCGGCTAGCACTCGTTCGCTTATCAAAAACTTGAAACGGCTCCTGTTTGCCGCCATCCCCCAACATCTGTCTGATCTGAAGAGCGATAGCACGGGCTTCCAGCTGCGCAGTTTCCATCTCCTGCGCTTCCAGCACGGGGTCTAACGCACCATTCGTTGGATCAGAAGTTTCTGCATCATTTTCTTCTTGTTCCTCGGAGCCATCAGAGATTGATTCACTTTTATCCACAGCATTCAAGCCACGATCTACAATTAGCATTTCAACGGAACAGTCGGAGTCAGGCGGTGGATAGCCCGCTCCATATACAAGCTCGGCACGATCGTCGTAGGCAATCTCACCTACCGTCTCATTCATCACTTGTTTGAAGATGAAATTGACCGCATCGACGACTTGAACCCGGCTGCGGAAATTTCGCGCCAAATCAATTCTTCCACCCAAACCTGAAGGTTCTGGGCTTTCATCTTTATTGGAACGGTACGCCTTATACTTCTCCAGAAAAAGTCCAGGTTCGGCAAGTCGAAACCGATATATACTCTGTTTCACGTCGCCGACCATAAAGCGATTGCCCGGCTGCGTATTGGATATTAACTCAACAATGGCTTCTTGTACACGATTTGTATCTTGATACTCATCAAGCAGCACTTCTGCAAACTGTCTGCGGTAGGAGAGCGCCGCCTCGGAAGGAACCAATTCACCGGGGATGGATCCCTCTGCGCAAAGAATTTGCAAGCAATAATGTTCCAGGTCGGCAAAATCGATCAGCCCTTTTGCTGCTTTGGCTTCCTGATAGCGTTGTCCGAAATCGACAACAAGATCGACTAACGTATGCAAAAGCGGCGCCATCTCGGCTATTTCCTGATGAAATTGCTCTGGTGTGCGTCCGAACAACTCATCCTTCAATTTGTTAATTTGATCCTTCGCTCGATTGCGCAGCTCCTTAACTTCTTCCTGAAGCTCTTTATCGTAGTCGTCGCCCTTACAAGCTTTGAGTTTGCCAAACTCTACGGTTTGAAACCCGAGATACAGAACGGACCATGGATAGCTCGTTGTTTCACGCAAGTTTTGTACGAGCAGTATATCTTCCCGCAAATTATCCAAATAAGGTGCCGGGCCGCCAGGCTGCTCCGCGATTTGCAGTGCCTGTTGAAGCAGATCGGCTGCTCCCTCCAGCTCTAGCGTAAGATCGCGGACGAGGCTCTGCTCCCAAACCGAATAGTCCGCTGGCTCTGCCGAAGCGGCAACATATGGCAGCACATCCTCTTTATCAGAGATGTCTTCCTCTGAGTCTGACTTAGCCTGCGTCTCTGGTGGTCCAAACATCGAAGCCGTACTTCTTAGCCAATACGTCGGCCAAGGATGGCTGCGCGACACATCATACAGCTTCTGAATAAGCTGCATGATCGCGTCGTCGTTACGTTCGCCGCTAAAGGAATCGACCAGCCGCCAAAAGGCGCTGTTCTCTCCACTCGCTGCGTAGTAGCTTTCAAGCATCTCGCCGAGCAAATCCTGACGAAGCAAATCCGCTTCCGTTTCGTTGGCGATACGGAAGCCTGGATCTAGGCGAATGAGGCTGAAGTAGCGCTGAACAACCTCCAAGCAGAAGGAGTGCAGCGTAGTTATGGAAGCACGCCCCATCAGTGCAAGCTGCTTGCGCAAATGTTGGGAATGCGGCTGCTTCATCAGCTCTTTCTCCAGCGCCTCGCGAATACGATGCTTCATCTCGGCGGCCGCTGCCTTCGTAAAGGTCGCGACTAGTAAGCGATCCACATCGATAGGCTCCCACTCATTGGATATGCGTCTAATAATCCGCTCAACGAGTACAGCGGTTTTGCCTGAACCTGCGGCAGCAGCCACCAGCATATTTTGACCATGAAGGGTAATTGCATCCCATTGATCGTCCGTCCATGTACTGCCGGCAGGTTTTGGTTGCTGTTTGTTCATAGATGCATGCTCCTTTCTTGCCTCATCATTGTTCGACTTCCTGCTCCATTTCGGACCAAATTTGTTCTTTTCCCCGCTGTTTCCACACCTGAACTTCATTGCCCTCAAATAAGGGATCAATTTGACAGATCGATTTATAAGAACAATGCATACAAGCGGTTTTTTTACCTAAACGGTACGGCGAAATATCCACGTGTCCATCTGTAATGTCCGTGCCGATTTGTTTCACCTGTTTGCGTACATATTTGCGTAGCGCATCCCATTGATCATCCGTAACGACAGAGGAACTGGAGTAGAAGGTTCCATCTTTCTTCAAGGCGACGGGAATAAGTTGAGAATGTCCTGCACTATTCACCAATTGATCATCCATTAGCCCTGCAACGTCGGCGTCGGCCGTAATCAGACCTTTCATTTTGAACCGTTTACGAAGTTCTTTCTCAACTTCCGTAGGGTCCATTGCGTTTTTTTGCTGCAGCATCGGATTATGCACGTGAAAATACAGCACGCCCGCCGGCTTCGCCGAAATGCCCAGCCACTGTTCAGCATGAGTAATAATGACGTCCAAATACGTCAGCATTTGCAGCGATAGCCCATAATAAACCTCTGACAGCTGTAAAGAGGTTTGACTCGATTTATAATCAATGACACGCAGTAGGACGCTTGCTCGCCATCAGCACGGTCTACCCTGTCAATCCGACCAATAATCTCCATGGTGCAGCCATTATCCAATTGGAAGGTAAGTGAAGGCAAATCTTTGCCTGGACCAAAATCAATCTCCAGGCCGAGCGGTATAAATTGACCGTGTTTAGCATGCTCGCCAAGTACGATGGCTGCTCTGCCGACGACTTGTTTAAGCTTTCTGGCTATGTAGGCGTAGCGGCTAGAGCTTAACAAAATCTCACCTTGCAGCCTCGGCGCGAGCTCGTCCACAACCTGAGCAGAACGCTCCATGCATTGTTCAGCGGTCAGCGAGCCCCAATCCAGTTGATCCTGCTGGAGCTTTTGGACGAATTGATTTAAAGCTGCGTGAAACAATTGCCCAATGTCGGGTGCATCCAACCGATACACACGTCTTTCTTGAAGTCTAAGTCCATGTGATACAAAGTGCGAGAACGGACAAGCCACATACTTTTCCATTCGCGATACACTTGCCCGCAAATTTTGTCCATAAAGAAGCCTGCTGGTTGCAGGTCGTAAAGCCTTCTCTTTATTGGTGTATTGAAGCGCGTGAACTAACGCTTGCAGCTTCATACGCCATTCGGGTTGGTCCACATACCAATTGTAGGTCTCCCACCACAGATCGGTCATTTTCCCACCCAACATCCAATGTTTCATGCGTACAGCCAAATAAGAGATCGTTGGGATCGGATGCGCCATGTAGGCGGATTGCTCACTTTCTGATGTCTCATTAGATGGCTCTGCCAGCAGCAGCGGCCGCTCAGCTCCACGGAACATTCGGCTCAACTGCTTGATGATCTCTGAAGGGAGCAGGGACTTCCCCTCCTCATCCGCTAACGGATAGCTGAGCCAAAGCCTTTTGCCTGGCACCGTAAGCGACGTATAAATAATAAACTGCTCATCCAGCAGCTTGCGTCGGCTTCCATCGGCCATCGGCAATCCCGACTCGGTCAAAACATGCCTTTCCGCCTCGGTAAGCACCCCTTTTTCATCCATCTGAGCCGGGATAACACCATCATTGACACCCAAGATATAAGCATAACGAATCCCGCTTGAACGGGTCCGATCCATGCTTCCGATCAATAACTGATCCATTGATGGGGGCACCAAGCCAAGCTTCATACTCTCCATCCCTGTCTCGATAAGCCCATTAAAGAGTTCCAAGGTCAAATGATCTTCACCCATGGTCTCAACAAGCTGATCCAGCATATCCATCACCGAGTTCCACATCTGGGCATGTTCACGAGCTTTATCAGGCTTCCCTTCTGCCAGTGCCTGCTGACTCCATGCTTCTAATTTATCCGGAGCCTGCACAATAACGAGAAGCTCGTACAGCGCCTCAACTTGTCCCTTTACATGTTTGGCTTGCGTAATTTTTTGGGAAAAGGCCAAAAGCGGCTTTACAATCCACTCTTTACTCCTATTTAAAGCATTCATTTCAGCTGTTTGCTCCTGAATCCCTTCATTTGCTTGTTCAAGGTTAGCTCGAAATTGGTATGTCCATGGTTTGCCGTCTGTCCATCTGTAACCTTGAATTCCGAAGGCAAGCACATAATTTTCCAACTTATCGAGTTCCTGACGTTCAGTTACGCCATCTATAGGTATCAATAAATCCGTTTTCGCGCAACGAAACACAGCATCGTAATGCCAGTTATGCTGCACAACTTCCAATGCGGAGCGAATAAATTCAACAAGTGGATGGTGCAGGACCGTACGCTTCTGATCAAAAAAGTGAGGAATTTCGTAATCGGTCAACACGGATTTCAATAAATCCTGGTACCCTTCCATGTTCCGCACCATAATGGCGATTTCTCGCCAACGAACACCCTGCTCTCGCACAACCTGCAGCATATCCCGGACAGCGCCTTCCACCTCAGCACGTCGATGCACAGCCTCTTGGATGACGAACTGATCATTCAGCTTCTCACCTGCCATCGGTTGATAAGGCTGCGCTCTCCCGCCAATACGTTGATCGAAACTGCGCTCCAAGTAGCCCAGAAGCGGGCTGTCCTCATAACGCGGAGAGGTTTCCGGTGCCAATACATCAACCTCGGCGGCAGGCAAACCTAACTGCCAAATTAGCTCTTGCAGGCGCACCATCGTCGTTGCGGTAGGATGAAATAAATCCAGTTCATCCGGCGTATCTCCCGCTTGCAGCTCGCGATCCAAACAGAGCGTGACCGTTACGTCTCTGGCGGAAGCGAACATTGCACCCAATACGGCAAATTCTTGCGGTGTAAAACCATGGAACCCGTCAATCCAAATCGTTGCTGACTTCAAATAAGCCGAATTTGGAATTTGCTCGGCCAATAAAGTCAAATAATCCTCTCCATCCAAATACTGACGGGCAAGCTCGGACTCAAACGACCTGTAAACAAGCCGAATGTCATGCATTTTCTGGCGCAACAAGCCGCTTTCCCCCAGCGTTGTTGCCCGTTTGCTCTCATGCACATCCAATTGCTCAGCCGTAACACAATATCGTTTCATTTCGGTGAATAGTTGATTAAGTCGATCCACGAACCCCATCTTTTCGGCCGAATGTCCGAATAACTGCAGCTGAGCTTTGTGCTTATGTAAAATGCTCGTCAGGAGCAATTTTTTACCGGTATCGTCGATTGGAAGCCTAGCCGTGCCTCCTTCCTCCTGCATGACACGCCATGCTAAACGATGAAAACTTAGCACCTGCGCGCGAATCATGCCATGAATAGCAGGATCAGAAACTAACGCATGCTCGGCCTGAAACGTCGCTTGCTCAGGGACTAATAGAATAAGCGGGTGACCTTCCGGCTCCGCTGCCAAAACCTGTTTCATTTCAGTTAAACAGCGCTGGCTTTTGCCGCTTCCCGCTCTGCCAATTACGAATCGAATGGTCATACAGGGTCTCCTTCACGTTTGGCAATGCCAAACTGACTTTGTACAGGGATGCTAAACCTACTTACTATCCTTCCTATTCTATCATACTTTTGGTAGAAAAGAGGTGTGGCAGATGATGGTGCTGCCCACTTGACATTCCTATTCCCTGTTATTAAACTATGTACAACAAAGAGGGTGAAACTCATGAAAAAGTTCAGCAGCCGCTTTACAATCGGTGTTCACATTTTATCCATTATCCATGTCGAAAAAGGCATCAACTGCACATCCGAAATGATCGCTGGCAGCATTAATGTAAATCCTGTCATCGTGAGGAAGCTGAGCGGCATGCTCAAAAAAGCAGGCTTTATCCATATAAGACCTGGTGTGGGTGGTGCCGCACTTGCCAAACCGCCGGAGGAGATCACACTGCTCGATATTTACCGTGCTGTTGGGGTAGCAGAGGAAACCGAATTGTTCCATTTTCATGAACAACCTAATCCGAATTGTCCGGTCGGCAGAAATATTCAATCTGTTCTCCAAACCTCTCTCCAAAGAGCGCAGCAGGCATTGGAACAAGAACTCGCGCAAGTGACACTAAGTCAAGTCGTTCATGATCTTGCAGCTAAAATTGAAAGTTTATAAATAGTCAAAAGCTGTATCCTCGTCAAGACTGTGACGGAAGATACAGCTTTTATTCGTTAGCTAAGCTTTTGGGAGAAGGCAATCCGCTCCGGCATCTCACCCATATAAATCGATTGCGGTCGAAAAATCCGATTGCAGCTTGCTTGCTCCAGAAAATGAGCTGTCCAACCTACGATTCGGCTAGCTGTAAAGCTAGGGGTAAATAAGATTGTGGGCATCTCGACAGCCCGCATGACAGCCGCGGCATAAAATTCTACATTGGCAAGCAGTTTTCTGCCAGGTTTATACTCAGCCAACAAGTCGACCGCTGTCTTTTCCACATGAATGGCGAGCTCAAACCAAGGATCCTCCGAAGCAAGCTCCGTCATAATTTCTCGAAGCGCCTCTGCGCGCGGATCACTCGTTTTGTATATGCGATGGCCAAAGCCCATAAGCCGTTGACCTGTTTCCAGTTGTGATCGGAGCCACGCCTCCGCAAGGTCTTTGCTGCCTATTTCATCAAGCATATGAAGAACCTCAGAGGGAGCTCCACCATGAAGCGGTCCTTTCATAGCCCCAATGGACGCACACAGCGCCGAAGTAAGATCAGACTGCGTTGAGAGTACAACACGTCCAGCAAAAGTAGAAGCATTCATACCGTGTTCCATAGCCAAAATAAAATAAGCTGTAAGCGCCTTTACGTGAACGGACGATGGCATTTCGCCTGTCAGCATGTATAAATAATTGGCTACATGCCCGAGCTCTGATTTTGGTTCAATAGGTCGAAGGCCCCGCGAATGTCGATACGTATAAGCAATAATGGTTGGAAGCAAGGCAGTGTAGTTCAAAATATCCTCATAACGTGGAGGCCAAACATTTTCTTCGCCGTTACTTGTACCCATCACGGATACCGCTGTTCGTACTACACTCATCATATCACTATTCACCGGAAGCACATCTATCACAGCCTTCACTTCTGCAGATAATGAGCGATGAATGGCAAACTCAGCCTTAAAATTAGCAAGAACCTCGTCGTTGGGCAGCACCCCTTTCCAAAGCAGATAAGCGATTTCCTCAAAGCTGTGGTGAAGGGCTAACTGCTTAGCTTCATATCCACGATATACAAGATAGCCTTTTTCCCCGTCTACCAGAGACAAGTCTGTTTCTGCTGCCACAACTCCTTCTAATCCTGTTACAGATGGCATATCGTCATCTTTCCTTCCATGAGGTATTTGCAATTCTTCTATTCTTACATCCTACTGGAAGTTCTCACATTCATCCAATTGTTGTTTTCTTTCATTTCAATAAATAAACGTGTTCACTCAAATTAATTCAATCATTTATTTTTATGAAACTACAGCTGGAATCGGTATAAACCGAGCCTCATGTTACTCTGGTGCCGAAGTGCAGCATGTGTCGCGTTAAGCGTCTATTCCGTTGTACAAACTAGAAAAACCGTCAGGGAAGATCGAGGCCACTGAAAAAGCCCCTTTTAAAACTTAAAACCCGGGGGGGGGGGGGGTTCCAATATCTATTCTAAGGGATGCACTTTATAAGTAAAAAAAAGTAAAAAAGGCTCACTTTTAGAATCCGTGCTTGACTTTAAATAATCAGGTAAGAATGGCTCCCTGTGAATTCGGACCCACCTGTCTCGACTGCGATGGTAACACCTTTGGATAGGCAAGCGGACACAACAGCCGTTATTTGCCCATTATCCCTCGCCTTGCGCCTGCTTCCGGACATACGTTCCGTTAAGTGCGGAGAAATCGTAGACATCGGCCTCTGATCGCTCGAATAACGGCACTGATGTCCGTTAAGTTCCAAATAGGCCATTCAAGACGACAATAACGGCTGCACGGTCCGTTCATCAGTTCGTTCATCGGTCCATTTATTGGTCCTTTCATCTCCTCCCCCTCTTGCACCCTCTTTCCCAAGCTCCGCTTTCGATGTTGAACGCCTAAAAAAGACGACTCTAAAATTCGAAAATGAATTTGAGTCGTCTTTTTTGATACAACTATTTAATTCCTTCAAAAAACGGAAGTTTTTCAGTGGCCTCGGAAGACCTTGCACTCCTTTTGCGTGTAAACCCATACGTTCCGTTAAGGCGATCAGGGCACTCTGCAAATGACAAGTCACCCTTCACTACAAGGATTTAACATCCGTTTCGAAGATGTCATAGCCATGAAACTCTTGCACCCATCGTTCTTATCCTTAACGAACTCCATAGTCCTTATTTGATCAAAAATAATCAAATCGAAGGGATAACGAATTCCAGAGACGTTATTTCTAGGAAAAGCTTATCATTACGCCTATTTGCTAAGCTATAACGCTCAGTCAGTTCGTTAGATCGATAAGCATGCTGTTTTCTCGTCCATAAAGACCCTACAGTTCGTTAGAGCAATGACGCTACCTATACGAACTTTCAGCGAGCTCCACAGTAAATAAGAGGTAAGCTTCGCTTACCCCAAAACCCAAAACATATAAATTTAAAAAGCGCCTAACAGCTTATAACGCTGCTAGGCCACTATTAATCATGCTAATGTTTTATTTACTACGAACCTCAAAAATGGCAAATTTTAAGTAATGCCCTTCATCTACCCCGAGAATCCGCGGATGATCCTTGCCTGCGCCACGGAACTCGACCAAACGCAGCAGCTTGCCTGCGTCGGTTGCAGCAGCGTGAATCGTTTCAAGAAACAATTCAGGATGCATGTGATACGAACAGCTCGCCGTAACCAGATAGCCGCCTTCGTTCACAAGCTTCATGCCATGTAAATTGATATCTTTATAACCGCGGCATGCGCCTTCCACAGCGCTTTTCGTTTTGGCGAAAGCAGGAGGATCAAGAATGACCACATCCCATGTGCGTCCACCGCTGATAACAGGCTTCGAAGTGTCTACTTTCGTTTGACCGCTTCCTGCCGCAGCGCGAGCCTTGCGATCATCCAAGCCTCTAACCTGCGTGCGCAAATATTCAAAAGCATCCGCCACAACAAATTCTACGCGATCTTCGAAGCCATTTAATGCGACATTTGTCCGTGCGCTTTCAATGGCATGCTCAGAAATGTCCAGACATGTTACTTTTTTCGCCCCGAACTTGCACGCATTGAGTGTGAAGCTGCCTGTGTGTGAGAAGCATTCCAGTACAGATGCTCCGTCCCAGTCAGGAAATGTAACGATTTTACCATTCGCGTTCACTGGCAGCGTCTGGCTCACTCCGTCAACTTCAACCTCTTTGAGATGAATTCCGCTGCGATGGCCCCAACCTGTCATAAGAGGCGCAATGGCCGCCCGATTCTCTCTTTGATCGAAGAAGTAGCCCGTCTTCTGCCCTTCCTCGATATCAACACGAATGCGCAGTCCATTTTCCAAAATGTCGACATGCTTCGGACACTTGCCATAAAGTAGTCCTTTGACTTGCTTCAAGCCCTCTAGCTCACGAATCGATACATCGCTGCGCTCAAAAATGCCAGTTGGGTTCATAACCTGCACTAAAGCTTCTACGATTTGTTCCCTGCAGCGATCCATCCCTAAGGTAAGCAGCTGGACAACCAGCGTATCCTCAAATTTATCCACAATGAGCCCTGGCAAAAAGTCAGCTTCTCCATAAACCAATCGATAAGAAGCTGCTTCTTTCACAAAGCGTTCACGGTGCTGCAAGCATCGCGTAAAGCGCTCGACAAAAAAGGCAGTCGTCATCGCTTCAAGCGGTTTGTAGGATACAATGCGAACTGTAATTTGCGAAGCTTCGTTATAATATCCCGTGGCTAAATATTGACCAAGATGGGTTTGAACAGGAACAAGTTGACCCGGTTCTATATCGCCATCCACACGATCAATCTCACTTTTGTACACCCATGGGTGTCCTTGCTCCAAACGAGCCTTGCGTTTTTTGAGTAAAAGTACTGCTGCCATTAGATTTTTGCCGTCCTTTGTGTGAAACCGTTCACCTGTATCTGCTTGTCATGCTTGTCTGTGCGGTCACATATATTGGTTAAAAACTTGTGCAAGCCCATGAAGGAGAATTTCTATCATGATAACGACCATTGTGCTGCCTGTGCTGACAGGCTTAGCTTTATTTCTATTTGGGATGAAGCTGATGGAAACCGCGCTTCATCACTGGGCGGCGCCCGCCTCGAGCTGTGGCTGGAGCGGTTTACCCGCACGCCGGTGCGCGGACTCGCCACCGGCACCGTACTCACGGCGGCGCTCCAAAGCAGCACAGCCATCACGGTGATCTCCATCGGCCTCGTCAACGCCGGCATCCTGACCTTCCCGAGAACGCTCGGCGTCATTCTCGGCACGAACATCGGCACGTGCCTAACAACCGAGCTGATCGGCCTCAGCATCGGCGGTATCGGCGTGCCGCTGCTGCTCGCGAGCGCCAGCATCTGGCTCGCGAGCTGGTTTGCCGGACCGCTGCCACCTGCCCTGCAGGGTCTTGGTTTAGAGCAGACCGGCGTTCCCGCTGGACAACGCCGACTGCCTTGGCTGCGCAGCGTCCGTTACGGATCGCTGGCAGCAGCGGGCTTCTCTCTCGTGCTGCTCGGCATCGAGATCATGCAAACGATCGGGCCTGCGCTGCAGTCCCGCGGGCTCTTCGCCTGGTTCGTCCACCAGCGCAAACGAGCCTGCTGTGGGGCGTTATCGCTGGCGCTGCGCTCACCGCGCTGGTCCACAGCAGCGCAGCCGTCATTGCGATGGCGATGAGCCTCGCAACCATCCAAGGCATTCCCGTCGAGCTGGGTGTCGCCATTACGATCGGTGCGAATGTGGGCACCTGCGTAACGGCTCTAATCGCCGGAATGAGCGGTTCTCGCGCCGGGCGCTACGTCGCGTGGTCACACATCCTCCTCAATGTCGGAGGCGCTATTCTCTTCTATCCATTCATACATCAGCTTGTCAGCGTTTCAGCGATGCTAGCCAGCGACGCCTCCGAGCAAATCGCCCGCTCACAGACCCTATTCAATATAGCCTGTTCGCTGCTTGCTTTGCCATTCTGTTATCTTAATACGTGGAAACGCATTGAATTCCGTCCACAATAGCAACCCCTGAGCTTGTGCCCAGTCTCGTCACGCATGCTTCTATCATGGCTTTCTACCTTCATCATAGATATTCAATGAGAAAACCTCTACCGCAGCTCTCCTTTGAAGAGTGACCGCGTTTAGAGGTAGATTTGCTTACTTATGTGAGAAACCGGGAACATACGCAACGTCAGAAACGAAATGACATCTTCTGGCTCGTCTCTACAAATTCACCACTTGAGCTGTTTCAGCGGTTTCCAAGACACGCACCAGGTGTCCTCTACTTTCATTCACACCGGCTTCTGTCACCTTAACCAGACACACTTCACCGATTAAATCCTCTGAGCCTTCAAAAACAACCTGGACATAATTATCTGAGTACCCCATAAATAATCCACTGTCGGACGTGCCTTTATGAGCTCGTTCAGGAATCACTTCCAGCACTTGGCCTATGAACTTTTGCGCATAAGCAAGCTGCATAGTTTCAGAAAGATCGATCAGCTCGTGTACGCGCGCATTTTTAATTTCTTCATCCACCTGATCCTCCATCCGCGCAGCAGGCGTACCTGTTCGTTTGGAGTAAGGGAATACGTGCATTTCGGAAAATTTCATTCGCTCCATGAAAGCAACGCCATTTCGGAACATCTCCTCCGTTTCACCAGGGAAACCAACAATGACGTCCGTTGTAATCGCCACATCCGGCATAATCTCATGAATACGCTCGATTTTTCTGGCAAACTCGGCTGTTGTATATTTTCGACGCATGCGCGCCAGCACTTGATCGTCACCGGCTTGCAACGGAATATGCAAATGGCGGCACATTTTGTCCGAGGATTTCAAAACCTCAATGACTTCATCTGTAATTTGGCTCGCTTCAATCGAGGAGATCCGAATACGCTTCAAGCCTTCGACTTTATCGAGGTCCCACAGCAGCTTAGCCAAGCTGTAATCTTCAATATCTTCGCCATAACCGCCAGTATGAATACCCGTCAGAACGATTTCCTGATAACCCGCGGCTACCAATTGCTCGGCCTGTTGAATGACACTTTGCGGCTCGCGACTGCGCATCAGACCACGTGACCAAGGAATAATGCAGAAGGTACAGAAGTTGTTGCAGCCTTCTTGAATTTTCAGGAATGCTCTTGTCCGATCGGCAAAATCAGGGACATCCAGTTCCTCGAACTGACGTGTTTTCATAATGTTGCGCACCGCGTTAATTGGTTGACGATCCTGCTCGAATTGCTTTACAAGCGGAATAATATTTTCTCGGTCTTGTGTCCCGATAACCATATCCACACCCGGAATAGCCAAAATTTCAGCAGGCGACGTTTGGGCGTAACAACCTGTAACAGCTACAATTGCTTCAGGATTCCGGCGAATCGCGCGGCGAATCATTTGGCGACTCTTTTTATCTCCTGTGTTCGTAACGGTGCATGTGTTTACAACATATACATCCGCGGTTTGCTCGAAATCGACTTGCTCGTAACCCTCATTTTTGAACAGCTGCCAAATGGCCTCTGTATCATAGAAATTCACTTTACAACCTAATGTATGAAACGCTACCGTTGCCATACTTGCTTATCCCCCCATCTCTCCGGTTTCATAGAAAAGGCACGTTAGTCCTACCATAGCAGCAGTCTCCGTGCGTAAAATGCGTGCACCTAGCGATACAGAACGAAAGCCAGCCTCTTCGGCCTGTTTAATTTCCTGCTCTGTAAAACCGCCTTCAGGGCCTACAGCAATCAACACTTGCTTCCCTTGTCCCAATTTACCTGCAGCCAAAGCTTCCTGAATCACAGGCTTCAATTGTTGACCGTCTTCCTTCTCATAACAAATCCAAGCGACATCCGCTTCCTTTGCGCGCGCCAGCAACTGCTTCCAGCTGTATACAGACTCGATCAACGGCACACGATTTCTGTGCGCTTGCTCGGCCGCTTCCTTGGCGATCTTCTGCCAGCGTTCCGAACGCTTCGCTTCCTTCTTCGCATCATACTGCACAATCGTACGTTCCGATAAAAAAGGAAGAAACCGGGCTGCCCCGATCTCGGTCCCTTTCTGGATAATGAGTTCCATCTTATCGCCTTTGGGCAAGCTCTGTGCAATCCACACCTGAACAGCCGACTCGGCGTTCATAGGAAGCTCTTCCACGATTTCGGCAGTGACACGCGTTTTATCCAGCTCCATAATGCGAACCAGCACTTCGCGGTCAACTCCGTTGCTGCAAATGACCTTATCCCCCAAATCAGCTCGCATGACCCGCTGCAAATGGTGCGCGTCATCGCCCTCTATGGTGACCGTGTTCATCGATGGTTGAAACTGCTCAGGCGGGAGAAAATAACGCTGCATAGTTCAAAGCCTCTCTATCTTCATTCTTGAAATTTTTCGTGAAACTTCCACTCACCATCATACCCTTTTTGGTCACAAAAATCTAGAAGGGTTTCCTTGCAGAGCTACATGCCCAAGATCCAGCCAATCGGTTTGAGGAAAAAGACTACAATCTCATTCCCTAAGCGAAGATAGGGATCCAATGTCACTTGTCGTAGCGGTCTTACAAATACAACCAGCAAGAAGATCACGGATGCCCATTGCTCGAACTTTTGCAAGGATTCTGTATATTTCAAATTAACTAAATCTTGAATAATGCGGTACCCGTCCAGTGGTGGGATCGGAATTAAATTGAACAAAAACAAGGTCAAATTAATATTTAACATCAGCCGCAAAAAGAGAACAATCGCATCTCCGCTGCCTTTGGACATTCCTTGCAACCAACCATATTTCTCGAATATGGCAAAAACAAACAAAGTAATAAATACAAGAATTAAATTACTAAGCGGCCCTGCTGCGGTTACGATAATCCCCATAAGCCGCGGCTTTTTAAAATTACCGCGGTTCACGGGCACAGGCTTGGCCCAACCAAAACCGGCAATTAACAACATGATGGTACCGAACAGGTCAAGATGTACCATCGGATTTAATGAAACTCGGCCAAACTGATAAGCCGTTGAATCTCCTAATTTATAAGCGCTATACGCATGTGCAAATTCATGAAGGGTAAAAGAAATAACGAGGACCAGAATAACGAACGGCAGTGTACTCCAGTCATAAAACAATAATCCTCCCATACGCGGACACCTGCTACTTTCTAGCTACAATCGCTACCCAATTGGAATCATAGTTTTTCTCTACGATCGTAAATTTAGCGGCAATTAGCGCTTTCTCAACATCATCTTCTTTACTTGTAATAATACCTGAAGTTATATAATAGCCACCTTGTTGCAACACTTCATATACGTCATCTACGAACAATACAATAACTTCCGCTAAGATATTAGCGACAACGAGTTGAACAGGTATCGTTACGCCCAATTGTGTAGATGCCTCTGTCTCGCTTGCCTTCAAAACACCAAGCAAATCACTGAGCTTTACAGTAATCTTGTCTTCAAGCTCGTTCTGTCTTGTATTATCCAGCGCACTTGTTACCGCTACAGGGTCTAGGTCAACAGCAAGCACATGCCTAGCTCCCAGCTTTGCAGCGGCTATCGCGAGAATGCCTGAACCTGTTCCTACATCGATGACATCATCACCCGGCTGCAGCATCTTCTCTAATGTTTGCAGACATAGCGACGTTGTTGCATGTGTACCTGTACCGAAGGCCATTCCCGGGTCCAGCTCCAAAATGATTTCTTCCGGTGAAGGCGTATAGTCTTCCCAAGTCGGTTTAATCGTTAAACGCTCAGACACGCGAATCGGCTTGAAATACTGCTTCCACGCATTGGCCCAATCCTCATCGTCGACTTCTCTGCATTCAAATGTTGGGTTTCCTGTATCGATATCGAAATCTTTTAGTTGTTCAACGGATGCTTTCAAATCGGCTAAAATCGGCGCCATGTCTGTTTCATGATAAAAATAGCCTTTGATAATGGCTCTTCCTTCCGGGATGTCGTTAAAGGGAGTGTCATATAACTGCCCTAACGAGGTGTCCCGTTCTTTGTTTAACGTTCCTGATTCTTCAATAGAAACGCCCCCTGCTCCAAGCTCATGAACAAAATTCGTAATCATTTCTATTGCTTCTTCTGTTGTATGTACAGTAATTTCTTGCCAAAGCATCGGTATTGCTCCTCCTGTCGGTTTCACCTTCACATCAAAACAAGCCCAATCGGGCTATTTTCACAATGATTATTGTACTACACTTCGCTTCTTGGGTAAAATAGGCCGGAAAATGGGGTATTTTTTTCGCTCAGTAAGCAAACGCTCTAGGATAAATGACTTCGTCGTCCTTCAGGGACGAGCGAGTTTCTCAAGGTAGATGCGAAGGAAACGTATAGACATGCTTTCATATCTACTAAAATAATTTTTTTCCTAATCAATTCCTAATACCTGCATGCTATTTTAATTGCATAGGCAGCAGCGATACCTACTATCGTACTCATATAGCCAAGAACGGAGTCGTTTTTATGCTAAAAGTTATTTTCTTCTCTGCATTATTCCTTACTGCAACGCTAGTCACTCCATATACGGCAACCACAATGATTGTCGATCCTTATAATCAAGTCACGGCTCACCGTGGAAGCTCGGGCAAAGCACCTGAGAATACACTAAGCGCCTTTCGTCAAGCGATATCCGATCGAGCCGGATTTGCCGAACTCGATGTACAAGAAACTGCTGATGGTGTGGTTATGGTCATGCATGATGAGAATGTCCTGCGGACTACCGGAATCAATAAAAACATGTGGGAAGCGAGCTCATCCGAACTTATGAAAGCTAGCGCTGGAAGCTGGTTTCATCCAAAGTTTCGCGATGATCATGTGCCGACCTTGGACGAAGTCATTGAAACAGCCAAAGATCATATCAAGCTAAACATTGAATTGAAAAATAACGGGCACAGTAAACAGCTTGCCGAGAAAACCGTTAGCATCATTGAATCCCAAGGATTTGAAAAACAATGCACAGTGACTTCCTTCGACCCCGCCCTGCTTCATACCGTTAAAAAAGTGAATCCGAACATTAAGACCGGACTTATCGTCGGGCAGAAAACGGATCAATTTAACGTAATCTGGAATAACCCTGATTTCGATGTTATCTCCGCCGCCTATCCGCTGGTAGGAGAGGAATTTATGAAACAAGCCGCTGAGCATCACAAAGAAGTGTACGCTTGGACAGTGAACGATCCAGCAGTTATGAAACGCATGCTCACACTCGGGGTTTCGAGTATTATTACGAATTATCCTGATCAACTGGTTCAATTAATCAACCAGCCTTAACAAACTCTCGCGTTCAAATCTCAATAGAAATAAAAGCATCCTCACTTAGCGTTTATGCGCTTGGTGACGGATGCTTTTATTTTGACGCTCAATTTAGATAGATCCCCCGGCGCTTTTAATCACGCGAACAGCCTGTTCATAAGTAGCTTCATCAATAGCACCGGCTAATATGATGTCCAAGCCAGTCACGCCACCATCTCCACCGTCACTCAAACCACTAGCTGCCGGATCAGCGGCAAGTAAAATGCCTTCGTCGGGGGTAGATACATCGGCTGACTGCGTGAGAGTCCCCAAACTGCCAAAATTACCCGCATACGGGTTCATCTCCGATCGCACCCCGCCACCTGGATATCGGCCGAATCGTTCAACCTTTACATCCACTGCGCGCAGAGCTTTCAGCTTGGAAGCTGCACCCTCAGCCTGCTCGGGAGAATGGAAATAGGCGATAATTCCTTTCTCGGCCATTACGGTCTTTCCTGTCTGTAATCCGCTGCCTGCGCTCTTTCAGAAGCTTCGAAATCATCGGCATCCGCTACTTCTGCCGCGAACTCCACATCCTCATTTTTGCAATCGGAATATGGCTCTGTCCTTGTTGATGTTGTTCTCTGTTTGGCTCATGACTCATCTTTTATACCTCCCAAAACGGAATTTAAAGCAATCCCGTTTATTTGCCTAAGGGAGACATTCTTATGCTAACAAATCTGAAAGCTATTCCTTTATTTTTCAAAGGAAGCATCGTATAGGCGAAACATCGTTTTATATCCTGATTCGTCCAACTTAATCCCGACATCCAGTTTCCCTGTAATAAGCAGAGGTCCCGATGTATAACGCAGCTTCACATTGTCTGGAACGAATACAATCATGATTTTATTCCAATACGTTTCATCGCCATTATCAAAAGGGCACTCTGCGCCTGGCTTAGGAATGAGCAGAAACCAATGCTTATCAAAGGACAATACTTCCCCCATAAATCCTTTTATTTGCACGGTTTTTCCACTCATATCCCAAAAACGGTCGGAGGGCTTATCTTGCTTATCATCGTCAAAAAACTGCGTCCAATTGATTTCATTTGAGAGTGCGGCTTGCTTGGCTTTGGCACTTGGCTGAGGTTCATTTGGCTTCGTTTCCACCGTGGCCGCAGCCGCAGGAGCAGAACTTGCGTCATTCTTTGGCTGGATAGAAGCCTTTGCTGGCTGACTAACCTCTGTTTGCTTGACAGTTTCCACCCCATTCTTAGTCTCCGCGAGTGCCGGGGGAACAGTTGGGGAGGCTGTAGGAGCCACTGTAACAGTAACAGGCGTATCCGAAGGTTTCGCTTGTAAAGCCGCAGGCGTGACTATTGGACTCACCGTTGGAGCAGCGGACTGGACCGCAGCAGACATTGCGGAAGTCGCTGCGCTGCCAAATGACTGCCCCGTGCTTTCAGTCTGTTTTTGACCGCAGCCAGCGGAAACAACGAACAGAATCAATGTACTCATCCATAGGATAGATTGCTTGTTTCTCATTAAGACATCCTCACCTCAAGTCCTGAATAATTGCAGCGGGTCGACACGATACGCTTGCAGTGCAGGACCCAGGGAAGCCAGAACGCCAATTAACAACGTTCCCACTACGAGCAGCCATTCGCCTGGCATCACATTCAAAGATTGAATCTGCAGTCCCGAATATTCGAATACAACTTCACGGCTCGCATACCCGCCAATATGACCTAAGAATAAACCAATAATCAATCCGATGAATGTCAGAAGAATCCCTTCTCCTAGAAGCGACATCCAGATGAACCTCTTGGATTTGCCGATCAACCGAAGTAGACCGACATCTTTTTTGCGTTCATTCACCGCAGCAATCAACGATAATAATATCGAAACTGCCGCAAGCAAAATACAAATAACGGTTACTACACTCAACGCTTGTGTGCCTTTATCTACTACATTGACAACATCCGCTACAGCCTTGCTTGTATAGATGGCTTGAACATTGTTCATTTGTCCGTACTTCGTTTTCATGCTTTGAGCACCCAACAGCGTTTTGGGCTTAACCAAAATGGACGTTACTTCCTTATGGTCACCTTGCTGCCCTTCATGAACAGCCCATGCATAATCCAGTGTCGTGAAAACAGCACGGTCATCCGAAGTTGACAAAGGAGGCAAAATGCCAACAACCGTGTAGATAAAGCTATGATGGTGATCATGATCTTCGGCCCCGTCTCCATCATCCTCATCTACGGTGCCTTTCACCAAACCATGAGCGCCTTGGAACTGGTCGCCTACATGAAGACCCAACGTTCTGGCCACATGCGAACCTACAACGGTATCGCCCAATTTTTCATACAACTTTCCCTTGGCCATCTGTTTGTTAGCGCCGTAGCGTGTAACAAAATAGTCTGGTTCCATGCCTACAATAGGAAAGCCATTATAATTATCTCCCGTTGTCATCGCATAGGCTTTATCTGCCTGTTCATCCTTACGCACTTCGTCCAACAAGGCATATGGCACATTGCCAGTTGGCGCTCCAACATGGTAGTAAGTGTTTAACGCTAGTTGCGTAGCACTTCCCTTGGCACCAATCGTCACTTCAAAAGGACCGTAGCCCTTCTCCGCCCCTTGTTCGACGCCTTGACTGCATAGTAACAGAAAGACAACGAGCGCAACCGTTATAGCAACAGAGAATATGGTTAGCAGTGAAAGCGTTTTACGATGCAGCATATTGTTCCACAGCAATGAGACTACTTTCATACCGCTTCTCTCCTATGTATTTCATTTAAATCTTGCACTTGAACCCGTTTAGGGAAGCGATCTGCCAAATGTAAATCATGGGTAACTGTCAGCAATGTTAAGTTTTCACTTTCACATAACGCCAACAGAAGCGACATAATGTCTCCTGCTGTTTCCCAATCCAAGCTTCCTGTTGGCTCATCAGCCAGAATAAGCGGAGGTTTAGCAACTAAGGCTCGAACAATCGCGGCTCTCTGCTGTTGACCACGAGATAGCTGCGAAGGAAGGTGATGCTGACGATCCTGTAAGCCCACCCGCTCAAACCAATGATCTAATTCTTCCTTAGATTGCTTGCTCGACCAACCAGATGGAACAACCAATTCTACATTTTGCTTGACCGTTAGAGACGATATCAGGTGAAAATCTTGAAAAATGTAGCCTACCTTCTCAGCTCTAAACCGGTCTCGTTTACTCTCCGAATATTGATGAAGCGGCTGACCATCCACCCAGATTTCACCGCGATCCGGTGTCATTACCCCGCTAAGCAGATGAAGCAGCGTGCTTTTCCCACTGCCGCTTGGACCGATCAAAGCTAATCTTTCACCCTTCTCCACATGCCATTCGGCAAGTTCCAGAATCGGCAAGCTTTTCCCATTTATCATAAATGATTTGGAAATTCCACGGACATCAATCATGCGAACACTCCTTATTTCAACTGAATCCTAAATAGGAAAAGAGGACAAGGGCCACGTGATCCCCTGTCCAACTCTTCTCTTCAAAATTTAGTTTTTCAAAATACGTTCGTTGGCGGAATCCCAAGTGAAAGTTTTTCCGGTCAATTTGTTAAAGGCTTCAAGTGGCAAATATAGCTTGCCGTTATCTACTTGACCAACCAGAGCACTTGCTGCCCCATTTTCTGTGATCGCGCCTGTTTCAACAAGCACGGACAATTTTTGGCTATCTTTTGTAAGCAATACGGATTTGGAAGCTTCATCCCAAGTTACTTTGATGTCCAATGCTTCGGCCAGAGACTTTGCTGTAAACAATGTTTTGTTATCGCGAGTAACTTTGAAAAGCGGGTACAAGTACTTATCTTGCAATTCTTTTGTAGCTGCCGTTAGATCAGCACCAATCACTTTCGCTCCGCTCTTAGCGATGTCTGTATTATCGATATCACCTTTTACCAAGGAAGCAATCGGTCCGTAAGCCCATACGCCTACGTCAACACCTGTATGACCATGACCTGTCCAACCAACAGCCAGACGCTTGGATACGACTGCGTTATAACCACCGCCACGACCATAGGAAGAACCGTCGCCTTTGAGAATGAGTGCAATTTCCTCATCGGACAAATCTGTGAAACCAATATTATCCGCAACGATTTTGCGAACGTCATCAGCCGTTTGCGCTGTTTTCAAAATCGCATCCAAATACTCATAGGAACGTTTCTCTTTGTTAAACAGGTCCACATTCAATTCATAAACGTTATTAATACCAAGGGAAAGACCGCCTGTTTCATGGTCAGCTGTTACAACTACTGAAGTATTGCCGTCTTTTTTCGCAAAATCAATTAACGTTTTGAATGTTGCGTCCAGTTCCAATGTTTCCTGAACATTCGCCGGAAGATCGTTGGCATGTCCTGCATGGTCAATACGGCCTTGTTCGACCATCAGAACGAAACCATTTTTGTTTTGGGATAAAATATCAAGTGCTTTTTGTGTCAGTTGCGGTAAGTTAGGCGTTTTGTCATCGCGATCAAGCACATATGGAATTTCATTAAGAGCGAAAAGTCCAAGCGCATTACCCGCCGTTGCAGGAATTGCATCTAAGCCTGCTTTGTCATAAGCGGTTTTATAACCTTTTGCTTCGAAGTCAGGAATGATGTTTTTGTCCGTACGTTTACCCTTATCATCCTTCGTTACGAAGTTCACTTTACCCCCACCGAAGAATACGTTAACGCCGCTGTTCAAGTATTGGGAAGCGATCGCATTTTGGTTGCTGCGCTGACGCACGTGGGATGCCCAAACTGCAGGTGTAGCTCCAACGATACTATCCGTTGTAACAAGTCCAGTCGCTTTTCCTTGTTTCATTGCAGCTTCAATAACAGAGCCATACGGCTTTGCAACATCACCGTTCGATACGCTAATCGCATTATTATATGTTTTGTTCCCTGTGGAGAACGCTGTGCCCGCTGCAGCTGAGTCGGTTACCGCTCCGGATTCAGATGTGTAAGGACCTGCTTGAGAGTATGTAGTTGCTTTACCAACATAATAACCGCCGTCAAGTTCAAGACGGTCTTTATTTAGAAACTTCTTGGAGTAATAACGCGCTGCCGTTACTTCGGCTGGGCCCATACCGTCGCCAATGAGTACAATTAAATTTTTGGATTGCGTTGGTGCTGTTTCTGGAGCTTTCGTTGTTGTTGTTGTTGTCGTTGTGTCTGCCGCTAGAGCAGCACCACTAATGCTCAACGTAAGTAAGGAAATCGCCATGCTTGAACCCATCACTTGCTTTAACACTTTTTTCAAATGTTTTCCCTCCAAAAATAGTATTTCACCTTATCTAGCATAAGGTTTATAGATGATGAGAACGTTATGCAGGTGTATGCGCTATGTAAAATATTAGGATGTTTGTTAACAGACGGTTAACGTTTGCTGACGCTGACTGATAGCCGCTGATGGACCTTCCAAAAGCAAAAAAACACTCTACATGGGCACTCAACAGTTAATTACTGCAGGGTGCTTCCATGAGAGTGTTCGGTAAATCAGCATCGATTAATCGCCTAAAAAAGCTCTTTTCATACGTTCGAAAATCGTTTGATTTTGTTCATGCGTATGCTCTCCGTTTTGCTTGCCAAATTGGCGAAGCAAATCTTTCTGATCCTCGGTCAAATTGGTAGGTGTCATGACGATCACTTTGACATGTTGATCGCCTTGGCCAAATCCTCGCAAGTGGGGAACCCCCTTGCCTTTCAAACGGAAATACGTATCCGTCTGTGTACCCGCCGGAATTTTGAGCTTAACCTTCTCCGTCAACGTTGGGATTTCAATCTCATCGCCAAGCGCTGCTTGCATGAAAGTAAGCGGCACTTCACAATAAACATCATTGCCTTCCCGTTCGAAGAATTCATGGGATTTCACACGAATGACCACGTACAGATCTCCTGCCGGGCCTCCACGTGTTCCGCCTTCACCCTCGCCAGATACGCGAAGTTGAGCGCCATCATCTACGCCTGCAGGAATCTTGATATGAATCGTGCGTTGCTTCTTCACTTTGCCAGCACCGTGACAGTTTCCGCATTTCTCTTTGATGATGCGGCCTTGCCCGTTACAGGTGGAACATACACGTCGGTTAACGATACGGCCGAACGCTGTGTTTTGCACAACTTCCTGCTGACCGCTGCCATGACAGACGCCGCAAGTTTCCGGCTTCGTCCCCGGCTTAGCGCCGGACCCACTGCAGGTGTCGCAATTCTCGGTACGCGGAATGACAATATCCGTTTCCTTACCGAAGATAGCTTCCTTGAACTCGATGGTCATCGTATACTGCAAATCGTTGCCGCGCTGCGGAGCATTCGGATTGCGCCGGTTGCCGCCGCCTCCGCCACCGAAGAACATATCAAAAATGTCGCCAAAGCCGCCGTTAAAGTCTTGCCCGCCACCCATACCTTGGTTAGGATCTACATGGCCAAAACGGTCGTATTGCGCTTTTTTCTGATCATCACTCAGCACATCGTAAGCATCTTTTGCTTCCTTGAATTTATCTTCGGCATCTGCAGCTTTGTTCACGTCAGGATGATACTGACGCGCCATTTTACGATAAGCTTTCTTAATGTCTTCTTGCGAAGCATCTTTGCTTACGCCAAGCACCTCATAAAAATCACGTTTACTCATTGTTCCACTCCCATGTTCAAGACTACAAACGGAAAGTCAAAGCCACGGAGAGACTCCAACCGGCTTTGACTTCACCCGCTACAAGCTTAAGATTCCTGTTTAAAAAGTCAGACTTTTTAAACTTCCTTACAATAGGATATGTTTACTTCTTCTGTTCGTCAACAACTTCATAGTCTGCATCGACAACATTTTCTCTACCCTTTGGTGCTTCGCCGGCTCCGCCGTCGCCATCAGGGCCTTGACCGCCAGCTTGTGCAGCTTGCTCATACAGCTTCACGGATAGTTGTTGGATGATTTCAGTCAACTCTTCCGTTGCTTTTTTGATCGTTTCAAGATCGTTGCCAGCAAGTGCCGCTGTCACTTTCTCTTTTGCTGCGTTTGCTTTATCAATCTCACCTTGGTCTACTTTGTCGCCAAGATCTTTGATTGTTTTGTCAACGGAATACACCAGTTGATCCGCTTCGTTACGAGCTTCAACAAGCTCTTTACGAACACGATCTTCCTCAGCATGAGCTTCCGCATCTTTAACCATTTGTTCAACTTCTGCATCGCTTAAACCGCTGGAAGAAGTGATGGTGATTTTTTGGCTTTTGCCAGTTCCTTTATCGAGGGCAGAAACGTTAACGATACCATTCGCATCGATATCGAAGCTAACTTCGATTTGCGGAACGCCGCGTGGAGCCGGAGGAATGTCACCCAACATGAAGCGGCCCAATGTTTTGTTGCCGCTAGCCATGGAACGCTCCCCTTGCAGAACGTGAATCTCAACGCTAGTTTGGTTATCTGCATAAGTGGAGTACACTTGTGATTTTGTTGTAGGAATCGTCGTGTTACGGTCGATCATCTTCGTGAACACACCGCCAGCCGTTTCGATACCAAGGGAAAGAGGTGTTACGTCAAGAAGAACAACGTCTTTCACTTCACCTGTCAATACGCCTGCTTGAACAGCCGCTCCAAGTGCAACAACTTCATCTGGGTTAACGCCTTTATGTGGATCTTTACCCGTTAATTTTTTGATGGCTTCAACAACAGCAGGAATACGCGTAGAACCACCAACTAGAACAACTTTATCGATTTGGCTTGTAGACAAACCGGAATCGCTAAGAGCTTGACGAGTTGGTCCTAATGTTCTTTCCACTAAACCAGCGGAAAGCTCTTCGAACTTAGCACGCGTCAGGTTTAATTCCAAATGCTGTGGAACGCCGTCCGCTACGGTGATGAACGGTAGGGAAACCGTTGTTGTTAAAACGCCGGAAAGCTCTTTCTTAGCTTTTTCAGCGGCATCTTTCAAACGCTGAACAGCTGCCTTGTCTTTGCTAAGATCAATGCCTTGCTCTTTTTTGAATTCAGCTACGAGATACTCAATGATAACTTGGTCGAAGTCGTCCCCGCCCAGTTTATTATCGCCGCTTGTTGCTTTAACTTCGAAGAAACCGTCGCCCAGTTCAAGGATGGATACGTCAAATGTACCGCCACCAAGGTCATATACGAGGATGGTTTGATCTTCTGTTTTTTCCAAGCCGTAAGCAAGCGCGGCTGCTGTTGGCTCATTCACAATACGTAAAACTTCAAGACCGGCAATTTTACCAGCATCTTTTGTCGCTTGGCGTTGGCTATCGTTGAAATATGCAGGAACTGTAATAACAGCTTGCGTTACCGTTTGGCCTAAATAAGCTTCCGCATCAGATTTCAGCTTTTGCAGGATGATCGCAGAAATTTCTTGTGGCGTGTAATCTTTGCCATCAATCGTTTCTTTGTGGTTTGTACCAATGTGACGTTTGATCGAGCTGATCGTTTTGTCCGGATTCGTGATCGCTTGACGTTTTGCCGTTTCACCGACAACACGCTCGCCATCTTTCTTAAAACCTACAACCGAAGGGGTTGTACGGTTACCCTCTGGGTTAGGAATAACGACGGCTTCTCCGCCTTCCATAACGGCAACGCAAGAATTTGTTGTACCTAAGTCAATACCGATAACTTTACTCATGTAAAGCTGCCTCCTTTGGCTCCAATGGAACATGTTTTTTATTTAAATTTGGAATAATAAGATCCATTACCCTTATACACTAACTTTAACCATAGCGGGTCTGATCACTTTATCTTTAAGGATATACCCTTTTTGCAATTCTTCTACGACGATACCTTCTTCATGCTCGTCGGATTCAACCTGCATCACCGCTTGGTGGAAATCAGGATTAAACGGTTGACCTATGGAGTCAATTCGTTTAAGTCCTTCTGCCGTCAGCAGTTGATCAATCCCACGATACGTCATATCCAAACCTTTCACCAATGCGTCAAAATCCTTGGTCTCTTTGCTTGAAGTAAGCGCGCGATCAAAGTTATCCACGATAGGTAGAAGCTGCTCAATCAATTTAAGGGAAGCGTATTTCGCGAAATCTTCCTTCTCCGCTCTAGCGCGGCGGCGGAAATTGTCGAAGTCCGCTTGAACGCGTAATAAACGCTGATAGTTATCATCGGCTTGCACACGCGCCTGCTCAAGTTCGCTAGGTTCGTTGCTTCTTCCGAAGCTTCCGTTTGCGATTCTTGCTGTACCGCTTCTTCTTGCTGATCAGCGGCTTGCTCGTTGTCGGCTGCGTATGTAGCGTTCACGTCTTGCTCAGCTGTTTTGTTATCTCCAGTACTCAATTGTCCTTCACCTCCTTCAAAAGCATGTTATTTATTATACTCCCTAGCCGTCAGTGTGCCCAGTTTCAGGCTTCTTCAAAAGGCTGCTTCATTTTTATGACGGTATGAATGCGCAGTACGGCCGCAGCCACTTCTCCGGCAGCCTGCAGCGCATGAATTTTCACATCGGCCGGGTCGACGATGCCGGCTTCCAGGAAGTCAGTCACTTGACCCGTGTCGCAGTCGATGCCCAGACTGTCTGTTTTCAGAGCAATCTGCGCTGCCTTCAGTTCTTCGACCTTCTCAAGCGGATTATAACCCGCGTTAACAACGATCTGAGACAGCGGCTTGCGAAGAGCTTCTGCGACAACGCCAACACCAAAGCTTTCCATGCCCTTCATCGTTTCGCGCACACGCTCCAGATCATGGGCCACCGCCATCTCGGCCGCGCCGCCTCCGGGCAAGTACCCGCCGCGCACGGCGGCTTGAACGGCTGACGCCGCGTCCTTCGCGATGCGCGAGCGCTCGTGCGCAGCTTCTCGCGTAGCTGCGCCGACAATTATGGTCACGTGCTGATCGCCGTGACCGTGCGCCACGCGCACGCGCTCCAGCCGCTCATCGTAAGCGGCGTAGCCCGCTTGCCCCAGCGCCGCCGCAAGCTCGACAGCGCTCTTGCTTAGCGCCGTGCGCCGCACCGGCCTAGCGCCGGTATGCTCGCTCAGCAGCTGCAAGTCCCTGCGGGACAGCCGCTGCAGCACGAGAATGCCATGGTCGGAGCAGAATTGCTCCGCCTCTGGATCCACCCCGCGGTCAGCGGCAATCAGGCCGACGCCGAGCTCCAGCAGCAAGCCGAGGCTGCTGCGGAACTGCTCTTTCAGCTGCATGTAGCGTTGGAATCCTGCCTCCGTAACCAGCGATTCCTCGCTGACCGCCTCAGGTTCCAGTGCGTCATGCAGCACAAGAATGCGAGCATCTCGCCGTTCATGCTCCAGATGAAGATTCATCGGCTTCTGATTCAGCAAAATGCCGGTCCATACTTCACTGTTCGCTTCTTCATGAGCGATTACGCTATCGGCGAAGCGGTAGCCCTCTTCGCGCAGCTTCGTTTCGCCCACCGCTGCGGCAGCAGAAACAATGAGCTTTGCGATATCCGCCTGCTCGCGCCCAGCCGTAATTGCAATACGTTTCATTGCTGCATCACTCAGGTCAACAATGGCGCGACTGCGGCTGCGTAAACTCTCAACCGCCAGCTCAATGCCCTGCAGCATACCGCTTACGACTTTCGCCACTGGCACCCCGCGCGTTACTTGAGCAACGCCTTCTTGCACCAGGGCTCCGGCAAGAACCGTTGCCGTCGTTGTTCCATCCCCGATTTGCCGCTGTTGACTGCGGGCAACCTGAATCATTAATCTGGCCGCAGGATGCGTGACATCCATTTTTTCCAGTATCGTAACGCCGTCATTTGTAATAATAACTTCGCCCTGTGTACCAACAAGCATCGTATCCAGTCCTTTAGGACCTAGTGTACCCTCAACGGCCGAACAGATTGCTCTGACCGCGGCTGCATTGTTGACAAGGGTGGAAAAGCGTTCCTCACCTTCGCTGTGCACCGTCTTCATCCCGCTCATTTGCCATACCATCGGCCAAGAGCGACTTCCATATGCTTGGACAAGTGCTCAAGCAAGCTAATGACTCTACCATATTCCATGCGAGTAGGTCCGAGGATACCAATGGTGCCTAACGGCTTATCTCCTATTGAATAAGAGGCTGTAATCAAACTACAATTGTTGATTGCTTCTATGCTGTTTTCGGCACCGATTTTAATCTCTATACCTTCATTAGACGGAGTAAACAATTTAATGAGCGTTGGCGCTTCAGCCAACAAGTCAAAAATGCTTTTAACCTTCTCCACATCTTTAAACTCTGGTTGAATCAACATATTTGTCATACCGCTTAAGAATACACGGTCTCTTTCATCACTATGAAGGACGCTTTCCACAACAGAAAGCAGTTCTTGGTACCCACTTGCATATTTGCTTAGTTCGTTAGCAATCTCATTATAAAGTCTAGCTTTAAATTGAACGAGCGGTACGTTCTTAAGTCTAGCGTTGAGAATATTCACAACCTTCTCAATTTCTGACATCGGAATGCCTTCCGGAATGGAGACCGTCTTGTTCTCCACATGCCCCGTATTCATCACAATAATGGCTACAGCTGTCGTTTCCGAAATCGGAATAATTTGCAAATGTTTAAGCGTCGTGCTGAAAACCTCAGGCCCAAGCACAATCGACGTATAATTCGTAAGACTGGAAAGCATACCGGCTACATGCTGGATCACATTATCCATCTCTTGAATACGTTCTGCAAAAGTGCCCTTCATGGCGTCCAGCTCATGTGTCTCCAAGCTTCCATGTTGAAGCAAATGATCCACATAATAGCGATAACCTTTGTGCGAGGGTATACGACCTGCGGACGTATGAGGCTGTTCCAGATAGCCCATTTCTTCGAGATCAGACATTTCGTTACGGATGGTTGCCGGACTGAATCCGACGTTCCCCCGCTTAGAAATACTACGCGATCCAATCGGCTCTGCTGAACGAACATAATCATCTATGATTGCACTTAAAATCATGCGCTGACGTTCCGACAACATACAGTACCCCTCCTCTTCACAATGCACTATTTACGCTTTCGTTAGCACTCTTATTTAGTGAGTGCTAATTCCTAATACAAAAATAACAGACCCTAAGGTCTGTTGTCAAGTCAATCCAAACGTTTAAGTACGGCGATTTCATCGCAGCAATACTGTTTTTTGCAGTGCATGCAATCTTTCCAAACCTTCTCGGGAAAAATCTCTTTCGGCACTAAGGTAAAGCCGTTTTTTTGGAAAAATGCAACTTCATACGTGAGGGCCATTACTTTAATGACACCTTGGCTTCTCGCTTCCTCCACGAGAAATTCCACAAGCTTGCGGCCAATACCTTGTCCTTTATAACCTTCCGTCATCCCCAGTGAGCGAATCTCAACAAGGTCGGGCCCAAGCCGGGTCAAGGAACCGCATCCGATCAGCAGGCCGTCGTGCTCTGCCACAACGAACGTATCGATTTGCTCTTCGAGCATTTCTCTCGTTCGCGGGAGCATGATCCCCTGCTTGGCGTAGCCTTGTATAATATCATAAAGCTTCTCGATATCTAGGACCGAAGCTTTTCTTACGGATACTGTCGTCGATGAATTCATCGTCATCCCACCAATCGCAACAAAATGCATAAAACCCACGCTAGCTTCATCGCGGCTTTACCGCTGTTTCGCTTGTGGATTCATGTATAAATATACAATAAAACGTATATTTGCACAAGAGACATTTTTGCCTATCATTGTGGGCATATTTTCATTCATAGACTTATTAGCTTAAGAAAGAACCGAAAACTTCATTACCCAGCAGGATGCCATGTTTGGACAGCCTATAACCTTCCGCGGTTTGTTCGAGTAATTGCTTGCTCAACCATCCAGTCAAGGTTTCCCCAAATTGAGATTCAATGGTAACTCCGAATTGTTCGATAAAGTCAGCATTTCGCACACCTTCCAATAACCGCAAGCCCACCATCATGAAGTCTTCCATCGCTTCCTGCCGCGATACTTCGAATTGCTCCATGATCGGCAAGCCTACCTTAGATGCATCGATGTAGGGCTGAATCCCCTTCACATTGACGTGCCTCTGCCCATTCATGTATCCATGAGCGCCAGCACCGAGCCCATAGTAGGAACGATTGCGCCAATACATCGAATTGTGTCTGCTTTCCCGTCCCGGTTTAGCAAAGTTGCTGATCTCATATTGCTTGTAACCGGCAGCTTCCAGCCTCTTCATAATGAGCTCATACATATCCACTTCTTCATCTTCACTCGGTAACGGCAATTGATTTTTGTTAAATAAGGTATGGAAAAGTGTATTTTCTTCTACTTTCAAGCTGTAGATGGAATAATGCTGGAGATCCAACGAAAGCGCCTCGTCCAAGGTAGCCTGCATGATCTCAACGGTTTGCTTGGGAAGTCCGAACATCAAGTCAATCGATAAATTATCGAAACCTAGCTTTTTGGCATTGGCAATACTTCTATGCACGTCATCCGTATTATGGATACGCCCGATTACCGCAAGCAGATCATTATTAAACGATTGAACGCCGAATGAAATACGGTTAACGCCGCCTTCTTTCATGACTGCAAGCTTGTCTTCATCCGTTGTTCCCGGATTAGCTTCCATCGAGAACTCAACTTTGTGCTGTCCGCGGGAAAATAGGTCCGAACCATCTGTAGAAAACGCTCCATTTGATTGGGCAGCAGTACGGTAGGCGTTCCTCCGCCAACGAAAATCGTTTCAACTTTCACAGGTGGATTATTTTTAACTGTAAGCTCCATTTCCCGTTCAAGCGCATCCAGATATTCCATCACTGGTTGGCCTTTGAGTACATATGAGTTGAAATCGCAATAATGACATTTATTCGTACAAAAAGGGATATGAATATACACAGTTGTTGGAGCCGTATAGGTTACTAACATAGGAATATTTCCTTTCTACCTGAGAAAAAGCCAAGGGGCAGAAGTACTCTGCCAGCCTGGCTTCTCATTCATTTACATCTATTCGTCTATTCGTCGATTTTGAGCACGGCCATGAACGCTTCTTGCGGCACCTCTACGCTGCCCACTTGCTTCATGCGTTTCTTACCTTCTTTTTGTTTATCCAAGAGCTTACGCTTCCGTGAAATGTCACCGCCGTAACATTTGGCGAGAACGTTTTTGCGCATCGCTTTAACGGTTTCACGCGCAACGATTTTCTGTCCGATTGCCGCTTGAATCGGCACTTCAAACATTTGTCGCGGGATCAGTTCCTTCAGCTTATCACAAATGATTTTGCCACGATGGTAAGCCGTATCGCGGTGAACAATGAAGGAGAGCGCATCCACTTGCTCCGCATTCAGAAGAATATCCATCTTCACGAGATTCGATTTCTTATAGCCCGATATCTCGTAATCAAACGAAGCATAACCCTTTGTTCTCGATTTCAACATGTCGAAGAAATCATACACAATTTCGGATAAAGGAATCTCATACGTTAATGTTACGCGATTCGTATCCAAGTACTCCATATTTATATATTCGCCGCGTTTGCCTTGGCACAGCTCCATAATCGTTCCAACGTAGTCATTAGGCACGATAACGGATGCTTTAACGTAAGGTTCTTCCACGAAATCAATGCGCTGTGGATCCGGATAATTGGACGGATTATCGATGTCGATAACATCGCCATTCGTCAATGTGATGCGATAAATAACGCTTGGCGCGTTGTAATCAACGGAATATTGAACTCACGCTCAATTCGTTCCTGAATAATTTCCATGTGCAGCAGTCCCAAGAATCCGCAGCGGAAGCCAAATCCTAATGCGGTTGAGGTTTCCGGTTCAAACCTAAGCGAAGCGTCGTTAAGCTCCAGCTTTTGCAGCGCTTCACGTAAATCATTGTAATCGGTTGTTTCGATCGGATACAGTCCGCAGAATACCATCGGGTTGATGCGACGATAACCTGGCAGCGCCTCAGGCGCTTGGCGATCCGCTTCAGTTACAGTATCCCCAACGCGCGTATCCCCCACGTTCTTGATGCCGGCCACGACAAAACCTACATCGCCGACTTCAAGGGAAGGCACCGAAGACATTCTAGGCTTGAATGCGCCTACTTCAATGACTTCAAACACTTTATTGGTTGCCATCATTTTAATTTTAGAGCCCGCCTTGATGGAACCGTCTACGACACGCACATACACAATAACACCTTTGTAGCTGTCGTAATGAGAATCGAAGATCAACGCTTTCAAAGGGTTGTCCGGATTGCCCTGCGGTGCCGGTACCTTCAAGCACACTTGCTCCAAAATCTCTTTAATGCCGATACCGGCCTTTGCAGAAGCATGAACAGCATCCGTCGCATCCAGTCCGATGACATCTTCGATTTCCTGCTTCACCCGTTCAGGGTCAGCGCTCGGCAAATCAATTTTATTGATGACAGGTAAAATTTCCAAATTATTCTCTAGCGCCAAATACACATTGGCCAGTGTCTGCGCTTCAATACCCTGAGCCGCATCCACAACAAGCAAAGCGCCTTCGCAAGCGGCAAGGCTTCGAGATACCTCGTATGTAAAGTCTACGTGTCCCGGTGTATCGATCAAATTGAGGATATAGTCGACGCCATCCTCAGCTCGGTAGGCCAATCTTACGGCCTGAAGTTTAATGGTAATGCCACGTTCACGCTCTAAGTCCATCTGATCGAGCACCTGCTCCTGCATTTCACGCGAAGAAAGCGCGCCAGTAAATTCCAGGATACGGTCGGCTAGTGTTGACTTGCCATGATCGATGTGCGCAATAATTGAAAAGTTGCGAATTCTTTGTTGTCTTTCCCTAATGTCCGTCATGCTAAAGACTAACCCCCACTACATGCAAATAATTTTCATTATAGCAGTTGTCGGAAGTTGCAGCAATGTAACCTTTAACCTTTGCCTAATATGGCATCAAATATGGACACGAACAACCGGATACCATGGTGGGCAGCAATCTGCAGCAAACCGCCTAATTTGTTGCCCACATGGTTCAACGAATTATCATGATCAGCTACCGGATCAGCTTTCTTATCGGACTCTGCTTTGGTTGCTGGCTTAGCTTTTCCTGCCGCATCACCTTTAGTGGCAGGTGTTACTACCGATGCTGCCGTGATTGCCTTCCCCGTTGTTTTCTCCCCTGCTGGCTGGACCGTTTTGACAGCTGGATCGGGGCTTTGTATCCGTTCCATGCCGCTGGATGCCAAGCTGACACCGAAGAGGATACAGAACAACAGCAGCAATCCAAACAAACCTACCTTGATATAAAATTGCCTAAGCTTCATGACAGCTGTTCCTCCTTCTACGATTGTTTTGGGGGAGCCACAGGGGCATCCACTTTTTTGGCATTCAAAATAACTTCCGAAATCGCCTCTGCCAGCCAATCTGTTGTGCGATAACATTCTTCAAGCGTGTTGTAGGGGCCACCAACTTCAATCAATATATTGTTAGGTGAAAAGTTCTGATTGTATAAACCATTTCCCTCTGTTGCTTCTTTGGCATGAATCCCTTTGGACACGCCTGGATGCTTGGCTTCAAGCACTTGATGAATTTTGTTGGCGAATTCCTCATTCTGCTTCCAGTTCGGATTTTTGCCACCAATAATGAAATACACCTGTGCGTAATCCTTCCCATCAATGCTGACTGTAGTCTTATTGCGTGCCGCGGAATCACGATGGATATCGAAGTAATACTGCAGATCCGGATGCACCGCGGCAGCTTCCTGCAATGTTTTCAACGAATACTTATAGGAGTATGGATACTCAAAATTTTTCACAATGCTTGGATAAACGGTTTCGGAATGTACAGCGCCGATGCCATCCTTCTCTAGATTTTGCGCTAATCTTTGACCTACAGAAATAACATTGACCTTATCACTATAGGCTTTATCTGGGTTCGTAATCCCTTTCAGCTCTGGCAAAAAGGACTCATTGCTATGGGTTTGATAGACAAAAGCCATATTGCTTCCGGCGGTTCTTGGCGGCTGACCAGACGGGCTAGTCGTCTGAATGGGATTCACAAGCGGAGATGGATCTGGCAACGGCGATGACAGCGGTGTCTTCGCTTCCCCCTCCAGATCATCACGATTGGGATTGTAATCAATAGGATCACTTGGATTTGTTGCGCTGCCCTTTACTAAAACTGTCGTCTTCGTAGCATCCATGCCCGGCACTTCACTCGCTATCATGCTTTTAGGGTCTCCCGGGTTAATATTCGTCATGAAACGGAAGGCGAAATGGAATACATTATGCTGCGAAAAGGTGAATTTCTTCTGATCTTTATGTAAATGCGGCACTTCCATACCCAGCATATCAATGAAAAATTGATTGGTGACCGATGCGGCGAGGCCTTTCATGGAAGAAACCGGCGAGGTCGTCATGAATCTATTTTGCACAAATCCACCTATACCAATAAGCACAAATAGGGCTAGTGTAGCAAAGCTGAGAATAAAAAATGTTTTACCGACGGAACTTGCGCTCTGAAAGGTTTTGCGAACATGGCTGAGATTCAGCGTGGCTGATGTCCATTTCATAGTGTTGATTCCTCCTAATCTATCTTAATTCAATCTATGAAACGAGCTGCGACGATAGAACTCGAAACAATAGATTTTTTGATAGAGAAAAGAAGCGCAAAAAAAGATCTTCAGAAAATCCTGACGATCCTATCTGTAAGCATATTTTCCAGTGTTAATTACGCTATATAAATTCTGGCGCAAAAAAGACCCCTCTCGGAGTCTCTTGGTACTGCCTGTATGAATGCTTGTTCACGCAAGCGACTCGAAATCAAACGAGCCCTTGGCAACAATGGTAACCCCACCCGTTTTGTTAAGAACGGTAGGACCATTATATAATTTCAGCGATGTCTTCTCGTTTTCTTTACGATCCGGCTTAGCGGTTAATCGGTTACGAACTTTCTTCATGTGCTTCAGCATAAAGTATCCTTCCTTTCACAATGGATTTAAGTGAAGACACAAGCTTCGCATTTCTTTCCGATAGCTCCATCATAACTTGATGATGACTGCCGGACGGAATATCTGTCCGCGATTTGAAATGGATGGAAGATACGATCGTAGGATGCAGCTTAATGCAATAAATGTATTCGAACTCACCATCTTCTTTGTCCTTGGCGCGCCCGAGATATATGTTCGTATCCATGCCGCGGTAACACTCGGCTAAATAACTGTTAGGATCATTCACCTTGAAACTATGATTATTGCTGACCTGACCGGCACGACCAAATTGCTGCAAAGTCACTCCGTCATCCAGAAGCTCAAAAAGCGTTGCCGCTGTCACTTCTTGGAGCTCAATTATACCACAATTGGTATCAAATGTCTTATGGAATTTATCCAGAACACGGTCATAATCCACACTTGAAACGCTCAATGAATCTAACGCATCGAAAAGAAAGCTCCGAATGGCCTCGTTCTTTTTGATATCTGAAGGCTTGAATCGCTTGTGATGAGAACCTATGCCCATCTTGATTGGATAAAGATGAGGCCCCGCCTGCAATGCAATCTCCTGAGTCAGATCTTGCTCCTCAATTAAAAGCGGATTAAAGCCTTCTAAATAATCTGGCAGCTTACAATGCTTAGACAACACGATGAACGTCCTGCTATATCCTAGCTCGCCTATGCACAATCCTATCAATATTAATATATTCGCAAATACCTGAGGATCATGACAATCAGCGCGCGTAACAATAAGAAGGGCGAAATCCGCCTCTTCGATATGTTTTTTCAGCATTCTGAGTTTCTGATTGGAAGCTGCTAATATGCCCTGATTAATAACCGTAACCTCGGAGGATGATGACAGCTGTGTTTGATAGAACTCGGCCCACAAAGAACTACCTGGCGAGCAACCGATGAACATTTTAGGTTTCATTTCTCTCTCAGTCCTAATTCCTTAAGCATCTGCTTAACAATAAATGTCGCAGGTCCCAGGCCGGCCATTAAACCGCTGCCATGATTAGGATCATAGGTAAGCGGCGTTAACCCGATTAAATCGGTTGCCAAATGAAACGTCTCTTTTTCCGGAATCAAAAGTATGTTCTTTCTAAACCCAGTTGTCCAATAAATAAGCCAAGCTCAAGAATAACATTATCCCTAACCGTACTTACGACTAGATCTCGGAGCAAGGTCAGATCATCGGGTTGAAAAACAAAAACAGCAAAATCACTAGTTTTAGCCTGCTTGATGAGAGGCGCCAAAGTTGTATTTGAAGGGGGAAATAGCAACTGACTCCACACGGTTACATCAAAGGAATAATGCAAATTTGCCTGTAAAGCCTCTGCCACATCTATACTTTCAGCCGATGACCCGATAAATAATTTCGCTTTGCCTACGCTGCTCACTAGACCACTTCCTTATCAAAGGTTGATCGTCAGTTATTTCGACGTCACCCTCCTATCTCCTTCCAAATCAACCCAGAAATGATAAAAAAGAAAAACCGTTCCGCAGCATACAGCAGGAACAGTCTTCTAGGAGCTTTTAATGCGTATAAGCCGCAACATTCTCTACACTAACGGCATCATGTAAGGCGGCATTCAAGCCGCTAGCAATGATATTCGCAATATCTTCGATAAATTGATCAATTTCTTTAGGCGTGACCAGTAAATCGTGTCCTACGGGGTTTAAGACCTCTTTAACGAGCATCAACCGTTCTTCTTCCTGCATGTTGTCAATCAACCCCAGAATCTGCCCAGTGTTGCTTGTTTGCTCGCTAAAATGCTTATGCATTAAATCGAAGGCGTTATTTACAATGGTTGAGGCATAGACAACCGTTGGCACCCAATGGCAACAACCGGAATGCCAAGAGTCTCCTTCGTCAGTCCTTTCCGCTTGTTGCCAATACCCGAACCGGGATGGATGCCTGTATCAGCGATTTGGATCGTTGTATTCACGCGATCCAGCGACCTGGAGGCCAGCGCATCTATGGCAATAATGAAGTCGGGCTTCGACATGTCCACAATCCCCTGGACAATATCGCTGCTCTCAATGCCTGTTGTCCCTAATACTCCCGGCGCCACAGCGCTAACGGCTCGATAGCCGGGACTGACATCCTCTGGCACCAGTTCAAAGTAATGACGGGTGACCATTACATTCTCAACAACAAGCGGACCCAAGGCATCGGGTGTCACATTCGAGTTGCCCAATCCTATGATCAGTGCCTTCGCCTGTTTAGGAATGCCGATTTCACGTAAAAATTGCTCAAATTCTTGGGCCAATTTCGTAGCAACGCGATCCTGGAGATTACTGTCTTTTTCCCGCAGTGCAGGTACTTCAATCGTTATATAATGACCGAGCAGCTTCCCAAGTGCTTTGGAGCCCTCCTCGTTCAGAACGTTGATTTTCGTAACTCGAATCCCATTTTCCCGCTTCGTTTCGGTTTCTATGCCAGGTATGGGTTGTCCCTTATTGGCTGCTTGAGCCATGTCTCTTGCGTCCAGTGCAAGGTCCGTGTGTGTGGTGAATGAGCTTAAGTCCATAGATAGTCCCCTTTCTCAGGTGCACAGCCTCACTTATTGTGTGAAGATTTTATACCGCTTATTCACAAAAGTAGACACCTGATAACCTATTGGTAGCTCTTGCATTTTAAATTATTGCATGGTAGAATACTTAAAGTTGTCAGCAAACATTAACATGCAAATGTAACGTTGAACGTGTTTTGTAAGTAGGAGGTGAATTTCATGCCAAACATTAAATCCGCTATTAAACGAGTAAAAGTTAGCGAAAAGCGCCGTCTTCGTAACGCTTCCCAAAAGTCCGCTTTGCGTACTGCTGTGAAAGCTTTCGAAACAGCTGCTAGCAATAATGTAGAATCTGCCAAAGATGCTTTGATCAACGCTTCTAAGAAATTAGATAAAGCAGCTTCTAAAGGTTTAATCCATAAAAATGCCGCTAACCGCAAGAAGTCCCGTCTGGCTAAAAAGCTAAACGCTCTTACGGCGCAAGCGTAATCCAAGAACATAAAGCGAAAGTCCAGTCCTCGCACAACGGGAACTGGACTTTTTTCTATTTCTTTTCGTGTTCAAGCTGCTAGTTTCAATAAAAACAGCTCCAAGCCTAGCACTTTATCGATTTTACCTGTTTTCATTTGAAAATCGAGATCAGCCAGCTGCGACATAATCGTACAGAGCTTCTGGGCATCATACTTTCGGGCTTGTCCTTCCGCTATTTTGACCGCATAGGGATGAAGCCCAATCTGGGAAGCCATCTGCTGCTGCGAGTAGCCCTGCTTGCTTAGCTCCTTGACCTGGAGCATGATGCGGAACTGTCTGGCTATCAAGGCTGCTATTTTAATCGGTTCCTCACGCTGCTTAAGCAGTTCCTCGAGAATGACAAAGGCCCTCTCCAGCCTCACATTCACAATGTCTTCGATCAAAATGAACACATTTTGTTCTGTGCTCCGCGAGACAAGTTGATCAATAATCGTGACCGATGCCTCGGCACCGACACCGACATATAACGAGATCTTTTCAATTTCAGCCGATAGCGATTGTAAATTACCGCCTGTATACAGAATGAGCTGGTTGGCTGCCTCTTCCGTAAATGAGAAGCCTAACTGCTTGGCCTGCAAAGCAACCCATTGCTGCAATTCTTCTGCGCTAAGTGATAGAAATGGAACCGCAGCTTCCCGATCCTTGAGTGCCTTGACAATTTTCTTGCGTTCATCCAACTTATCAGCATCAACCGTAAAAACAATAATGGCATGTTCTGCAGGAGCTTTCAAATAGTCCGTTAAAAGGTCCAAATGGTGTTCAACTTTGTTGCTTTCCTTAGCCCCAGTGAAGAAAAGGGCATTCTTCGCAATCACTAGCTTTTTGGGGACCATAAAAGGAAGTGTCTCTGCGTCCTCAAGTACGGTGGATAGACGAGTTTCCCCTAGATCATATTTACTAACAGCGAATTCCTTATGCTCCGGCTCAATCATGAAATCCGTTAGCACCTGAATAAATTCTCTCATCTTATATTTCTCAGGTCCGTAGCACAAATAAACCGGTGCCGGACGGCCTGCCTGTATGTCTTTTAGAGCTCTCTTGGCATCCATAGCTTTACGTTCACTCCCTTGCCTTCATTTTACCAACAACAAAGGGATTGCGTCAAAGTATAAACACCTTTGACGCAATCCCTTTGTCAGTCTATTTAAACACAGGTACAAAGGCTCTAGAAACCCTTGACCGTGTGGTCGAACCACTTGCTTCTTTGTTGCCTCGTCATACAGCATATGCAAATAGGTTCATCTGGTGAATAAGAAGCAGACAAAATTTAGGGAGAACTTTCTTTCTTCGCTTTCACATCAACCGTAAAGCTTCGCTTCGCGTCTCCGCTTACGATTTCATAAGAAAACTTATCCTCTTTGGACCATTCCACCAAACGAATATTATCGGCTGGACTCCCTATTTGCTTGGATGCGAATATAATTTCTTTGGTCGACACATTCCGAATAACAACATGTTGTTCCTCAACAACAGCTTCATAAGCCCCCGTCACAGATACCATACTACGATCTACAGTTGGAGCTACCAAAGCAAAACTGTTCATATCACTGGAACTCGCATTAGGATCGCTCTTTCTCGTAACAGGTGAAGGTGTGGCTTCATTTCCTGTTGCAGCCTTTAATTTAGACCCTTCAGTTCCCTGGTCGGAACTTCCGACTTGTGGAACCGGATCGGTCAAGGAAGGCGGCGCGATCTTTTGCTCACCCGCACCAAATGAACTTTGATCTCTCAATGGCTCGGGTTTGGTTGGTACAGCATTAGACTGCTGGCTCTCCCGAGCTGACTCACTGCTTTTCAAAGAATCGGTTGCAAGTGGCTGCGGCTTCTCCAATTTGGCATCTGTGGTCGCTTGAGGCGCGCTTGCGCCTGCCGCTTTCGGCGAATGTTCATCTTTTTTTGCAGGTTCGGAAGAAGCTGCCGGAGCAGTTGCCGATGGTGTATCTGCATTCATTGCCATCTTTTTCTGATCAGCAGTTTGCGAAGAGTTTCGATCTTGCCCAACGCTTTGCGATTCCGCGGCACTTGGCGCTCCAGATTTGGTTTTTGGCTGCAGCAAACCATCCGCTTGATCTAACACAGGATGCTGCAAATTGAAAGCGAAAAAACCTAGGATAAGACCAGCGGCTACAACACCGCCTGCAAATTTCCAAGAGAACTGTGATCCAAAACGGCGTGTCCAAGGAAGTTTGGGAGGCTGTTCAAGCGTTATCTGGCTAGCATTTTTGCTGAGAACGGCCGTCGATTCGGTAATGGATGCCGCTGCCTGTCTATCTAAATCAGCCAGCTGTGGCATAATAGCATCGACCAAACTGTATGGAGGAACCACTTTCGGTAATTGGGTTAATTCTTCAGACAATCTTTGTAAACGTTCAAACATCTGCGCACAGTCTAAACAATTCATCAGATGAACATGAAGCTCATCTTCCTCCTGCGCATCTAAATCTCCATCCAGCTGTCTATGCATAAATTCCATCACCTCTTGACAATTCATCCCCGAACACCTCCTTTCTGATAATCTTGGAGCAGCGACTGCAATTGCTGTCTGGCTCGGAATAAGTAAGACTTCACCGTATTTAACGGTAGATTAAGTGACTCTGCAATTTCATGATAGGAAAAGTCCTGCAAATAACGGAGAACAACTACAGATCGATGGTGTTCGGGAAGCTTATCGATTGCTTCTCGAATATCTTTGGCTAAATAGCCTGTCATAATTTCATGCTCAACATTATGCTCTGCTGTAAACGTCATTTCATGCTCATCAATAGAAACCGTCGGTTTCGCCTTGCGAAATTTATCGATGCAGATGTTGGTGACAATCCGCTGTACCCACGTCTTGAATAGCGCTTTTTCTTCATATGAATTAATTTTTGTATAAATTCGAAGGAGCGCCTCCTGTGAAGCATCAAGGGCATCCTGTTCATTATTCAAAATATAATAAGCGGTTCGATAGACGTGAGACTCAATTTCTCGCAATAGGGTAATGAGAGCATCACGATCACCGGCTTGAGCTTTTCTAACCAGTTCGGGTGCTACCACTGGGATCCCTCCCCCTTGCAATCTTACAGACGCAGCAGCATCCAAGAAGGTTGCAATCTTTTTTAGAATAAAAACAATGGCAGTCTTGCAACTACCAGAATACCAAATTTCCATAGATAAATATACTTGTTTAGACGCAGCAAATACGAATTAGTTTATTGATAATTATGGACTCGGTTTGCCCCCTTTAGTTAAACGTGAAATCACTCTCCATTTTAACCCTTTTCCATAAAAGGAATAGTACTATGTTTGTGTAGTACTGCTGCAAGAATAAGTCCTGCAATAAAGACGAAGAGCCCGTAAACCCGAAGGTCACGCGCTCTCTTTAGTTCAACCAGCCGTTTTTTTCAGCAATAGCGATAGCTTCAATGCGATTTTTGGCATCCAACTTACTCAAAATTTCTGACACATAATTGCGAATCGTACCGTTGGACAAAAAGAGCTGCTTAGCCATCTCGCTTGCAGACAGTCCTTGGGAAATCAGCTTTAATATTTCCTGTTCCTTGCTTGTCAGCGGATTCCCTGCATCCCAGAAAGACATGGCTAATTCGGGGGAAATGGCTTTACCGCCAGTCTGTACTTTACGAAGGGCTTCACTCAGTTCCTCGATCGGAGCGTCCTTCAGCAAATACCCGTGGACCCCAGCTTTCATCGCTCTTTGGAAATAGCCGGAACGTGAAAATGTGGTTAAGATAACCACGCGGCAAGGAAGCTCTTCCTCCCTTACCTTTTCTGCAACATCAAGCCCCGTTAATTGAGGCATCTCAATATCCATGATACATATGTCAGGCTTAACTATGCGAATCATTTCGAGCGCTTGCGCCCCATTTTCCGCTTGACCGACAACCTCAATGTCGTCCTCCAAGTCAAGCAATGCACTGAGCGCTCCGCGCAGCATCCCTTGGTCTTCCGCAACTATAACCCTCACCTGTTCTCGCCCCCCTTTGCTTGCTGATGTCTGATGATTCTCGGAACCTGAATGACAAGACGTGTCTCAGAACCTGAGCCCCTATGGAAAGCTATCGTTCCTTCGATCAACTCCAGCCTCTCTTTCATCCCTAATAGTCCACGTCCAGATGATGGCGATGACGCTTTATTTTCGTTGCATACTGGCCCATTATCCGTTATTGTTATCATCCACTTCGCATCTTCTTCGTGCAGCATCAGCATACATGCAGTGGCTCCACTATGCTTAATGACATTCGTTACGGCTTCCCTCAGACACATGCCCAAAATGTTTTGCACCAACGGAGGGGCTTGCCAGCTTCCGAAACTGCCTTCTACTTTAAATGCGATGCCTGCAGTTGATAAAATTTCTTTAGATCTCTCTATCTCGTCATCTATCGAAATTGCATGCATACCGGATATCAATACCCGCACCTGTTTCAACGCGGCTCTTGAGGTCGCCTGAATATCCTTCACTTCTTGCAAAGCTCGTTCGGGCTGCTTGATCATTAATTTTTCGGCAAGCTCGCTCTTAAGTGTAATCAATGAAAGGGTATGACCCAGCGTATCATGCAAATCACGGGAAATTCGCTGTCTCTCATCCATCGCAGCCAACCTCGCTATTTCATCATTCGCCAAATTCAGCTTCTCTTTTAGATCATTTGCCCTCACCTTGGCCCGAATACCAAAAGGGAGTACCAGCATAACGACGAGAGAAGGGAGAAAATACCACAGGCCTTCTCCATAAAACAAGTTAAAATCAAGTAATATAATCACAATAACCGTCAAAAGCAACCCGCTTAGCATAATAATAAACTGCTTAGTAGTAGGCAGCATACTTAGCAATGGCATCATATAAAAAAACATATAAATCAAATAGGGACTGTAAACCGTTGAAAATATCCCAATAATGACATATGTAACACTAATATAAAGTAATCTTCGTTTACTGTCTTTGAATGCAAGTGTTAATACAATGGAGAAAACAGCTAACAAGGCAAAGCCGATCCACCTTTGGGGGAGCGGCTGCGTGATTAATGTCATAATGGGAAAAATCAGATACACAAACCATAAGAACCACAGGTCAAACGGACCCCTTTGCTTTTTGAACATCTTCAGCATACGTTAGACCGCTTTCTGTTTTTGAATGATATACGAAGATAATACCACAAAAATGAGGCCATAACCCGCTAAAATGAGAAGCCCTGTATAGCTTAGTCCCGCTCCAGATATTAAGTTCCACGCCCCCTGTCCATAGCGGAAAGTAGGAATGTAAAAAGCTATATCTTGCATGATTTTGGGCATCGCCTGCGTGGGGAACCAAAGACCTCCCAAGATTGAAGTCCCCATGAAGATGAGCTGCGCTACTACTTGTGTGACCTCTACGCTCTTTAGTGTTCCGATTAACAAACCTAAGGCCATAAAAGGCAGGGCCCCAAACCAAATCCATAAACCGCACCCAATCCATTGGGCCATGGAAAGATCAACACCTTTGACAACACTGCCAAGGAGAAACATGAAGAGAATTGTAACTAAATTAATAATCGACTGGGAAACGATTTTAGACAAGACATAAGCACTGGAAGGAAGGGGCGTAATTTCGATCATGCGCAGCCAGCCCTGTGTTCTTTCTTGAGCAAACTTGATGCTGAGCGTATTTACACAGGCCCCGACCACCCCGAAAACCGTCATGGACATCAAGTAGTAAGCCTTCCATACCGCCCCGCCAACATCTGTGTTATCTCCTACTGTAGAAGAGAAAATAAAGTAGAATACGGCAGGCATAATCATTGAAAACACGAAAAACCGTTTATTGCGGAACGTTCTAAGCAGTTCAGCCTTGCACTGAGCAATCATCGCTCTCATCATGTTTCATCTCCCTTGCATTGTCTATTTTATTGTTGTACCAGAAACTGAAAAGCATCCTCAAGACCGCCCGTATGGATTTCAATATCCTTGATATCCAGCCCTTTTTGGATCAAGGCCATGATGACTTGATCGGTATCCGGACTTGTTATCTTTACCCTCCGGCCGCTCCACGTCACATTCGCAATCATCGGAATATCCGCTAACATGTCAGCCGTTAACTGAACCCCTGCTGTGAACATAATGGTTTTCTGATTGGTAGAAGCTTTAATCTCGGCAGAGGTGCCGTCTGCGATTAGCTTTCCTTTATTAATAACGACGATTCGATCGGCAATACTATCTGCTTCTTCCAAGTAGTGTGTAGTCAAGATGATTGTTCTGCCATGTGCAGCCATATCGCGAACCGTATCCCAAAATTGCTGTCTGGAAGTAATGTCCATTCCCACTGTTGGTTCATCCAGAAATAACAAGGAAGGATCACCAGCCAAAGCTAACGCAAAACCAAGTCTGCGCTTCTGTCCACCGGATAAGGCTGATGCCCGTTTGTTCTTTTCTGCTTCCAGACCCGATACATGCAGCAATTTTTGCAAAGGAAGCGGGTTTGAATAGTAGTGTCGAAATAAGTTGATCGTTTCCACCACCGTCAAGCCATCGATGATGTTCACATCCTGCAGCATAGCCCCCATCCGATCGCGTACGGCTCTGTCCTGTGGTTTTCCGCCGAGCAAGCGAATATCGCCTTTGGTCGGCTGCAACAACCCTAGTGTCATGGACACTGTTGTTGTTTTACCAGCGCCATTGGGCCCGAGAAGAGCCACCACGCTTCCTTCTTCAATGGTTAGCGAGACGTTATCAACAGCCGGCTTTCCTTTGAACACCTTGCTCACTTCAACTAACTCAATAATAGGTTTCATACGCCACCTCGCAACAGTTTTAATATGCCTTTATCTTATCGCGTTGCCCCGCGAGATGTAATTCACATCTATCATGAATTCCAGATGACAAATGTCATTTGTCTTTTATCCTTACAACCCCAGCTTTGCTCTTGTGTAAAGCTTTCCCTGACGTACCTCGATCTGCACTTCCCCCATTTGATCCGGTTCGGAATATCTGTACCCGGTTTTCTTGCAAGCCGTTTGTAAAACCGCAGGAGCTGGAATGACCATATCCATTCGTAGCACCAACGGAAATAATCGCATAGTTTGGTTTCCAGAAATCTAACCACTGTGGTGTCGTTGACGTTTTGCTGCCGTGGTGAGCAACTTTCAAAACGTCTATTTTGGCGAGGTTGTCGTCATTTAGGTTTTTCATAGATGCAAGCACCGCGGCTTCTGATTCTTTCTCCATATCTCCTGTAAAGAGCCATCGAGTGCCCTCCATCTCAAGGATGAACACAACGGAGTGCGCGTTCTGGTCTTTAGCCACTTCCAGCATCTGGGTCCTGCAGGGAATAAGATTTGCAGCCTTGTTACCGGATCGATCTGAACCCAATCGCGCGAGCTGCTGGCGGGCAGCAGGGGAACTTTCCGGGTCAATGCGGATCGGAATAGTTTTTCGATCTTTACCCCTGGCTTATAGGTTCCATTAAACAAAAACTGCTTAACTGGGATTTGCTCCATAACGGCCTGTAAGCCCCCACTGTGATCATTATCCTCGTGTGTAAGAATGACAAGATCCAATTGATGAACACCACGCTTTTTTAGTAAAGGAACCAGCAGCTTTTGTCCGACTTCGAAAGGGTTCTGTCGCAATTTCCACTCCTCGCCCGGTTTGTGAAATACGACTGTGCCTCCTCCATCAATTAGCAGATGCCGTCCATACGGCGTCCGAATCAGGATTGCGTCTCCTTGGCCAACATCAATAAATTGAACGAGGCCAGTACGGTTGAAGCGTTCAGGCGAGTAGCCACCCCACAGCAAGAGGAAGAAACCACCCATGATACAAGTAAGGCATAACGGTAGGTTGAATCGGAGTGGATGCTTGACCTTAACCAACGAGATTGGATTTCCTTGCTCCTTTGCCTGGGACAACGCATACCAGCAGACATAAATGAATACAAGCAAACTATAGTAAACGACAATCCATGCAAGACTCGGCGAAGGCCACAACATCTTAAACTGGTCAAACTTCTGTATGTTGTCTGTTGTCCAAAATATGACTTGATTTAACCAAGAAATGAGATGCCCCATCCATGACCCCGCAGGCGCATACAAAATGCCCACTGCCAGAGCCATAAGTCCTGCGGGAAAGACAATCATGCCAATCACAGGAACCAAAACAGCATTTACTAACCACGACAATAATGAATATTGATTAAAATAATAAATCGATACTGGAAACGATATGAGTTGGGAAACGAAAGTAAGGGAGGCTGTATTTCGAAGAATGGGCCACGAGATCCATTTCTTTAATAAATTGTCGATTCTTTGAACCCCGAGAATGAGTCCAAGTGTAACCAAAAAGGAAAGCTGAAAACTAACATCCAGCAAATAATAGGGATTCCATAATAGCATTGCCCATGCCACGATGGCCATGATGTGCAGCACATCTTTAAGCAGCCCCCGTCTAGCCGCATAGAGAGCAACCATGGACATGAGACCCGCTCGTACAACGGAAGGTGAAGCGCCTGTCAGCAGGATATAACAGGGGAGCAGCCATATACAAACGAGAAGATACGTTTCCTTAGCGAACTTCAATTTACGCATGACCCAAATAAGTACACCTAAAAATACAGCCACATGCAAGCCTGATATTGCTAAAATATGTGTTAACCCCAGCTCCGAAAATTGCTGGAATCGTTCTGCATCTAGATCGTCCTTCTGACCGACCAGCAAGCTTTTCATAAACCCAACTTGGGACGCGGGGAATATGAGGTCCACTCGCCTGCCGAGCGCATCGCGCAGCCCGTCATTCAAGCGCAGCAGTTGAACGACGCTTAGGCTAGGCGCCATGGGCTCCACCAGCGCCTGATCCACACCTTTGACTGTGAGTAGCCAATGGGTGTGGTGAAGGTGCAAATAGCGGCGGTAATCGAAGCCGCCGAAGTTGCGGGCCGGCGACGGGCTGCGCAGCGTCCCGTGCAGCGTTAGGGCGTCGCCTCGCCGCCAGCTCAACGCCTGTGCCTGCTGCTCCTGCGCAAGGAGGCGCAGCGAGACCTGGACGCTTTCCCCGCCAAGCGGGAAAGCGTCGTCGTCCTGGAAGCGGATGGACTCCGCTTCCAGCGTAAAGCCAGCCTTGTCGCCATCGACGGCGACAGGGCTGGCGAATCGACCGTGCAGCGTGACCTCGCTGCCGTCCAAGTTTGCATGCTGCTGCGCGAGCGGCAGCAGCGCAGAGTGGTTGCGTTGGTCGGTCCATTGAAAGTAGCCATAGGCAATGCCGACCAACAAAAGCATACAGATCGGCTGTCTGCCAGGCATCCGGAACAAATAGATCCCGAGCAGTGTGATCAACAGCAGCACACTGGCCGTCAAGGACAACCACCTCAGCTCCGTATAAAGCGCAAGCACATAGCCAGTTATCCACATGATACATCCAAGGACAACAGGTCGTTTCATTGGCATCTCCTCTTTTCCTATACCAAACTAAAAAACCTCTTTCCCACGCAGGCCCTAGGCCGCACGCTGAAAGAGGTTCTTCCTCATTATAAATTAATTGATAACATCCGATACAGTTCCTGGCGGAGGCTCATAAGCCTCCATTTTTCGAAATATAATGCCTCTTGCTTGCATTAAATCACTTACTTTATCTTGATCCTTTGGGTATCCCCGATGAAAAACAATTTCCGTCACACCACTATTCGCTAACATATTCGCACATGTCCAGCAAGGCTGATCGGTCACATACACCGTTGAACCTTCCCGATCTTCACGATCTGTAAACAAAAGCAGGTTTTGCTCGGCATGGATCGTTCGGATACATCGCTGCTTGCGGATAACTTCTTCAATCTCCTCAACAACCTTCAGCTCGATCTCTTCAACCAGCATACAGCCAGCCTCCGTGCAATCCGGCACGCCCATAGGCGCACCATTATAGGCGGTGCCTAGCAGTTTTTTGCCTTGAACCAGCACAGCTCCGACATGTCGGCGATTACATCTTGAACGTGTAGACGCCATATAAGCGATATCAAGGAAATAGGTATCCCAATCTTTGCGGTTGCTCATATTAGGTAAGCGACTCCTTCTTATCATTTCTAGTATTCTCTCATATTTCCATGCAAAATAAAAGAAAGGACTAGGGCAAAGCTACATAAACAAGAGGCTTTAACTTTTCTAGCATTTTCTCTCCGATTCCCTTCACCTCGGTCAGCTCATCAATGCGCTTAAATGGTCCTTTTTGCATCCGGTAATCCAAAATAGCCTTCGCTTTGCTCGGTCCGATGCCCTTAAGCTTAACCAGTTGCTCTAATGTCGCTGTATTGAGATCCAGCCTATCCTCAGCAGTTGCTGCCGGCAATACAGATTTTACTTCCGGAGATACCTGGAGCTTAACTTCAGGAGTTGTTGTAAGTTTCATATCCGGTTGTGCAGATCCTTCTGGCTTTTTTAATAGAGGTGGGGTCGCATTAGGCTTTGGCGTTTGTGCCATCTCTCCAATCAACTCTTCCATTTGGCTGTTCATCGGTATAAATTCGCTTTGTATAGCCGATCGGCCACCAAGTAAATATTGCCAAACCATATAAGCAAATAAACAAACCACGATTAGTATACATACAATTTTTCCTTTTCTATGACCAAACAAGTCCACAAATTCCCTCCTTTTTCGGTATAATCGCTAATCAATAAGCATATATATGAAAAAGCATCTGAATGGCATCCAAAATAAGGCCTAGTGCTGTACAATAAAAAGGCAACTGATTTTTCGGGAGGGATTACTTGATGAAAGCAGGGTTCATCGGTACTGGGAGTATGGGGAGTATTCTGATTGAAGCGTTCATCCATTCCGGTGCATTCAATCCAGAGCAAATAATGGCAAGCAATCGAACGATTCAAAAAGTAGAACGTCTTGCGGAGACATATCCGGGGCTTCAAGTGGCTCGATCGAATAGAGAAGTTGTTATAGACAGCGATCTTATCTTTCTGTGTGTGAAGCCATCTGAATTCAAACAGGTTATTAATGAAATCAAAGAGGACGTGCTTCCCTCACAAATGCTCGTATCGATTACTAGTCCTGTCCTTATTCGACATCTGGAAGGAATCCTCCCTGCCAAAATCAGCAAAATTATTCCTAGTATTACGAACTATGTATTGAGTGGAGCTACGCTTTGCATACATGGCAATCGCATGCAGCCTGAGGATAAAGAGTGGCTTGAAAATATACTGGCTCATATCTCTTCGCCAATTCGGGTTTCTGAAAGTTATACGCGCATTTCATCCGACCTCTCGAGCTGTGGCCCTGCATTCTTGGCAAGTTTTATTCAATCCTTTATTCAATCTGCTGTAGAAGAAACGGGAATTTCAATGGAAGAAGCAACCCTGCTTGCAAGTGAAATGACATTAGGAACCGGAAAATTGCTTACAACCGGAGGCTTTGATCCTATTTCTCTACAAAAACGGGTCTCAGTACCAGGAGGCATTACAGCCGAAGGGTTACGCATTTTGGAAAGTGAGTTGTCTGGGGTTTTCAAACAGGTCATTCAAGCGACACATACCAAATATGAAGAAGACCTTGAGAAGGCTGAGCTCTTACTCGCCGGTAAGCAGTCGCCTTCTCAATAGTCAACATTTTCATTTATCCTACAACAATATTAACCAATTTGCCTTTAACAACAATCAATTTGCGAACGGCCTTTCCGGCGGTCGCTTCTTTGACTTTATCCAGACCAAATGCCAGCTTTTCCATTTCAGCCTCATCGGTATCCTTGGCAATCAGAACGCGATCTACGATTTTCCCATTCACTTGAACGACAATTTCAATTTCATTGTCTACTGTCCAAGCCTCATCATAGGTCGGCCATGACTCATAGGTAATCGACTCCGTACCGCCCAGCTTCTCCCACAGCTCTTCCGCTAAATGGGGAGCAATCGGTGAAAGCATCTGTACAAAGTTGCGCATAGCTTCAAGCGGCAGACGCTCCGTTTTATAGGCTTCATTAACGAAGATCATCATTGGCTGATTGCCGTATTGAACCTAAGCGCCTCAAAATCTTCGGTAATTTTTTTAATTGTACGATGCCAAGTACGTTTGAACGTATCGCTTCCAAGCGTCTCGTCTGCGCTGATTTTGGCATGCACGTGGCCATTGTCGTCTATAAACAATCTCCACACACGATTCAGATAGCGATAGATGCCATCTACACCTGTTGTGTTCCACGGTTTTGTAGCTTCCAGTGGTCCCATGAACATTTCGTAAATACGCAGTGTATCCGCACCTTGGTCGCTTACAATATCGTCCGGGTTCACGACATTCCCACGAGATTTGCTCATTTTCTCCATGTTTTCCCCAAGAATCATCCCTTGATTCACGAGCTTATGGAAAGGTTCTTTGGTGTGAACAAATCCAAGATCATAAAGCACTTTGTGCCAGAAACGTGCATACAGCAAGTGAAGAACCGCATGCTCAGCCCCACCGATATAAAGATCAACAGGCAACCATTGCTGCTGAAGCTCCTGAGAGCAGAACGCTTGGTCATTATGCGGATCGATGAAACGCAGATAATACCAGCAGCTTCCAGCCCATTGCGGCATCGTGTTCGTCTCGCGGCGCGCCTTCATCCCTGTTTCTGGATCAATCGTATTGACCCATTCGGATACATTAGCAAGCGGTGATTCTCCTGTACCGGATGGTTTGATTTCGTCCACCTGAGGAAGCAGCAGCGGCAATTGATCCACAGGCACCGGTTTCATTGTGCCATCTTCCAGATGAAGGATCGGAATTGGCTCTCCCCAGTAACGTTGACGGCTGAACAACCAGTCTCTCAGACGATAGGTAACTTTGCCGCGGCCTTTGCCATTCTGCTCCAACCAGGCGATCATATGACGGATCCCTTGTTCGATGTTCAAGCCATTGATAGGCTCAGAATTGACATGTGGACCATCTCCTGCGTAGGCTTCTTTCTCCACATTCCCACCTTGAACAACCTCAATAATCGGCAAATCGAATTGCTTAGCAAACTCCCAGTCGCGTTGATCGTGCCCCGGCACAGCCATAATAGCCCCAGTCCCGTAACCGCCAAGCACATAATCGGCGATCCAGATTGGCACTTGTGCGCCATTTACCGGATTGATTGCATAGCTTCCCGTGAATACACCTGTTTTATCTTTAGCAAGGTCTGTACGCTCCAGATCGCTCTTACGCGAAGCTTTTTCTTGGTATTCCTTGATGGCACTGGCTTGAGCTTCCGTCGTAATCTGCTGAACAAGCTCATGCTCCGGTGCTAACACGCAATACGTTGCGCCAAACAAGGTATCCGGTCGCGTAGTAAATACGGACAAGCTTTTATCCTCATGGCCCGCAATCGCGAATTGCACTTCAGCGCCTGTTGACTTACCAATCCAGTTGCGCTGCATATCTTTAATGCTTTCAGACCAATCCAGTTCTTCAAGATCTTCCAACAATCGTTCTGCATATTCTGTTATTTTCAGAATCCACTGACGCATCGGCTTGCGGATCACCGGATGGTTGCCGCGCTCGCTTAAGCCATCAATCACTTCTTCATTGGCCAAAACAGTACCTAGCGCCGGACACCAGTTCACTGGCACCTCATCTACATAGGCAAGACCTTTGTTGTAAAGCTGAATGAAGATCCATTGTGTCCATTTATAGTATTCAGGATCTGTAGTGCTGATTTCCCGATCCCAATCGTAGGAAAAACCAAGCGATTTAATTTGACGACGAAACGTATCAATGTTCTTTTTGGTAAATTCACGCGGATCATTTCCTGTATCGAGCGCATACTGCTCCGCTGGAAGACCGAAGGCATCCCAGCCCATCGGATGAAGGACATTAAATCCTCTCATTCGTTTAAAACGTGAGACGATATCCGTAGCTGTATATCCTTCCGGATGTCCGACATGCAGACCCGCTCCGGATGGGTAAGGAAACATATCCAGCGCGTAAAATTTCGGTTTAGTCGAATTTTCCAACACCTTGAATGTTTTCTTCGCATCCCAATAGGCTTGCCATTTCGGCTCAATCGCTTGCGGATTATAGCCTTGTTGCTCTTTAGTTTCTTTGATTTCCTGTGACATGTACAAAATCCTCCCTGTATAAGCGTCAAAAAACCCCTCATCGCTAGCGGAAATCGCTAGGGACGAGAGGTTAAATTCCCGTGGTACCACCCTAGTTAACACAAGGCATACTTTGCCCGTGTTCACTCTGCCCCTTAACGCGGGTGAGACGATCCGGCTAGAACCGCAATCCGCGGTATTTCACCTTCTGGCTCCAAGGCGAGTTCACTTGACTATCATCTGCCGGCTTCCACCCTTCATCCGGTTCTCTGTGAGACGTGTCCAAGCTACTGATCCTCTTCAAGGCTTTACATAGATCTAATTAGCTTTGATTATATGTAAAATAATGCCGCACTGTCAAGCCGCGAACCCAAGTGAGCCCTCCTATTTCTTAGCCACGAAGAAAGCCCGCTCTGTCAGTGAAGTCGGCTTCTCCCACGTAAAGTCTGCGACGACAGTGACTTCAGTGAATCCGACATCGCGCAGCTTCTGCTCCAACCAATGCAGCGGATAGGCCCGCTGCTGGTGAACTTCTTCGATGCGCCTGAATACATCGGAACGCTGTTCGTCCTTCAAAAATATCGTCAAATCGTGTTCAATTTGTACTCTATCCTCATCCAGCTCGCTTGTCCATATGTAGGCAACATCCTCTTCGTTCAAAAAGAAGGGCTGTGATTCTGCATAAGCAAACAACTGCTCAGGCGTATGCACATCGAATAAAAACAGACCACCCGACTTAATCCCTTCAAACGTTTGCCGGAAAGCATCCACAATGTCTTCTTCCTCAAGCAAATAATTTAAACTGTCACAGAACGAGAGCGCAACATCCACTTGCTCCCCAAGATCCCACTCACGAAGATCCTGCTGCACCCAGCGAATGGCACTGCTGCGAAGAGGAGCGCTAATCTGCCCTGTTTTTTGCTCGGCAACAGCTAACATATTCTCGGACAAGTCAATACCTGTGAGCTGGTAGCCTTCTAACGCAAGAGGAATCGTCAAATTCCCTGTTCCGCACCCTAAATCAACAATGGTGGAAGGCTCAATCGCGAAACGTTGGAAGCTCTCTTTTACAAAAAGGAGCCATTCCGCGTAAGGCATGCTATCCATCAAGCGATCATAAGCATAGGCAAACTTCTCATAACTCATGTTAGGCTTTTAGTCTCCTCTGGTTTGAGATAAGTCCAATCTTCCTCTTGATAGATAAGACCGTCTTTCATTAGCTTACCGAGTGCGCGTTTGAAGGCTGCCTTGCTGAGGCCAAACCGTTCCTTGATAATATCGGAAGACGTTTTATCAGAAAAAGGCATGGCGTGTCCAGGACGCTCTTTGAGAACGCTTAATATGCGTTCCGCATCTTCATCGCGGCCCAACTCTTTGGGAAGTCTCATAGAAAGATTAACACGCCCGTCCTCTTCCCTTACAAACGCAACCCTGACTTCAATCAACTCTCCAACACGAAGGAGCCGCGTTCGTTCAGGAGCTGCGATGAGTCCAATCACACCATAGCCCAAAACGCCAGCTTCACAGACAACAAAAGTGCCGATTTGCAGAGGTCGGTACACACGTGCTTTCACCCATTGGTTATTCCATGTCGACGGAGCTCTGACGCAAAGAGGAGCTAAATCCTCCTCAAGCGCCAACTTAGCTATTAAACGTCCCTGCCGATCATGAGCCAAGGTAGCAAAAACTTTATCTCCAACGAGCGGACGCAAAGTCTCCAGCTCAGGCACGTTTTTATAAGGAAGAAGCAAATTGCGCCCCAATCCGATTTCAAGGAAATAACCAAACCTAGGGTGAATGTCTACAACTTCCAGCAGCCCTACTTCTCCCATGATCAGATGTGGGCGCTTCATCGTTGCCATCAATCTATCCTGCGTATCATGGTATAAAAATGCCTCTACCTGATCGCCTGGCGCAATCTTACCTACGATTTCTGCATAAGGCAGAAGCACATCCTGATAACCGTCCGTCAGAAAGTAACCGTTAGGTGGAACTTCTCTCGCAACCTCTAAGGAGACGAGGGTTCCTGCTTCCATTCTCATACGCGTTCCACAATTTTGGCGTCAGACCAAAGTCTCTCGATGTTGTAGTATTCGCGTTCATCGCGGTGGAAAACATGGAGTACAACATCGCCAAGATCGAGAAGCACCCATCTTGCTGTATCAATACCCTCGTAGCTGCGAATGTTCACGCCGTATTCATGCGCTTTTTTTCGTGCTTCAGTGGCAATAGCTTGAACTTGTGTTTCCGAATTTCCGTGACAAATGACGAAATAATCGGCAATAGGTGATACACCCTTCAAGTTCAACGTTACTAAATTGGCCGCCTTTTTATCTTCTGCTGCTTCTACGACGAAAGCCATAATTTCTTCCGGGTTTTTGCTCATTCCATCAGCCTCCAAGTGTTATTACTGAATTTGTAGTATCAAATCATTACGTGTCAAAATCGTCAGTGGGTAAATCCGTTTGCCTTTGCCGAGCAAGAAGCTGATTGTGGAATCAAATCCGGCAATAAGCGCCATTTCCAAACTATGTTTAGCAAGTTCACGAATATGATCCACACCGGGAAAGTCACGTCCTGGTTCTATATAATCCGCTAAGCACACAATTTTGTCCATTAAGGACATCTGTTCACGACCGGATGTATGATAACGAATTGCATCTAGTATCTCCTCGTCATGAATACCAAATTCGGTTTGTGCGATATAGGCGCCAGCATGCGAGTGCCACAGTTCTTTTTCATAATCGAGCAAATCCTGTGGGAGACTGTTTTCCCGAATCACTTTCGCCTGATCTTGAACAGGCCAATATTTGCAATAATCATGGAGAATAGCCGCCAAATCGGCTTTGACAGGATCTCCGCCAAAACGCTTAGCCAGAATGACACTTGTTTCCATAACCCCTAATGTATGCAACCAACGTTTTTCGGGCATTTGCGCTTTTACCGCAGCCATGAGCTTATCACGATTCATACAACCTGTTCACCTCCATATAGGCATATACAGCATCTGAAACGAGGTAACGAACAGAACCGCGCTCCCGCCTCTCCTCGCGGATCATCGTCGAAGAAACTTCGACAAGCGGCATCGGAAAGATGGAGACACTCTCACGAATGTTCACAGGCATATGCGCCATGTCAAGATCATAACCAGGTCTAGCCAGACCGATAAAACGAATATGCCGCACGATGTCATCGATACGATGCCACTGCGGCAAATATTGAACCATGTCAGCGCCAATAATATAAGAAAATTCCGTGTCGGGATACTCCTGACATAGCAATTCAATCGTATCAATACTATAGGATACGCCGCCTTTGGTGATTTCGATATCGAGCGGACGAAAAAAAGGATTGCTTTCCGCAGCCAGGCAAACCATCTCCCAACGCTGCTGTGTTGTTGCTTTAGGCACATTCGGTTTATGCGGCGGCCGATTGGCTGGCATCAACCACACTTCATCCAATCCTGCCCCTACCCTTGCTCGCTCAGCAGCGATCAAATGTCCCGTATGAATCGGATCGAAGGTTCCTCCCATAATTCCTACGCGCAATGCTTCCACCTCTTTAACGCGGCAGTTCAATCTTCTTCTTGTCGCGAGATTCTTTGTAGAGAACAATGATCTTACCAATCACTTGCACGAGTTCAGCACCGGACTTCTCGGACAGTTCTGCGCCCACTTCGTCGCGGTCTTCCCCACTATTGTTGAGAACTGTAACTTTAATCAATTCACGAACTTCCAAAGATTCTTGAATGTGACGGATCAAATGATCATTGACGCCACCTTTACCTACTTGAAAAATCGGATCTAAATGATGCGCCATCGAGCGCAAATAACGTTTTTGTTTACCTGTTAACATGGATGTCCCTCTATTCATTCTTATTCAGCTAATGACTGTTCTACCACTTGCCTCATCGCAGCAACGGGCGCAGATGATCCTGTCCAATATTCGAAGGCGTACGCGCCTTGATAAATAAACATGCCGAGACCGCCATGAATACGTGCCCCTCTTGCTTCCGCTTCTCGAAGAAACTTCGTAATTCGCGGGTTATAAATTAAATCGCTGACCAAATGATACGGCTGAAGCAGCTCTGTTGGCATGGGTAGTTCATCGACATGGGGATGCATGCCCGCCGATGTCGTATTTAAAACGAGCTCTACCTCTGCAATAACTGATGCCACCTCATCAAGACCAAGACCCTTTGCTTGGGTATATGGACGGATTGTATCGGCTAATTCCACTGCACGTTCTTTGGTACGATTGGCCAGATAAATGCATGCGACACCTTCTTTGGCAAGTGCGTAAGCGACGCCTCTGGCTGCTCCTCCTGCCCCAAGAAGGAGGACGGTCTTGCCTTTAAGCACAATCCCCGTCTCTTCTTTGAGTGAGCGAACGTATCCGATACCATCTGTATTGTAACCGACCAGTTTGCCACCCTCATTGACAATCGTGTTGACGGCGCCTACGATTCTAGCTCCTTCATCAATCTCATCAAGGTATTGCATGACCTCTACTTTATGGGGAATCGTCACATTCACGCCCCGATAACCAAGTGAGCGAATGCCGCGAACAGCATCGCCAAGCCCCTGCGGAAGCACGTGGAATGCCGCATATACGGCATTTATGCGTGCCTCCGAAAAAGCGCGATTCAACATGATAGGCGAACGCGAGTGACGAATCGGATCACCGAAAACCCCATATAAAATCGTATGACTGTCTATCGTCCGGTCCTTCTCCATGGTTTCCCCCTATGAAAAATCTGAAAACGATTAGATGCGAAGCAAAAGTATAGACATATACTTTCTTATCTAAATCAAAGATTCGCGTGTAATCACTTTAATTCCTTTAGGCGCATGGACGGCAAGCTGTGCGCCAGCCAAGCTGTTCACTTTGATCCAACCTAAACCTGAGATCAGCACATCCATCTGTTTCCCCTTTGGAATGTGCAAGGGATGTTTGACCAGCTTCGGCAGATCTTCCAGATCATCTTTATGAGGAGGCGTAAGCATCTCGCCTTTATGACCCTCGTAAAGCTCGTCCGCCCGTTCCAACTTCGTACGATGAATTTGAATCGCATTGGAGGTATAACAGGTGAAGGACTGATGGTCACCTTTAATAAAATCAAAGCGAACTAATGCCCCGAAGAATAACGTTTGAGCTTCATTTAATTGAAACACCATCGGCTTCAGCGGTTTATCCGGCATGATCCGTGTTAAATCGCGTTTCTTCACAACTTCCGTCAAACGGTGTGGGTGCACAATGCCTGGCGTATCAATAATAAATCGGCCGTCATCCAGCGGAATCTTCACGATATCCAAAGTCGTCCCTGGATATTGCGAGGTGGTCAACTCTGCTTCCAAATCGCTGTAATCGCTGATTAAGCGATTAATAAGCGTGGATTTGCCCACATTCGTTGCCCCGACCACATAGACATCCATATTGCCGCGATACTCCTGTACAGCCGTAATCACACGATCAAATCCTATGTTCTTCTTGGCACTGCAAAGGACAATATCAACAACCTTGAGATTTTCTTCTTTCGCTCTACGCTGTACCCAGTTAATGATTTTATTCGAATTCGTCACCTTAGGTAATAAATCAATTTTGTTCACGACAAGCAGAACAGGGTTCGTTCCGACAAAACGTGCAAGACCACTGATCATACTGCCTTCGAAATCGAATATATCCACGATTTTGACGACTAATGCTTTCGTTTGGCCGATATGACCCAGCAGCTTAAGAAAGTCGTCCTGCTGTAAGTAATGCTGGACGATTCATTATAATGCTTGATGCGGTAACAGCGCTGGCAAATAATCGGATCCTTTTGCAATGCTTCTGCGGGGACATACCCCAATTTAACTGGTTCTTCCGTCTGGAGCCCCACGCCACAACCGGCGCAGTGCATAATGGTTTCTTCGCTCATGAAGCCTCCTATTTTTTCATCCACTTTAAAGCTAATTTCTCAATACGGCGATTAATTTTGGTGAAAAAGCCTTCATCCATGACCGAGATCGGTTTTACAAGGATCGTATAAAGACCCATTCGATTGCCACCTAGAACATCGGTTAACATTTGATCGCCTAACACAGCTGTTTGCCGCGCATTCGTGCCAAGCAGCCTCATGGCTTTATGAAATGAAACGTTCGTCGGTTTCTTGGCACGGTAAATGAACGGAATGCCTAATGGTTCCGCAAAAGTAGAAACACGTCCACGGTGATTATTGGACACAATAACAACCTTAAAGCCCACCTTTTGCAAACGTTCCAACCACTCTATTAACTCCGGAGTCGCATGCGGATCACGAGCGCCCACGAGTGTATTATCGAGATCAGTAATGATGCCGCGAACACCAAATCCCCATAGATGATCGACATCAATATCATAGATTGTATGTACGGACTGTCTGGGCAAAAGCTTTTTCAGCAAACAAATTCCCTCCAACTGCTTCCTCGACATATACGTGAAACTATACCATAGTGACCCGTTTGTTGCAAAAAGAAAAGAACATACTTTCCCACTAGGAGCGCATTGGAAGCGGCAGCCAATTCAGCACACTTTGAATTTTGCGATCCCAATAGCCCCACTCGTGTTGACCGGGTTCTTCTTCATACGTTACATCCAAAGATAAATCCCGGCAATAATCGCGGAATCGAATATTGTCCTCGTACAGGAAATCTTCTGTTCCGCAACATTGATAGAGCTTTGGAGCCTTATCTATATCAAGCACAATTTGATCAGCTAAATGAAACAAATCGTTCCCGCTGCCTTTGATTTCGGATACATCGCCATAAATAAGTTCGAAATCATTGGACAAATTCAACGCTCTGCTCGCCACATCCACTGCACCTGATAAACTTGCCGCTGCTGCATAACGCTCGGGATGCGTAAGCGCCAATTTGAATGCACCATAACCTCCCATAGAAAGTCCTGCCACATAATTCAATTCCTTTTCCTCAGCCAACGGAAAAAAAGAGCGCGCAATGACAGGCAATTCTTCGCTAATAAAAGTCCAATACTTAGGACCTTTCGCCATATCCGTATAAAAACTGCGATTCACAGCAGGCATGACGACAGCTATTCCAAGCTCCGACGCATAACGTTCAATAGAGGTTCGCCGCATCCAAATCGTATGGTCATCCGATAAGCCATGCAGTAAATAAAGGGTTGGATGCTTTTTTCCGAAGACATTCGTCGCCATACCAATTTGACTTTGTGCCGCCTGCGGCAAAATAACATACATGGAGGCAGAAACACCCAATGCCTCGGAATAAAAATGACAATCTATAAACGCCATATCCATCTTCTCCTTTTATAGGGAAAACCACTCCCTTGGAAGGTGGAGTGGCTTATTTGCCCTATTTCATCTGTTCTCTTAATTTAACAATCGATTGGCTGACAAGCTGATATTCATCTTCCGTCGAGCTTATCTGACTATATTTGGCTCGTTCGAATAATTCGATGACGGTTTCCAGCTCATGCTTCATCCATTTACTTTGCTTTGCCCAGCGGTTCGTCGCCTCCCGCATCGTCTCATGCTCAAATCTTGTATATCCTTTGCGGCGACTAAGCCGGAGCAGTCTTTCAAATTCTACGATAATCTTCTGATTGAAATTAACGGTACGCAAGTCCTTACGCTGGTTTCGCCATGCTTGCCAAGAGGCGCTCCTTGTAAGGAAGTACAGCGCTGCGCCGGCCAATCCTGCAGCAATCGCGCCAGCTAATGTCAACCACAGCCAAGACAAATTCTTTGTCTCTGTACTTGGGGTCGGCAACGGTTCAGCATCACTCTCAACAACAGGTTCTGTAGGCGGCGGTGTGTTTTCCGGAAATACATTAGGAAGTCTGAAACCCGATGTAGGCTCAAAGGAAATCCAACCATAGCCTTCAAAATAAACTTCTACCCAAGAGTGCGCGTCAGCGTTCCTAACTGTATAGGTGCCAGCCCCATTCACATCAATTTCTGCTCCCATTTGACCCATCACACCGAACTCTCTGATTTGATCAGGAATCGGAGAGGCTCCGGACGAGTACCCTTTGACCCATCGTGTCGGAAGACCAATGGAACGTGTTAACACAGCCATTGATGTCGAATAGTAATCACAATATCCTTGCTTCACTTCGAACAAGAAACGATCAACGAAATCTTTGCTTTTGCCTTTACTTTCGTCCGGGGTATTTGTGTACGGATAATGTTCATTCAAATACTTTTCGATCAATTTGGCTTTATCATAGGCATTCGTACCTGTTTTGGTAATTTCGACAGCCAACTGTTTAACCCGCTCCGGAAGATCTGCCGAACTTGTAAATACTCGCTCCATTCCAGCTTGTCCATATAGTCGGCTTTGACTTCTCGCAAAGCGGGCTCATCAATCACAGGTTCTTGTGAAATAATCGTATAATCTTTGGGATAATTATTTTTCCCGGTAAAAAGAAGCTCTGTTTGACGTGGTGACCACAAAATAGGTTGAAAAGCATTTTCTCCTTGGTTTAGCTGGACGATCTGCTCAATCGCGAACCCTCCAAATAATACAGGGAATACTTCTTCCCTATTCATAACAATGCTTTGTTTCACTTCTTTGGTTTTCAGTAAAGAACGATTGAATCTAGCATCTAGCTGCAGCGGATTGTTATTCACTCGCGTAAGAGGCATCTTCTTCTCATTCGGACCATATTCCCAGCCTTTTCCATTGTACAATGATCTCGTTTCACCGCGAAAATAAGTTCGTTTCGTGGTTTCCACCGTCATCACTGGGGTGTAGTCATAGCGGAAACCGCCGCCAAGCTTACTGTCGTCGCGGCTGTATCCGGAAGAAGCGTCTCCGGTAGAGGCCGTTATGCTCACTCCTTTTCCTAATAAAGGAACGGATTCGCCGCGGCTCACTTTCCATGCTGTATAAGGATCAGTTAATATTGGATTAACCGTAGGAGCCAACAAGCCTACCAACGTAGTTACCGCGATGATCAAGATGATCGGAACACCGATAGCGGAAGGATAGTCTGTGATCGTTTCCCAAATAACCGGAGCCCGCATCTTTAACTGCACAAAGTGCAAGAGCATCAGCAGTAAAAAACCGCAAAATAAGACCATCGCCACTTGAGGCCATAAAAAGATTGTACTGAACGAATCGCGTATTGAAAAAAATAAAATACTGACCAGAATAAGAACAAACACGTGCAGTCGGGTTTGCACAGCCCAAAATGTGAACAAAAAGACAATCCACGCGGATAAACTGAACCAGATATAAGGCTCCAGTTGCCCGCCATTTCTTCCTACCCAGGTCATAGCATCTTGCCACGAATGCACACTTATTTTGACAAATGATAGTTCATCCCAAGCCCATGAAGCCATATAATAAGCAAAAATTGAATCACATAACGCCAACCGCGCTGGAGATGAGGAATGAAATAAGATATTACCGCGATGCTCAGCGTGCCAATGACAAAAGCAGTCGTCTCAGGGAGCCAAATCACTTCTTCCTTTTCGATCCATAGCACGAATTGATAAAGAAACAGTCCTGTCAGAATAGCAGTTACGCGCTGCAACCAATCTGTAAGCACAATTTTTCCCCATAAGGAATTAGGCATAACGTTTCGCCCCTCCCAAGAGACTAGGCAGGTCCGTTAATTGACCCACTTCATACCCCATATAGCCTTGTGAGCGAATAGCTTTAATCCAATCCTCCTGAAGGTTCGAGCTGTCTGCTGCCTGAGGATTGAAAAGATTAGCGGGCTTCGTATGAACCCAAATGTGGCAAGGATTCATCTGTAAGTGTTCCAAATGACTAAGCACCTGCATGATAGCTGCGCCTTTTTGTGGAGAAATGATTACAAAAAAACAGCCTGCCGGCAGATCGCGAGAGCGTTCCTTAACAATATGCTGGAGCGTATGAAAGCTGTCTGCCTCTACCCCGACCAGATGCTTCAGGATTTGTTTATGGTGATTTTGGCTTTGTTTTGCTTCAAAATAAGTTGATTCTTTGCCGATCGAAAGCAATCCCAAAGCGAGGTCACGACTGGCTCCATATCGAAATAAGGAAGCTGCGACAGAAACCGCCAGCTCAAACTCTGCGGCATCTCGATAGGAACGAGACGTACGGTCCAATAAAATAATCGTCTTCGGCAGCGATTCACGTTCGAATTCTTTGGATTTCCATGTGCCTGTTTTGGCCGTGGCATTCCAATGAATACGCGATAAGCGGTCACCGTAAATATATTCGCGCACACCGTTAATTTGAGTCGTTTCACGATGCGCTCGCGTCGTAGTGGAATGGTGCTGCATGCCTTTTAGCATTTGGTGAAATTGTACCCACTCACGAATTGAAACGGTTTGAGGATATAGCGTGAGCGACTGTTGCAGCTCTATTCGACCCTTATGCTGGAAAAAGCCAAAAATATCTTCGGTTAAACACTCGGTAGCGCCGAATCGATAATATCCTCTTCGTAAAGGCGGTGTGCTATAAAGCAATTCACCTTTACGCTTCCAATCCAGAACTAGCGATCCTGTAAATACGGTCTCTTCACCGTTTTGTCGAATGAGTTGATCCTTGATGATGACGTAAGGAATTGGCCAAAAACCGGGTATTTGAACTTGTATGCCGATTTGCAAGGATTGACCTGCTTCAAGCTGGACATCCGTACCTGCATTTGTAAATTTGCGGGATCCCTGGGCTCGTTTGACACCGCTCCAATTGCCTAAGAACAAATATATGGATAATAGCGTCATGATGATGAAAAGCATGGAAGCCAGCTTTCCTCCTTGAAAAAGAAGGAAAAATAAGCTAAAATGAAGCAGGATGCAAGTAGCCATAAAGCTGCCGGAAACCGGAGATGTTCCCCGAATCGTTTGGATACCGGTCGATTCATAAGGCTCACTTCTCCAATCGTACCGGCACGCGCACCTGTTCAAAGATCGCGCTCAGTACCGAATTGACGGAAGCTCCATCCATTCGGGCTTCGGAATGAAGAATCATCCGGTGACCAAGGACATAGGGAGCGAGATATTTAATATCGTCAGGAATCACATAATCTCGATGATGAAGAAAAGCATAAGCCTTAGCAGCGAGAACAAGTGAAAGCGTCGCTCTCGGGCTCGCTCCCAGGAAAACGGCATGATGCTCACGCGTTTTGCGGGATAAAGTAACTAAATAATCAGCTACGGCATCATCCATATGTACGCGGCGAACTTGCTCTTGCATGGCTAGTACATGCGAGGTGTCCATAACCGCCTGCAAGGCTTCCATTGGATGCGCCTGGCTCTGTGAAGCGATCATCTGCTTCTCCGCAGCTTCACTGGGATAACCAAGACTGAGCTTGATCATAAATCGGTCGAGCTGTGCTTCTGGCAGCATATAAGTGCCTTCGAAATCAATCGGGTTCTGGGTAGCCAGCATAAGAAAAGGTGTAGGTAGTTCATGCAAATCGCCGTCTACGGTAATGTGCCGTTCTTCCATGGCTTCCAGAAGCGCGGACTGCGTCTTCGTTGTAGCACGATTAATCTCATCTACAAGCAAAATATGGGTCATGATGGGACCTGAACGAAACAGGAACTTCTCTTCTTTGGGATGGTATATGGAAACGCCTGTAATATCGGAAGGCAGTAAGTCAGGATTGCATTGAATTCGTCGAAATTGACCGTCAATCGATCGCGCGAGCGCTTTAATCAGGACCGTCTTCCCTGTGCCCGGTACATCCTCTAACAAAACATGCCCGCCGGCCAACATCGCGGTTAGCAACAATTCAATCTCAGAGCTCTTGCCAAGTATGCATGATTCCAAATTCGCTTTCAGCCTAGCTAGAACTTCTACATGATGATGGGTGGCAGCTTCCATGTCTTAAACCTCCTTAGAGTTTTGCTTTGCAAAACATTATCGTAAGCGTAACCAAGAGGGAGAAATAACCCTCAGCGTCCGTATTCCTTTGAAATATTAAGAAAATGGGCGTAAATCTAGTTTACAGGAAAGCTTTTCGTCCGTATACTTGTAAATTCTCTAAATTTATTTGTTAAATTTAACCATAACGGGTGGACAGCCTTCACATTCTCTTAGACGCAATAAAAGCCCGATCGGTTTCATCCGAAGGGGCTTGTCTATCAACTTTATTTTTATCCTTTAGGTTTTACAACAAGAGCAGCAAGAAACGAGAAGATGATGGCAGCAGATATGCCCGCGCTGGTTACCTTAAAAATCCCGGTAATAATGCCGATATAACCATCCTCATGCAGTTCCTCCAACGCGCCATGCACCAAGGCATTGCCGAAACTGGTAATCGGGACAGTAGCTCCGGCTCCGGCAAATTCAATGAACGGATCATACAGATTGCAGCCGTCAGCTATTGCACCCAGAACGACCAGTGTGCTCATCGTGTGAGCAGGCGTCAATTTGCCAATATCCATCAACAATTGACCAAAGACACAAATAGCGCCACCAATAAGAAAAGCCCAGAAAAAACTCATGAATACAACCCTCCAGACTCAATAGAAACAGCATGCGCGATACATGGGATGCTTTCGCCTTGTTGAAAAGAAAGCGGCGATAGCAATGCACCAGTGGCAACAACAAGAATTCTTTTTAATTCACCTTTTTTTATCCGTTTAAGCAGGTGACCGTACGTGACGGTTGCGGAACATCCACACCCGCTTCCACCCGCCTGCACACTTTGCTTCTCCCGATCATATACGATCAATCCGCAATCATCGTAAGTCGTTTGCTCAATCGGAAATTTATGCTTGTGGAACAGCTCGCGCGCAATGTTAGAGCCTACCAACGCCAGATCCCCAGTCACAATGAGATCATAATAACCAGGCTCCCTGTTCAAATCGCGACAATGCGCCTGAATCGTATCGACGGCTGCGGGTGCCATGGCGGCGCCCATATTGAACGGATCTTTGATCCCCATATCAACGATCCGTCCGATGGTTGCGGAGGTGACTACAGGACCGTCCCCCTTCTTGCCCAGCAGGGCTACACCGGCGCCCGTCACTGTGTATTGTGCCGTAGGCGGCTTCTGCGAGCCATATTCCGTAGGATATCGGAATTGCTTCTCCGCCGTGCAGTTGTGGCTGCTCGTCCCAGCCATCACATAGTTGGCCGCACCCGAGTCCATCAGCTGCGCGGCGAGCGCCAGCCCCTCCATCGACGTGGAGCAAGCGCCAAATATGCCGATATAGGGCATACCAAGCGTACGCGCAGCAAATGTGTTGGAGATAATCTGATTCATCAGGTCTCCGCCAATATAGAACTGAATCTGACCGCCGGTCAGGCCAGCATTATCCAGTGCACGCGCCGCCGCTTCCTCAAGGAGCGCTTTCTCCGCCTTTTCCCACGTCTTCTGACCGACAGTTAGATCCCCGTGGACAATATCAAAGTCTTCACTGATGGGCCCTTGTCCTTCATCAGGTCCTACGACAGTTCCCGTCGATAAAATGACGGGACGATTCTCAAAGATCCAGCTCTGATGCCCCTTCAGCATATGGTCAACTCCCGCCTACAAAGATAAGATGCACGATACCAACCACAAAGGCTGCGACTGTACCAAAAACAATGACTGAACCCGCTAACTTGAACATGTTGCCCCCGACTCCAAGCACTAGACCTTCAGAACGATGTTCAATTGCCGCAGAGCATAATGAATTAGCAAAACCTGTCACAGGAACTCCGCTCCCGGCCCCGGCCCACTGCGCGATTTTATCGTAAACGCCAAAGCTGGTCAGGACGACAGAAATGAAAATAAGCACAGCCACTGTCGGATTTCCAGCCGTTTTTTCAGTGAAGCCAAACCACTTAATAAACATTTGCATAAAGCATTCACCGATCAAGCAAATCGTTCCGCCAACGACAAACGCGCGCACACAATTGCGCAGAACGGGTCTTTTCGGCTCCTGTTCTTTGGCCAGTTTCTGATATTCTTGCTGGGTCATCGTCATGTTTTTTTTCTTATTATTAGCCATAGGTTCCCTCCTGATCCGTTGTTCGCCTTTCGATTACGTTTTTAGAATCGTGCTCAACTCGTTAATGACCTTGGTGAGCTGTTCGGAACAATCACTGTACATCATCTTTGCTTGCTTCTTGTTGGTTGTCAGCGAAAAGAGTTCCAGATCCGCTTCACATTTTTTTAACGTCGCGAGCAGCAGCGGCCTTGTACTCGGTTGAGGCACTTGAAGCTTATCATCATATAAATCCATCGTTAATTCGCCGTGCGTATCGACCTGACCGAGAAACACATTTTCCTTCGTTACGCCGATTTTATCCATCTCTTCATGCAGCCATCCTCGACCTCTTCCAGCTGCGGCCAGAGGTTCGTCCTGTATAGCACCGTCCATAACAACGGCTTGTGACGGCTTATCTGCAACTAGCTTCAAACCGATATGCTTCGGTGTAAGCGGCTGATTTTCGCTTTTGAGCAAAACACTCAAATCGCCACTGGCCTCCAACATGGCAAACTCTACATCGGCCAGTTTGAACACGCTCTTGGTCCGCAGCTGCTCGAGCAGTTCGTCGGCGGTGTATCGCTCTTTCTTCAAATTTTCCTCGAGTATTTTGCCATCCTTGATCATGACCGTTCCCTTGCCTTCAAACCAAACCCGCAATGTCTTGCTCTTGAGGGTTAAGATTTCCAAACCAAAAGGAACAAAACACCATACGAGGATGGCAATGATCCCATGCCAGAAATTGCTTTCTACATCTGTGGAAATATTCCCAGCCAAGTCGCCCAGCGTAATGCCAATGACATATTCAAAAAAAGAAGTTGGGATATTTGCTTTTTTCCAAGAATACGCGTTAAAACAAACAGAAACACCAATGCCGTTAACGCTCTGACGACAATATGTAACCAATCCGACATAACTTTGCCTCCTTTACCTTTTGCTCCAAACAAAGTCATTATGCGCTTATTTCCGGACAACTATGATCAATTGCAAATGGATTTAATTGGTCATCATTATCACAAAACCCGTGGACATACTAATGAGCGCAAACCCCTGCAAAACAAAGATGGATGAGATTGTTTTGCAAAAAAATGACAAAGAGGTGTTTATGATGACCGTATCCGCACAAGTAAAAACAACATTAGCTTCCCTAAAAAGTGCTCAAGCTAGCTTAGAGACATTTGCTCTAAGCACGCAAAACCAAGATGCGAAGCAATTGTTTCAAAATGCTGCCAAATCCACGCAAGATATCGTTGATCAGGTTTCGTCACGTGTTCAACAATTGGAAACGGAAGAACCACAGTACAAGGGATTTTAGTTTCAGCATCAAAAAACAGCCTGCTGCGAGGACGCTCGCGAGCAGGCTGTTTTATTTAGAACAAACATATTAACAGTAACAGAAGTAGAAGATACAAAATCAAGATAAGCAGCGTAAACTTGTCTTTTGGCATATAAGCCGCCCTCGTTTCATTGAAATTTCTTCTGCTTATTCCACAGGTTGATCCGATGCTTTTCGGAGCTCATTGGCCAGCCGATTGAACTCGGCTCTAGCTTGAGGATCGGTTGTTGCGAAATAAGCTGCGGATAAAAAAGCAATGATCTTATTGGCATCATCAGCACTTATCACAGTCTCGTAACCTCCCTTTCCTATTTTCCGGTCCAGTAATCAAACGTAACTCGTTTATTTTTGAAAAAGGAATAAGGAATATAACAGTATCCTTGATCTCCCCAATCTTTTCCCCAAGAATTTCGGACAATGACCGATCCTTTGCCTTTCTCTTTACCATCCTTAAACCCTACAGCAAGCAGTGCATGACCACCCAGCAGCCGCTCTTTCTTCCGGTTCGGATAGGGAATGCGACCTGTTTTGGCCGCTTGAGCGCTCTCAAATGACTCATAAATCCAAATCCCGAATACAACAGGTTGACCGTCAGCTAACGCAGCTTTGATGCCCGCTAAATCGTGAACCCGATGATAGGCCCCAATTCGATATGCACTTGCGGATGATTCAGCTCCTGTATCCGGCTTCTCTTTGAAATTGGCAACACGGTATGGCCATTCAGCTTCTGTACATACCCCTGTCTTCTGTAGAACCTTCATACCATCGCGAATTGTTGCTCCCGCATCTCGATTAATCGTACCTTCCAATTCTCGTTCATGATAATAATGGAATAATCGAGATAATCGGATCGATGAATCACTTTCCTGTCGCAGCCAATACTCACGCAGCCCGCTTACTATCGCATTCGAGGTGCATGAACCTAATTGCCCTTGATTTACGACGGGAGACAGCTTATTACGCAAATCAACCATGCGTGGCAATTGCGATTCACGAATATAGTTGGCGCTTCGGTAAAAATGATCGCGAAAATCCCGTTGATCGCGTTTTACCGTATATTTTCTCATCCTATTTCCTCCCAAAAGTTGCGCTAGCTTGCTTGCTCATGTCAAACCTCGACGCTTGTATCGAGATCAATCCGCTAGTTTTCAACGCCCGTTGTGCTCACAGTATATTCAAGAATGGGCAGATAGGTGCCAGAGCAAATCCTGGATGTGTTGGTAGGATTCTTCGTGCTGATATGATAGAATACCAGAAAAGAAAGGTAGAGAAAGGTTGAGGTCATACGATGCAGGTACTGGAACTATTAAAACAGCGACGCGCTGTTCGCAATTACGAAGCTCGTAAAGTGGAAGACAGTCAAATTGCCGCACTTCTCGAGGCAGCCGTATGGGCCCCTAATGATCGATTGCGCGAGCTTGGCATTTCTATGTAATTCGTGGAGAAGCAAAATCCACATATGAAGGATTGGCTAAGCAATATTTGGATGAACGTTTTCCGACTAAGCCTCACCTTGTGAAAGAATCCTTGCTCGTACTAGAGAATACGCCACTGGTTATCATCGTCACAGCTGACGTCATTCCCGGTGATGTAGCCTCTTCAGAGGATAACGAATATGCCGCTGCCTGTGCGATACATGCAATGTGGTTAAGAGCCCCGGAACTTGGTTTGGGTCTCGTATGGCGCACGCGCGGGATCGGTTTAGTCCGTGATGAGCGTCTCCATCAATTCATCGGCTCTCCAGAAAACAAGAAAATTATCGGAACGGTGTTTGTGGGTTACCCGGCTGCCGAATCACCGACTACGGTTCGCACTCCTCACGAACAGAAAACAACTTACCTATGACGTTTCAGATCTACTTTTCTATCTGTAAGCACGGTTTTCAGCGTTAAAGTGGAGGTATTGCTCTAAACGGCTGCTGTAACGCGGAAAAACCGTCTTATCTTCTTAGAAATTCCGTTTTCGGATCTACTTTTCTATCTGTAAGCACGGTTTTCAGCGTTATAGAGGAGTTATTGCTTGGACTGACTGCTGTAACACTAAAAAAACAGTGTTATCTTTCTAGACATACCGTTTGCGGAGCCATTTCCTTGTGGGACTCTTCGTAGTTCATGACATCCTTCGCAAACTAAGAGTTTAAAGCCGTTTCATGGATCGCATCAGTTTTGGTACTTCCTTGAGAACATTTGGCCTTATATGTTCCTTCTGATTTTTCACAAACGCATCCCAATGATTATCACGTTCATCGCAAAACATCATCTCAAGTAGGTCTGACTCCACATGTTGACAATAAATTAAATAAGACTTAAGCTTCCGCTTAAACCAAAACAAATATAAAAATTCTTATCTCTTAAAACCCAAAACACCCCTCTGTGGAATTCCACAAGAGGGGTGTTTTCATGATTAAAGCCTTATTCGGTAATTGTCACCGTAACCGGCGACCATTCGCCAATAATGGTTTGTCCATGCAGCGAGACGCTGCCTTGCGGCGTCAGATCTTTCTCCGTCATCAATCCAAGGGCAACAACAAAACGATTGAATTTGATCGGCACGTTCTTTTCTCGACGTACTTCTTGTCCATTCACATAAAAAACGACTTCATCTTTGCCGCGATGATAAGAGATTTTGTACGTATTGAACTCACGCGGCTGAAAATTGGTTTCTTCTTTAAAATGCAGAAAAACCGCGTTTTATCTGTTTCAGGCACTTCAACGCCAGGAAATGGAAGCACGGCATATACGCTGGCATACTTGTCATTGCCGGCGAAGAAATCGAGCGCTGCCCCAGTCGTAAAGTCCAGCAGATTCAACGATACGAAGCCATCGTAGAGGTCATCTGGCGCCGTATTTTGTGTGCGTGCACGAATCTGCAGCTCGAAAGAGATCTCTCCTTCTTCCGGAACCTCCACTTCCTTTGCCGAATAGTACATGTGCTTCGCATTATCGAGAAATTGCACATAATTATGGCTTCGGCTGAGTGGCGCACGTGCGTAAAGAATCCCGTTCCTAACGATAATAACGGCATTTGGTTCGCGGAACTCCCAATATGAACCGTCCGGCAGCGGGAATCCTCCTATTTTCCAAACTTCGCCTTCGGACAAGATCGTATGAAAATCACCAATTGTGAATTGTTTACTCATAACTCAGCCTCTCTCTTTGTTTGATCTAGAAGTTATTAATTTTGCATAAATGCTTGCACGATTAGGGCCAGGATCATGATAATCCCACTGCGTGTCGTAGCTTTCAGCGAAGCCACCATCAGTGGTAGATAGGCCTGAGAAGGATTTTCTGCTTTCAAATTGCCATAAACACGGTAAAACGGCAGCGCAGTAAGCAGCGCCAATAACGCATAGAAAGGAAAGATTTGCAAAACCACACAAATAACTAAAGCAAGGTAAGCCAGAACACATAGAAACTTGGAAAAGGAGAGCGCACGCTTCTCACCCCAGACAACGACTAAAGTCCGCTTACCCACACTTTGGTCCGCTTTCCAATGTAAGAAATGGTGATTAAATAAAATCAATGTCGTAAGCAAACCTATCGGAAGCGAAATGAGCAGCGCGCGATAATCCGTGAGTGAGGTCTGCACATAATAGCTACCCAACGTAGGTAAAATACCAAAAGACAACAAAATAGCAATTTCACTGTAGCCTTTACCTCTATAACCAAATTTAATGGGGGGAGCGACATAGAAATAAGCAATCAAGGCTCCTAGACCACCAAACAACAGTACGAGCCATCCACTCCATATACTTAGTAAGATACCGCAAATAAGTGCAGTTGCAAAAAGTGACCAAGTCAGAAAGCTAAATGTCCGTTCCGTTAACGTTCCGTTCGCCAGAAAGCCGGAGTTGGTCGAAATGGTTGCCGCCGTTTCCTTGGCCGCTGTATCGACGCCACTGCGGAAATCCCACAGATCATTAATCATATTCGAAAATAAATGCGCAGCTATCGAACCGATTAAAGTTAGTACAAAAAGAATAGGATGAAACGTGTCATTCCAAACAAGGGCACCTAAACCACCCAAAATAACTGGGATGACCATCACCGGAACAACCCGAAATCGGGATGCTTTCAAAAATAAAGTGAGGGCATTCATGGTATGCATTCCTTTCTGCGAAAAATACTCTGTTCCTCATACTATCGCATACCCCAGACTACTTCAAGTACGATTCTATTGCCAAAAAACCAGGAAGATCCAAGTCTGGCTGGCGACTTGTTCTGCCTGGTTCTTTATTTGCCTCTGACTATCAACGAAATTTGCGCTGGGGGCCCGCACAATGGCAACTCTGCCACGCTCCTGAAAGTGCCTATTATCTTCCGCCCATCGCCATTTGGTTCACATATCTGATTGCTTACCAATCTCTGCGGTTCAGCAGGGAGGCCAAAAATGTGAGTCCTAACCCTTGCCCCCACCCCTGAATACGTTTGTAAGGAACCCCTCTATAGCCATCGATATCTCGCATAACCGCGGTTCCCGCGGAAACCTGCGTAATGGTTCCATCTTCTGTTATCCGTGAGAGAATGCCTTTGATCGATTTATTCGTATATTTGTTATAGAGCGAACCTGAGCTGATCAAGGCAGCCGAAATACCCGCGGAGCCGGATGTTTCCAAATAGGAGGATTTATCCGTTAACACCGTGTGCCACAGTCCACTTTCGTCCTGTAAGCGAACTAGCGAACTCAATTGATCGCGCAGCGAGCCTTCAAGTATCATAAATGATGGATGCGTAACGTGCACAAGGGTAAGCGCACGAGACATCGTGATCGCCGCCCACGCATTGCCACGGGCCCAGAACATGCCCGACATATGATTTTGCGCCAGATGATCCCAGCCGTGATAGTACAAATTTGTTGTCGGGTCCTGCAAATAGTTCTCGTGCCCATGATACTGCTTCAAGCCGTCCTCGAAATAATCTTCACGCCCTAACAAAGAGCCGATGCGCACTAGGAAATAACCCGCCATGAACATCGTATCAACCCAAGCTTGCTGGGGAAAGTTGTACGCTTCAGAGTTAACGGTGTGCTGGAAAACTCCTTCTGCAAATCGCTCCGCATCATGTTTTAAAAACTCGGCCATTTGTGTGGCGATTTCAATATAGCGTTCCTCCCCCGTAACCTTGTATAAAGTTAGCAGTGAATGACCGATGGATATTCCGTTTACAGATAGTTTGGGTAAACCATCCTCCAACTTTTCGTCTACCCACTCTTTGAGCAGCTCCATGTAGGTCTCATTCCCCGTTGCTTCATAAGCTTCCGTTACGCCATAAAAGGCTACGCCGCCCGGCCAATCCCAATTAAAATCCATGCGGAACGTTCTGTGAACAACGCGATCAATCACTTTGCGAATCTCATCTGGATCAAATTGCAGTGCTGGCATCTCTTCGATTCCTCCTGGCATTGGTTCATTTGTTGTAGCAGACATATCAGTCCTCTTATCCTTTCAAGCCACTTGTCGAAATCCCATCCACGATGTATTTTTGAAAAATAATGAAGACGATGAAGATCGGAACTAAGGATAATGTTGACATCGCGAACATCCCTCCCCAGTTATTTAGTGATTCATTATCCAAGAAAAGCTTCAAGGCTAAGGAAACCGGATATAGTTTCGGATTGTTTAAATAAAGCAGCGGGGTGTAGAAATCATCCCATCTCCAATAGAAAGAAAAAATAGCTGAAGTGACAAGTGCAGGGACAATTAACGGTACGATAATTTTATAGAAAATACTGTACTTGCTGCACCCATCCATCTTGGCCGCCTCATCCAGCTCTGGCGGAATGGTGCGAATAAATTGCATGATCAAGAAAATAAAGAAAGGAACGCCGAAAAATTGCGGCACAATGATAGGTTTAAAACTGGACAACCAGCCTATTTTGGCGAATAAAACGTATTGCGAAATAATCGTTACATCTTGCGGCAGGAGCAGCGTGACCATCACAGCGGCAAACCAAAATTTGCTTCCGGCGAAGCGAATTCGAGCAAATCCATAGCCAACTAGAGCTGAGGATACGACGGCCCCAATCGTTGAAAGAATGACGATAATGAACGAATTCTTCATAAAAGTCGTAAATGTAATTCCCGCAAAGCCCTTCCAACCCGATACATAATTGCCCCATTCCAAACGGCTTGGAATCAAACTGCTGGCTGTCGTATAAATTTCATCGTTGGGCTTCAGAGAGCTGGCGACTAACCATAGAATCGGATAAATCGCTGCCACCGCAATGATACATACAATCAGATGGTACAGCATCGATTTCACATTTTTCACTCGTAAGACCATGTCGGTTCCCCCTAGCTTTCATAATGAACCCAATATTTAGATGTTTTGAAAATAACCAAGGTAATGATTCCGATCAAGATCAACATAAACCAAGCCATCGCTGAGGCATAACCCATTTCAAAAAATACAAAGGCACGGTGGAACAAATACAAGGAGTACAACAGCGTATTGTTCAGCGGGCGCCTTCTCCATTGGAAATTACATAAGCAGGCGTAAAGGTAAGAAATCCTGAAATCGTTTGCAGAATCAAATTGAATAGAATGATAGGGCTTAACAATGGCAGTGTGATATTAAAAAATTTGCGGACGGGTCCTGCGCCATCTACACTGGCCGCTTCGTAATAAGTGCCCGGAATATTTTTAAGTCCGGCAAGAAATATAAGCATGGAGGAACCAAATTGCCAAACCGATAGCAAGACTAAGGTGCCTAATGCCGTTGCCGGATATCCGATCCAGGAGATATCCGTATGAATACCGATCGAACCTAGGAGCGAATTGACAAGGCCTTTATCACCGAAAATTTGACGCCACATAATAGATACAGCCACACTGCCGCCGATCAAAGAAGGTAAATAATAGGTGGCTCGATATAAGCCGATCCCTTTTGCCGCGCGATTGAGCAGTATAGCGACAAACAATGCAATGATGAGTCGCAAGGGTACGGAGGTCAGCACATACGTTAAGGTGACGCGAATAGAATCCATTATTTTATCATCATCTGTGAACATTTTCTGATAGTTGGCAAGGCCCACCCATTTCGGTGCCGATAGCAAATCATAATCGGTAAAAGAAAAGTAAAGCGATGAAAATATCGGAAACAGCGTGAAGATCAAAAAACCCAAAATAAAAGGCGATATAAACACATAACCGACTATGTGATCATTTTCACGTAGTTTCATAATTCCACTCCCTCACGTTCGTCAATTTCTGTTTATTTGAGTTGGGCGGCAGAGATGCCGCCCGTTGCGCATACAAGAACGTTCTATTTCTTATTCTTGGCGAGAATCGTGTTTGCCTCATTCATGAATTTATCAGCTGCTGCTTCCACCGACAGCTTTCTAAACAAAATTTGCTCCTGCATATCCCGCAGCATTTTGCTAACCTCAACAGCTCCCGGCGGATCTGGCGGCTCCATCATGCTGCTGTTACGCTCGGCCCATTCGACGTAGTCGTATACCTTCTGATCTTCTACGGTCAGAGTTGGCTTCAAACCTTGCTTGATCTTCGCAGAGATTGGAATTCCGCGATCCCCTTTAATTAACTTATTGGCATCCAAATCATTAACAAACCAGGATATGAATTTAGCTGCTTCCACCTTCATCTTCGAACTTTTTGGAATGGAAAACAGCATCGTCGGCTTTAAGTAGAGCCCCTTTTGGGCATGAGGTCCAGGTAAACCTACGATTTCAAGCGACTTATTGGCAGCCTGCTCGAGCGTGATGAATTGATTGGACCATGCCATCGTCATGAATCCATCGCCAACTGCAACGGGATTCTCTTCCGGTGTCAGTTTGGACAAGGCTTGTTTATCCCAACCATGCATATAGCCGGCGTCGTACCACTTTTTATACATCGTAAAGTAATCAACAAAGTAGTGAGAATCGGTGTATCCAAGACTTGTACCATCCAAGCTGAAATAATGCTGTCCCTGTGTTCGCAGATAATAAGGAAAAAACTGATCAAAACGCATATGATCCAGCACTTTCCCATGTGACTTCATCCGCTTGGAAATTTGCTCCAAATCTGTCCACGTCCAGTTGTCCGGGATGGAGGCTATGCCCGCTTCTTTCAGCATTTGGGCGTCAAATGTAGCTCCCATCGCATTAATCCCAAGTGGGATACCGTATAGCTTGTTTCCAACCTGTCCTGTGCGAACCGTTTCCGGTGCAGCTGAGCTCACATCGAGAACACCGTTATTCGCCAGCTCCGTTAAATCTTCCAATTGCTCTTTCGTTCCATACTGGGCTATATAAGATATGTCCATCTGGATAATATCCGGAAGCTGGTTAGCCGCAGCTTGCGGAGCCAGCTTTTTCCAATAATCATCGAAGCCTGCATATTCGGCGTCGATCTTCACGCCAGGATTCTTCTGCTCATACAGCTCAATGAGCTTCAAAGTGTAATCGTGTCTGGCTTGACCGCCCCACCAAGCAATACGAAGCTTAACGTCGCGCTTATTCTCGTTTTTCCCTACCTCTATCGATCCTGATGTCCCTGTTCCCCCATTCACTGATTGCTTATCGGTGCTGCAGCCGACCGTAGTCAACAACAGTACCGCTAGGAGCAGGGGTGGCAATGGATTGTGTTTCATAGCAGTGTCCTCCCCATGAGTCACTTGTGCTCCACAGTTCTTATTATCACCTTATCGAGGTCAAAGATGAATCTAATTAACCGCGATAAATGTTCAAAAAACAGTGAAACATGTTCGACTAGCTCATCTTTTTATACTCGGAAGGCGCGCATCCCGCAATCTTTTTAAACACTTGCGAAAAATATTGCGGATTATCGCCAAAGCCGAGCTGCTCCGCCAGCTCGAACATTTTGATGTCGTCCTGATTTTTAATTAGCTCCATCGCCTTCATAATTCGGACCGTGACCACATAATTGGAAAAGCGCTCCCCCGTTTCTTTCTTAAACAACTTACCCAAATAATCCGGGTTCATATAAAGCATCCGGTGAGCAACCCAATTCAGGGAGAGCTCTGCATTACCTATCTCTTGAATGACAATATCCATAACCTTCTGCACGACTTGCGAATGCTTCGTTTTATGCTGTTCGAAGTTCAGTTTCGCGATTCCGTGAGCCATATCTTTGAGCAGCTCAATGTTGGCCTGCAAGGTTTCCATCTGAGTAATGTGTCCAATTCGTCCCATGTATACTTTCATTTGCTGTTCCGTACATAGCCGAGTCATCGAAATGTACAATTGCAGCACATAAGATTTCGTCGTCTGAACATCCAGTCTTGAATTCGCCAGCTCATGGTGAAATGCATCGATGCCCGCTTCCGCTTCCTCCCAGTTGCCTGCTCGAATCGGCAATAAAATTCGATCTTCGTCATAGACGAATTCGACCTTACTTACGGAGCTCGCGTCAAGGATATCACGCAACGTGATAAGTCCCCCTTCTCCCAAATAGAAGCGGTGACTCAAGCAATCCTGCGCCTGCACATACAGGCGTCTTGCTTCTACAATTTCTCCTACTTCACTTAGCGCGACCGTTGTATCGATTTTGTAATAAAGCGTAAAAATACGCCTTATTTCTTTAATTTGCTCTTGGAATCGCTCCATACTGCCGTGATCCTCGATTACAATCAATACTTGTTCAGCAATCGTTGAACTTAAAAGCGGTTTATCGAGGATATCTTCCGCTATATTTTTCACGGCAAAAAGATGCTCGTATTCGAATTTCCCCTCTAGCCGAAAAAGGAGCAAACGCACCCGCTTGCCGCTAGCATGCAGTCCGAACAAGTCCTGATAGTAGTCCCAGTCACGACTGCCATATGATTTATTCGTAACGAACTCTTTCAGAAACTGCTCTTTCACATGCGGCAGCACCTTCTGAAGATTCGTTCTCATCGCTTGAATAAAGTCTTCCTTGCTCTCCTCTTGCCTATATTCTGCCACGATTTCTTCCAGCGCCTTCAGGATACTGTTCTCGTTGCAGGGCTTTAGCAAATAGTGCTTCACCCCATACTGCATCGCAATTTGCGCATATTCAAATTCATCAAATCCCGACAGCATGATGAACCTCGTGCCGGGGTGCGTTTCTTTCACCTTGGCCACAAGCTGAAGTCCGTCCATCCCCGGCATTCGAATATCACTGATAATAATGTCCGGCGCATGTTTGCATACGAAGGCGTAAGCCTCAATCCCATTACGCGCAGTTCCGACCAGGCTTGTTTGTACGGACTGCCAATTAACAATGGCAGATATGCCTTCCAGAATCATTCTTTCGTCATCAACAAGCAGTACCTTATACATCAGTCATTACCCTCTTTTCGTCATCGGGATGCGGATGGTCACACGAGCCCCGCCTTCCGCTCGATTGTCTACTTGAATGCCATATTCATCGCCGAAAGACAGTTTGATACGTTCATCTATATTTTTGAGACCGATGCCTGTACCTTTCGATTTACGCTCGCCTGTAAGGATCTGTCCCAGATATAACTCATCGATGCCTGGCCCGTTGTCTTCCACCACCAGCTCCATAGCGTCGTTAACCTCGCGACCTGTTATTCGAATGCGACATGGTTCTAACATGACTTCTACTGCATATTTCACCGCGTTTTCCAAAAGCGGCTGCAGCGTCAGCTTGGGAATATGTTGACTCTTTAATTCGTCCGGGAGGTCCAATTCAAAATTCAAACGCTCTTCAAATCGAACCTTTTGAATGGTAATATAATGCTGAATCAACTGTAATTCATCTCCGAGCGGGATAATATCCTGCTTTAAACTGATAGAAGAGCGAAGCAGAAAGCCTAGTGCCTCTACCATCTGAGATACCTGCTTCTGTCCGTTCATCTTCGATATCCAATTAATAGATTCAAGTGTGTTATACAAAAAATGAGGATTAATTTGAGCCTGCAGGGAACGAAACTCCGTCTCTTTTATAATCAACTGCTTCGTATAGTTTTCTTTAATTAACTCTTGAATGCGCAAAATCATCATCCGATACGTTCGCTGCAAGAGACCTACTTCATCCATTTGCATGGAAAGGGCGGGCGCAGCGGGCATCGTGGAATTTTCCAAATCACCAATTTGCAAGCCACGCATATTCGCAATTAATCCTTCGATAGGTTTGGTGATGCTCCTAGCGACGGTCATCCCGAATCCGACAAGGAGGAAAAAACTGATTAAGAAAGCGGCAATCATCCAATTTTTCATTAAGATAATGTTGTGGAAAATCGTTTGGAAAGGCAGGATATTGTAATACGTCCATCCCAAATAATCAGAATGGATGTGCGAGACGAAATATTTCTCACCTGCCTGTTCAATAATTCGAAATCCTTTGGATGCCGGATCTGGGGGCTTCACGCTGTTGATTAATGACATCAAGTTCTCCGTTCGCGGATAAATCAAATGATCGCCGGAAACGATGAGCATCTCTCCTTCACGGGTTACGGATTCACGCACATACTGATGAACGATCTTATCGAGATTCACGTGAAGAACTAACGTGCCTAATTTCTTAAGCTCCAGATTATCAAAAGATTTGATTAACCGAATGGCCATTAGACTGTTACTTTCGGAATCTGGATACAACCACGCCAAACTGCCGTCATTTTGCTCAGAGTTCTTCAAAATTTGTTCTTTCTTTTCTGTTGAAATCGCTGTCAAATTGCCGCTAGAAAAATTATTTCCATTTACATCTGTAATATCCGCTGCAACAATGTATGTTTCCGAGTTAATGTATTGTACAAGCCGATCCACAAGTTTGCTCCGTGATTGAATACGAATATAGTCCGAATCACTCGTATTCATAATCATTAAATTTTGCTGAATTTGTTCGTCCGACATGATGCTGAACGACATGCGTTCCACCTTATTTACTTCATTTTCAATCATGGTTGATGATAAATTCAATACTTGTGAAGATTTTTCGTAAATTTGTTGGTCATAAATGGAATAGGCAATTTGCAGCCCGACTAAGGAAATCGTGGAGCTGACTGCCATCGAAACGGTAATAAGGAGAAAGAGCTTTGCTTTAATCCGCATATTGCGTATTTCATTAAACCAAAGCGCAATGCCGGATTTCATGCTGTGTCACCCCATTTCTTGGTTGAATTAAGATCATGTAGGAGAGTTTCTTCGAGATATAGGGAACATTTTCCTTTAAGAGTAACAAAAAAGAACGCTGCATCCACATTCTCAGCGTTCTTCTTCATCTTCTAGCAGCTCATTGATTTCCTTATTCTTGCTTGCTTCGTTTTAGAATCCGAACCCCATAAGGCTTGATCTGCACAGCGTCTTTCGCCTGTAAGACCTCTTCCCTGTCAGCGTTCAGCATATCTGTATACACCCGATTATCCAACAGGATCGTTTGTTCTTTTCGGCTAAAATTAAGTACAAATACATAATCGTTTACACCATCAGTTCTAATTTGAACGGTCACTTCATTGGGCAGATTTGTTGGCAAGGCACGCGAAATACCAGCCTCTTGTTTACTTATAAATGTTAATGATGATCACCCGAAAAACTATCGATTATCTGTGTTTTTTTCATAGTTTGCTTTGTTGAAAAGATTATTAATGATCGTAGCTGCTTGCGCCTGGGTAGAAGTATCATGCGGTGGCGAGTTGATTCAAACGTACAATTGTATGGTCGAACAAATAAGTACGATGAACAAAGAAAAGTACCGCTTGGGACAAGAGGTCAAAAATGCCGAATTGAAAGCTTTGCAGTCGCTAATCAATCCGCATTTTCTATACAACACGCTCGATCTTATCAATTGGATGGCTGACAGCGGCCTTAACACCGACATCAAGAAAGTCGTTAAAGCGCTGGCTCGTTTCTACAAAGTCAGCCTAAGCAGCGGCAAGGATATTATCACACTGCGTGAAGAGCTCCAGCATGTCTCTTTCTACGTGCAAGTTCAAAATATCCGCTTTGAAAATAAAATTGATTTTCAAATCCACGTGCCGGAAGAGCTGCTTAGTCATCTCATTCCCAAAATTACCCTGCAGCCCATTGTCGAAAATGCCATTCTTCACGGCATTCTGGGGCGCGTGCACCGCGAGGGAACGATTACGATACTTGGAACAATGGAAAGTGACAGCATCCACTTAGTGATTAAAGACAATGGGATTGGCATGCGTGCCACGCAAGTTGAAGACATCATGGCGGGAACAAGTCGCAGCAAAATCGGAGGGAGCGGCTATGGCGTCAAGAACGTCATTGAGCGTATCCGCCACTATTTCGGGGCTTCTGTTCAACTGGCGTCTCGGAGCGAACCGGGAGAAGGTACTGAAGTTGAGATTATCATTTCGGTTAAAACCGAAAAAGAGGAATAAAACATTAATAAAGAGTCTCCAGAAGCTATCGCTTCTGAGGACTCTCATTTTTCGATTATTTTTATATGAAATAATGACGCTTAAATGATTTGGTGGAGCCATTGAAAGACTTAGACGGAAACTTGGCCGAAGAATGCGGCCATTTGCACATTTAGAAGCTGGAAAAAGAGCACGCGGGCCGGATCTGGAAGCGTCAAGAAGTTTGTGTAAGGTAGGATTATCCATCGGGACGATGGATAAAAAATAAGCAAATAAATTTCAAGTATAATGATCAGAATTTTCAGT
>NZ_VRTT01000169.1 GCF_008017805.1 Paenibacillus sp. N3.4 | reverse complement strand
GCAGTTATAGCAGAACAAGTCGCACTTCCTCGTTACTCATTGAATTGGGATATGTTAAACTGGTCCTAATGCATATTTTTCACGGTATTTGTTGATCTGTGATTCATTCTAAACACACTAACAGACATTAATTAGCCTCCAAACTTCGCGCTATATTCTGAAAATGATTAGAATATCGTTCCCAGTTAGTTCAGCTATCCTTTCTTTAAATAACTTAAAGACAATAAGCCTTTGACAAAACATGCCATACTGATAGCCCAAATTACGCCGATCACAGCAATAGTCACAGAGTTATTTATTGAACTTGTAAAAGCTCTAGTTTCAAGTATTCTTATCCAAGTCAAAGCGCCAAAAGTAAATAATATCAGATGACTCAAAAACCACCCAAAGCCACGCTTCTTAAATTTTATCATCAAGCCAATCACTAGCACTACAACAGGAATTATTACAATTAGTAAGCCTATTCTCAGTAATACAGTGACTTCTTCTTCCATAAGCATGAAAAACACCACCCCGTTCTCAAGCCTAACAAATATCCCCATATATTCAGACTCTGTAAATACAGTAAAAGTTGCGTTAAACTGCCCTTTAGCTTAATAAAAACAAGGATCAGTTAGTGATATATAATCTACTCTTTGTTTTTCAACTATCAATTTCAATTTCCTTTCCTGTGATCGGATAGGTACGTACTATCTCCACAATCACTTTCAAACACTCGCTACTGGATAGATCAGCATCAAAAACATACCCTTCTATGTATTTACGCAACTTCTTTATGAGAAACTCTTCCGTTTCCTGGTATTCCATGCACGCAGCTCCTTACTAGTCACTATTATATGTCTTGCTTAGTTTCCCAAAACAGCATGACAACCGCCTAATCGAAGCCTTGTTTTAGTCAACTGACTACCGACCTGGAGTAAAGGTGTTATTAATCTGATTCAAACCATCATTACAAAAGGGCAGAGGACACCTAAAAGAATCGACGATAAAGTTCTCTTCTGCGCTCGCCGCGGAGCTGTGCATATATTTGAGTGGTCGATGCCTTCTCATGTCCTAGCATGCTTGAATGAAATCCAAAGGTGCTCCGTTATCCAGTAACTGGAACGCATAAGTATGACGAAAACGATGAGGGTACACGTTGGTTGCGACCTCTCCCCGATCTGCAAGCCGTTTTATTGACCACCTGATCGTGGGAATGGCCATCCTGCGAGTAGGATAAGTGTCAGTTACAAACAAGGCTTTACAGGAGTCCTTGCGACTTGTCAGATACTTCTTCAACCAGACCTTGCACTCAGTAGTGAAATAAACTTCTCTTTGCTTCGATCCCTTACCATTGACGATTGCAGAGCAATTCTCCCAGTTCAAATCTTCAATGTTTATCTTTTGTACTTCTCCAACTCGGCAACCGGTAGTGTACAAAAACTCTAGAAGAGCTCGTTCCCGCATGGATAGACAAGAGATCTTCAAATGGATCACATCTTCCTCGATTAAAAACTTCGGAATACGTTTTTCCATCTTAGGCTCTCTTAATTTTAGAGATGGATTTGATGTTAGGTAGGTTTCTTCGTAAGCAAAGCGAAACAAAGATCTAACAAAGCGGATACGATGCCCTAAACTACTTGGCTTCAATCGATCAGATTGTTTCGCTAAATATTCCTTTAACAGCTGTAGGGTAACATCTGAAATATGGATATCGCCAAGTTCATTAACCAGCATTTTTAGCTGCAGGGCGTAGGCTTTTAGAGTTTGTATACTAAATCCCTGGATACGCTTATCGGCCTCATACAGTTTCCACAATTGACTTATATTCATAATAAAACCTCCCATTAGTCCTAATAATTCTAGGTTTTCTTCTAATAGGAGGTTTTAATCTGTTTATATTGAACTAGCGTCTCCCGTTAGCGTAATAATTCACTTGAATTAAGAACTATTTTTGTTTTTTATTTCATCTAGTATTTTACCAGCAATAGCGGCTACCACAATAATCTCTACTAATTTTGTAAACAAAATATGTACTATAACAAGAAAACGATATGAATCCATGTCAACAATACTTTTTATTGTGTTACCAACACTTTCAGAGGCTGGAATTGAGTAAGCTATAGTGTAGGAGGCATATATACAGTCTGAAAAGGGAATGTCCTTATTAAAATTAAGGTCTGCGTTACTCCTAAAATAGTAAAACTCAGAAAATATAAGATGTGGGATAGCGATGGCAAATAAAATAGCAACAATGAAGAAGGGGATTTTGGTATTAATTGAATTAATACTTAATTTATTTATACTGATAATAACTAAATCCGCTAAAAAAACAATTAAAATTAAGAACAACTCAATATATATAACCCAGATAAATGTATTCGTATATAATTCACAGAATGCATCAATCCTTGGGTGTAATGGTCCTTCTACTCCTCCATCAGCTTGGATTAAATACTCTATGTTATTAATAAACACATTAAATTTCTTTATAATAATTGATTGCAAATATATAAGAATAATAGAACAGAAATGCAAAAATGGTGACATTATTTTCTTTTTTCTTGCAATATAGATGCTTAAATAACAAATAAAAACCAAAACTAATAAAGGAATAATTGTTAGACATCCTGTTAAAAGCAAAGCTAGGAACAAGACTGTAGCCTCCTTATTACATTTCTTAGAAAGGTTGCTTCTCTAAACTGTCGTCATTATCCTGCCCGTTTGTTGAGCAAATCTGCCCTTTAGCTGAGCGAAGGGCTGCCACGCGGCAGCGGGAACATGGTGTTATATGATGTCGACGACTTCTTTGAACAATCTCTCAAATATAAATTAATTTATTATTCTAACTGGACCACCAAGATCAGAGGTTAAGAGTTTGGTCAAATATATTAATAAACCTAAATGTACAACAAATAAAATCCAAAATATTAACTTGTTTTTCTTTCTAATCCATCTCAATCCAAAACAAATAGAAAGCGAAGCTATTAACCCTAAGAACATCATGAGATAAAAATAATAATAAAGATTATGGTTTAATAAATTACTCAACTTTCGCACCTACGAAAAGCTAGTTGAGCCTTATGGTTGCAAGGGTTAATGGAGAAATTTTGCTCATCTTGACAGAAAAACACCCTCTTTG
>NZ_VRTT01000168.1 GCF_008017805.1 Paenibacillus sp. N3.4 | reverse complement strand
TGTGTCGTAACTCTCATTATACAGGATTTGGGGAGGTACCCTATTTTTTTGTCGTTTTAAACTTAGAGCCCCAAGGGCTCAGAGATATGAAATTGATTCGATTGTTAGAATTAAATCGACTTTGCTATTTTTCTTAGTAATTTGAAAATCTTTTGCACCTCTATTAATACTGAAAATACCACTTAAACCATTATCATAAAGTGATTCTATATTTTCATCAACAACAGCAATGGCAGGAACTTGATTTTTCTTTGCCATTCTTGCAATACCTGCAATGACTTTTTCTTATATTTCGAGGCAAAAGGTAATCCAGTGTCTACTTTGACTGGTAGTGCATCAATGTCCGTTCTTAACCCAATTATTGGATGGTCTTTATTGTCTTGTAACATTGCGACTAATCTAGTTCCAAGGTACTGGTGAAAATGATGTCTTAATCCGATCGTATAATCTTTGTTTTCCTTAGTTAGGTTCTTTACATTCATCTGTTATTCTTCTTTGTTTGTTTTATTCAATAGAATTGTCAAATTAAGTACAATACAGATATGCCTCAAAGGAAACTAAAAGACATGCTTTCTGTTAGAATTTAGGGTTCATGCCTTTTAAGGATTTTATTCAGTGTCTATTCTAACGGGCTTGACATTTAACGGCGTTTCTTTTTTTTGATTGATTAGCGAAATGCATAACCCCTTACATACTCTCTTTGCGACAATGAAGCAAAATGAAAATCTAGGGTCTTAACATTTCTCCCTTGTCCCATGAAACAATTAATCGATTCAATCTTCTTAGCCGAGTTTCTTCTTTTTTAGCACTCATTACCCACCAAATAGAATCTCTTCTGTACGAAGGTGGAAGCTGATTAAAAAATTCCCAAGAACTTGGATGTTTTCTAATTTCATCCTCATATTCTTTCGTTAAAGTAACGTTCCTATGAACGGAAGCATAACCTGTTTGATCATTTCTTTGATTGAAAACAGTCAATCCCTCAGGCCTCATTTGATTGTGTTCTATCAGTTTATGCACCTTTGCACATTAACTTTACTCCAGAGGCTATTAGGCTTACGTGGAGTAAAGCGAATTTTATAGCAATCTTCATCAACTGTTTTTCGTATCCCATCAATCCAACCAAATGACAGTGCACAATCTACTGATTCGGACCAAGTGAGACTTGCTTTATTGGTCTTTTTCTTAAAAAAAACTACCCAAATTTCACTAGCTGTTTGGTGATGAATATCCAACCAATCAATAAATTCTGTTTGATTACTAAAAAATAGCACTTCACTCATTTTTCCAGCCATTCTAAAATCATTTGATTAAGCTCTTCAGGTCTTTCTTCTTGAATCCAATGACCAGTGTTTAAACTCTTAATGTCTATATTAGGTACAAAATCTTTTATATTTGGAAGCGGCGGAATAATATCATTCTCACCATAAATCATCAATGTTGGCTGATGAAGAATAGGAGATACGTCACCTAATAAATGCCAATTACGATTTAAATTTCTGTACCAATTGATGCTTGGAGTGAAACCTGTCTTATTGAAGGCTGTGATATAAACAGAAAGATCATCATCGCTCATAACAGGTTCACCTAACGGCTGGGTTGCTTTAGCTAGATTAATCATTTCCATTCCTTCAACAGAGCCTTGTGATGGAACATTCTTTCGATATAAGTTACGAAGAAATTGGGCTGCATTTTCGTCTAATACAGCATCTGCAACACCTGGTTGTTTGTTAAAGTGAACAAAATAGTAATCATCGCCAAAAGCTTCTTCCATAAAATCAATCCAAGGTCTCTCTCCTCGAACTTGGTAGGGCAAGCATAAGTTAATCATTTTATTAACACGTTCTGGATGCAGCAAAGCCATACTCCAAACAACACTTGCGCCCCAATCATGGCCCATAAAAATGGCATCTTTGTATTGGTAGTGATCCAAAAGAGCAACAAGATCACCCGTTAAATGTTCAATATCATATTTTGTGACTTCTTTTGGACAAGAAGACTCTCCATACCCTCGTTGATTAGGAATAATAACGTGATAACCTGCTTCTACAAGAGGAGTCACTTGATGTCTCCAAGAAAAGGCATGCTCTGGCCATCCGTGGCAGAGAACGATAGGTTGCCCCCCATTTTTTTGTCCAGCTTCAAAAACCTCTAGCTCCACACCGTTACCTGAGATAAGTGTTGGTGTTGGAAATTCATAATTGTTTGTCATTTAACATCCTCCTAATTAAAATAAAAGTATCTTACAATGACAATATTATCATGGACGTTTGACAACGGTCTGTCAGCTTTGAGAAACTCACTTAATGATATTTGTCAGCCATCAATCTGAGTTTGGAAGCAATTTTTTTGCGCATTTCTTTTGGAGCTAAGACCTCTATATGCTCTCCAAAACTAAATATGAGAGAGAACAACCATTCTTTTTCGGGGAATGTAGCTGTAACAAGAAGTTCACCTGTTTCTAACACCGCAATATCTTCTTTATTAAAAACATCCTTCACACGAGACTTCATTTGAGGGGAAACTTTTAAGACAATTGTTGTCATTGCTGTTTGTTCATTTAATAATGCCATAATCTCGTGATAGGATTTTTCTCGACGTTCAAATGATTGATTTTCAATGTGAAAATCACTTATACGGGAAACTCTAAATATTCTGAAGTCTTCTTTTAAAAGACAATAAGCAAATAAATACCAAGTATAATTTTTAAATATGAGCGACATAGGCTCAACTTGTCTTTTGCTGACGATATTATCATAATTTCTGTAGTCAATAGTCAGTAAATTAGTCTGTGTAATAGCTTTCCTTAGCGTCTTAACTAATGCTTTTTGATTTGGAGAGTCTCCATAAGGATGTAAATCAATGATGATTTGTTCCATATGCAGCTTTAGATAATCTACCTTGTTTTTAGGAATGATATTTTGTAGTTTTTCTATGGATGATTCTAACTCAATGTCGTCAACTGTGAAATTAATATCCTTGAGAACAGAAAGAAGGGAGGACAGGTTATTAAGAGTTAGTACTTGATGATTTAATTTATAACTCTCATAAATGCTGAATCCACCATTGTTTCCGGAATGGGAAATGATGGGAATGCCAGCTAGATTGATTGTTTCAATATCTCGGTAAATAGTCCGGACCGACACTTCAAATTTCTCAGCCAATTCATTTGCTGTTACACGATTTCTATTAAGTAACATCACAATAATGGTTAACATACGTTCTATTTTCATCTTGTTCTCCTTAAAAATATATTTTTTTATTATGTAGTAGAATCAATTTCATAATACGCACTTTTAAAAAATCATAAAGAAACAGAATTTCGATGATTTCTTAAAAAAACGAATGAAATAGCTAATTATGCTACAGAAAGTTGTAGTTGGGAAAG
>NZ_VRTT01000167.1 GCF_008017805.1 Paenibacillus sp. N3.4 | reverse complement strand
ATCTTTGATTTCTCTATTTTCAGCTGTACAGCATCTACTACATCATCCGCCTCGCTGCCGAGGATATCGATCAACGTAATTTCATTCCCCTCTTTGTCCATTCCGATGGGATCATGCAGGGACACATCTTTCCGAGTTTTCTTCAGCGAACGCAGATGCATCAGGATCTCGTTCTCGATACAACGAGCCGCAAAAGTCGCGAGCTTCGTGCCCTTGTTCGGCGAGAACGACTCGATCGCTTTGATCAATCCGATCGTCCCGATCGAAATCAAATCCTCCAAATCTTCCCCTGTGTTATCGAATTTTTTGACGATATGCGCGACTAATCTTAAATTATGCTCGATCAACATATTTCTAGAATGATCATTGCCTTCCGCCATCAACCGTAAATGCTTTTCTTCCTCTTCCTCAGTCAAGGGCTGCGGAAATGCATTATTTTTCACATATGAAACGAGCAGCATAAGCTGTTTAACAAAAACTGCAATGGCCGTAAAAAAACCTGGCATACCTTGCACCCCCTTCATTGATGTCGTCAACTACTTACACACGGTGATTAGTATCATTGTATGTAGGTAAACGCCTAGAAGTGCATGTACGTTAAAGATAACTCATCTATCTAAAATAAGGGCAATACCCTAGCAGAGATTTAAAAACCTCCGGAAACGCAAGCGCAGTCAACTATACTCCTGTAATCAGGGGGCTGTAAGTTAAGGGAATAGCGAAGGAATCCAATGTTTCGTAGACACTGAGGCTTCAATCATGAGGAGTGTCCGGCTGGGAAAGTGCCCATATGGTGATTTCATCCTTTCGCATGAATACCACGCCGGGGTGATTCAATGCATATGCAATGAATTCGCTATAGGCTTCTACGCGGGCAGGCGCCCCTCCAATACGATCATGTACAGAAATCGACATCAGTCTTCGACGGGTGCCCGCTTCAGCATAAAGGACATCAAATTCATCTTTCAAATCTTGAGCAAATGCACCAGCGGTGAATGAGGGATTGGCAAAACGCATAATATCGTTATTGCGCTCGGTGTAAGGTACTACCGCAAACGATTTGCCGTTCACATTCAGAATAGACGGCTCATCCCGACTTAGGTTATCGATGTGGTAAATAAAACCTAATTTTTGAAGTATGGGTAGTGTATGAGGGGTTTGACGCATCCAGCAGACGTTCTAGCGTAATTGAATCATCGTAATTACATTTCGCATCCATCATATAAACAAGATTGGAGCCAAAATGGAAAAATAAGGAACCATAACCGTTAACCACTACGCCAGGTACAGTTTTCCTAGGGGCATCCTCGATATCGGTAAGTGCTGTCTTTTCTGTAATGTTTTCAACTGTCAGAGTTTATTATCATGGAACCACCTAGAATCCCTATAGTCGTCACGACAAAATCTCCCACCTGGCCCACATCTCCTGTGGGTTTAATTCGTATATTTGGTTTTCCCTAAACATGAATTGGTGCATAATAAATTCCCTTCGAATCGTTGCAAAATCGTCATGAAAATTCTTAATAAAATCATTGATTTCCTTCTCGCTATACTTCCTCCCCTTTTCTAACTGGGACACTAGATGTTCCAACACAACAATTTTTTTCTTAAGTTGAACGGGTAAACTTTTCAGTTTCCCTTGGGATGTGAAGAAGTTTTTAATGACGGAGTCCTTTATTCGCTTGTAGTCATCATGCAATATCTCCGTACCTCCTTTGGAATTAGTTTTTCGATAAATCAAACGTTCTGTAGCGTTGGCATTATTCTTGATGAAGTAATGATTTAATGAAAAATAAATAGTATTTTTATCTCTACGCTCGTTTATCAGACTAGCTTCTCGCAGTTTCATAGCATGGTGAGTTATTGTTGCAGGCGTAACACACAGCTTTTCCGCCAAAACTTGACCATTGAGTTCTCCATCAGCAAGCAGTATTAAAATTTTTATTCTAGTAGGGTCTGCTAGAGCCTTATGATAACTGACTACCTTATCTAATTGCATTGGTAATAATCAACCCCCATCTAATTTAATGAATATCTAATTTGATAATCATTAATTAGATACTATCTTAACATCAATACTCTGTCAATTCCCTTTATTTTTGCATATTATCCTGTGAACCTTGATATGGTCAATCGGCTTGTCCGCACAACATTCCCCTCTGATTCCAATACTTTAAATAACACCTTTTGAAAAGCTATTGTTGAGTAAAGCATATTTAGATATAATAACAGCAATGAGGTCGTAAAGAATGCGCCGCTTTAATACAAATTGTCTCCAGATCAACAATCAGGGGAAAATTGTATTAAAGCGGTTTTTGTTTTCTAATGGCATAAAAATGATACCGAAATTTTTAACAATAGTTTATAAATGGAGGGTAGTGTAGCCGCTGATGTCCCAATTTGATCAAAAATACGAGGAATGGTTAAAGCATAATATAGTTTCAGAGAAAAATCACAGAAGACGAGAGTTACTTAGTAAGGGATTAGGTAGTATGGAACAGTTGAGTTCTTGCGCAAAACATGGTTTCCTGTAGTCGGTAATTTCGACAATTTGCACCCAGAGTGGGAGGTTAGAGATTTCAACAATGGTTACCGCTATCTTGACCTCGCTTATACTCCTGGTGGTGCAAAGGTAGGTATCGAGATTCAGGGATATGGACCTCATGCCAGAGATCTTGATGTGACTCGATTCAAGGATCTATGCAGGAGACATTGCTTGTTAGCACTTGATGGATGGATTTTTCTTCCTGTAGCATTTCCATCCATCATGGATGAACCACAGCAATGCCAGCAATTAGTACTCGCGTTTATTGGAAAATTTATTGCGACCGACGTATATTCACAATTAAGCTGTTTGGAAGCGGAGACGGTTCGATTGGCGCGACGGTTATTGCGCCCCTTTACTCCACTGGAACTTGCTAGTCACCTTCGTGTTAGTGATCGTCATGCTAGACGTATTTTGCATAAGCTGGTAGAGCTTCAAATTATGGTATCGGCAAGTGGTGAAAGTCGCAATCGGACCTTTAAGCACCGTTTGTAATCAAATTGTTATTATGAAAGTAATGAATTAAAATTATTACTGGGTTACGGACATGAGAGCTCTTATTTGATGAACTAACTAGTTTTTAGGATGGTTACGGACATAGGTTCCGTTATTTGTCTTAATGGATGCAATAAAGCGGTGATTAACTCCAAATAGTGTACCACATGTGGCTGTCGATTCAACGTGGATAAAATGAGTGCCCACTCACCTCTTTCATCATTTTCGTGGTTTTTGAGTCTCGAATGACCTAATTTTCTGGGGGAGTTCGGGCTCCTTCTCTAGGTAACATAGGTGGTGGGAGTACGGCGAATAAACCCAGGGCTGGGGTCGAACAATCGCCTCACCGTGTGTTTAAGA
>NZ_VRTT01000166.1 GCF_008017805.1 Paenibacillus sp. N3.4 | reverse complement strand
GTCCAGGCGCTGGTCGTGAAGCAGCAATTCGCTCTTTACAAGCAGCTGGTCTTGAAGTAAACCTAATTAAAGACGTGACTCCGGTTCCTCACAATGGTTATATAAGTATCGATACAAAAGAAATATTGGTATAAATGACTTATCCTTTTATTTATTCGACTTGTTTTTTTGCAATGATGCATCTCTCTTTTTTTAAAGTATTAACTATAAAAATATTTACCTTCTTCTTCTTTTTTTACTATCCAACCTACATTCCCGAACAAATTATGCCTACGCGACACCAACCCCGGTTTTTTTATCTCCCTTTGTTATAATTTATGTACCAAGGTTTTGATCAAGATAGCGCCGATGCTGGGCGCACCAAAAAACATCCACAGATTTGATTTACACAAATCTATGGATGTCTCTATATTATAAATTTATATTTTTACACTGTTCCTATTAATAAACAACTCAATTCCATCTCCACTAATAAGCTTAACCTCTGTAGCCTTTTCTGTAATTGAGATTCCTATTAACCTACCGTTAAAGTGAATATTAAAGCTTAACTTCTTCCACTTTTCAGGAATAATGGGCGCCAAATGAAGTTGTCCTTCTATAACTCTTAAACCGCCAAAGCCATTTACAACAGCCTGCCAAGTTCCACCTAGGGAGGCACCATGAAGGCCAGAAGCTGCAGTATCTTGTTCGTCATCTAAATCCAATCTGCAGGTTTTAAAGAAATAATCTACAGCTTTTTCCTTCATACCTAGCTCTACAGCCATTATACAATGAGTATTAAAGGACAGTGATGAATCATGAGTAGTTATTGGTTCATAAAAATTATAGGCTGTTAGTTTTTGTGTTTTATCAAATTTATCATTAAGTAAATACATCAGTAATAATACATCAGCTTGTCTTAATATACGATATCTCATAACACGTTCATAGCCTATTATTTCAAGTAGTGGCATGGTTCTGTCTGCATATTTTTCCATATCAATTTCAGGATAATCCATAAAGGCATCATCTTGAATTAAAAGCTCACGGCTTTTATCCCAATTTTTATATATATTATTGCTAACTTCTTCCATTGTTCTACTTCTGTTATTTCTAAATTAAGTTTATTCTTTAGTTCTATTAATTTTTCTCTAGAATTTTGCTCCAAATACTCTACAGCTTCTATGGCTAGCTCTAGATTTCTTTCAGCTAAATAATTTGTAAACATATTATTATTTGCTATAGAGCAGTATTCATCTGGACCTTTAACCGCAAGAATGGTATATTTCCCTAGCCTTTCATTAAAAGCTACACGCTCTACCCAAAATCTAGCGGTTTCAATATAAATTTCTGTAGCGTAATTTTCCAAAAAATCTATATCCTTGGTAGTTTGCACATATTGATCTAGGGCGTAGGCAATATCGGCGGTTATATGAATTTCACAATCTCCGTATTCCCAGCTGTCACATTGTTCTGAGCCATCATGGGCACTCATCCAAGGATACATAGCACCTCTTAGACCACGTCTCTTAGCATTTTCACGGGCAGCCGGCAGCATATTATATCTATACATTAATAAATTTCTAGCTGCTTGTGGATTAGTAAATAAATAAAATGGGAACATAAACATTTCTGTATCCCAAAAAGCATTGCCCTTATAGCGAGTATGACTTAATAGCTTTGCTGGCAAGTTTACGTAGGCATCCCAAGAGGCATTGGCCTGAATTAAATTAAATATATTAAAACGTATTCCTTGTTGGGAGGAAGTATCCCCCTCAATTTCTATATCAGCTATTTCCCAATGTTTTTCCCAAGCCAGTTTATGAGAATTATACAAAATATCATACTGATTATTTGCTGCTTTAACTATTTCCTCTCCTGCTAGCGCTTTTAGTTCTGTAGTCTTGGCATCACGAGAAGTGTAAGTTGCTACATACTTATCAACACCAACTTCTTTTTCTATTTCTCCTTCAAAAATAACAGTTTGAATTACCTTACTTTCCTTAAGCTCTAGGTCTACTTTCATATTATTTATAGGTGAAAGCCAAACATACTGCGCTAAAGTTATTCCTGTAGTTTTAGTACAAGATTCTAAGTAAGCTCCATTTTTACCAAATCCTTCTACTTTTACTGTATTAAAATGGTAATTTGGAATTATTTTTTTTATGGGGGGATAATCCCTTTGTTTTCTATTAAATACATCTCCATCTAACACCGTTTCAAGTTTCATTGGCAGTTGATGATTTACTGGTGTAAGTCTAATTCTTAAGCAGTTTAAGTGCACATTATCCATAGATAGAAAACGCTGAAAGTAAAAATGAGTAATATTTCCCTCAGGATCTTCCCAAGTAAATTCACGGGTTAAGGTACCTGCCTTCATATCTAGGGTTCTGCTATAATCCCATAACCGCCCCTGAGTCATGTCTAATTTAGAATTTCCTATCCATATATTTGTGCTTATAAAATCTGGGCAGTTAACTATTTCCACATAGTCACCCTCAAAGTTATCAAAAACCCCTGCAATATAGTTTCCCGGATAGGTTTCCATTTCCTTATTAAAACCTTCCTCTAAGCAACCACGTAAGCCCATATAACCATTTGCTAAAGTAAAGTTTGTTTCATAATATATATTTTTCTCTGGTTCATAGTCTTTTTCAACTATCTTCCAAGGCAAAAATTCCATTTACTTTCCCCTCTTTTCAAGAAAATTTAAGAAGCTATTTACGCTTCCACCTACAGCTTTAACCTCTGGAGGAAGTCCTAAAGGAGCTTCTGAAACATCGAAGAAGTCACCCTTACGAGATTTATCTGTTATCATATAAGCGTCACTGCCTTGTACCCCTTCCCCAAGGTAAGTAAATTCATCTCCCCAAAAACAACAGTCTTCTATCTTTATAGCTTTACTTAAGATTACTTCTTCTAACAAGCTGTCCACATTATCCCCTTTAGTACTCATCCCAACTTCAAGATATTTTGCATCTGTAGTAACCTTTACATCTATGCCAACAGTTTTACCTATTTCACCGGCATAATCCATTAGACCTTTTATTCCCTTTTTATAGCCATAAAATTTTAGCCGTTGCGTTACCATATCAATTTCCTCAGGCTGTAGAAATAATTTTCCTTGACGATCTAAACCCACCAAAAGATCAATTTTACAATAACCGGGTCTACTAAAAACTATATCTGTTTCATAGTTATACTTACTCAAAAGATATTTATGAAGCTTAAAACAGACTTCATGAATTTTAATTACCTCTTCCTTTTTAGGCAAAACCCCACCTAAGATTTTTAAGTTTCCCATCTCATCAAAGCCATAATTAAAGGAGCCCCTACCTAAACCTAAATATAAGTTTTTAAGTAGCTTTCTATCTATAAGCTCATGAAGCTTCCCACCTGCTATATTTTCATAACTTGTACCACTTATTATTACTAACTTAACTTCATTCTCAAGAAGTTCTAC
>NZ_VRTT01000165.1 GCF_008017805.1 Paenibacillus sp. N3.4 | reverse complement strand
GCTCTGCATTTGGTTTTAAGTAGAATCCACTACTCATTCTAACCAAAAGCAACCTACGTTAGGCGAATGAGGGCCGCCTCGTTCATTATGACTAACGGGCAGGTTAATGTGGTGATAGAAACAGAAGGCAGCCAATTACCAGGCTGCCTTCTGTTTATTAAAATGTGTAAGAGTGATCATTTAGACTTAGCCCAAAAATAAAATCTCATTCCCACTACTGTAAATAATCCTCCAAGAATTTGAAAAGAACTTACAGCTTCTCCCAGGATAAAGTATGCAAGGATTATGGCAAGCACAGGTTCACCGATAACACCGACAGAAACAGTAGTTGCACCGATTGATTTTAGTAACAGATTGAATCAATTTCATAATGTTTTTGAATGGAGCTTGTGCTATCCGAAATTTGACGGTCTATTTTTAAAAAAATTAAGCCGCAATCTTGCGAGATTGGCTTTTTCTAACGCGATCTACCGTTAATTTGCATGCTGTATATACCAAACAAGATAACTGAAAGTCAACGTTTGCCAGCTTTCCTCGATGACGGATATTGTTGATCTGGAAATACTCCTTCAGATAAGCGTTGACTCGTTCAACAGCCGTTCGTTTTTTATATAACTCGTAGTAACGGTCACTACCGCGAGCTGGAACCGTGTATTTACGAATATCGGATTCCACTTTCACTTTATGCACTTTCTGGCATTTTCCATCGTTAAATGGACAGCTCTCGCATTCCTTTGGTGACGTATACTTGAGCGTTTCATACTTAGGGTCGAAGCTATCGTATCTATAGCTGTTTCCTTCTTTGCAGATGGGGCGAAAATACTTATCTTTTCCTTCGACGGGTTGTTCATTTCGTTTGTTGTAATCGATGAGTGCATAAGCTCCTAGGCCCTGCGCTTGCTGGTAAATCGGTACTAGATCGTACCCTGCATCTGCAAGCACGTAATCCACTTTGAGATACGGATGAAACTCCGTCAGTGATTTAAGCAAGGGAATAGCCATTTTTCCATCGTTAATGTTGCCTGAAGATAGTAGAGCCGTTAGGATATATTGACTTTTAGAGTCAACCAGTAGATGCCCTTTAAAGCCATACCAAAACACATTCTTACCTTCCGAATTCTTTTTAACGCCCCATTCAGGCGCAAGCGGAATCTGTTGATTTAGCTCAGAAAACGAGTGTTGAAGTTGTTCCTCGACCTTTTTCTCAAACAAAGGACGATTAGCTTCTAACTCTGCTTGCTCTTTCAGCCATTGATCCCGCTCGGCCTTTGACTTACGTCCACGCTTTTTCTTTGGAAATTCCGTAGGCAATTCGCCAGCGTTATCCGTGGATTCTGCTTCCTTTTCAGGCCGGCGATCTCTGGCCTCGATATGAGTAGCATCCATGGCAACAATCGTAGCGTCAATAAACCCCTCTTGAAAAGCCTGATGGATGAGCTTGTTATGTGTCTCCTGAAAGACAGCGGAATTTTGCAGTTTTCGGATCATTCTGCTAAAGGATGCTTCACTTGGGATTCGGTCTGAACCAGTAAATCCACATTGCGTGCTGAATTCCACGCTTCGGGCCAATCTTTTGATGAGGTCTTTCATCGTAGGAATTCGCTCCATCACGCGGACAAACAAAGCAACTAACATCGCAGCATAATTTAACTGTGTGGGTTTTCCGTTTAAGCTCTTTTTAGATACTACTTTCAAGAAAGGTGTGATATCCAACATTTTAAACATGAGGGCGTAAGTATCTCTGGGTGACATTTCTAATAGTTCCTGCAAGGAAAACAGCTCTTCTTGGCGAATACTGTACATCGGGAGTCCAACCTTCTCTCAGTGTCTGGTAGGGGTACTAAACACTTCGAGATTTGGGGAGGTACTCCTTTTTTCGTATCTTATAAACTCAATCCCAGCAAGGCATTCGATTTATGAAATTCATTCGATTAAATATAAAATGCCCAAATATAGTTGGAATTAAGGCAAGTAATAAGAAGTACATCCAGTCAGAGGAACTATAATCTATTAAAGAAAAATGATTCATTAGGCTGTATATCAGCATGATGCTACCACCAATGAAAAAAACAATAACGCTATATACATTAGCTGGTATTTTATGACTCACTTTTTGTCCTGCTAGCATATAAGCAGAAATGGAGACAGTCCCCAATAAGGAAAGTGCATCTCCGATTAGCGCCTCTCTTGAGACGCCTATATCTCCCCAAGCTATAATGATAGATCCGAAAACCGCAGTTATCATGCATAGTACCATTAGTTTGTTTACTCGTTCTTTAAAAATAAAATAAGATCCAATCATTACAAATAGAGGTTGTAAAGTTAAAATAACCATCGAACTTGCTACCGATGTATAAGATAAAGACACCATCCAAAATAAAAAATGTAAACCGAGAAAAAAACCCGCAGATAAAACAAGAAGCCAATCATACTTAGTTAATTGTGTTAATCTAAGCTTTTTCCAAGACACAAAAGGAAGCATGATCAAAACAGTTGGGTTGTAGGCTTCATCACTACGAGCCATTCCAACTAAGAGTCGAGCTAACTTTCCACACAACTTCATGATAGATTTCTTCTTTTTGAGCTTTTTTGCTTGAACATTATGGCGATGTAATGCTTTAAATTCTTGGTTACTCATGACCATGCACATCGTGATTAATTAGAGAAAGTGACGCAGGCGTGGACGGCCACGTTTACTGAGCGTCATTTGTCCTTTCCATTTACCCGAGCTTGCCTCGGTCAAATTAAGTCCTGCGTGACGGAGTAAGGCATTCCCATGCGCGTAACCCCTAAGATCTCCAGACTCTCCTAAAACACCAGCTAAAGCAATTGAACTTATACCTGTAATGGCTAGGATCTTGCCTGAATAGGGGATACGTTCAACAACGTCCTTGGCTTCTTTTTCTATTCTCTGCAGTTGTTTGATTGCTAAATCATACTCCTCAAGAAGCTGTTCTAGATGGAGATTGTAAGTATGTGTTGCCTGCTTGGAACCAACAGTTTGCTTGGCAAGATCGATGAGTACATGAGCTCTACGCACACCAGAATGCCGCTTCATTGATTTCTGCCATCCTTTAATTACATCGTCTGGAGTTAGCTTACAAAGGTCAGATGGGAGCGGAAAAAGCCGAAGGGTTAACAATGCACCCTTACAAGTTAGGATCTTAAAGACTTGTCTTAGTTCAGGGAAGACAATGTCGACCCAGCGGTGGATCTGGTTAACGGCACTTACAAGTCGTTTAACAACTGTTTCTCGGTTAGCTATGAGTACTTGTAGTTCCTCGTATTCAGAGGAGTGGAAACGGACAGGAGAGTAGTAGCCATTTTCACCATGTCGGCAATAACTAAAGCATCTTTATTGTCACTTTTTGAGCGTGTATTGTCGCGGTTTTCTTTGTTCTTTTTAACTAGGTGAGGATTAACAAGTACGGTTTCAATTTCTTTATTTTTAAGCCACCCGGCAAGGCTGAGCCAGTAATGGCCAGTCGGTTCCATACCAACGATAATTTGGGATAATTTATATGGAGCTAGCAAGTCGCGAATCCAACGGTCGAGGGACTTGAAGCCATTTTCGTCATTACTAAACACTAAAGGATTACCGAGAGCGACACCACGGAAGTTAACCGCTCTAGCAACATGGGCCTCCTGAGCAATGTCTACAC
>NZ_VRTT01000164.1 GCF_008017805.1 Paenibacillus sp. N3.4 | reverse complement strand
GCTACAGGAGCAACGGGTGACACAGGCGCAACAGGAGCAACGGGTGCTACCGGTGCTACAGGAGCAACGGGTGCTACCGGTGCTACAGGGTCAACGGGTGACACGGGCGCAACAGGAGCAACGGGTGCTACCGGTGCTACAGGAGCCGGATTAGCCGAATACGGGTATATTTACAACCTTGGTGCTCAAGTTGTACCGATTGAGGCTGATGTCATTTTTGATTCAAATGGAATAATTACAACTGGAATTACGCATGCTCCCGGAACCTCTCAAATTCTAATTACCACTCCGGGAGACTACGAAGTTACATTCTCCGTGTCCGGTGTGGAACCCAACCAATTCTCGTTATTTCTTAATGGCGCACCGGTTGCGGGTACAGTCTATGGTTCAGGCGCAGGCACTCAGCAAAATAACGGTCAGGTTATTATCGCCATAGCAGCCGGCGATGTTCTTACCCTTCGAAATCATACTTCTGCTGCCGCAGTTACACTACAAACATTAGCCGGAGGCACGCAAACAAACGTTAATGCTTCTATCCTAATCAAAAAATTAGATTAGTAACTTAAATCTCTTGTATTGGGATTACAGATTGCAGAAAACTTCTCTTGTTACTATTGAAATCTGGAGAGTTCTCTTTGTTTCAGATCGTGTCCCGATCACTTTGCGAATGCGGTTAACGTAAAACGTTAATTCGGTGTTGTACTAACACATAAATTCTGAAGTTGTGGCTATCCCTGGGTAGAGGGAGTCCTTGATATTCAAGGACTTTTTTATTTTGGAAGCATAAGTTTGCCACGTTAATTTGGAAGCATAAGCTTGCCAAAATGGCAACTTATGGGTTAAGTGACAGTCACGGCTGTCGGTACAAAAATGGCAGGAACGAGTAATCGCAGTCGCCGTATTAGGGCTTGACGGAGTTGGATCTGCGATTGTTGGTTCAGAGCAAATAAGGGCACGCGAACACCATAGAAGATCACAAACTCTTCTCCAGCTAGGATGCCTGCGAGGAACAAATTAACCAACAGAATAATGATATGAAACATAAGGAATTACCTCCTAGTGGTCGTTTACATCGTGGCACGCGGATAGACAGTTGACACTTTTACGTAGAAATTAGCATCCGGTCTCTATTTGCTAGTCGTCTTCGATTAAAGATAGAGTATTATTATGAACTGGATATAAACCGGAGACAACACTACAATTCATTATAAAAATAGTTCTGAAATTAGAAGCTGATATAAGAATAAATCAATAAAGAAGGCGCTCCTAAGCAGGGAGCCTTCTTTATTGGTTGAAACACTTATTCGGGATGAAAGGGTCCTATCATCGTGCTATGAATCAGCTTACAAATATGATTTCACGTCGTTTCCAACAAATTAATGGATGTTTGGCGTGTGAATATCACTCCTAACTATAGAACGCTTTTCTATTGCTATGGTCATGACCAGTAGACTTAGAAGACCGGCAAAGATGAAAAGAGGAAACCAGGATTTCGCTAAATGTCCGATTTCCATAATAGCTATCATCGCTATAGTAGGAATGAGTGGTTCTCCATAAGCCTTCCACCAATCAAGCGGAAATTTTTCATAATAAAAGAATCCGATCATGGATAGTGCTGAAACTGCCCATCCCCCCGTATAAATCCACACGGCTAATACTGGACTTTTAGCTGCGATAAACGGCACGATGGTAATGACAAAAATACCGGCTACAATCATTACCCAAAAGTTTGCCTTTGTTTTTCCTATTCCCGCCAAAATGCTCCCGCCCAGCCGACCAACAGAGGAGAACAAGACACCTAAAGCCATCAAACGAATATACGTTGAAGAATCTCCGGTCGTGTAACTCGCTCCGAATAAGTAACCGTTGATCTGATCCGGAAATAAACAGATGAGTGCTGTAAGCGGGTACAAAAGAACGTTGTTATATCGGATACAACTCGTTCCACGATGTTTGCTTTCCTCTAAATCCTGAGATTTTTCTGCTACAAATGGAAAGGTGACGATCATAAACGCCCATGTAATAATGCCGATAAATCCGGTTATGCGAAATCCGTTCGCTAAATAACCGACAGCAATAACCGAGCCAGAACCGACCATCATAACCAGGAATGGCTGTTGAAACGCTTTCGCAATATTCCCTGCCCAGGAGGGTACACCGTATGCCAACATACTCTGAAACTCTTGAAAAGGGAGGCTGCCAAACCATTTTGGTTTATGCACACGTTCAACTTTCAGGCAAATAAAAATTGCCGTTAGGATCGAACCAACACACATCCAAAGCGAGATGTTTTCTAAAGGGTTCATTTTTCCTATAGGCAATAAAACCCCAAGTACAGTTCCACAGGTTGAAAATGCCGTGGTGATGACCATGAAGAAGGCTTGGGTACTGAAATCACGATTTCCGGAAAAGGAAGCAACGCCCACATTTACGACTGAGTTGAAAATAAACATAATTGAGCTAATGATCAAGGCTCCTTTTAGATCAGGCAGGTGATAAGAATGCGAAGTAGTGGTGCTAATGCACAAAGGAGTAATCCGAAGAGAATTCCAAAGGACATGCTGCCAATCAAAGCCACACGAAATCTTGTTTGGACCGCTTCACTTGGTCTTTTGGAAAAAGTATATATCAAGGCGGAATTAAATCCGACATTAAGAAAGAGTGAAGCCATACCGAAGATTTGCAGCAGGAGATTCACTCGACCGAATCCGGCTGGATCGTTCAGCACGCGAGCCAAAATGATACTGCCTCCCGTTTGTAACATTTGATTAATAAAAAGACCAAGTACAATAATAGAAACATTTCGAAGTAAAAAACGTTGAGTCTCCGTTAACCTTATAGTCCTTTTAAACATGGGGTTAGCCCCTTTTCCATTTTATAGGTCTTCTTCTTTACTATCCAAAGAGTATCAGACCCCAGTGGAGTTGACAAACAAAGGAATCCAAGAAAAACAGAGGGAAATGAAGACATTCATTGATTTTGTATAGCTTCTAATTGATATAAGGGAAATACGGAGATTGCACCTTTTCATAAGATAGAAGTTAAAAAAACCAGCTGCCGATTATATCGACAGCCTGGTGAATTATAGGACAATATTTGTTAATGTGTATCCATCGTTAAAAGGAGAGAGCTATCTTCTTATTGATGCATGTGAGTACCCGTATCCATTTCTTTTGTTTTTTTCCATAGATTTGGTTAAAGCGATGGAACCATCCGCTTCATTCCACTTTACATCCCAGCCTAGCAACTCCGTAATGAAACGCAGCGGCACTTGTGTGCGACCATCTTTGAGAATAACAGGAGCACCTATCTCTTTTTGTTTACCGTTAATTTCCATAACGTTTTTACCGACCCAGAACGTTAACGTAACAGTTCCAGCTTTCACCCAAGCGGTTTGGCTAGCTTGATCCCAGGTTACGTTTGCCCCGATACCTTCTGCTAAGAAGCGAAGGGGGACATAGGTATTTCCTTCCCACATGAAAGGTGCGGTATCCATCATCATGGATTTATTATCGATTATGATGCTGCTGCTGCCGATTTGGTTAAGTATGATGAAGCGTCACGTACCGCTAATTTGGTCAGCGACTCCGATCGGAGTTCAGTGAATCCAGCGGCTAAAACCTACTAGATTATGCGTACTTCTGCGAACTCCATAAGAATGCTATGCAGGGGGGCATTACGGTTAAATAACATGTAAGTTAGTGATATGGGCTGATTAAAGAATTGTCTCCCTCCCCCAAATGTGGGA
>NZ_VRTT01000163.1 GCF_008017805.1 Paenibacillus sp. N3.4 | reverse complement strand
TGAGGTTACACAAAACCAAAATATGCAGTCCAGTTTGTTTCAAGACCAAAGGCAGCAGCAATCGTTTAATCAATCATCTCGGCAAAATAAAAACCGTTCTGACAACTTTGAGATAGAGTCACTTGACTTCAATCAAGAAGTTGAGAATATGGAACCCGTTCGTCAAGCAGCAAACGGAAATTCATTTGATGTGATTGCCTAGTAACTTACATATGTGTAGCAGTTGGAGGTGAAAATATGGCCACTAGTCCGGTTGTAGGTAATGTTACTGATATCATTGAGACGGCGAAGAATGCAAAGACAAAAGATAAAGACAATAAGACTTTAGGAAAAGATGACTTTCTTAAAATCTTAATTACACAGCTTAAAAACCAGGATCCAACACAACCTTTGCAGGATAAGGAATTTATCGCCCAAATGGCGCAGTTTACTTCCGTCGAGCAATTAACGAATATGGCTGGTGAAATGAAATTGATGCGTCAATCTCTCGGGTTTGTCTCTGGATTGATTGGCAAAACGATCTCATGGATGGACAACGATGCCTCAGGAGCATCCGTCGAAAAAACCGGCATCGTCGATTCCATTGTGTTCAAAGATGGCAATCAATATGCGACTGTGAAAGGAGAGGAAATTTCTCTGGACAAACTCAGTAAAATTGAGGATGCCAGTGAAACCAAATGACAGAGAGAATATCCATAGGTCAGCTTTATCCTAATGCGGTTTCTCCGGCGTCTACGAGGCGAACGACTGTTCAGCAACCGGCAACCTCTTCCGGTAGTCAATCAACGTTTCAGAAGCTACTTCAAGATCAGTATGTTCGTTTTAGTCATCATGCTGAGGTTAGACTCAAAGAAAGAGGCATTCAATTAAAGCCTGAGCAATTAGACAAGCTTAGTACGGCTATCGATAAGGTAGCGGCTAAAGGAGCGAAGGATGCTCTTATGATTCTAGGCGGGAATGCGTTGATTGTGAATGTCCCTAACCGAACTGTTGTGACGGCGCTTGATGGAAATTCGATGAATGAACATGTGTTTACACAGATTGATAGTGCTATCATCATCTCTTAACAAAACAGGCTGGACCGTTTAGGAAGCCTGGAGCTGTGGAACGAAGGAAGCAGCTCATTATATATTGAAATCCGCTTAGGAGGCATATTACATGTTAAGATCATTGTACTCAGGTGTTTCAGGTATGCGTGGTTTTCAAACGAAGCTAGATGTCATTGGTAATAATATCGCAAACGTAAACACGATTGGCTTCAAAGGCGGTCGAGTCATGTTTAAGGATATCCTCAGCCAAACCGTTTCAGGCGTAAGTGCCGCTGATGATAACCGTGGCGGTGTGAATGCGCAGCAGGTGGGCTTAGGCGTAGCTGTAGCCGCTATTGATACTGTACATACAGCAGGTAGCGCTATGACAACGAACGTTGTAACTGATTTGCGTGTAAATGGTGATGGTTTTTTTGCAGTTGGAACCACAGGGCAAACAGACGCTCCTTATTTGACGAGATCAGGAAACTTCACGTTAGATGCGAGCAGAAACCTTGTTAACGCTGAAGGCCTTCACGTTATGGGAGCTGATGGCGGCGGTCCAATCATCATACCTGATGAAGTTGTTTCATTCTCAATCGCACAGAATGGTGATATTATCGGCGTTAACGCATCAGGCGTAACCGCTGCGACAGGTCAAAAAATTGGCATTGTTAAAGTAGTCAATCCATCAGGGCTTGAGAAAATTGGCGGTAATTTGTATCAGATGACGTCTAACGCAAATCCGGGTGGAGATCTTGTCGTAGGTGCGCCTGCTAATCCAGATACAGGAACAGGGACCATTATTTCTGGTCAACTTGAAATGTCGAACGTTGATCTTACCGGGGAATTCACCGAGATGATTATTACTCAACGTGGGTTTCAAGCGAATTCGCGTATTATTACGACTTCTGATGAAATTCTTCAAGAGGTTGTCAACCTGAAGCGTTAATCGGACACTAATATGAGGTGGGGGAGCTAGTCTCCCCCTTATCCTGGTGCAGGAGGAGAAAGATGATTTCTCTCACTCGTTTAAATGGAAAAGCTATTATTCTTAATGCCATTTTGATTGAGCTTATTGAAGAGACGCCGGATACAATGATTACTTTGACAACGGGAAAGAAAATCACAGTTCTCGAAAAGGCAGACATTGTGGTAAGCTTAGTGCGGACCTACATGCAAGAAATTGGCTCGGTTCGAGCGACAATAATGTCCAGGGATGCGGAGGGCTCGTAGGTGTTTAAGAATAAAATCTTTATATTGATTGTCTCAATACTCATTGCGATCACGCTAATTTTGACTGCAGCTTTTATTTTGTGGAATTTCATGGAAAAGAACAGTCAATCTAAAGATCCTGCAACACAAGCCAAGGATGCAGTTGCAAGCGTAAAGCCGACGAAAGCACCATCTGCAGAGGCAGTTAAAGCCAACACAGCCATTATTAAAGATATTTTAACGAATTTATCAGGCAGTCAGAACTTTATCAAAATTAGCTTCGCTTTTGAACTGGAAAACAGTAAAGCTAAGACGGAGTTCGATTCCTTGTTGGACTCAGCAGTGAAAGGTACGATTGTACAAACGCTTGGCGATATGACGAAAGAACAGATTGATGGAAGTAAAGGTTCGGATAACTTGACTTCAACTTTAATGAATAAAATAAACCCATTATTACAACAAGGTAAAATCAAGCAAATTTGGATTACCGATAAAGTGCTTCAATAGCTCGCTTATGATCTTGCTTGAAGGAGGTGACTCGAATGGTTGATGTATTGTCGCAAATGAGATCGATGCCTTATTAGCTGCCTTATCATCTGGTGAAATGGATGCCGATGAGCTTAAAAAAGAGGATACGCAGAAAAAGGTAAGGGCTTATGATTTTAAGAGAGCGGTTCGTTTTTCTAAAGATCATATACGAAGCTTAACCCGTATTCACGAAAACTTTGCACGTTTTTTAACAACGTATTTTTCTGCTCAGCTTCGCACGTTTGTCCAAATTAGCGTGGTACAGGTTGAACAACTGCCCTACGACGAATTTATTCGCTCGATCCCGAAAATGACCATTTTGAACATCTTTGAAGCAGAGCCTTTAGAGGGTCGAATGGTGCTTGAGGTACATCCGAATGTTGCATTTGCAATGTTGGATCGCTTGTTGGGCGGTGCTGGTACGACACCAACAAAAATTAACGCTTTGACTGAAATTGAAACCATCGTAATGGAACGTATTTTTAGTAGGGCATTTGATAGTTTACAAGAGGCTTGGAAGACCGTTATTGATATTCAACCGCGTCTTGAAGCTCTCGAAACAAATCCGCAATTCATGCAAATTGTATCACCGAATGAAACGATAGCACTAATCTCCTTAAGTACGAAGATTGGTGACACAACGGGAATGATCAATTTATGTATTCCTCATGTGGTTATCGAACCGATCATGCCTCGTCTTTCTGTTCATCATTGGTTTGTTTCGCAAAAGAAGACGAGAGCACCTGAAGAAGTGGAAGCACTTCAATCGCGCTTGGAGAAAACCAAGTTGCCACTCATTGCAGAATTGGGTTCGTCTGAAATTTCGATTCGCGATTTTCTT
>NZ_VRTT01000162.1 GCF_008017805.1 Paenibacillus sp. N3.4 | reverse complement strand
ACCAACCGGGCTTTTTCCTCTGGGCTGAACTTCCTTCTGGGACCTGTCATACAACTAAGAAACTCCTTTTTTGCTGTCTAGTTTATATGTAGCATTATACTTGACCATGACTTAGGTGAAGATGAGAATGGAAATGAATTGCGTAATGGTTATGATTTCGTTAAATACTTTTGTGAGAACGGTTTAAGCGCCAGCAAAATTTATATACACACAGATAATCCTGTGGGGCGAAAGAATATGTATGAAACACTACTAGCTGCACAACGCAGAGGGTTTATTGATGAGGATATTGAGATCTACCATTATCCAATAACGGCTAACAAGTATTCAGGTGAATGATCATTCGTTGAACTAACGGAAACGTTAGTTCAATCATGGACTTGACGGCAGCCTGCACACTATCGGCTGCCGTTATCTATTGAAGTAATGGGCAGGATACTTCCAATATGTGTTAATATTGGTGTTGGAATTGTGATGAAAACCGGGCTTGAACTAACATGTCCCTTTAACCCAGGAGGAACTAATGGCTATTTATTTTGTAAAGACATGGTATGGACGAGGAAGGATTTCGTGGTGGCTGGAGTCAACGAGGGCTTATAGTTGAAGGCTATAGGCAATCAGAAAAGTTAGGTTGTTATCTTAAGCAGAAGCAAAGCATATTTCAAATACATCGAATCGTGAGCAGTGACTTGCAACGGGCATTAGACACAGCAAATGAGATTGCTAGATTTTTGAACTTAACCGTTGAAAGTAGCAACCATTGGAGAGAAACGAATAATGGAGTAATTGCTGGCATGCCCAACGAAATAGTAAATGAACGATTTCCTGGCTTGTATTTCTCAAGTTTACGGATGGACGAAAGGTATCCTGGTGGTGAGAGTCCACTGGAATTCTATAAACGAATAGAAGAATCATTCCATCTGCTATGTGAAGAGCAATCTAGTAAGAATCACCTTGAAAATGTAATTATAGTTTCACATGGCGGGGTAATAAATGTCGTTTATCATATTGTAAAAGGACTAGAATGGACAAATAAAAATAAATCCTTCCCAGCTTCAAATACCGGCATTCATAAATTAGAGTATTGTAATGGGCAATTGGTATTAACTTTAGAAAATTTTCTAGAGCATGTATAATTACGATTGCTTATTACGGTGAACGTTTGTTTAATACACAACAATGGTGAGGCTGCCGGCACGTTTGGCAGCCTTTCACTCACCTAACGGACAGGATAGTTCCAATATGTGGTATTATTGAAATGAGTTTTTAATGGTGGTTAATTCAAATTGATTTATACCTGTGAGGTGTTATATGGCCAAATTGGTGGATATATCAGGGAAGATAAGTTTAATACTTTCATTTCATAAGAGAAATAAACTAATTACTGAATACGAGGATGACATAAATAATTGGATTCCAATTGATTTTGAAATTAATCTATTTGAGGAATCTTATAGTATCTATCCGGAAGTAAATCCATCCTTAAATTTGTTTGAAATTAATTTGATGTTTTCGAAGTTAAAAGCAAGCATTAGCGGAATGCAATCAACGAAAATATTTAATAAAGTGGAGATTTCAACATTCGAGTTTTATTACGAGTTAGAATTCAATAACTCATCTGAAGAAGACTGGATTCATTGTACGGTTTGGACATTTGAAAGTTCCAGAACAAACGGAGCTATTCATGACGTACAAAGGGGCTTTAGATTTATAATTTCACTCGAATCATTAATTGAATTTGTTAAAAATTTGGAAGACGAACTTAACTTACTTTTGATAATTAAAAGGTCAAGTCAATAAGCAAACCGCAGCACGAGAGCACACTAAAGACACGACGGCAGTTGCCCTTTTGTAATTAAGTAATTGGGCTGAGATGGGCAGTAACTCTCATTGAATTGGAGAAATAGCATGTACGATTTTATTAGTATTTTTTCCGATGAAACGCATTCTCAAAGAATTGAAGCGACTTTATTAGAGGCGTTCTTAATTTCAGAGCTAAAGTTATCTAAGGAGAGTCATCTGAAATTCTTTAAGGAAATTGGTGGCGAAAAAATTACGATTATGGGTATTCCTGCTAATTCTAATGGGGCTACGGTATTAATTCACTTGAAGGGGTTAAAGACATTAACTTGATTGAAATAGCTGTATCTTGGAAACTTGATAATACATTTCAGAAAGAAATATCAGAAATTACAATGGCAATTGCAAATCATTTTTCCTGGATAGTCGAAGATGATCGAGAGATATAAGCCAGATACTTAGACCCATCATGATTACACTAACGCAGAACGCTAGTGCAATATAATTGTTTAAAACCTCCCAGTTGTTGCAAACCTAGATTTATTAGGACTAATGGGAGGTTTTTATTATGAATTTAAGTGAATTGTGGAAGTTGTATGAAGCAGATAAACGGATCCAAGGATTTAGTCCACACACATTAAAAGCATACGCCTTGCAGCTAAAGATGCTGGTTGTCGGACTAGGTGATCTTGAAATTTCAGAGGTCTCGCTACAGTTGCTGAAGGAATATTTGGCTAAGCAGTCCGAACGACTAAAGCCAAGCAGTCTGGGACACCGTATCCGATTTATACGCTCCCTGTTTCGCTTTGCATACGAAGAAAGTTACCTCACAACAAATCCCTCTCTGAAATTAAGAGAGCCAAAGATGGATAAACGCATTCCGAAGTTTTTGATTGAAGAAGATGTGATTCATCTGAAGATTTCCTGTCTCTCCCTTAGAGAACGAGCTTTACTTGAGTTCCTATATAGTACCGGGTGCCGTGTTGGGGAGGTACAGAAAATAAACATTGAAGATTTCAACTTTGCTAACCGCTTTAATGCCCATCTGATCGTCGGGATTGCCATCCGACGGGTATGATGGGTATCCGTCACAAACAATGCTTTACAGGAGTCCTCGCGGCTGCTCAAGTATTTCTTTAATTTAACTATTCTACTTTATTTTCACCTTCGTTTTGTTGCCCGTAAAAACAAGAAGGCTACCGATAATACCGGCAGCCTTCTTTAAATTATTTGTGCCTTTTTCAATTTTTTGAAATGGATGCTTTAATGTTCTTGACCGGAAAATAATTAACCTGAACATTAATTTTATCAACCATTTGTTCTAATGAAATATCACCCTTCGAATAAAGCTTTGCATCACTCGTATCAAATAGTATTACCGATTCTGCTTTTCGTGGGTTATTCATAAAAGTGACTTTTACCGATTCTGCATCTGTAGTGCTCGTAACGCGTAAAAGCTTATCTAAGACTTTTGAATTATCTCCTGTTAAAAAATCTATATCGCTCCTTAACATGAGATATGGATTATTGTATGTAAAAAACGTTTTCGCCGCTAGTCACTATTTTTTCATCAAAAAGCTGCTTTACTATTGAATCAGTTGTGCTGATATCAACACTATATGTATTTGCATCCCATGTCACGGTTGCCCCAAGGTTTCTTAGAACGGATATTGGTACTACAGTACTATTATCATAGATAAAAGCTGGTACACCTTCCGAACTAATTGTTAATTCATTCCCGTTAGATTTAATAATAACAATCGGATTCCCCTTGAAATCTCCATTAATGCTTGATGCACTTGCTGCCCCGCAAAAGTGTCAACATTGTCCCAATTAAAATAACTTTTTATTAAGTCTTATTACAATTTCTCCTGTATTAAATCCCATAGAACTCATCTCCATCTTATATTTGGCTATTATTTACATTCCCCAGTCATAGATCATTCTCCTTCTGTTTGTTTTGAGTTTAAGTATTTCTGTTCTATCTTTATCTGACTTATTTATGCTTTTACAGCGATATACGTGATT
>NZ_VRTT01000161.1 GCF_008017805.1 Paenibacillus sp. N3.4 | reverse complement strand
ACTACACGAACTGTCGGAACGACAGGGTTAGCTTGGTAAACTTCTCTTCGTTAGAAGAGACTACCCAAGAATCTCGTGACTTTAGTCATGAGAGGTTCAAGACAACGCTATATTGCCGTCTGAGGCAAAGGTCAATTTGCGATAGCCATAGATAGACTCGTCACCTGCGATCCGTTCCATCAGCCATTCTTTGATCTGTTCGTCGCTGATCGGCTGGCCTGCTTGGTCCCAGGAGTACCCGGGAATGGGACGTCCGCCGTTATACATACGGACCGGCTTCGCATGCTTTTTTCGATAGTAATCAATCTGCTCACTGACGCCGATAATTCATTATACCAAGGCCGCTTTATATCCCTGCGCAATCCATTTGTCGGCGATTTCTATTTTGTCCGAAAGGCAGGGTTCTGCTGTAACTCTTGCGCTCCATCTTGCATCCCTCCACTTTATGTTAACTTCATTTTAGTGGTTTAGGAGACAAGACTCAAAGGTAATTTCGGGGCTTTTGAGTTTTCACCTCATATCAGTTGAGTAAACCTTAACATCAATCTTGTTTCTTCTGAGGAAAATCGGGCATTTCGTTGACGGAAACAATTTCTGCCGTTTTCTTCAACGGTTTCTTCCAATATTTTTCGTTCCCCGGCAGCTCGTCAAACCAGGTGGCCTCTTTCGGACAATCCAAAACCATAAGCTTTCCGTATTCACCATCGCGAGACTGGTGATATTTTAAATAGGCTTTACCGTCTTCAATGGCCAGGATCTCTACTTTCCCCGAGGTATGACTCATACAAAGCCTGACTCGCTTACCTAAACCGGAAGTTCTTGCTTTGGCTTCTTCTACGATATGATAGGCTTCCTCCAGCGTAAGCACGAAACCGCGGTTCCCTGCGACCGGCCTATTGATGAAAAAGTAATAGGGTGTAACCCCAGCCCATGAGAGCTTGTCGAGCAACTCTCCAAGCACTAACGGGTCGTCATTGATCCCCTTCAGCACAGGGGATTGGTTAACAACAATCGCCCCGGCATCGTACAATGCCTTGAAGCATCTTCTCGCTTCCTCCGTAATCTCTCGCGGATGGTTGACATGCGCCATGATATAGATCCGCTTTTCATCGGTAGAGTGGGTCCGAATCAAATCGAGAAGCTCCTGATCCTCATAGATTCGCATCGGATTGAACACGGGCATCTTTGAACCGATTCTAATAATTTTGACATGATCTATAGCTCTCAGCGCTTCTATAATACTGCGAAGCTTGCGTGTATTCAGGATTAACGGGTCCCCACCCGTAAGGAGGACGTTGTTGATTTCGGGCGTTCTCGCGATATAGTCGAGACCATCCTGTACGTCCGGCATCGCCTCCTTTACGTCTGCCCGGAACAAACGCTTGCGAAAGCAGAAGCGACAGTACGCTCCGCATACCTCCGAAACGATCAGCAGCGCTGTCGTTTGGTATTTATGTTGACAGCCTTTCACGACATAGTTGGTATCTTCATCGGAAGCATCCCATCGACCATATTCCTGAAGCTCATTCGAACTCGGGATGACCAGCTTTCGAATAGGGTCATGGGGATTTTTCCAATCAATCAGCTGCAAATAATAATCATTTAGTCGAAATACAAATTTATCTGTCACTTTTTTGAATGACTCCCGCTCATCTTCTGTTAAACCGGGGATCTCATCAACATTCGTAATGTATTTTACTTGCATTTTGTACTGAACCTCCTTTCGTTCCGTCAAAATGTTATTGAGAACCTAAACCGTTGCTCCTCTCTGCAGAGATTTAATTTTAGTAAATGCAACTAGTTTATTTCAGGTGCTGGTTGAATGCGGATTTGCCAATAAATCCGCAATCCGCTAATAGAGCGGTTTTTAGTATACAGTCGTGCTCATAACTCATATAAAAACAGGGAATTTTCATCCCCTGTTTTGGTGTAACTCTATGATTTTTTAATGCGTTTTCCGTCGTTTTCTGTAGGCTTTAGCCAGTGCTTTGATCTTGTGGTAGTACGCTTTATCCGGAAGTCGATTAAACAATCCGTAGGAAGGATAGGCAAGGTTCACTTCGATAATCCACAGCTTTCCTCTTTGATCCATTCCCAGATCGATGCCCGTCTCATAAGATCGATAGCAGCTGTTCGTTGCATGACGAATAATCTTAAAGCCTGAGCGGATTTCTTCCGTTTCTTTCTCTTAATCCGTTCGCGACCGTACCCGAACGATTTGACCAAAGCTTCGTCCACCGTCGTTGCATAGCCGCCGCCGCGACGAACATTGGAAATGACACTGCCTTCACCTGATACCTTTGCGATCATTCCCGCATACTTCCACCGTCTTTGTCCGTCCCGCATGAGCATCAGACGAATCGAGAACGGCCTTCCGTTGATGCTCGCCAGATCAATCGCTTTCTGGACCAGGATTGATCTGCCGACTCTTCCGCCCTTGACTTTGTCGTACAAATCTCTGATCGAATCTGCATCCACAGGCTTACCTCGTTCATTGACGAAACGATATCCCTGCTTTGTTTTCCATGCTTTTATAATATTTGAGCCTGTGTGTGAAGTATTCCCTTTGATATAAACCGCGTCTTAGTCTTTAATAATTCGTGAAAGTGAGCGCCTGGTTAAGATCGACGTTGGAGGCAAAAGCTTATGCAGCCGCGGATGCTTGGAGTACAACCGGTGCAGCTCCCATTTCGAAGGATCCCAATGTGTTGACATACCATCATTCCTTTGACTTGGATTCTTTGGAGTTATCCTTATGCTAAATCCCATAGATAAGAGCCGAGCAGCTCTATGAAAGCTTCCATGTCTTTGCTGGTGACCGCACCCATGTTCGCAATTCTAAACGTATTCAATCCATCGAGCTTTCCTGGATAAATCATCATATCATGCCGGTAAAAGTAGTCATGCATGGATTGAAAATCATATCCGCAGAAATCCGGCTCGACAATAGCGGTAATGATTTTGGAATGATGGGCTTCGGGGACGATGTAGGTTAACCCTAATCGAGTAATGCCGGCAATTAAAACGGTCCAGGGATTCGGTATGGCCATTTACTTTGCATATCCCTATTTTGGATACCCTCGTATGATGACGGCTTTGTGGGAAGCCGGCTATCGTGTCAATCACAAAAAAGTATGGCGGCTAATGAAAGAATTATCGATTCAATCCGTTATTCGAAAGAAACGAAACCGTTCGAATTACACGCCTTCTATCGTGTATCCAAACCGATTAAAGCGTCAGTTTCATGCCATAGGGCCATGTCAGAAGGTGGTCACCGATATTACGTATATCTCCAATGGAACACGCTTTTATTACCTGTCGGCAATTCAAGACCTGTTCAACAATGAGATCGTTGCTTGGCAATTATCCGAACGCAATGATGTCAAACTCGTATTGGATACGATTGATCAGTGGACAAGAAAAAGAGACGTCGCAGAAGCCGTTCTCCATTTGGATCAAGGCTTCCAGTATACGTCTCAAGCGTACAACACACGATTGGAAGCAATTCAGCGTCAAAGGCAGCCACTCTCGCAAAGCAACCTGCCTGGATAACGCGTGCATCGAATCCTTCTTTTCGCATCTCAAAACAGAGATTTACTAGGTTTGACAGGTCTAAGAGGAAATAATAGATCTAGAGAGGATTATAAATAACATTCAGTAAAATAAAACGATTGAAAGATGGACCGATAATGAATTCTATTACAAAGCTCCCTCCGACTCCCTTCCCGCAACTCGCCACTTCAACTTGGGGCTTATAGGTCTGCGTGTATCTATTCTGTAGGAGTATTCGGCACTGTTTCGGACAAGCTGGAGATAGAATGATTCCTCAAATTGATTCTCATGTTGAAACCCTAATGATTGGAGTAGTGGAAGAACTATACGCACTTTTGCATCTTCTTCGCTTAGAATGGAAATATGGCTCTTCGCTGCTTACTATTGGTAATTAAGATTATAGAGAAAAGAATAGAAACAAGCTTCTTACCAGCCTATGCTAGAATCTCATAGCAAATGAAAGC
>NZ_VRTT01000160.1 GCF_008017805.1 Paenibacillus sp. N3.4 | reverse complement strand
CGTTGTCTCATTTAAGAGTACCCATGAAAAGATGGGTAACACTTTTCTTCTTATCGACCTTATTAATTCCTCCGGCCACTTACATTGTTCCTAATTTTCTCAATTTAAAAAGCTTTGGCATGATCAATACTTACTGGGCATTCTGGTTGCCTGCGGCAGCGAATGCGTATTTCATGCTGCTGCTCAAAAATTTCTTCGACGGCATTCATAAAGAAATTCTTGAAGCGGCGAGAATTGATGGCGCGAGTGAGTTCAAATCCTTCCTTCAGATTGCCGTGCCACTATCGACACCTATTATTGGCACACTGTTGATGTTGTCATTTTCGACGACATGGAATGATTTCTACTGGCCTAACATTGTTATGACAGAAAAAACGATGTACCCACTTGCCACTGGTATATATCGGTACGTCATTTACCAGACCTCCGTTATTCCATGGAGTGTGCGGTTTGCAGTGTTGACGATGGCTATGGCCCCGCCAATTATTTTCTTCCTTATTTTCCAACGCTTTATCATCCGCGGTTTAAGTGCATCCAGTATCAAAGGATAGATCAGCTGTTCGGTTTGTCCATGATGGTTAGGGAGCAAACGCCACTCAGCGGTAGGATGCTGAAGGCGTTTTCTTTTGTTTAGAGGAGAATGTAAGAGCCATAGCGAACCTACTGATAGAACATAGACAAAGGAAGGTATATCGATATGCTGAATATGCTGCGGAATATGAATTTGATGAAAAAACTGATCGTGCTCCTCATCATATTCGTCGTTGTTCCTATCCTGGTTTTGGATTTGGTTGTGGCTAAGAAGCTGGAGTCCATTACGGAAGAGCAAGTCGGGAATGCGCTTTTGCAGCTCGTTAGCGGCAGCCATTTGACGTTGGATAGGGAAAGCAGTGATTTTGAGGAAAAAACAGAAAAAATTATGATTTCACAAGAGATCCAACAGCTCGTTAGCATCCCATCTTCATCGGAGTACGAACGTTTTGAAATATTTAAAGCGCTTGATAAGTATTTGAACAATTATTCGACGAATTCGACTCGTTATTCACTATTTTTTTCGGACAAGGATAAATTATATTCGTTTGTTCCGAATGCGGATATGCTGAATTATGGTATTTTTTATTTAACTAATTTAGATTCGCTCCCTTGGTATAAAGCGGTTAGTCAGGCCAAAGGCAAGGGGGTTATTGGGATCATCGATAAATTCGGATACAATCCGAATAACATGCAAACGGTAGCTTATTTACGACAATTGAACAGCATTTATAATGGGGAGTCCATCATTGGCTATCTGGTTGTCTCTGGTATTGAGACTCCCCTGCAAAAGGATTTCACCCCCTTTGATAAATATGCGGACGCAGAAATATTGCTGCTTGATAATACGAATGCCGTGCTGGCATCGAATACGTCCAGATTCAACATTGGCACGCGTATTAGTGTGCCTGCAGATAAAACAGAGGGCGTTTATAAAATCATGGAAGCCGGCAATGAACTGATGTGCGTGCTGCATACGAGCGAGTATACGAATACAAAGCTGCTCATGCGAGTTCCGGTCCAATCGATCATTATTGATCATATCAGTGTACAGCGGCTGGTGGATTTGATCATGATTATTTATTTCTTTATTTTGATTTTAGCTAGCATGTATTTCATTCAGTCCATTTTGAAGCCGATTTCTCGACTTGCACGCATTACGAATTCGTATCATCCGGGAAGACCCCTATCGATTGCTTTGCATTCTGATAGTAAAAATGAGATTGTTCTGCTCAATAATCAATTCATTCGGATGACGGATCGACTGAACCAAACGATCTATGACCAATATGAGTTGGAGTTAAAACATAAGGAAATCGAGCTCTCGATTCTTCATGCCCAAATCAATCCGCATCTGCTTTACAACACGCTGGAATCCGTATACTGGCATACACTGATGGAAGGAGCTGCCGAGTCTGCTGAAATGATCAAAGATTTATCGCTCATTATGCGTATCGGACTTAGTAAAGGCAAGCTATTGATCCCGGTGATGGAGGAAATCAACCACGCAGAGGCTTATGTCAGACTTCAGCTATTCCGATATGAATATGCGTTTCAAGTGCATTGGGACATTGAGGAAGGTGCGAAGCGTTTTCTAATGCCTAAAGTACTGCTGCAGCCGATCATCGAAAATGCCATTTTACATGGGATTAAGCATATGAGCCAAGACGGTGAATTATGGATAACTGTAAAGAGCGTTAACGAAAAGGTTATCATAACTGTCGAGGACAATGGCTATAAGCAGACGGATATCGCGAAATTAAATGCGAGCCTGGTAGGCGAAGAGGGCAATAAAGGATATGGAATTATTAATGTACAGAAGCGGATTCAACTTCATTTCGGACCTGGTTATGGTTTAAGGTATATGGAGCGAAAGGATCAGGGCGTTTGTGCACTAATTGAAATTCCAGCGGTGCTTGAAGAAACTGATCGAAAATAAAAATGGCAGTGTCCTATTTGGGGCGCTGCCATTTTTTACGAAAGGCGAGAGGGGTTTGGGTGAAGCGGTCTTTGAAAAGGTTGATAAAATGACTCGTATTATCGATACCTACACGCGCGGTGATCTCAGATATGGGCAAATCCGAATATTTCAGCCACTCCTTGGCGTGAGTCATACGTATTTGAATCAGAAATTCATGAGGAGAATAACCGGTATACTGTTTAAATCGTTTAGCCAAATGAAACTTGCTGACCGCATGCTCATCTGCAAGCTGATCGAGAGAGATGGACTCTTGAAATCATGAACAGTCGACAACGGGAGAATGGTTAGCGCATTGCGGAGCATGTCCGGTTCCTGAATTTGCAAATGTGTTTAATAGAGCGGGCATTCCGTTCCGTGTGGTAAATGGTTTGCTAGGATTGGATCATACGCCTGCCATTTCGTTGACGAATGAAATCACACACGAACGACCTGAGGCTAAACGAGCGTGGAAAGAGATTGAGGAATGGGTACGCGTTGCGGGAGTTCCGCGAACTCTTCAGCATAGCCGTTTCGGTTTTCTGGGTAATACATATAGCGGGATGCTCGACATGTACAGCGATTTCACAATGATATCAGCACAAACCGGCCTGCATGTCGAGGTGTTAGAAATGTGCGATCTGGATCGCATGCTGCGAGAAGTGACGCCACAGGAGGTGAAGGAGAAGCTTGCTGAAGTGCACGACATGTTTCAGATCAGCGGAGATTCGCCATCGGACCCGATTGCAAAGAAGCCAACAGACGAGCAGTTGGCCTGGTCCTGCAAAGTAGCGGCGGCACAGGAAAAGCTGGTCAGAGCGTACGATCTGGACGCTTTGTCTTACCATTATCACGGAGCGCCGGACGGGGGCTACGAAGAAGCTGCAGGGAGGCTTCATCGTTGGGCATTCGCTGCTCACTGCGCGGGGGATTCCTTGCTCTGGGGAGGGGGATCTCAAGACGGCCGTCGCGATGAAAATTAGCGATATTGTAGGCGTTGGAGGCAGCTTTTCCGAAATTGTCGTTGTTGATTATGTCGACGAGACGATTTTGCTTGGCCATGACGGACCGTTCCATGTCGCGATTTCCGAAGGAAAACCGACTTTGCGCGGCATGGGGTTATATCACGGGAAGCAGGGCACGGGGGTATCTGTTGAGGCGAAGGTGAAGACAGGGGCCATTACGACGTTGAACGTAACTCAGACCGGCGACGGTAAGCTGAAAATGATTTCCAGCGAAGGGCAGTCCACGAACGGGCCGATCATGAGAATTGGGAATACCCAGACGCCAGTGAAATTCAGGGATCACCCAGACACGTATATGTCACGGTGGTTCGCCGAGGCGCCTACCCATCACTGCGTGATGTCAATCGGCCATAACGCCTCGCTTTTCCAGAAGGTTGCAGAGTTGATGGACGTGAAGCATGTCACGTTATAGGTAGATAGTGAAACCCGCCATTGGCGGGTTTTTTACACTGAAAAAAATGTATATGTTTTTTGAGACGTAGACGGTTTTCAAAATATGCTTACAATTGGCGCTCTAAGCCGGAAAAACATGCTTATAGCGAAGGAAAAGGGAGGAACGGGCAGTAAGGTGATGAAGTAAAGTAGTCTGTGTAACAAAATTTGGAGTCTTCACAGATAACAAAAAAGTAGGGTATTCTCGGGATTGCGACACCACCAAGAAAGGACCCT
>NZ_VRTT01000015.1 GCF_008017805.1 Paenibacillus sp. N3.4 | reverse complement strand
GGCTATTTATCCCCCATTCGTTTTGAAGAGGTCTATTATGCTCGGAATAGTGGATAGAAAACAGCAATTCGTCGTGTCCAATCTATTGACTTAAGACCATTGCAATCGCCAATCCCTTCGAGCCTGCATCGACGAATGAAGTTCTTTTACAGCTTCATAACGGCACTGTCGCTACCTCAAGTACCCAGCTCAGAAGCTGGGAAACGAATGAAGGAAGAATGCATCATTTAATTGATACGTGGGGAACTATGGATTCCTTTTACAGCTCATAAAGCGCCATTCTTAAATGGGATCGGCACACTATCCATGTATGGCCTGCTCATTGTTCTTTTCATAACAGATATCCGTCATAAGCTAAAAAGAAAGCTATGGTATCTTCTGCATGTATTGGCTTATCCGATATTCACGTTAGCCCTCATTCATGGATTTTATTTAGGAACGGACAGTTCTACCATTTGGCTAAAAATGATGTATAGCGGGACTCTTCTCGTACTCGTCCTTTTGACAGTGATTCGTATCCTTATACAGCCGCGCAAAGGTCAAATTCGAGTTACTGAAATGAAGCAAATGTAGATAAAGAGGAAGAAGCACCTAGGGAATGATATGGGTGCTTCTTCCTCTGTTCGCAGTTGCGCAATTTGTCGAAACTGTCTATAGTTAAGGGGGTATTTATAAGGAAAAGAGGACTCGAAAACGACATGGCAAAAGCAAAAATTACCGAACTGGATATTGTGAGAGCTCTCGCTATCCTTGCTGTTGTCCTGATTCATGTGACAGCCGATTGGACAGTCGAACCTGGGCTGAAGGGAAGCAACACGGAACTGCTCATTGAATTTTTAAACAAGGTCAGTTATTTCGCAGTACCCGTTTTTATTTTTATTAGCGGCATTGTATTGTTCTATATTTATACCGATAATTGGAGCGCTAAGCAGGCTGGTATCTTTTATTGGAAACGGGTTCGCCAAGTGCTTGTTCCGTATATCATTTGGTCTTTTGTCTACTATATATACAACCCATGGCTTTGGACGCCTGACCATCCGATCAAAATCGATCTGGGTGTGTTTCTTGAGCAGCTGAAATGGGCTGATTCCGGTTACCACTTATATTTCATGATTATTATTGTGCAATTCTACTTATTGTTTCCTTTGCTCGTTTGGGGAGTGAGAGCCGCACCTTGGTTTCGTCGGACATTGGCGTTATGGGGACTGGCTATTCAAGTTGGTGTGTATATCTATAATCACTGGTTCGGTACGATCAGCCACAAGCCGGAATTGTGTATAACCTACTTCGGATTCTTCTTGATTGGTGGCGCGATTGGGATGAATTATACGGCATTCCGTGCTTGGCTGCATCGAAACAAGATTTGGGTATTGTCGGCGACAAGCATCATTGGAATTGTCTATGTGACGCTGTATCTCCTTGCCAAACGGGGCTACGGCTTTAATAACAATTGGTTTGAGCTGTTATGGGTCATGTACAGCATCGGTATTGGTGTGAGCCTCATTTGGCTGGCAAAGCTTATCGAGCTAAGATGGACTCGCTTGGCAGCATTACTCACTTCGCTCGGCTCCGTGTCTTTTGCCGTGTATTTGATGCATCCCGCGCTGCTATCCTTATGGAAATATAAAGTGCATATGCCTGGGTCTATATGGCTTTTTAATGTGTATAATGGCATCGTATTTATGCTCATTATTATCATTCCTTGGATGCTGGCGCTTCTGTATCGTAAAATTAGAAAGGCGCTGTTGTATTGATTTTTCGGTCAACCATATGTGTGGAGACTTTTCTCATATGAATTTCTAACAGAAAGGTTGTTAACCCATGAACGAAATCATCCGTTTATTGCAAAATCATCGCTCCATTCGTAAGTTTACGAATGAACGTGTGACCTCAGAGCAATTGGACGCGATTCTGTCGGCTGCGCAGTCCGCTTCAACGTCAAGCAATATGCAGGCTTACAGTGTGATCGGCGTTACGGATAAAGGGCTGCGGGATCAACTTGCCGTGCTTGCAGGCAATCAAACTTATGTCAGCGAATGTCCGTTGTTTCTTGTGTGGTGCGCTGATTTACACCGCTACGAGCAAGCCGTCCACCGTCATGGGGACGCCGCGGTTACAGGCAATGCTGAAAACTTCATCATTGCTACCGTGGATACTGCGCTTGCTGCGCAGAATGCAGCCGTTGCCGCCGAGTCGCTTGGCCTCGGCGTTGTCTATATCGGTGGGCTGCGGAACAAGCCAGCCGAGGTGTCCCAGCTGCTGGACTTGCCGCAGCTGGTGTACCCGGTCTTCGGCATGTGCATTGGGCAGCCGGCTCAAGAGCCGCTGCAGCGCCCGCGTCTCCCACGAGAAGCCGTTTACCATGAGAATCGGTATATTCACAACGAGGCTGCGGTAGACGCCTATGACCAGACGATCCACGACTATATGAAGGCACGAACGGATGGCAAAGTCGATACGACTTGGACCAAAGAAATGGCCGGCAAGGCGCAGCGGCCGCGGGAACATATGAGAGCGTTTCTGCGAACGCAAGGATTTGAAATTGAATAAAAGGTGATCGTCTCCCATGACTCATATATCAAGAACTTGTCTCATACAATGTCAGTAGGTAAGAGTCGAGTACTTGATTGTCAGAGCGAGAGGAGTGCGGTCAGCTTGAAAGGATTCAAGAATGTCGTATTGATGAGTTTAGCCATAGGTATGTTATTCTACGCCATTCCGCAAATGGACTTACGAGCAGCGTGGACACTGCCTACGATTTTCAGTATCTTATGGATTATGATGGCATTACTGGTCATAGCCGCTCATCTCCACCATATCCTTGGTGTGGATGAAGAGAAACGTAAGGAGCTTAATCGCATCAATCGGATGAAAAGGTGGCAGCTCGAGCAGCTTGTCCAAGGACGTCGAAAAATGCTGCAGTTTCGTAAGTAAAAAAGTGATCCGAATTCCTGAAACAAACGTTACTCTCTTAAGGAGAGTAGCGTTTTTTGTTTGATCGAAAAATGTCTAAAATAATTATTTGGTGTCGACTATCCATACGGTTGTATAATCGTGTATAGTGTTTGTTTAAAGATTGAATAATTAGAGGGGAGAGACAAAAATGAGCATCAGGAAGAAGTTGTTTTCTGGTTTTATCTTCATTTTATTACTTACATTGGTGGTCGCTTTTATCGGGTGGAATCAAATTACGTCAGTCAATGCTACATACAAATCGCTAATGGATGATCGTGTGAACAAAATCATTCAGGTGAAAGAAGTGAAATACTTAACGGCGAGTGAAGCAAAGAACGTAAGAGGCTATTTAATTACGGGAGACGAACATCATTTGCAATCTTATCAGGAGGATCGCAAACGATTTGAGGAATTAAAGGGTGCTCTTCAGCAATCGGTTAAACAAGGGCAAGGCGTGGTGCTTTTAAACGAAATCATTGGCTTAGAGACGGAATATGATAAAGTTGTTCAAGAAATTATTTCCTACAAAAAAATCAATGACGTAAAGACCTATTCACGTTTAGTCCAAGAGAAATGTGTGCCGCAAGCGAATAAAATGGCCGAAGCCGCACAAAAGCTGGAGGATTATCAGAAAGAACAACTGGATGCCTCGATCCTCTCTACCGGAGAGACGGTCTCACAGGTTAAACGTACGATTGAACTTGTTACGCTCGCTGCGCTCCTCTTGGGCTGTTTAATTGCCCTGTTTATGGGAAGATTGATTTCCAATCCGATTGTTGTCGTTATGAATTCGTTGAAACGAATCGCTGCAGGCGATATGACGATGGCGGACCTTGAGGTGAAAAGTAAAGACGAGCTTGGTCAGATGGCGTTATCTTTTAATACCATGAAAAGTAACTTAAGAGGGCTGCTTTTCAAAATAAATAAGAGTGCAGAACAAGTGGCGCTTTCTTCCAAAAATGTATACATAGGCTCCGAAATAGCGGTGGCAGCAGCCCAACAAGTGACGACAGCGGTGCAGGAGATATCCAGCTCCGCTGGACATCAGATGAATAGCATGGAAGAAAGCAAAAGGGCGATGGCCGAAAGCGCAGATGGCTTGCAGCGTATCGCAGAATCTTCGGCTATTGCCGCAGATTCTTCTACAAAGCACTGAATGGCGCTGAACAAGGAAGGCTGTTAATTGGGGAGACGATGACACAAATGGATTATATCCGAGCTTCTGTTTCGGAATCGGTTCATGTTATTCATGATCTGGGTGAGCACTCCAAACAAGTAGCAGAAATCGCAAGCGTCATTGGGGGCATTGCTCAGCAAACGAATCTGCTTTCTTTGAACGCCTCCATTGAAGCAGCGAGAGCCGGAGAACATGGAAAAGGTTTTGCGGTTGTAGCCAGCGAAGTCAAGAAATTAGCTGAACAATCCAGACTTTCCTCCGAACAGATCGCTCATTTACTTGAGGATATTGTTAGTAAAGTGAACCATGCGGTGCTTGTGATGGAAAAAGGGGCTTCCGATGTCGAGCAAGGCTCGGATAGCTTGAAGAAGGCCGGCAGTGCTTTTTACGATATCTACGCGGCTGTTCAGCAGGTTACAGGCCAAGTGCAGGAAGTATCCGCCGCCACGGAAGAAATTTCGGCGGGGACAGAGCAAATGTTAGCTTCCGAAGAAATGCTGGCGCACCTCTCCAAGGATATTTCGAATAATTCGAACGGTGTCGTAGCCGTTTCCCAAGATCAGCTTGCGGCAATGAAGGAAGTATTTGGTTCGGCGGATGGATTAAGCAAATTAGCCGAGGAGCTGCGCGAGGAAGTTAGCCACTTCAAGCTCTAACGTACCAGAGTATTCTATGTTTTGACATCGAACATATGTTTGTTATAATGGAAATGAACATCCAGTCTCCATGATTGGATGTTTTCTTCATAGAGTCTCTACGCATTGTTCTTGCTCTCTGAAACGATTATACTAGTGGTACAGAGTAGTACAGGGATCAATGAAAGAGGTGTAACAGTTGGATACACACGCTGTTGATGCGTTAACGAAGCATGAACAAATATTGCGTTATATAGAAGGTTTAAAGCTTGGAAGCCGAATCTCCGTGAGAAAGATTGCCAAGAACCTGGAAGTCAGTGAGGGTACGGCGTACCGGGCCATTAAGGAGGCTGAAAACCAAGGCCTAGTTTCAACCAAAGAGCGGATCGGAACAGTCCGAGTAGAGAAGAAATTAAGGCAAAATATTGATAAACTAACATTTGCTGAGGTTGTCAATATGGTGGAAGGGCGCGTGCTTGGCGGTTCGAGAGGACTCCATAAAACGTTGAATAAATTCGTTATCGGCGCAATGGAGCAGGATGCCATGATGCGTTACATTGAGGCGGGAAGCTTGCTCATCGTGGGCAATCGGAATGGTGCTCATATTTGTGCACTGGAGCAAGGTGCGGGCGTACTGATAACAGGAGGGTTTGACACCAGCACGGAGGTGAAGGTTCTTGCGGATCAGTTGGAACTGCCCATCATATCCAGCAGCTATGACACGTTTACCGTCGCTTCGATGATTAATAGAGCGATATATGATCGTTTGATCAAGAAAAAGATCATGCTTGTTGAAGATATTCTTGCATCCGGTGCTGCCTTATTTGCACTCAAGGCGAACAGCACCTTAAAAGATTGGCAGCGTATGTCGGAAGATACGGGATATAGCCGATTTCCAGTCGTGGATGAGTGGAACCGGATTATTGGCGTCGTTACATCCAAAGATATGGTAGGTGCCCATACGCTTCAAACTGTAGACAAACTAATGACACGCAGTCCATTGACCGTTACTCCCCAAACTTCCGTAGCCTCAGCAGCCCATATGATGGTGTGGGAAGGAATCGAACTGCTTCCTGTGGTCGATACGAATCGGAAGATGCTCGGCGTATTGAATCGAAGCGACGTGCTCAAAGCGATGCAGTACATCCAAAAACAGCCGCAGAACGGTGAAACCTTCGAGGACCTCATCTGGTCCGGTCTTGAAGAGGTCAGAGACGAGAAAGGGGCGCTGCAGTTCCATGGCGTTATTACCCCGCAGATGACGAATCATTTGGGAACGGTATCTGAAGGTGTACTCACAACGCTTATTACCCAGGCAGCTTACCGAATTGTAAAGGAGCACAAGAAGGGCGATCTTGTGATGGACAATATGTCGATTTATTTCTTGAAGCCCTTGCAGATTGATTCCAAAATAGAAATAAGACCCACCATCATTGAGGTGAGCCGTAAATTTGGCAAGATCGATGTAGAGATTTATCATGCAGGCGGTCTTGTTTCCAAGGCGCTGTTAACTGCGCAAGTCATTTAGGAAGCATACGATCGAAGTGCCCATGATTGCGGATACCGGCAAATAAGTTGAATAACCCAATCAGTACACAGATGGTGCCGAAAATGCGGCGGAAACTGGATTCACTGAAGAAGAATAGCTGGGTGACCGCGATGAGAACGAGCATGAGCCCCATACAAATATTCATTCGTGCTGCATATAAGCCGCGTTTGACAGGCTCCGATTCTCTGCGAGAACGGAAGCTGAAATAGACTGTTAAAGCCAAAAAGATACAAATAAGCGAGAATAGAATGATCTGAATTGCCTGTACCATACGTGTAATCCGTCCTTATCAGCCCGTTTACTGTTTACTTTAGCGATTTTATCGACGGAATGCAATCAGGAACCATTAGAACGGATTACTGATCATTACGTTTTCTTCTCCTGAGCCGTAATCCATATGGTGAGTTCGGTTTGAATGAGAACGATCGATTTAACCTCGACGGTATACTTTTTATCATGCAGCACGTACGTTCTTTGGGTGATGAGCCTTTCATATAAGGGCTGTGAGTCCCTCACATAAGCGGCTTTTTGTCCGATTACGAGCTTAAGCTCACTTTTCACATCGCCTTCGATTTCTTTCTGAATATCTTCGCTGATAAAAGCGTCTTGGCCCTTGGGAAGCAAATAAACATTAACGACATTAATTAACGTTTGTTTATTGCGCGTTTTATTCAGATTTTCAATATCGGAACGAAGATCGGCGTTTTCTTCCAAATATTTATGCATCTGCACATAAAGTTGATTGTAAGTGTGCTGATGAATACTCATATACACGGCGCTCCCAATGATTGCTCCCGAAACCATCAGCCCGAAGCTGGCAAGAAGACGCTGATATCGGGCAAAAGGCGGGATTCTCAAGGCTGGTTGCCTCCCTTGCAGATCATTTGAATGAGTGAAGTGCCAAGCTGCGCGCCAACGAAGGCGACGACGATGAGTACGACTTGTTTGATAGCCGGGTTCAAATGACCGACCGCTACGTGGCTTTCAATATAGCGTATGGGGTCAATCGTACCGCCTACGGCAGCTACCATGGCCCAAATTTTAATGTTCTCCGAGATGGTCAGCATTTTTTCAGTTGGTGATTGAAGGGTTAGCACGGCGGCGATTCCACTGAGCATGCTGCCTCCGAAGACGACCCCGAAAGCAATACAAAAGTAAACGATAATATTCGCCCAAAAGACATACATGTTCCGATCGCTTCCTTTCCAGCTAACTTAACTTGACTGAGGAGATAAGGACAAACACTCTTTTTAATATATGGGATGGAATAGTCCCAATATGATAAAATGTTAGGAATAAATAAGAGACGGGAGGAAATGTCGATGAGTGCTTTTGTACATTTGCATGTACATAGTGAATACAGTCTATTAGATGGTGCAGCGCGTATGGACGAACTGGTTTCGCAGGCGGCTAATCTAGGCATGACCTCTCTGGCTTTGACGGACCACGGTGTCATGTATGGCGCGATTGCCTTCTACAAAGCATGCAAACAGCGGGGCATAAAACCGATTATTGGCTGTGAGGTGTATTTCACGGCAGGTTCGCTCCGAGATAAGGGGAGCAGAGCGGAGCAGCCGATTTATCACCTCATCCTGCTGGCCAAAAACAACCAAGGTTACCAAAATTTAATGAAGCTTTGCTCTATTGGCCATTTGCAAGGCTTTCACTATAAACCTCGTATCGATTTGGACCATCTGGCCCAATATTCCGAGGGACTTGTTTGTCTGAGCTCCTGCTTGGGGAGTGAAGTTTCTCAGCATTTGCTGCATGACCGCAAGGAAGAAGCACAAAAGGCTGCGGAACGCTATCGCGCGATATTTGGCGATGATTTCTTTCTGGAAATTCAAGATCATGGCATGATCGAACAGAAAAAAGTCATGGTCTCGATGATTGAATTGAGTCGAGAAACAGGAATTCCGCTTATCGCGACGAACGATGTGCATTATGTGACGGAGCCCGACCATGTAATGCAGGATATTCTCATTTGTATCGGAACAGGTAAAACCGTGGAAGACAAGGATCGGCTTCGCATGGGGACAAGTCAGATGTATCTCAAGAGCGATGATGAAATGAGACGTTTATTTCTTCATGTTCCCGAAGCCTTGGCGAATACGCTGGTTGTGGCGGAGCGTTGCCAAGTCGAACTGGAGTTTGGCAAATCAATTTTGCCAAGCTTTCGCCCCATTCCCGAACCGCTTTCGGCAGGCGAATATTTACGTGAGCTATGCGTACAAGGATTAGAACAACGTTATGGGGCCAAAGCGGAATGGCATTCCGCAGAGGCACCGCTCAGGAAACAAGCGGAAGAACGGTTAACTTACGAGTTAGGCGTTATTGAAAATATGGGGTTTTCGGACTATTTCCTTATTGTTTGGGATTTCATTCGTTTTGCTCACGAAAAGAGGATCATGACGGGTCCCGGAAGGGGATCCTCAGCGGGAAGCTTAGTGGCTTACGTGCTGCGCATTACGAATGTCGATCCGCTTCAATATAAGCTCCTCTTTGAACGTTTTTTGAACCCGGAACGGATTACGATGCCCGATATTGATATTGATTTTAGCGATGAACGCCGGGACGAAGTCATCGATTACGTCGTTGCTAAATATGGCGGGGAACATGTGGCGCAGATCATCACTTTCGGAACGATGGCGGCCAAAGCTGCCGTCCGGGATGTAGGACGGGTGTTAAATGTCCCTTATGGCGATGTCGATCGTGCGGCCAAAGCCATTCCGAATCAGCTGGGTATGACCCTTTCAGATGCTTTGAAGGTTAGCTCGGACTTGAAAGCATTGGTCGCTAGGCAGCCTAGAACAGCGGAACTGCTTGAGATGGCTATGCGTGTGGAAGGGATGCCTCGTCATGCTTCAACGCATGCGGCAGGGGTTGTTATTTCCAGAGAGCCGTTGACCCAATATGTTCCTCTGCAAGAGGGAACGACGCAGACAGCTCTGACACAGTACACCATGGAGCATTTGGAAGCGATCGGTCTTTTGAAAATGGATTTTCTTGGCTTGCGGACGCTTTCCATTATTGAACGCACCATGGATTGGATCCAGCAGATGGAGAGCATTCACATTGATTTTGATGGTATGGATATGGATGGAGATGCCGTCACGTACGGCATGCTCAGCAAGGGAGAGACGACAGGGGTATTTCAGCTGGAGTCTACGGGCGTACGCAGAGTGTTAAAGGATCTGAAGCCTTCCGTTTTTGAAGATATTATTTCCGTTGTGGCCTTGTACCGTCCCGGTCCGATGGATTTCATTCCTAAATACATTGCTGGGAAGCACAGGCAGGTGGAGGTCGTTTATCCACACCCTACTTTGGAGCCTATTCTTCGCGATACCTATGGCATTATTGTTTATCAAGAGCAAATTATGCAAATTGCTTCGGCGATGGCAGGCTTTAGCTTAGGCGAAGCCGATTTGTTAAGACGAGCGGTTTCCAAGAAGAAGCGGGAAGTTCTCGATGAAGAACGAACCCATTTCGTTGCGGGCAGCTTGGGCCAAGGGTTTAGTAAAGAAGAAGCGAATCACGTCTATGATATGATTGTGCGCTTCGCTGATTACGGGTTTCCTCGGGCGCATGCGACCGCTTACGGAGTGCTTGCCTTCCAAACAGCCTATCTCAAAGCGCATTATACGATTTATTTCATGGCCTCCATGCTGACGGCTGTCATGGGCAATCATCGTAAGGTTGCGGAGTATGTGGATGAGTGCCGAAGAATGAAATTAGCTGTGCTCCCGCCTGATGTTAATGGCAGCGGAACGGTGTTTACGCCGGATCGTCAAGCCGGAGCGATCCGATTCGGGCTTGCTGCGATCAAAAATGTGGGTACGCATGCCATCGATGCCATCCTGAACGAACGCAAGCAAGCTCCTTTCGAAAGCTTGCTCGATTTCTGTAGACGCGTTGATTTACGTGTATGTAATAAAAGAGTCATCGAGTCGCTTATCCAAGGGGGGGCCTTCGATACGCTTGGCGGGCATCGGGCTCAGTTGATGGCCATTCTTGACGAGACCATTGCCTCTGCCACCAAATGGCGCAAGGAGCGGGATGATCTGCAGCTCCATCTGTTCGGTTTCGTTGAAGAACCGAACTGGGAAGTGGAAGTGCCGAACATTGCGCCGATGCCGCAGAGCAAGCAATTGGAGCTGGAGAAGGAGCTCCTCGGCATGTATATATCCGGGCATCCGCTGGATGCCTATGCCGAAAAGCTTGGCGAGATGGAAGCCGTTATGCTGCACCAGCTACAGGAACTGCCCGATAACAGTGAAGTGCTTGTGGCGGGGATGATTCTCTCGAATAAGACAATCGTCACGAAGAAGGGCCAGCCTATGGCCTTCATGGAGCTGGAGGATCGCATTGATAAGGTCGAGGTGGTGTTGTTCCCCGAGACCTGGAAGAATGCGGCTCCGCTCGTACAAAAGGGCAGGCTCGTCCTTGTCAGGGCGAAGCTGCAGCTTCAGGACGAGGACCCGCCCAAGCTGCTCGCGGAGCAGCTTGTCGCGCTGGACGATCCTGAGGGCGTCCAGCGGCTTCGCCGGCAGCCTGGGCCGCCAAGACGGACAGGTGACTCCGTCACCGACCAGTCCGCTCGCGCAGCTGCCGGAGCGCGCAGCGCAGCCCCAAGGCAGGCGGCCCGCTAGCGGGCCGCCAGGAGCCTCGCGCAGCGGCGCAGCCGGCGCGGACGAGCGCTGCCCAGCCGCAGGCTGTGGGCAGCGTCAAACCCGCTGCGGAGCCGAAGGCTCAGCGGGTATTCGTCAAGATTACGGCTGACTGTGAACAGCCGGACAAGCTCCTGCAGCTGAAGGCGCTGCTGAAGCTGTACAAAGGGCCGCTTGCTGTTGCGCTATTCTATGAAAGCAGCAATAAGCTCTTGGCCCTGAGCGACCAATATTTGGTGGATCCGTCCAAGGAGCTGATCCGTATGATCGAGACGATCATGGGCAAAGATTCCGTCAGACTGAAATAATGTTCGTTTCCTCCGCATATGAATAGGAACCTGACTTTTCAGGGCCAACTCATGTGTAAGAGGAGGATTTATGACTGAACAACATATGATCCAATTGTTGCAAAAACGCGGCGTAACGATTGAACAAATATCAGAGATTGTATTTAAACTGCAAAAGCCCTATAATAGTCAACTCACGGAAAAAGATTGTGTAGATAGTGTGCTCGCTGTTCTTGCGAAGCGGGAAGTACAATATACGTTATACACGGGCATTGCCCTCGATGAATTAGCCGAAAAGAAGCTGTTGCCCGAGCCTTTGCAGTCGATCCTGGAGGCAGATGAACCGCTTTACGGTGTCGATGAAACGCTTGCCCTAGGTATTGTTCATGTATATGGCATGATTGGTTTAACCAGCTTCGGCTATTTGGATAAAGAAAAAGTCGGCATTATCCGAGCATTGAATGATGATCGTGCTTCGGTACATGTTTTTCTCGATGATTTGGTGTGCGGCTTAGCCGCCGCAGCTTCGGCCAGAATTGCTCATCAGAACGAGCATGCGCCTGATTATAGCGGTAAAATGCGTCTGGACTAGCTCGATTAGTTCAGACTTCGCTTTTTTTCATGAAAGAGCTCTGTTGCGGGAAAAAGAGAAATTATGATATCATTATTCCATTGTGTGTGCCTATGCTTATAAAAGGATGTTTATTATACATCGTTGCCAACTTGCCCTAATATATGTAGTTGCACGTCATAGGAGGTTTTTTTCATGTGGACGGTGATATACATAGCTCCTACCGCAAAGATTGCAGAGCGGATTAAACAGAGGCTGTCGGAAGAAGGATTTCTAGTACAGGTTCGTGGTATTTCTTTGTCCAAAAATCAGTTTGAAATTGTCGTTCCCGAAGGGGAATTGGAAGAAGTGCAAGAAGTGCTCAATTCTATTTTACATAGATAGTGAAAATAGAAGTAAGTCATGTGGCTTGTCAGAGATTTACGATAACAGCCAATTAGAGGTGGAAATGTGCTAAAGGATTTATTTCAAAAACGAAAATATGCAACGATTCCTTCCGAGAAAACAAAAAGGGAAATTCCCGAAGGTTTAATGAATAAATGCCCCAAGTGCGGTACGATTCAGACAAGCAAAGAGCTTGAGAAAAATCTGAAAGTGTGCACGGCATGCGGCTATCATTATCGATTGAACGCGATGGAGCGCATCCAGATCACACTTGACGGAGGTCAAATTCTGGAATACGACCAGGACATGATTTCTGAGGACCCATTGCAGTTTCCCGATTATATAGAAAAATTGGAAAAAGCAAAAAATACAACGAAATTGCAAGATGCCATCATCACAGGTGAAGGTACCATTGGCGGTTATCCGGTTATTGTTGCTGCCATGAGCTTTGATTTTATGGGCGGTTCACTGGGTTCCGTTGTTGGCGAAAGAATTACTAGAGCCGTTGAAGCGGCAATCGAAAAGAAATGCCCGATTATTATTTATTCCACATCAGGTGGAGCCCGTATGCAAGAAAGCATTTTGAGCTTGATGCAAATGGCTAAGACAAGCGCAGCCTTGTCTAGGCTGAGTGAAGAAGGCGGATTATTTATTTCCATTATTACGGATCCGACTTTTGGCGGTGTGTCAGCGAGCTTTGCGATGCTGGGTGATATTATTTTGGCCGAGCCGGCGGCACCATTCGGCTTTACAGGTCGCCGCGTCATCGAACAAACCATTAAACAGAAGCTGCCGGACAATTTCCAGACTTCTGAATTCAACTTGGAGCATGGTCAGCTCGATAAAGTCGTAAGCCGCAAAGAGATGAGGCCGACGTTGATTAAGCTGCTTGACATGCACGGAGTGAAGGGGGAAGTGGCGAGTGGCGAGTGAAATGTCATTTGAACAGCCGTTGGTCGAAGTGAAAAACAAGATTGCTGAGCTGCGTAAATTAGGAGCAGAAAAGCAGTTTGATTTCTCAGAGGAAATACGTCGTTTAGAGGAAAGATACGCCGAGCTTGAGAATGAGCTTTACGCCAATATGTCTTCTGCTGAGAAAATGCAGTTGGCGCGCCATCCTCAAAGACCGACGACGATGGATTATATCGAATCGATCTTTACGGATTTTATTGAGTTCCATGGGGATCGACTTTATGGGGATGATCTTGCCATTGTTGGTGGAATCGCGAAATTGAATGGCGTTCCGGTTACCGTGGTAGGTCATCAAAAAGGGAAAGATACCAAAGATAATATTGCTCGTAACTTTGGTTTGCCGCATCCGGAAGGATTTCGTAAAGCTTTGCGCTTGATGCGCCAAGCGAACAAATTTAAGCGACCTATCGTGACATTTATTGATACGAAAGGCGCATTCCCGGGGAACGCTGCGGAAGAGCGCGGTCAAGGAGAAGCGATTGCCAGAAATTTGCTGGAAATGGCCTCTTTTCGTGTGCCAATCATTTGTATTGTTTTGGGTGAAGGCGGGAGCGGCGGCGCGCTCGCATTAGGTTTAGGCAATAAGGTGTTAATGTTGGAAAATGCTATCTATTCGGTTATTAGTCCCGAAGGTGCAGCTTCCATCTTATATAAAGATGCTTCCAAGGCGCTGCACGCGGCAGAAGCGATGAAAATTACTGCGGATCATATCTTGGACCTCAAGGTGATCGACGGTATCATTCCGGAGCCTAAAGGCGGAGCACACCGGGATCCATCAGCACAAGCAGAATTCATCAAGACAGCGATCTGGGAGCAGCTTCAGCCTTTGCTGAATTTGAACGAACAGGAGCTGTTAGAGGACCGTTACCGTAAATTTAGAGATATCGGTAGGTTCACATTCAATCAGGAGGGAAACCATGCGTAAAACGAAAATTGTCTGTACCATTGGACCTGCAAGCGAATCACAAGAGAACTTGAAAAAGCTTTTATTAGCGGGAATGAACGTGGCCCGTCTTAACTTCTCCCATGGAGATTTTGAGGAGCACGGCGCACGTATCCGCAACCTTCGCGCAGCATCTGCAGAGACAGGTAAGACAGCAGCTATTTTGCTGGATACCAAAGGACCGGAAATTCGTACGGGTAAATTAAAAGAAGAACCGATTGAGCTTGTTCAGGACAAGCACCTCATTCTGACAACAGAAGAGATTCTGGGAGATGCAGAGCGCATTTCGGTTACTTATGCGGACCTGCCACGGGACGTTGCTGTTGGCTCCACGATCCTTATCGATGACGGTTTGATCGGATTAACGGTTCTTGATGTGCGTGGAACAGAGATCGAATGTCTGATTGTCAATGGCGGAACGATCAAGAGCAAAAAAGGCGTTAACGTGCCGGGCGTGAAGATCAGTCTTCCGGGCATTACGGAGAAAGATGCGAACGATATCGTTTTCGGTATTGAGCAAGGCGTTGATTTTATTGCTGCTTCTTTCGTACGTAAAGCTAGTGATGTCATGGAAATTCGTGAATTGCTGGAAAGACACAATGCGTCTCACATCCAAATCATCAGTAAAATCGAAAACCAAGAGGGCGTCGACAATCTCGACGAAATCCTTGAAGTTTCCGATGGTCTGATGGTTGCTCGTGGAGATCTTGGTGTTGAAATCCCGGCTGAAGACGTTCCTGTTGTTCAAAAACAAATGATCAAAAAATGTAACATCGTTGGCAAGCCGGTAATTACAGCTACGATGATGCTCGATTCCATGCAGCGTAACCCTCGCCCAACGCGCGCAGAAGCAAGCGACGTTGCGAATGCGGTATTTGACGGAACAGACGCTGTTATGTTGTCTGGTGAAACAGCTGCCGGTAAATATCCGGTGGAATCCGTTCAAACGATGGCTCGTATTGCGGAGCGTGCAGAATCGGCTTTGGAATATAAAGAAATTTTCCTTCGTCAAGCTCAAGCCCAACAAGTTACGGTTACAGAAGCGATTTCTCAAGCTGTAGCGAACTCCGCTTTGGAGTTAGGTGCTAAAGCGATCCTGACCGCTACAGAAAGCGGATATACAGCTAGAATGGTATCCAAGTACCGTCCGAAAGCGCCAATCATTGCTGTAACGCCTAGCGATCAAGTCATTCGCCGTTTATCCCTCGTATGGGGTGTCATTCCAGTGAAGGGTGTTTCTGCGAAAACAACGGACGAGCTGTTCAACCTCGCTGTTGACAGCAGTATCAAAACAGGCCTCGTAACTTTAGGCGATATCGTCGTTATTACGGCAGGCGTACCGGTTGGTCGCTCTGGAACAACGAACTTAATTAAAGTTCATCACGTAGGCGAGATGATTGCCAAAGGTACAGGTATCGGTATGCAAACGGCGACAGGAATCGTTGTTACTGCGCGTACACCAGAAGAAGCGAATGAGAAGATGGTAGACGGCGCTGTGCTTGTAACCATTACTACAGATAAAGAATATATGCCTGCTGTGCAAAGAGCTTCAGCGCTGATTACTGAAGTAGGCGGCATTACTTCCCACGCGGCTGTAGTTGCTTTAAGCTTAGGTATCCCGGTTATCGTCGGTGTAGAGAATGCTGTAGAGTTGATTAAAGATGGAACAGAAGTGTCGATCTATCCAGAAGTAGGCGTTATCTACTCCGGACAAGCAAGCGTTCTGTAGTCTATTCCCTTAAAAAAGAGTGAAGACGAGATGATTCTCGGCTTCACTCTTTTTTGCTTTGCCGATGCAACTGAAGGGCAGAATTCATGCTCTGTGATTGCAATATGCTATAATCTATAGAAAGGACTTTATCCATGGAGGAACGAACATGACAGAAATGCGTTGGCATCAGCATCAGCTGCGCGTGCGATATGGGGAAACGGATCAAATGGGTGTGGTCTACCATCCCAACTATTTGACGTGGTTTGAGATCGGCCGGACGGAATTCATTCGAGAACTCGGATATCCCTATCGGCGTATTGAGGAGAAAGGGCTTCTCCTGCCTGTCATTGAGGCAGGTACTTCATTCAAAAAGCCTGCGCGTTATGATGATGTTGTCAAGATTTATACACGTGTGGTTGAGATAAGCAGCGTCCGGCTTCGTTTTGCTTATGAGATTCGAAGAGTGACAGGGGAGGCGGCCGCGGACACGTCCTTTTCCTTCGAACCCATTGGTGAATTGCTGGTAATTGGGACAACAAGTCATGTATGGGTGAATCCTTCTTGGAAGCCGGTACGTATAGAAAAGGAAGCGCCAGAATTATGGCTACTGTTAAATGAGCATGCCTGAGAGGGGCTGATTCTATGTTTCGTATCATTGTTGCTCTATGTATTCTTGTACCCGCGATTGAAGTTACACTCCTATTTACCATAGGGCATTACATCGGCGGCTGGACGACATTCGCACTTATTTTATTAAGCAGCGTCTTAGGCGCCTATTTTGCCAAGCGTGAAGGGCGCAAAGTATTGGAATATGCCCGCTTTGAATGGTCGCAGGGTCAGCTGCCTGCGCAGCATCTACTGGATGGCATCTGTATTTTTATCGGTGGCATCCTATTGATTGTACCTGGGTTTTTGACTGACATCCTCGGATTTCTGCTCGTTTTTCCCTATACACGTCCAATCTTCAAGGTCTTGTTACTTATGTTTATCCAAAAGAGGATCAACAGAGGCAGCATCCGCTTTTTAAATCGTAAATGAGGAATCAAGTGATGGATTCCATCCTGTTTTTCTCTCAAGTAACAAAGGCTCGATTCCCCCACCTACTCGGGAGTTATCGAGCCTTTTCTTATGTACGAGGCAATATCATGAAAAATACGAGCGCGATGGAAAGCGGATAAAACGATAAGGGACACAGGTCCGATAATAAGTCCAAGCAGTCCGAATAGCTTCAAGCCAACGAACATCGCTATGAGCGTAGCCAGAGGATCTAGGCCTACGGAAGAGGCCAGTACCTTGGGCTCCATGATTTGCCGAGCGATTACGATTGCCCCATATAGTACGCTGAGTCCAATACCCAGATAAATGTTGCCTTGCGCAAAAAATACGTAAACAATCCATGGAACCATGACAGCGCCTGTCCCCAAGTAGGGCATTAAGTCCGCCAATCCTGTCAGTAAGCCAATGGTTATCGCATAATCAACTCGTAGGATAAGAAGACCGATGATAACGGTAAGGGCTGTCAGAGAGACAAGGATAAGCTGGGCTTTCAGATAGCCGAAAAGCGCTTTTTGCAAATCAATCCGTATCAATTGGGTCGTCTTTACGACGGTCTCCGAGAAAATCCCCTTGTAGCGTTTAATCAATAGATACCAGTCTTTACTGATAAAGAAGGTAGCTAGCATGACGATAATCGTTATGGTTGCGACATTTGGCAGCGAAGTTAACAGTTTTCTTAATGTATCAAAGACATAGCTGATGATGAATTTACTGATGTCAGCAATGGATCCTGCCGTTGAGGATAGATTGTTATTAACGGTTTCTTGATATTTGGGGTTATTTTCAAAAAAGCGATTAATACGTTCGATCCAATTTTGAAAAGTTGTGGAATTGATAAAGACATTGAACTGCTCGGCCCAGCGATTAATCTGGTTTTGGAGCGTATCGGCTAGTGAGCCTAGCTCAACGACAATATTAGCAACAAGAAGGGTAATCGCCGTAATCATGGCACCAAGGAACAGCAGCATCGATAAGGTGACAGCAAGCCAACGAGGTAATTTAAACTTGAAATGGAAGAAGTTTACAATGGGATTAAGTAAAAGTGCTAGAATCCAACCACAAATAAATGGATAAACCAATGGGGTAATATAATAGAAAGTTAAACTAATAATAACAATAATCAGAGCGACCCAAACTCCTCTGAAAATTTGATGAACTAAGCGTGGATTCAGAATACCCATCGTCTAATCTCTCCTTGGTTCAAGTCCTATTATTGTAACATGAGCCTGGATAAATACGGAAATATCATGATATTTACAAAATCTTAATATAATATTTAGGGGGGAGCTGGATTGTCGGTCATCATACTGCATAGTACAATGAAAATGTAATTGTCGAAAATTGGAACTAAATTGGAGGATTTATGAGTATTGCACAAGAACCTATCTTGAAGGAAGTCAAAGAGCTTAAGGAAGTCAGAGAGATTTCTACCAGGTATTTGAACCGTGATTTGAGTTGGATCGAATTCAATTGGCGCGTACTGGAGGAAGCTCAAGATCCTAGCACGCCTTTGCTTGAGCGTGTGAAATTTCTGTCTATCGTATCGAGCAATCTCGATGAATTCATGAGTGTTCGTGTTGCAGGGCTTAAAGATCAGATTAAAGCAGGCTATAACAAAAAAGATTTCACAGGCTACACCCCTGCAGGTCTTATTAAACGAATCATGAAACGTACAGCCAAAATGGTAAACGAGCAGTACAAAACGTATCGCGAAGTCACGCGACTGCTAACGAAAGAAGGCATTGTTTTTACGGAATATGAAGATTTGAATATGACGCAAAAGAAAGCCATGGATGCGTATTATCATGATATTATTTTTCCGGTTTTGACACCGATGGCTGTCGACCAAAGCCGTCCTTTTCCACTCGTGCATAATCAGTCTGTTTATTTAGCTGTACTGCTGTTGCGAGATGGGGACGAACCGGATGAAGAGCCATATTTTGCTATTGTGCAAATTCCTAGCAATTTATCCCGTTATATTACGGTACCCTCCCGTACGAATAGTAAAAAGCAAGAATTCATCTTGCTCGAAGAGCTGATTGAGCATCATATCCAATCGCTTTTCAGCGGGTATAAGCCAATTTCCGTACATGGATTTAGAGTGACTCGTAATGCTGACTTAACGCTCAATGAAGAAGGGGCGGAAGATCTGCTGGAAGAGATTGAGAAGGAGCTTAGACGCAGACGTTGGGGATCTCCGGTTCGTTTGGAAGTGCAGGAGGGGATTCATCCTTATGCGCTGGCTCAACTCCAAGAGGAGTTTGAAATTTCGGAGCAAATTTTCCAAATTGACGGGCCGCTTGACCTGACTTATTTTATGAAATTAGCGGGTGGCTTGAATGGGTTCGACAATCTTCGTTATCCGCGGCTTCATCCTAAATACCCAGCTGAATTCGAAGATACGGCGGATTTCTTTTCCATATTGAAGCATAAAGACGTGCTTGTTCATCACCCGTATGAAACGTTTGATGCTGTAACTGATTTCATCGTTCATGCAGCTTATGATCCACAGGTTCTCGCTATCAAAATGACCTTGTACCGAGCAAGCGGGAACTCTCCTTTGATTCAAGCGCTTGCGAGAGCCGCGGAATCCGGGAAGCAGGTCACGGTCGTTGTGGAGTTGAAGGCTCGGTTCGATGAAGAACGCAATATCGCATGGGCCAGAATGCTTGAGAAATCGGGCTGCCATGTGGTCTATGGGCTTGTTGGTTTGAAGACGCATGCCAAAATAACGTTGGTCGTTCGTCAAGAGGTGAATATGCTGCGCCGTTACGTACACGTTGGCACGGGGAATTATAATGACAGTACGGCTCGACTGTATACCGATGTCGGTCTTTTTACATCGAATAGCATTATCGGCGAGGATGCGTCCGCATTGTTCAACGAGATTACAGGGTACTCTGCGCCTCATGATTGGCAAGCCTTTGCCGTAGCTCCAACAGATTTGAAAGATAAGCTGTTTGAGCTCATCAAGCGGGAAACCGAGCATGCCAAAGCGGGCAGACCTGCCCAAATCATCGCAAAAATGAACTCTTTATCCAATCAGGAAATGGTAGACGCCCTGTACGAGGCTTCTCAGGCAGGCGTTAAGATTGAACTAATTATCCGCGGCGTCTGCTGCTTGCGTCCTGGCGTACCTGGATTAAGTGAAAATATTACCGTTCGCAGTATCGTAGATCGCTTCTTAGAGCATTCGCGTATTTACTATTTTGAAAATGGCGGGGAAGTAGATGTGTATCTATCCTCTGCCGATTGGATGACGCGAAACTTAACTCGTCGTATTGAACTCATGTGTCCTGTGCTGGATCATCAAATGAAGAAAATGTTGATCCAGATTGTAAGAGTGACGCTGCATGATAATGTTAAATCCAGAGAACTTATGCCCAATGGAATGTATACAAGGGTAAAAAATGAACTGACCCCTTATCGGAGCCAGTTCGAGGCGATGAAAGTTACTTCGTGGAAAAAACTCCAGCTTGAGCCTTAAGCTTCAGGCTCCAGATTTTCTCGAAATCTTTGTTCCTCACAGCGAGTTCCTTCAATTCGAGAACTGGATTGTGGATACATAACAGTTTGAGGGTCAATGTCATGCTACTAAGCGTTAATTGCAATTCTTGTACAGGCTGAGTTTCGCTGTAATCCATGGCGATAGCTAGATTAAGCAATGTACCCAACTTGATAATTAATTCTTCGTCGGATTCCAATAATAGGTCCTTATGTGAAAGGACTTGTTGGTGGGTTCGGCTTTTTGTTTTGTAAGTGGCGATAAACGAACAGATCACAATTTCCCGGTGACTGAGACCGTCTATATGTGCCTGAGATATCATATACTGGGTGTGTTTGTTGTATTGGTAAAAATGAACACTGGCTCCAATTCGGTACAGAAGAGCCGCCGTATGCAAATAGCGCTGACTTCTAGCTTCCAGACCCGAATGAATGGATAGCTTTTCAAATAGCTGCATGGCAAATTTGTCGATATGGGTGACATGCTTCACGGCGGCATTTGGATGAAGTTGCAGTAAATTATGAATACTCGCTTCGAGTACATCATGCTTAAAAGGGCTTTTCGGATCGTAGGTTTCATAGAACAACCCGTCTCGCAATCCCGAACCGCTAACCACACATTCAGAAGCTTGAGCGGCTTCGAAAATGGTATCCATAATAATAAGCCCGGGCACCATAATATCTGCCCGTTCTTTGGCGAGACCATCGATCTTTTTTCTTTTTTCCAGCGGCAAGGAAGACAGGAGTTTAAGGAAATAACTAATCTCTCCTGGCTGCAGCATATAGTTGTGCGCAAGGGGCAACGAGTATTTATTTCGTTTCTGACTCATTTTGCCGAGTGCCCTGACCGTTCCTCCCAGACCTACCATTGGCAGACCAGGGGAGCTGGCGATCCAGGCATGAGCCGATATGGCATCATGAACCGTACGGCGTATGTCAGCCATTTGTTGTTCAGCCAAAATAGTGTTTTTCATGAATTGGCGAGTTGTATTCACGGCGCCGAAAGGGAACGAAACGCTATGCAGCAATTTCCGATCCCTAACCAATGTAACTTCGGTGCTACCTCCGCCGATATCAATGATCAATCCGTCCTTGATATCAATGGAATTGACAACCCCAAGAAATCCATAACGCGCTTCTTCCGCTCCACTCAAGACTTCAATACTCAGCGTGGTTTGCTCTTCAAGAATACGAACAATTTCTGCTGAGTTGGCGGCATTGCGAATGGCAGCTGTGGCAACTGCTCGAACGGTCTTAACTTCATGGACTTTGCAAAGTAAAGCATAATGAGAGAGAATAGGAACAATGGATAAAATATCTTTGCTATGTAAAATGCCATCGGAACCGATGCGTTCGCTGAGTCTCGCGGAATCCTTGTGTTCACTCACGACACGGTATGCCCCGTGGGAATTGATTTCGTAGATAACAAGTCGAATCGAGTTCGAACCGATATCAATGATGCCGATACTAGTGCTGCTGCTCATGTCTTTGCTCCTTTATCAGAGAAAAATCAATATAACTTTGCCTACATTGTATCAATCTCTTCACTTCTCGACAAACTTTTCCTTGAAGTTGTATAATTCGAGGAAATAAACAAAAACTTGTATCGTGCGTTTAATTGGTGGTTGCCCCATAAAACGGGTCGATTTTCGCCAAAAAGAATCTTTAATGATAGTGATAATGAAGTTTTATGTCCTCCTTTGTTCACTTACGGAGTAAAATACTTTATTATTAAAGTTAGGAAAAAAGCAATTTTTTGCTAATAGAGTAGCTAAGGAGAGATTCCCATGTCTGCAACCAAAGGTTTAGAAGGAATTGTAGCCACGACCTCGTCGATCAGCTCCATTGTAGATGGTGTGTTGACGTATCGCGGCATTGATATTGATGATCTCGCAGAAAATGCGACATTTGAAGAAGTAATTTACTTGCTTTGGTTCGGTAAGCTGCCAACTCAAACCGAACTGGAGAAACTGCAAAATGACCTGAACGCTTACAGCAAGGTGCCTGATGCGGTTATCGACCAATTGAAAGCATTCCCTAAAGGCGTTAATTCAATGGCAGCTCTTCGGACAGCTGTATCCGCACTTGCGCTATATGATGAAGAAGCTAATGTTTTGACACCGGAATCCAATGTGCGTAAAGCGATTAAGCTGCAAGCACAAATTCCAGGTATCATTGCGGCGTTTGCGCGTATCCGTGAAGGGAAAGAGCCGTTGGCATCCCCTGGATATGCATCCGTAGCGGCTAATTTCTTGTACCAATTGACTGGCAATGAACCGGACAAGGTTGCAATCGAGGCTTTGGATAAAGCATTAGTTTTACATGCTGACCATGAGTTGAATGCTTCCACATTTGCTGCTCGTGTTACTGTTGCAACATTGACGGATATTTACTCCGGTATTACTTCCGCTATCGGCACGCTCAAAGGACCTCTTCACGGTGGTGCCAATGAAGCGGTTATGGCGATGCTCGAAGAAATCGGTACAGTTGAGAACGTAGTTCCTTACATCAATGATAAACTAGAGCGTAAAGACAAAATCATGGGCTTCGGACACCGTGTTTACAAAAACGGGGATCCACGTGCAAAGCACTTGCAAAAAATGTCATACGAGCTTGGTAAATTGACAGGCAACCTGAAATGGTATGAAATGTCCATTAAAGCAGACGAATTGGTTACTAGCCTCAAAGGTTTGAAACCAAACGTTGACTTCTACTCGGCTTCCGTATACACCACTTTGGAAATCCCACGCGACTTGTTCACGCCGATCTTCGCGATCAGCCGTACATCCGGTTGGGCTGCCCACATCTTGGAGCAGTACGAGAACAACCGTTTGATCCGTCCTCGCGCCGAGTACACAGGTCCGGTTAACCAAAAATACATTCCAATTAGCGAACGCTAATTTGGTTTTCAAGTAAGCTCAAGGTGCGGGCAGTTCGGTACCAACCCTAGGTTAATCCTAGGGAGTGCCGCGACTCCCGTCACTTTTTGTGTGTCTACCTTCCCTACTACAGTGACGAGTTAAATTCAATGTTTTTAGTTTTACTCGCAGCAGCAAAGTAACTAGTGGAGTGCTTGGCAGTGCCTGGAGAAACGTAGTGTCCGCCTTTAGAACCGTATCCACACCATAAAAATAAATTCAAATAGGATACGGTGATAACAGCGGTCGGAAGGTACTGCCAAAAGCACGCAACATAATGAACTAAATGTATCATGAGTAAAACTAATTTTTCATAAATTCTAAGGAGGAACTACCATGCCACAATTCGAATCCTATGCACTTCCAACTGAAGGTCAAAAAATCACCATCGAGAACGGTGTACTTCAAGTACCTAACAACCCAATTATCCCTTTCATCGAAGGTGACGGTACAGGTCCTGATATCTGGGCGGCTTCCGTTCGCGTTCTAGATGCAGCAGTAGAGAAAGCCTACAAAGGCGAGAAAAAAATCGCTTGGTACGAAGTTTTTGCCGGTGAGAAAGCTTTCAACAAATACAACAACTGGCTTCCTAACGACACGTTAACAGCTATGCGCGAATACATCGTGTCCATCAAAGGACCTTTAACTACGCCAATCGGCGGCGGTATTCGTTCCCTGAACGTTGCGCTTCGTCAAGAATTGGATCTTTACGTATGTTCCCGTCCAGTTCGCTACTTCAACGGTGTTCCTTCACCAGTGAAACGTCCTGAGTTGGTTGACATGGTTATTTTCCGTGAAAATACAGAAGATATCTACGCGGGCATCGAGTGGGAAGCAGGTTCCGACGCAGTTAAAAAAGTGATCAAATTCCTTCAAGACGAGATGGGCGTTAACAAAATTCGTTTCCCAGAAACTTCAGGGATCGGTGTTAAACCAGTATCCTCCGAAGGAACTGAGCGTTTGGTACGCGCTGCAATCGAGTACGCGATCAAACATGGCCGTAAAACGCTGACATTGGTTCACAAAGGCAACATCATGAAGTTCACAGAAGGCGCGTTCAAAAACTGGGGTTATGAATTGGCTGAGCGTGAATATGGCGACAAAACATTTACATGGGCACAATATGATCGTATCAAAGAAGCAGAAGGCGCTGAAGCAGCTAACAAAGCTCAAAAAGACGCTGAAGCAGCTGGCAAAATCATCGTAAAAGATGCAATTGCTGACATCGCTTTGCAACAAGTTTTGACGCGTCCAACTGACTTCGACGTTATCGCTACCTTGAACCTGAACGGTGACTACCTGTCTGATGCACTTGCTGCACAAGTTGGCGGAATCGGTATCGCTCCAGGAGCAAACATCAACTACTTGACTGGTCACGCAATCTTCGAAGCTACACATGGTACTGCTCCTAAATATGCGGGTCTTGATGTAGTTAACCCAGGTTCCGTTATCCTTTCCGGCGTTATGCTGCTTGAGCACCTTGGCTGGTTGGAAGCGGCTGAACTGATCTACAAAGGTTTGGAAACTTCGATCAACAACAAAACCGTTACTTATGACTTTGCTCGTTTGATGGAAGGCGCGAAAGAAATCAAATGCTCCGAGTTCGCGAACGAAATCATCAAAAACATGGCTTAATTCATTTCGGATAAAACGTTCAACCAATAACCAACTAAACTATAAGGAGGCACATCTCAATGGCAATCCGTCGTAATAAGATTACTGTCGTTGGCGCTGGATTCACAGGTGCAACAACGGCTCTTATGTTGGCTCAAAAGGAACTTGGTGACGTTGTTCTTCTCGATATCCCACAATTGGAAAATCCGACAAAAGGGAAAGCACTTGACATGCTTGAAGCAGGTCCGGTTCAAGGCTTTGACGCTCAAATCACGGGTACTTCCAACTATGCTGATGCTGCTAATTCCGACATCGTGATCATCACTGCGGGTATCGCTCGTAAACCGGGGATGAGCCGCGATGATTTGGTTAACACGAACGCAGGTATCGTGAAATCGGTTTGTGAGAAGGTAAAAGAAGTTGCTCCTAACTCCATTGTTATCATTTTGAGCAACCCAGTTGACGCTATGACCTATGTAGCGTTCCAAGCTCTTGGCTTCCCGAAAAACCGAGTTATCGGTCAATCCGGTGTGCTGGATACTGCTCGTTACCTGACGTTCATCTCCCAAGAGTTGAATGTTTCCGTTGAGGATGTTAAAGGGGTAGTTATCGGCGGTCACGGCGATGACATGGTTCCTTTGGTACGTTACACATACGCTGGCGGCGTTCCAATCGAGAAATTGATCCCTGCTGATCGCATCGAAGCTATCGTTCAACGTACACGTACTGGCGGCGGCGAAATCGTTAACTTGCTGGGCAATGGTAGTGCGTACTACGCTCCTGCTGCATCCCTCGTGCAAATGACAGAAGCCATCCTTAAAGATAAAAAACGCATCATTCCTACAATCGCTCTTCTTGAAGGCGAGTATGGCTATGATAACTTGTTCATGGGTGTTTTGACTGTGCTTGGCGCTAACGGTATCGAGAAAATTCTTGATATCGAGTTGACGGCAGAAGAAAAAGCAGCTCTGGACAAAACAGCGGATTCCGTACGCAACGTAATCAAAGTTGTAGCGGGCTAATCGAATTTTTATTAAGAGCCAACGACCTATCCGAATAGGTTGTTGGTTCTTTTTGCATGCTAATAGTCCGGTTCAATTTGTAAACTATATGCAACGATGTTTGTGTGTTTATACAAAATTTTGTTATTGTTGTAAATTCATTCTTAGGATCTATTCGAGAGAGACCCCTATGTGCTAGGATAAATCTAGGCCAAGCTAATTGGCTAATTATTCCTAAGATGGAGGGATTTAATGTTCATGAGAAGCTTGTTCGGAACAAAGAGTTGGAAAAGTCTTGCTTTAACGGTGACCTTGTCGGTGTCCTTTTTAGGGGCTATTCCTCAAGCTTTCGCCGAAGGACCCAATGATCCAGCACCATTCATTACGCCAACTACGGCCAATGGCAAGAAAGTGCTGTTTGACAACACGCACGGTCAAACAGCCGGCGCAGCGGATTGGGTCATCGACGGCGGTTTCTCAGATTTCGCAAATGCATTAGGAAACGCGGGTTATTATGTCAAAGAACTCCGCAAAAGCACGCCAATTACGCTTTCTGATTTATCGGCTTATGATGTGTTTGTCATCGGCGAAGCGAATATTCCATACAAAACATCAGAGCAAACTGCCATGCTGCAATACGTACAAAGCGGCGGCAGCATCTTTTTCATTGCAGATCATTACAATGCAGACCGCAACAAGAATCGTTGGGATGCTTCAGAAGTATTCAATGGTTACCGCCGCGGCGCGTGGACCAATCCCGCTAGCGGAATGAGTACGGAAGAAGCAGCCTCGGCAGCGATGCAAGGCGTAGCCAGTTCAGATTGGTTAGCTTCGAATTTTGGTGTGCGGTTCAGGTATAATGCACTTGGTGATATCACGGCTAATAACCCTGTGACGCCATCACAAGCTTTTAATATTACAAACGGAGTATCTACAGTCGCTATGCATGCCGGCTCCACATTAGCCATTATAGATCCAAATAAAGCCAAAGGCATTGTATACCTGCCGGCAACGACAACTAAATGGGCCAGTGCAGTAGATCAAGGTGTTTATAATGGCGGCGGTGTAGCCGAAGGACCATTCGTGGCTGTATCTAAAGTAAATGCTGGGAAAGCCGGTTTCATTGGTGATTCTTCGCCGGTTGAGGATGCGACGCCTAAATATCTAAAAGAAGAGACTGGCGGCTCCAAGACGACATATGCCGGTTTCCAAGAGCAAAATGATACTACTCTTCTAGTGAACATGGTGAACTGGTTAGCAACCAAAGAAACCTATACGAGCTTAACGCAAGTATCAGGACTAACGCTGGATACGGCAACTGCGCTCTATACTTGGGAGCAGCCAGCCAATTCAACAGAACCGCAAGCTGAGCCTTGGGCAGCACCTGTTGCAGGTTACAAGTGGTGGGACCGAACAACTTATAAAGCAGGATCCTACGGATATAGCTCTACAACGAATACTACAGACCCTTTTGCTTTCATACATCAAGCCCAGTTGCCGAATCAAGCTGTCTTCCAGGTTAAGATTGTACTTAACGGTTTGGCGGCTAATTCTACTACGACAGGCTACAATCTAGGCATTTATAATGGTTCAGGGACACAGGTAGCTAAGGTGCAAAATAGTGATAACACATGGCCATCTGCATATGGCTACAGCACCAACTTTTCTTTGACAGCCGATGCTAGCGGTCATGCAGAAAAAATTGTTAATGTGCAAATTAACAATACAGTCTCCGGAGCGGCAAGTATGCGTTTGAGACTGAACACGACGGCCAAATTTACAGAAGCTGTGACGATCGCCAACGTACCTGCGGAGCCGCTGCCTTAGGCTGGCAATATTCAAGAGATCTATTTAATACCCTATCTGACTCATGCTTACTGTGAGGTAGATAGGGTGTTTTTGAATGCCTTACAACAATTAGTCACATGATTATGTAGAAATCGTGAATAAGCCACATTTATGGGATCGCTTTCTTGTAAGCACGGTTGAAATTCGGTTATACTTAAGGAAACCATTTCATCAATTTACGGAGGGTGTCCAATGTATCAAGTTATGATTTTTTTGCATGTTGTTAGTGCCTTATTATTGGGCGTATATGTGGTTTTCCCTTTCGTCGTGGGACGTGCTGCAGCTTTGTCCGGAGCAGCACAAGAGAGCTTTGCGGGCTTGCTTTCCACGTTCAATCGAATCGGCCAGTTTTCCTTGATTGTAACTTTCCTTACGGGGGGCGCAATGATCAGTCAAGTGGATCCAAAACCATCTATTCTTTGGATGACTCTGGCTGTTATCCTGCTTCTGATTGTGGGAGCTCTTACTGGGATGATCGGTGGAAGATTGAAGAAGTTGATTGCGAACAGCAAAGCAGGTAAAAGTGCAGCTGCTGACGCTGCTAAAATTAAAGCATTCAGCTGGATCGCAGCTGTTGCTGTGATTGTAGCGGTATTGTTTATGACAAACCCACAATTGTTAGCGTAAGCGATGATGAATAGAAAGAGCATGCTCCTCAATGAGGGCCACTGAAAAACTTCCATTTTTTGGAGGAATTAAATAGTTATATCAAAAAAGACGACTCAAATTCATTCCTTGAATTTTAGAGTCGTCTATTTTAGGCGTTCAACATCGAAATCGGAGCTTGACGAAAGGAAAGAGGGTGCAAGAGGGGGAGGAGATGAACGGACCGATAAATGGACCGATGAACGAACTGATGAACGGACCGTGCAGCCGTTATTGTCGTCTTGAATGGCCTATTTGGAACTTAACGGACATCAGCGCCTTTATTCGAGCGATCAGAGGCCAATGTCTATGATTTCTCCGCACTTAACGGAACGTATGTCCGGAAGCAGGCGCAAGGCGAGGGATAAAGGGCAAATAACGGCTGTTGTGTCCGCTTGCCTATCTAAACGTTTTACCATCGTAGTCGAGACAGGCGGGTCCGAATTCACAGGGTGCCATTCATTGCTAATTTGGCACTTCTAAGTCCCATGTTAAATGTTTTATGTAAAAAATATGATGATGGTTTTCATATAAACATGCTTCTCCTCATGATCTCAATAATTCTACTTTCTGCTTTCGGACAATTTTGCATTATGGTGTGGCTGGATTAAGTGACGGAGAAACTATAAAGTCGTCGACGATACCACGTTATTAACAGTTCAGATCTAACTTAAAATGAGAGCTCAAAAACAACAATTTAGGGCAGCTGCTCAGATTGATCGGCTGCTTTTACGAACTAAACAGGCAGAGATTTTCTAAAATGTATAGTACTATGGTTGTTGTATTGGCATTAAAAATGAATCATCTTTATTCAAATTAAGGGAGCTATACTAAACTTTACTGACGGAAGATGTCAGTAAAGTTTTTTTATAATAGGGTATATCGATTAATTAATTACAAAAGGGAGTGTGTATTTATGCATACAAAAAAAGTGTATCTTTATGTATTTGATACGATGTCTGACTGGGAGGTAGGTTATTTAATTGCTGAACTAAACTCGGGAAGGTATTTTAAAAAAGAATTAGCGCCTTTAGAGGTGGTTGCAGTAAGCGTTGATAAAAATCCTGTTACTACAATGGGAGGACTGAAAATACTACCTAGTATTTCTATTGATGAGTGTATTTTGGAAAGTACGGATGTTTTAGTTCTTCCAGGCGGAAATACTTGGACAGAAGCAATTCACGAACCTATATTGAAAAAAGTTTCTAAATCTTTAAAAGAAGGTTCTGTTGTTGCGGCGATTTGTGGTGCAACAGTGGGACTTGCAAAGATGGGTTTGCTGGACTCAAGAAGGCATACAAGCAACAATCTAGACTATATGAAAATGATTTGTCCTAATTATATTGGAGAAAAATATTATGAAATGGAACCAGCAGTAACTGATGGGAATTTAGTTACTGCATCAGGAATAGCTCCGTTGGAATTTGCGATGCATGTATTGAAGGTGCTAGATGTATTTGCACCAGAAACGTTACATTCATGGTTCAATCTTTATCAGACTCATGAACAAAAATACTTCTTCGAGTTAATGAATTCTATCAACTAGCTGATAAGTAAATAGAATATGTATAACTAGACCACAAATCATTGAATTCTAACAGAAAACGTTAGTTGAATAAAAAAGCGGTAGTCTAGGACTTTTTTTTGGTCCAAGCTGCCGCTGTTTCTATATTAGAGCCAATCTTTTTTACTCAACTTTCTCAGCTTGAAATCGTTAAATAACACTTTTACCTTATTTGAACATGGTGAACCTAAGACTCTTGCAATTGTTCTGACTCCCGGCGCCTCCGACTCATGAATACCAAGGATAGTGCAATTACCGTAAGGATAATCCCAAGCAATCGAAATCCCCCGAAGCTGAACTTATCTCCTATTACGATGCCTATCAACAATGAAGAGAGAATGGCTCCCAGGTTTCTAGATGTACTAAATAATCCAGATGCTACACCGATTATTTCTTTTGGAGAACTTTTGAACAAGGCCGCTTGCATACCTACACTGTTCAACCCGTTGCTAATACCGAAGGCAGCTAACGCCATACACACACTGATAACCGGTGAAGTTTGATTCAATGTCACGATCCACACTGACCCGAATGTCATCAGGATTGCAGATACTAGCAATACCGGCCCTGGTCCTGATTTATCGATCCATCGTCCTGCTATTGAAGAAGCAACGAGCGAACACAAGCCTAGGGTTAGCATGAGAATCCCTGTATGGAACTCACTAACATGACGTACCATTTGCAAGTAGGACGGAAGCCCGAAAAAGATAGCGTAAAAAAGTACGTTGACGAGCATGAATTCGATATTGACCCAAGTCATCGTAGGAAATTTGGCGAATGTCCGCAAAGGAATAAAGGGTGACGTCGCTTTTAACTCATGTCGTACGAAAACCCCCAGTGCAACGAGGCCGATCAACAGGACAATGATATGCCACAATGAGACATGCCCGGATGATTTTGCTGACAGTAATCCAACGAGTGTAGCAACCAGACCCGTTGTGAAGAGAAGGATCCCTGACACATCCATTAAATTCAACCATTTACGAAAAGACATGATGCGTGCAACGGATGCTGGTTCGTCCTTAGGAATCATCCTCCAAGCGAATAGAAAGCTCGCCACCACGAACGGAATATTGACGAAAAAGATCGCAGGCCAATCCCACCAGTGAATCAAAACCCCGCCAATAAAGGGTCCAATGGCTGCGGCTCCGGATTGAAAGATGGACAAAACAGACAGCGCGGTCGATTGTTTCTCCGTAATATGAATTCGAACAATGGCCATTCCAACTGAAATCATCATGCTTGTTCCGATGGATTGCACAATGCGGAATACGATGAGCCACCCAAAGTTTGGCGATAGTGGGGCTAATATTGATGCTACGAAGGCTACAACAAGCCCGGCAAGAAATATCTTCTTGCGACCGAATAAATCACTGGCCTTTCCCATGACAGGGTTAGCGATAGCACTTGCTATGTAGAAAGAAAAGATAATCCAGGAAACAACGGTAAAATCAAGTTGGAACCCATTTTGCAACCTGGGAATAGCTACAGCCACCATCGAAGAATTTAATGGGTTCAAGAGCATCCCCAGTCCTACGGAAATCATCAACCACCAACTGCGAGCATTCATTTTTTAGTTCCCCCCAAAGTGTTTTAATGATATCGTACTTGAGATCGAGTATTTACTCCAATGCATTTTATGCTATGATATCATTGACTTGAGGGAATGAATGGAGGGTATGAAATGGAACTTCTTCAATTGCAATATTTTCTCGCGGTAGCTCGATTGGAACACATGACCGAAGCTGCACGAAGTCTTCACGTTACTCAATCGTCGCTAAGCAAAACGATTCAGCGCCTAGAGGAGGATCTGGGGGTCCCCCTATTCGATCGAACAGGGAGGAAGCTTCGATTGAATGAGTTTGGAAGCAGGTTCCTTCGCCGTGCGGAAAGGGCTTTGTTTGAATTGGAACAGGGGAAGCAGGAGATTAGCGATTTGTCCAGTCCGGAACATGGCACAATCGAATTGGCGGTGACCAATGCAAGCACGTTGCCTAATATCCTTAGAGAGTTTCGAAAAAAGCATCCCCATATCCAATTTCATGTCCAAATGTTGACCACACAGGAAATGGATACACTTCTTCATCGAGGAGAGGTTGATTTCTGCTTGTCCTCACCTCCAATACATGGGGATGACATAGAGTGCCAAATCGTGTTCATTGACCCCATCCTTGTTGCTGTTCAAAAGGGTCATCGGCTGGCAAACCAAAGCAGCGTATCTTTGACAGAACTTAAGGATGAATGGTTTGTCGGTGTTAAGAGGGGCTACAGTACTCGCGATTTAGTAGACTCCGTATGCAAATCGGCTGGATTTGCACCTAAATATGTATATGAGGGAAATGAGCCTGCCAGGCTAAGCACTCTTGTGGAAGCTGGAATTGGGATTGGTTTCATACCAAGTACGGCAATGAATTCACGGGAACATATCCAATATCTCAAATTAGAGGAACATGAATTGGTACGTGAGATTGCTTTATTACGGCACAGAAGTCGATACATTTCGCGGGCTGCACTAGAATTCCGTGAGGTAGTTGTAGAATATTTCAAGTCTTTATCCAGTGGTAACCAATTACAATAGGTTAACAACCCAATTTGGATCAGAGGCATGCTTTGGCTATACCTGGGTAACATCCTCACAAAATGGAGTTTTTTATTCAGATGTCCGCTGGGCGTTGAGCATTGAGCATTGAGCTAACGGGAGCATAATTCAACAAGATTTTATTCAGATACAGGATCAAAAGGACCGTCTGGGTGTTTCTCCTAGATGGTTTTTCTTATAAAACAGGAAGAACGGAAACTATGAATTCGAATTCCAAATGATAATGAGAATTATTTTCAATTATGATATGATAGTTTAATAGATGGGAAAGAAAGGAATGACTGATTTATGAGAATTAGCGACCATATCGTATTGTGGAATCATGTTCTCATTAGAGTGATGGACGTTCGCCTAATTCTGCTAGAGCCTGGCGAAGTGATGCGCGGATATCGCGTGCCGACAAGCGCTTTCCTGTATGTCACCAGCGGCAGTGCCCAGCTGCACATAGACGGAATCGAAAGCCGTATGCAGCGATTCCAGGTTCTGCACGTAGGTAAGGGGCTTAGACTCGACATTGCCGCTGTGGAGCAACTGGAATATTTTATGGTGCTGTATAAGGCAACATTGCCGCTTCCGAGCCGATATGACCTGGTCAATCTGATGGAGCGCGAGAATCCGTTCCAGTTGCACTATAGTTTTTCGCCTAAGTTTCCGATATCTTGGCTGCAGAAGCTGGAGCATATGTATCAAATATGGCAGGCACCCAGTCCGCTCGATAAATTCAAAGTGAAGACGCTATTCTATCAATTGCTTTACGAACTGGTCGAGCAGCTGCACGAACAAGGGGTCGACGTCATCCATCCCGATCTCGTCAGCCAAGCCGTCTATTATATGGAAGAACATTATCAGGAACCGTTGACGCTGGAAGCGTTAGCCGACATGCTGGAATGTACGTCAAGACAACTGCTTCGTTTGTTTAAGAATCAAATGAATACAAGCCCGATCGTGTATTTGATCCAACTTCGGGTGAACAAGGCCAAGGCGCTTCTCATCTATACGGACAGAACGCTGAAAGAGATCTCTGAGAGTGTCGGCTACGCGGACAGTTACTATTTCAGCCGGATTTTCAAGAAGCAGGAAGGCATTTCTCCCCAAAGATTCAAAGAGTCGCATGCTAGGGAAGGGCGTCGAAATAATCCATTCCCGCTGTCGAAATATCCCATTGTGGAGGGGGGGCTTAGACGCTATAGTAGTAATGGTTATGAGAATCATTATCACTATAGAGAAGAGGGAGATTCAAAGATGTATAAGAAATCAAGTGCCTGGATGACTACCATGGTTGTCATCTGTTTCACATTATTGTTAAGTGCCTGCTCAACTGGTTCAACGACAACACCTACCACGACCAATGGTGTGACGCCGGTCCCGAGCGCTAGCAGCTCTCCATCCGCTGCGGCGAATAAGGAAGCTGATGCCCCGCGGGTCATTAAACACGCAATGGGTGAAACGACGATCAAGGGCACGCCATCCCGAGTCGTTATCCTGACCAATGAGGGGACGGAAGCGCTGCTCGCAGTCGGTGTTAAACCCGTGGGAGCGGTTATGTCCTGGCTCGGCGAGCATGGTACGACCATATCAAGAACGATATGCAGAATGTAACAGTCGTCGGAGATGAGTTGCAGCCGAATCTTGAGCTGATTGCCAGCTTGAAACCGGATTTGATTATCGGGAACAGAGTGAGGCAGGAGAAAATATACGATCAATTGAAGCAAATTGCACCTACGGTGTTCGCAGCTGATTTGGTCGGGGATTGGAAAATCAATTTCAAGCTGTACTCGGAGACGGTAAATAAGAAGGATGAAGGCGAGAAAGTGATGGCTGCTTTCGACAAGCGGGTAGCGGAAGTGAAAGCAAAGCTCGGCAGCAAGGCAGAAACGAAAGTTTCGCTAGTGCGTTTCTCGGCGACGCAGGTGCGCATTTACCAGAAACAAACATTCGCCGGCGTGCTGCTGAGCCAATTGGGCGTCGCACGTCCCGAGTCGCAGGACAAGGACTCTTTCATTGAAGTTTTGAATAAAGAAAATATCGCCAAAATGGATGGTGATGTCCTATTCTACTTCGTCTCGGAAGCGAAAGGGAAGACGGATGGTGCGAATGCGGTGAAAGAATGGATGAACGATCCTTTATTTAAAAACTTAAACGTTACGAAAGTCAATAAAGTGATCCAGGTAGATGAAGGAATTTGGAACTCCGCAGGCGGATACAAAGCGGCTAACTTGCTTCTGGATGAATTGATTAAGTATTTCGATGTCAAATAATGCGGCAGCCCTGCTTCATACACGCAGAACCAAGATGATTGGATTGACGGCGGGAGTACTGTTTCTGCTCGTGCTCGCCGTAGCAAGCGTTTTACTGGGGGCGAAAACATACGGACTTGGCGATTTGTGGATGAGCTACAAGCATTTCGACGGCGCGAACGAGCATTTGATTCTTAGAACGACCCGGGTGCCGCGGGTTCTGGTCGCAGCTGCCGTAGGTGCCTGTCTCGCAGTAGCGGGCGCCGTTATGCAGGTGTTGACACGAAACCCGCTGGCGTCACCTTCTATTTTCGGCATTAATGCAGGTGCTTCGTTATTCATCGTGATCGGGCTGGTCCTATACGGATCGGCCCTTACGATGAATACGATGATTTGGATCGCTTTTGCCGGCGCGCTGTTCGTCTCGATTTGCGTCTACACCATAGCAATGCGGGGCAGTTGGTTCGATCCGGTCAAGCTGACGCTGGCCGGTGCGGCGATGGGGGCTTTTGCCTCGTCGGTCACATCCGGTTTGATTCTGCTTAACAAGCAGTCGCTGGATACAGCTTTGTTCTGGATGATCGGGTCCGTCTCTGGGAGGAATTTGGACCATTTGCTGTCGGTAGCTCCCTATATGGCGATTGGCTTAGGCCTAGCGCTGCTTTTATCCGGCTCCCTCAACATTATGGTGCTGGGCGAGGAGAGTGCTCGGAGTCTGGGGCAGCCAGTGACGCTCGTACGGCTGCTGTCATCGCTTGCCGTCGTCCTGCTCGCAGGAAGTTCCGTGTCGGCTGCCGGTCCAATCGCATTCGTCGGACTAATTGTTCCGCACCTGTGCCGGGCGCTGATTGGCCATGATCACCGGTGGCTGTTGCCGTGCTGTGCATTAAGCGGAGCCGTGCTGATTGTAGCGGCGGATCTTGCAGCGCGTTTCGTCCTGATGCCTAAAGAGGTACCCGTGGGGATAGCGACAGCGATGCTCGGCGTTCCTTTCCTGATCCATGCGGCAAGGAGGAAGGAGCATGGCTAAATTACGATCTAGAAGATCGGCATTGATCATCATCAGTTTATTTCTAGTGATGATAGTGCTTTCAATGTTTAGCCTCTCTGTTGGCAGTGTAAGCATCCCGATGAAGGATGTTTTCCGCTCGTTGATCGGACAGAACATGGGCAGCTCAGAGCTGATTCTCCTGAAATTCCGGCTTCCGAGAATCCTTGCCGCGATTCTGGTTGGGGCGGCGCTGGCGGTATCGGGGGCCCTTCTGCAGGGGGTGATTCGGAACCCGCTCGCTTCACCGGACATTCTGGGCGTCACCGGAGGCGCGTCGGCAGCTGCTGTTGCTTTCATGACACTGTTCACCGGCTACAGCATTCATTGGGTTCCGGTTGTTGCGATGGTGGGAGCGCTTCTCGCGGTGCTGATCAATTATACACTTGCCTGGAAGCGAGGGGTTTCGACCTACAGGCTGGTGCTCATCGGCATTGGCCTCTCAACCGCGATGGGGGCGCTCACCATGTTCCTGCTCATTAGCGGGCCGGCTTACTTGGCGGCTCAGGTGTTGAACTGGATGACAGGCAGCATCTACGGGACAAGCTGGAAGTACGTGCAGATCATCTTTCCCTGGATTGCCGTCTTTATCCCGCTCTCCTTCCTGTATGCGAAGGAGCTGACGATTCAGACATTAGGCGAAGCGACGGCTATGGGGCTTGGCAGCAGACTTCAGGTTACCCGAGTCATGGTGCTGCTCTACAGCGTAGCACTTGCCGGTGCGGCCGTCGGGGTAGCAGGGATGATTTCGTTCCTCGGCCTCATGGCTCCCCATATCGCTCGCAGGCTCGTAGGCAACTCATATTCGCTCATAATTCCCGTTGCTGCTTTGACTGGCGCGATTATGCTTCTGTTGGCTGATTTGGCCGGACGTATGCTGTTTATGCCGCTTGATATACCGGCAGGGGTATTCACGGCGGGGATCGGGGCCCGTTCTTCCTGTATTTATTATTCAAGCGCAAGCCGATTCGTTGACAATAGGCAGAGAATGGTCACCGGGCGTGAGCTGCCCGGCGGCCTTTATTAACAGTTAATTTATATGTTTTTGTTTTTTTTTTCGATGAACATCGGCGCTGGGATGCCTTTGTAAAAAAGCATAAAGCATCTATTCGACAAAATGTCATAAAAGAGGTGCGAAAATTTCGCAGCTGTGGGGATCCCAACAATGGGTTTAAAATTCTTGTTTGCGAGGGCTGTCATCACATCGCAGAGTGTGGCGAGAAGAGCGTAATGGCGATTAAAGATACTGGAGCGGGTTGGAATAGGTGAGGCCCGATAAGCTTGGTTCATGAGCTTATCGGGCCTTATTTTGAGAATGCTTATCAGTCCCGCTGATTCTAATTCTGGCTTCGCTGCTTCTCCTGCATCTCCAAATAGTTGCGCATCCGACGCATATTTTCGGGTGCGTCCATAGGATCCGCGACGATCATTTCAATGATACAGAGTCTTCCGGCACGTTCCTTATCAGCTTGGGTTATTGCCTGGTCAAGTTCTCCATAGGTCCGGACAGTTACGGCAAACGCATCGCCTCCAAAAGCTTCGGCCAGCTTGGTGTATGACCAGCGCGGAATTTTGTTGTATTGCTGATCCTCTGTTTTGACATTTAAATATTTCTCGATCGTATAACCATCGTTGTTCAAGACGAAGATAATGGGCTTGCATTCATAGTAGAACATGGAGCTGATCTCTTGGGCTGTCAACTGCAAGGAGCCGTCACCTGTAAATAACAACACCCGTCGGTCCGGCGCAGCGATACTGGCACCATATGCCGAGGGTGTGGCATAACCGATGGACTCCCAGCCTCCCTGAGCAATATACGTTACATTGCGCGCAGTCTCACCTGTGCCATCCCGTTGTAAAACGTACCAGTCTCGGCGATCACAATATCCCCCTCTTTCAGCATCTGCTGAAAACGAGGATAATAAATTGCCGCAGTTAGTGGCTCATCGATACCGCCGGTTATTTGGTCGTACGGGAATTTCGTTTTTCCCGCCAAACCTTGGCCTCTGTACCTAACCTTCTGCACCGCAAGCAGTATGTCGGCTGCGAACACATTCGGATATTCCGCTTCTGCGACCTTGACCATGTCCGGTTGAATATCGACTGTCACCAGTGGGTTCAGCTTCGCGGTGAAATTCGCAGTGTTATTGTCCGCCCATACCATGCCTACCGCAATGACACAGTCTGCATGTTCTACCATGGTTTGGACTTCAGAACTTCCGAAAGAGCCTCCGTACATCCCCATATAATTCGGATGAGTTTCGTCGAATGCCCCCTTTCCGAACATCATTGTCGCAACAGGTACGTTCATGGCGTCGGCCAACTGCCGAACCGCTGTCTCTAGGCCGAACCGCATTGTTTTGACATCAACCAAAATGACCGGCCGTTGGGCATGCTCCAGCAGCTGGCGGACATGTTCCGTTGCTGCCTGAAGAGTTTTCAGATTGGACGTTGGATGCGGCGGTATCGGCTCTCTCCGGGCTATGATCGGCTTGGTTACTAAATCATTAGCCACAACCAGGTATACCGGCTTTTTCTTTTCCTTCGCCATGCGAATGGCGGCAGGAATTTCAATCTCGGCGTTTTCCGGCGTCAGCACCGCGGTATAAGCCGTAATCAGCTCATACACTTTGTGGAAAACGTCGAAATTTCCATTCATGAGCGTGTGGTGCATCAGCTTGTGTTCCTGTTGATCCTTCTCGGGAGGCGCACCCACGATGTGAATCAGCGGCACATGCTCGCTGTTAGCTCCCGCTATCGCATTGCAGGCACTGAGCTCCCCGACCCCGAAAGTCGTAATGAGAGCGGACAGACCTTTGATTCTTGCATAGCCATCCGCCGCATAACCTGAGTTCAATTCGTTCCGTCCACTAATAAACCGGACGCCGTTATACCGCTCCAGCGTATCTAATAGTGTAAAATTATAGTCTCCGGCAACGCCAAAAATTTCAGTAATGCCCTCCAGCTTCAGGCAATCGAACAAATACTGGCCAAGTGTTTTTTGAGCTGTTCCAGTTTGCGGGTTAGAGCTGCTCACCGCTGTCATGGTTCCCATCTCTTGTTCCCTCCCTATCCTTTTAAGTCTATTCTTGTATAAGATTCCCTTTTCATTGGACTGGTTATTCACTAAGAGTTGTTCTATATGCTAGTGTTCTGTGTGACCTAAAAAAGAAAGAAAAAGGCAGTACTTAAAGAAATGTTCACACGACCGGACGAGATCGGCTGATTCCTGTTGGCCACCGACCTGTTCGAAGCTCTCTTATTAGTCGATAATTTTGTGAATTGATTAATTTTACCTTGTTATTGTCAGGCTATTTGGTCTGAAGGCATTTAGGGCGTTAACAACATCTCTTATGGTAACCTTTTGAATGAACAACAGTCGTTGACAGCGATGCTGATCGATAAGATTGGCTGTGGCGAATTTCATAGAAATGTTTATAAATGCTACTTAATTTTGGAAACAATTAAAGGAGATATGGGAATTATATGATAAAGTAATTACTGTGGTATAAGAGGCCAACTGGAGAGGTGTAAATACGATTATGAAAATCGTTTTAATCCGTCATGGGCAAAGTCAATGGAATCTCGAGAACAGGTTTACGGGTTGGACCGATGTTGACTTAACTGAACAAGGAATTGAAGAAGCCAGACAAGCTGGAGTCATCCTAAAGAAAAACGGATATATGTTTGACGTAGCTTTCACTTCTTTACTTAAAAGAGCAATACGTACGTTATATATTGCTCTCCATGAATTGGATTTGATGTGGATTCCCGTACACAAATCATGGATGTTAAATGAGAGACACTATGGCGCCCTGCAAGGATTAAACAAAAATGAAACCGCAGAAAAGTACGGTAAAGAGCAAGTACGCATATGGAGAAGATCCGTTGAGGTAAGACCCCCGGAATTGGATAAAAATGACGATCGATACGAGGCTTCTAGCCCAAAATACAAGAACATCGTTGTTCCACTTACTGAAAATCTCTTGGATACAGAAAAACGTGTTGTAGAATACTGGAACCAAAAAATCGTGCCAGCTATACAAAATAAGGAAAAAGTCATTATCTCGGCTCATGGAAACAGTTTAAGAGCACTAATTAAGTACTTGGATGACATTCCGCCAAATGGAGTTGTCGATTTAGATATACCAACAGGCAAACCACTTGTGTATGAACTGGACGAAAATCTAAAACCGCTAAGGCACTATTATTTAGGAATGGATGAAGAAATTCCCGAAGGTATCATTTCGACAAAAATTTGACCGAGGGATGGAAAGCTATAGCTGAATACACTACACCACGAGGCTGCCGCGGATGAACGGTAGCCTTCAATACGAAAGGGCAGGATGGTTTAACGCACTGCACGAATATCTCCATATAGAGAAACCGAGAATTCTGTGAATAAGACGTTATCTGAGCCTATTCGAAGGTGGGAAGACAATGAGAGTAAAGAAAGCTATGTCGGAGCAATGTCCAGTCCTGTACTTCTACAATCTTGAAGACCACTGTTGGGGCTATTCTCTTTTCCATGGAGGCATATGTGCCTCATCGCTGCATTTTTCATACGAAATGGAGTTTGAACTTCTAATGAAGGTTGCCGAAGAGATGTATCCGGAGCAAGAGAGTATCGTCGAATTTTTATATGGGGATGTTGAGGGCCAAAAAGTCCATAGGGACATCGAAAGCAAGATGAGAGATGACGCATATTTAAAGGAGCAACTCGAAAAGCATTTTGCTACGAATGTGGTCGAGCGGTTTCAACTTCTAGGTCTGGATGAGAAGCTCATTGCAGAGCTAAAGGATTTGCTTTCGGTTGATACATATTTTAACGTTGAGATAAAGCACGAGATTGTGGAACTATCTTGCTCGTTAGTCACTTAACTGAAGGGTCAGAAGCTCGATGTCATCTATTGCGAATGTAGTTACCACCTGTTTCCATCCAATAACCAAGCGGCTCTGCCGCACCGTCTGATGACTCGTTTTGATATTCTAAGTAAAATAATGACTTAAATTTGGTGGGGGATTTCCATGATTACAAGAGGATAACTCACGAGCTACCTCCGCCACCGGTAGCATGGGTAGGTGGTTTTTGTTTCCCACGCTTCGCGTGCTCAACGGGCCGAAGCCCATAAAAAAAGGAGAAACCCATCGTCTCGGCATGAAGAGCTACTGACGATTAAGGGATGATTACGCTAACGGAAATATAGCTAAACAAAAAATGAAAAGGCAGCCGATTCAAATCGGTTGCCTTTTCCCCGCGCCGCGTAATCGATCAGACTCATTAAGCTAAACAACGTAAATATATGACTTTTACTAATCCGTAGCCATTCATTAAGAATACAACACAAAAACCTCTTGTTTAACAATTCTCGTTAAACAAGAGGTTTTTGCGTCAATCGACACATTCAGCATACTTTCAGTTAACTTTCATATGCCTATCAGCCAAACTTAAGTAACACTTCAGGTTAGCGGCCTATACTTCTAACTATCAACAGCAAGCAAATAAATGGCACGCGAAAGGTGGTAATCGTATGAATGAAGATATGAAAAATATGATTAACTTAAATGATATAAAGGTTGAAAAGAAGACGGAGAGCACCAAATTGAAATCTATGTTTGCAGCTTTTATGGCTGGCGCGGTCGTTGTCGGTGGATTGATGTTCATGTCGGATAAAATGAATCTGTTTGGGTATGATGCCCGACCGATTCAATCAGGCGTCGCGGCTGCAAGCTCGGCAACAGCTGTTGTTCAGACTGCTTCGTTAACCCCTTCGGGGACAAACAGTATCTCATCAATTGCAAAAGCAGCGAGTCCAGCCATTGTCAAAATCGAGACCAAAGTAAAACAGACGAATAATGGACAGAATAGAAGAAACACACTTCAACAAGGAACTGGAAGCGGAGATACGATTGAAAATGGGATTGGATCAGGCTTCGTTTTTGACTCGAATGGTTATATTTTAACAAACGAACATGTTATTGATGGCGCAAGCGAAATTGATGTCTACGTGCAAGGTTATGACACACCTTTTAAGGCAAATCTTCTTGGAAGCAGCTACGATCTAGACTTGGCTGTACTCAAAATTCAAGGGGATAAAGCTTTTCCTGCTTTAAATATTGGTAACTCCGACAATACGCAAGTAGGGGATTGGCTTGTTGCAATCGGTAACCCTTATGACTTCGATTACTCCGTAACTGCGGGCGTTTTAAGCGCCAAAGAGCGCACGATCAGCATCGATGATGTGCAGGGTACTCGAAATTACAAACATTTACTACAAACGGATACAGCGATCAATCCAGGTAACTCCGGCGGTCCGCTTTTGAATTTGAATGGTGAAGTTATCGGTATCAATACAGCTGTAAACTCTGAAGCGCAAGGAATGGGATTTGCAATTCCGGCAAGTACGATTAGTTCTGTTGTAGATAAACTGAAAAATAACGAAACGATTCCAAAAGAGCCAGCGCCATACATCGGTGTAGCTCTAGAAAATATTTCGGATGATATGCTAGCAGACTTAAAAATCAACAGCACAAAAGGTGCCGTTGTTGCTGAAGTGCAGCAAGGAACGCCAGCTTTTGAGGCGGGCATTCGTCAGTACGACGTTATTTTGGGTATGAACGGAACAGCAATTTCAAGCACTGATGACATTACAAAAGCTGTGCAAGCCGCGGCCGTTGGAGATAAACTGAAAATAACAATCTCTCGTGATGGTCAAACGAAAGATGTTACTGTTGAAGTGGGGAATAAAAACGCAGCTACTAACTATCAAAGTTAGTATAAATTATTGAGATACTTCATCCTGGGTTAAGATAAAGATAGTGATTTATCGAAAAAAATATCGAATATTTGTAAACAAGAAAAGATTGCCTACTATCCTGCCATTCTGGCTAGGTGTATGGCAATCTTTTTCATGTTTCGCTGTAATTGAAGGCGAATGTTGGGTGACGGAGGTTTAACAGTTGTTCTCGCCCCCTATTTGGTTTCTTCTTGCAGCTTAGCATAGCCGCGGCCGCCGGAATTGGTTTCACTCTAGACAGACTTTTTTTACAAAGAGACATCAGCTTATAAAAAATTAATCTTATCCCTTTAACGATAAGATCATTTTGAACTTCTCATGACAGCGATTCACTAAAGAGCAGAAATGTTAAATAAAATAATTCTTTCTATTGACCACTAGCTTGGTTGAAATTAGTTTTAGATAAAAGGGGTGATTCTATGGTAATTGTAAGATCATTGGAGCAACAGGATTATGATTTTTTTATGCATATGCACTATGAGTCGATTAATATTTTAGAGGGAAAGCCGCCCAAACATGAACTTCTGAATGCACCTAATATCAAAAAATACAATAAGGGATGGGGAAAAAGTGGAGACAGGGCATTGGTGGCATTGAGTGACAATAAATTAGTAGGGGCAGTATGGTATAGATTATTAGACGAGATGGATAAAGGATACGGGTTTGTCGATAGCGAAACTCCAGAATTAGGTGTTGCTGTACTACCTGACTTTAGACAACAAGGAATAGGGGCGATACTAATGAAAGAGATCATACAACAAGCTAGATACGATGGTTTTTCATCACTTTCTTTGAGCGTTGACCCAAATAATCATTTGGCAGTTCGGTTATATGAAAAACTTGGATTTGAGGTTTGCGGTATGTCGGGAACTTCCTTGACTATGAAGTTAACCATCTAAATGAATTTTGTTCAACTAACGGATAAGCACCAATGGGAGGCTGCCAGCACAAAAGGCAGCCTATTCGCTCACAAACGGGAGTATAGTTCAATAATTTAAACAAGGATTTCAAATGATTTCCAGCTAATACTTTAATAAAAGTTCTAAAAGGGGTCGAGAACTTGAGTATTCGAGCGGTGCTTTTTGATTTAGATGGTACGTTATTAGATCGTGATACTTCTCTTGCCCTATTTGTTCGTGACCAGTACGATCGGTATTCCCAATTTCAACTAGTTGATAAAGATATTTTTGTGCAGCGTTTTATAGAACTCGATAATCATGGGTATGTTTGGAAGGATAAGGTTTACCAGCAACTTATTGATGAGTTCGCAATCCGGGGAATCGGATGGACAGACCTGCTAAATGATTATTTGAATGGCTTTAAAAGGCAATGTGTCGGTTTTCCTAATTTGGTAAGTATGCTTACTCAGCTAAAGAACAATGGAACAAAGTTAGCACTTGTTTCTAACGGTTATGGACAATTCCAATTTGATAATTTTAAAGCACTGGGTATCAGTCATTTATTCAATGAGGTACTTATATCAGAATGGATGGGATTACGGAAGCCCGATCCGGCAATTTTTATTCTGGCATTATCTAAACTCGGAGTGGAAGCAGAAGAAGCTCTATTTGTAGGAGATCATCCAGAAAACGATATAAGAGCGAGTCGAGCTGTAGGTATTACAGCAGTTTGGAAACGAAATAATGCAATATCTCTTCATGTCGATGCCGACGTAATCATTGATGATTTAGGAGAATTAATTCAATACGTACGAAGCTAACGGGACAAGGTAGCATCATAATCCCCATAATAAGGTTGCAGGCAAATTGTTGTTAGGCATTCTGTTCAGTTAACTGGCAGGATTTATAGTACGATTGGGCAGGATAGCTGAACCATTTCGTACCCCTTTGCGTCAATTGTAATATATAGAGTACTCAACATGGAGCTTCAATGGGGGTAAGATGAAAAGTATAGTTCAGCGCATCGTAATCTTAATACTGTTTTTACTGACTATCATTGCGTGCAGTAACGAGCAAAAACATATTAGCACTACATCAACTACTGGGCACTTTGACCCGCAACAAGCTCAGGCTGTCTATCGGCCGGATTTATTTCCGGAGCAGGTAATGATTCCATATGTCGAAAGTTTAGGGCAACCACTAGAATACGGTTCTCCTCCTGCAGCGGCAAATTTTGTTCGGAGCTTCACCTTTCCGCAATCCCAGGCGGAAATTCGTGTATATTCAAACCCTGACTCACCATCGAGTATGATGGCATATCTTAAAGGGGAGAAGTCGGAATGGAGGTTAGGCTACTTATCCGGCGTCGACGGGGGGCAGGATGCTTCGTGGATTTACCCATTGAAATTCGTAACCGGTGAAGTGTCCGGAGCCTCTATAGAAGTGCCATTCGGTTCCGTTGGATCGCAGAACGGGCTGCTTGTTTACTACAAACATACAGATTCTTGGAAGGTTGTAGATTTTCAAGGGCACCGAGCCATTTCTATCGATATTGACGACGATGGTGTCCCTGAGTGGGTTGGCAATCAGACGGATTGGGTGCCTCCTGCTGTTGAAATCCATCGCTGGGTTCCAGAGTCTGACCGCTTTGAATTCACCGTCATACAAATGGATTCGAGCTTGTTCCCAAATGCTGATAATAATACGCCTTCCTACTCATCTCTCTTTATGGAGGAAGGGAAATATTTCATTGAAATCGGCAATGATGCTTACTATACTTTTTTTACATATGACCAAGGCGCTTTAAAAAAGTATCGACCTGCTGATACCCGAGACCGTATTTATGAAATGCAAATGGCCCGGCGGCATTAATTTGGATATTAACGTTTCAGCGAGTATAGCTGACAAAACATCGGATCGAGAGATTCGGTGTTTTACATTTTTAGAAACAGTGTCTTCTTTCAGATGATACGATTATTTAACAAGTATGAGCATTGCACTAAATATCATAATTGCGATGCCTAGGAATATTGGAATTTATCTAAAAAGTAACTTAAACCACCTAAGAATAGGGCGAAAATTAGATATTTCAATGTGCAAATTCAATAAAAGTTTGTTTAACGAAAAAATCGGAAAGGGAAAAAACATTAGGTATCTAAGTTTCATGATTGTGAAGTAGGCCGAAAATATTGTCCAATTGCCAACTATGGCAGAAAGCGTTAGAGGCGTTTTCAATGTACCAATCGAATATTGTTTTCGTGATGTTAATAGAGGGGGTGCGGATATGGCAATTAAAAAAGAATTAATTCTTGATTTTGCAGGTGTGCTAGCTACAAATTTTTCTCCATTCTTTTGGCAGGAATTATCCGAAGAGTCAAAAACATCTTATGAGATGCTTGTTCAGTTTAAAAAGGAAATACGTGAGGAGCTATGGACCGGTAAAGTCTCCGAGGGAGAGTTTTGGGCTCAACTTTGTAAGCAGTTTCCAGCAATTAAAAGAGATAAAGCAAAGGCCATTCTTATTTCAAATATTAAACCATTGCCAGCTATCAGAGAAGTAGCGACATGGAGCGAATATGCTAATATCCACATAGTAAGTAATCATCGTATTGAATGGATTCAACCAATTATAAAGCCAATCGAAAGTTATGTAAGAAGTATAACTATATCCAGTCAGGTGGGTTATTGTAAACCAGAGTCTGAAATATTCACTCTTGTTAAAATGCAATTAAGTAATGAATGTAATGTCTTGTTTGTTGATGACCAAGAAAAAAATTTTAAAGAAGCAAAAGAGCTAGGGTGGAACACGTTGTTAGCTGACGAGAACGGTAATTGGATAGAAAGAATCATACCCCTAATATCTCAACTACAAACATAAGAATTGAGTAATCTCGTTCAACTAACGAGAAGAGATAAGGAGCTGCTTTGGCGCGGCTCTTTTTTGGTTTATCCAAAAATTGAGCAGTAGAGCGAATAATTATGTGAAAATAAATAAATTACGCTATGGAGTAATAAATATTATTTAGGAAGTAAAAAATATTGCATTTCGAAGTAAATAATATTACTCTTAAGCGTAAGGGGGTTGAAAATATTGGAAGACATGCGACTTAATGTTCCACTTCTTCGCCAACGTGTTCCCAATTTGACGAGTGCTGCTCGATCAGTTGGTTTACGTTCCGCGACGGTTTCGAACCTATGCACTGGAAAAATTCCTGTAAGCCGTGCAGAAGTTCGAACACTTGTAGCTTTAGCTTCTTTGGCTAGATGCAGCCTGGATGAACTTATTCTATTTGGGGAGAGATTCGAAATGATTGAAACCGGAATTAAGATGTTGGATTTGTTTGCACCGTTAGTCAAAGGCGGAACCACTGGTTTAGTAGCTCGCCCGATGATGGGCCAATTAGTGATACTCGCTGAACTGTTTTATAGATTGAGAAAAAAGGGCTACGCTACCGTGCTTCTTAAGCCAGAAGGGGATCATCCAGAAATTGAAGACGTGACAGGAGATGTGGAAGTGGTCTGCAACAGTGTGGAAGAAGCCTATGCACATATCAGTAGGATCGGCTCTACTCGTGATGTAATTCTCGCTGCGGATCGATCCCATGTCTTAAGTAATGAAATTTATACGCTACAGGACCGTCTGCATCAAGCTGATGTTGTTTCCTTAACCACTTTTCTCGTAGACTTGAAAGGTGAAGCTATCGACGAAGACTTACCTTTCGGACCGCTTGAAACGCTATGGCAATTCGACGCGGATTTGGCAGTTAGACACATTTACCCTTCTGTGAATCCATTGCTCTCCACCTCCGAAATTATCGAGGGTACTAATGCAGATCCCCTTCATCAATCGATTGGACAAAAGGCCAAGAAATTACTGCGTCGTTATAAGGAATTGCGATTTTTGGTTCAAGTGCAAGGTAAAGAAGGACTTCCTGTTTCCGAAACTCAAACCTTTATGCGTGGAGAGCGCCTCGAGGCTTACCTCACGCAGCCACTATATGTAGCAGAAGCTTTTACAGGGACAGTCGGCGTCACAGTTTCTCTTCAAGAGACCCTACAAGATGTTCAGCGAATTTTAGAAGGTGTTGTTGATCAGAAAGATATTAAAGAACTAATGTATATCGGCCGTTTACAATAAAAAATAGCCCATCCATACAAAATGTTACGGTCCCGTTTCAATTGCGAGGCCCTAGAGCCTAACACTTCTTTTACTGCGTGGTGATATTTAAAACGGCTGAGCCATTTATGAGTATCAACTTGAAAAGTATGACGGAGCCAGAAAACATTCGCCTTGCTGCACACTCGCTCGTCCGCTGCGCCCCATAGGTATAAAAACTCACTTATACATTAATCATCGTACCGTTGTCCGAACACTGCAATGACTCTGCGCAAAGGGCTGGTTTTCTCCACCGACCGTCGCGGAAGGCAAACACGTTGTGCGGTATGAGCTTGGGTGAAGTGCGATGCAGGGAGTGTAGTTGAAGAAAACATGCAATTGTACATCTTTAAATAACTCCATGTATCCAGCCGCTTATCATTCATACGAAAATACATGTTTTCATTCACCCTATCTCAAATTAGGACAAGAAATAAACGGAATGCCTGTAGATTTGCAAGATTTCACTATTAAAAAACGATTACAATCGAAAATAACTGCGCTTTTACAGTTTAAGAGCAGCGCTGAACTAAAAAGCAGTATTCATTAACCCAGAGGCCTCTGAAAAAATTATTTTTTCTGTGAAGCAATGATTGTTAAGTATGATCTGATAGAAAAACAATGAAAAGACCGTTAATAGCCACTCTACAGGCTAAAAGCGGTCTTTTTTCATCTTAAAAAAATGTCGATACTACGTTTTCAGTGGCCGCGTCTTCACACGGTGGTCTGGTTGTAATGTGCTCTTTATATAGCTTAATTGTGTACTACGTTGACGGAATAAAGCTCAACAATGGTATATGGCGTAGTGCTCACCGAACCTGATGTTGCAGTTTGATCGTAATTGCCGGTCTTGAAGTAAAATTGTTTTCCCGAGAAGCTTGGTTTTTTGGAAAATACCTGTGAACCATTAATTTTAACGGTCGCTACGCCACCTGTTAGTGACATCTCATAAGTGAATTTTGAACCCAGAGCAGCTTTGGTGCTTAAGTCAGTGTAGGTACCGGCTCCTTTTGCTTCTTCATATAATAATTTGAAATTACCCCCGTTTGAGTTGGGGCTTGCTTCGTACTCCAACTCGACCAAAGGTATGGAATCGGTACTATTGAAAATTTGTCCAATCGTAGTTGAACCACTAGAACCGCCACCCTGTAATGTCACAGCAGCTGTATTCGCCATTGTGTTAGTTCCGGTCCAACTCCAAGCTGCATTGCTTCCGCTGGTCGTTTGTTCTCTCATCTCTGAACGAGGATGAGACGAGCCCGATGTCGTAGTTCCGGTCTTAGGGTCCATGAACGCCTGACCTCCGTCGGAAGCTGTGTAAAAATATTTGCTCGTATATCCCGAAACCAATTGCGACGAACTAATCGTCGAGCCGTCCGGCTGCTGCAATGACCATACATGGTAATCAATACTTGGTGCAGCACTTACTAGCGACATCACAGGGACATTCAACAAAACGGTCAAACCAAGTGCTAAACCAATTTTTTTAGCCTTTCCTAGAGCAGCAAATTTCATAATTCTCATCCTCTCATCGTATGTTTTGAAAACGTTCACAATGGGCACAAAGCTATTTTGCAAACGTTTACATTACTACTTTATAATAAATACGCTCCCTTTTGTTTCACTGTATTGCTCAAAACTTTTGTTTTATTGCTTAATTTGAGTGAAAGAGGAAGGCTGAGCTATCGGAGTATTTTTAGTTCATTAGCTTTAAAGGGAAATATCGATTAGTTGGCGAATAGTTCAATATCTTTTGGAGTTTTTTTATCTGGTAACAAAATATAACCAAACTTAGGGTTCTTATTGAATCTGAAATGAATCTGGAATTGACGGGTTTACACCCTAGCTTCGGTGTAGTGAAATTAAGAGAACTGCTTTCTACCTGGGTTGTTCATGATTTAACGCACTTTGCTCAAATGGTACGGGTAATGGCTGAGAGGTACAGGACGGATGTTGGGCCTTGGATAGAATATTTAGGTATATTGAAAAAATAATGACGTATTTTCAAAAGGGCTGCGTTTCAGACTTTCGTGAAGCTATAGGGAATTGAGGAAATCAAAATGATAGAAAAAACCATTAGGGAAATTAAGGTAGCAGATTATCATGATATTTATTTGTTAAACCAAATCTTTAACCCCAATTTACAATTATTTTCTGAAGAAAAAGTAAAAGAAAAGATTGAAGTCATTACAAACAAAACAAAGGATATCATTTTGGTTTGTGAACAAAACAACGAGGTAATAGGATATATTCATGGTAGTCCATATGAGTTGCTTTTTTCTGACTCTTTAGTAAACGTTTTAGGGTTTGTTGTAAAAGAAAAGTATAGAAATCAGGGTGTAGGTAGTATGTTGATTGAGAATCTTGAACATTGGGGAGAGAATAATGGTTTTTCTGGGATTAAATTACTATCTCACCCAAGCAGAATAAACGCTCACAGGTTCTACGAAAAACGAGGCTATATGTTTACAAAGGATCAAAAGAATTTTATAAAAAAGTTCTAAACAAACGAAGAAATAGAGCTGAATTGCAACATCAATTATGTAAGACGCAGAGGAGGTTATCCATTGAAAAATAATTGTTTCTTTCTCTTTTTCATTGCATTACTTCTTCTGAACGCTTGTACCAACAAAGTAGAACCTAAGCAATCTCCATTGGCGGAAACTAATAAATCCAGTTCTACAGAATTTGTAGGTTATATTACCAAGCTTGAAAATCAAAGAGCCTTAGTGGTTAGTCCCATAAGTAAAGAAATAAATCAAACGAGAAAAGAGTTTTACGATGCAGTATGGGTTTCAAATATGCCTTCAGATATAGAGGTTGGACAATACGTTCATGTATGGTTTATAGGTGCCATAGCTACGTCATACCCTGCTCAAGGAAAAGCATCTAAAGTTACCATTTCCAACATACACAAACCAGAAGCAGCAGCCCTGTCTCAAGACGAAGTCATACGTAAAGCCCTCATCAATAAGAAGATTTCAAGTATAGACATCCTTGTCATTAAAGAAGTGATTTATGATGAGAAATCAGCGGTTTGGACTATTCGATACAAGAGCGCAATTATTACGGACGGATCAATAGAAGAAGATAGTATACTAGTACCTGATAAATATCATTAAACTCTAACGAAGAAGGAAAGCAATAAAACAGCGGCAGTCTAGGACTATAATTCGTCCATGACTGCCGCTGTTTCTATTTTTGAGGAAATTGTGTTTTCTATTGGGCCAAATTTGCCGACTAATCGAGCGTGATTTCGTCCAATGTTTTCTCGAAGGAAGCGCTCATATGTGTAAGGAAGTAGTCAACTTCCGGCATATTCATTTTTTGTAGACTTTCAAAAATTTGCTGTTTAGCCACGACGAACTCGCGGTTGCCTGTGGATAACTCGGTCAAGCATTTAATGTAAGCTTCAATCAGATCTGCTGCTTTCACCCAACGGTAAAGCTCGGGGTCCGGATCTTGGATCAGGCCGCGATACAAATCGCTGATCTCCGGAGGGATCGTTTGGATCAAACGTTCAACGGCTACGTCTTCGATCTCGCGGAAATTGCGCAAAATTTGCTCGTTTTTATGTTTAACAGGCTGGGGAATATCACCAGTTAACACTTCGGATGCATCGTGGAACAAAGCAATAGACACGACACGGTCAGTTGGCACGTTGCGGCCATATACTTCATTAGCAATGGTACAAAGCATATGAGCGATCGCGGAGACATAGTAGGAATGCTCAGCTACGGTATCTCGGCGCATGTTCCACATGAGACTCCAACGGTCGATATATTTCAATCGATATAAATAGGCAAAAAAGTGATGGCTCATAAAGTCCTCCTTGAAGTTGGTCCTTCTTATAGTAACGCTTCTGCGCCGAAAATTCCAATAGCAAGAAAGACCATATATGCACGTCGTTTATAGCCGCACGTCCTGTGCATCTTTCCGATAAGTACCTGGCGTAGTCCCCGTGATTTTTTTGAAAATGCGTATAAAGCTGTTAACCGACGTATAGCGCAGTTTCTCAGTAACGGCTTGAATGGAGTTTTTCGGATCGCTAAGCAGCTCTTTGGCAATTCCGACGCGGTGCTGAATGACATAGTCAACGAAATTAATACCCATTATTTTCTTGAAAGAGCGGCTAAGCTGAGAGCTGCTGAGTCCGATGAGCTCTGCGCACAGCTGCAGCGAGATATCTTCGTCATAATGAGCTTGTATGTAAGCGACGACTTCGTCGACCTGCTGCTTCTCCAGCGACGTTTTTTCAGGCTGCGGAGCGTTTAATTTATCAAAAAACTGCTTATGGAAAAAAGCTTCGATGTCTTGCAAATTGCGCTGGCGCTCCAATTCCATTGTCAATTGTTTCATGTTAACGGATTCAGCATGCTCGTGATGATGCTTTCCGACCGAATGCAGCATGACGCCAAGAAGCTGTGAGCAATATGACTTCAGAACATCGGACGTTAATGTAATATCATCTTTCAACAACTGGATCAGCTGCGAAAAGTGCTCCAATGCTTCTGTATAGTTTGAAGCATGAAGCGAATGCATAATAAGATTTTCTATATCAACCAACGCATCGGCCTGATCTGATACGGCAGGGTCCAATTCGTCGCTGATGATCACTTGATTAGCACCGAGGGAAAAGCTGTAACGAAGAGCACGTTTTGCCTGCAAGAAGGCATCATGTATACCGTGCAGGCCGGACTCCGAGTAGCTGACAGAAATGACGAAGTTCAGCTTCAAGTAGGTGCGAACGGCATGCAGCAGTTCATTGGCACAGATGCGCGACACGTGAGAACTGATGTGTTCCGGTTGATGGAGAATGGCAAATAATCCGGGCTGAATCATCATGATCCTTGTTTTTCCTTGTTTGCTCAAAATCTCATCTACGATGTTTTCGATCGCATAATAGAACAGGAATTGGTCGCCTCTCGAATACTGCGATTTCATATACAGCGGATCTGTTTCAATGAGGAACAAACAAATTTGCTTATTGTGAAAGGTCCCCTGCTGCAAGGTCAAATCATTGGAATTCCCGATAAGCAGGCTCATTAGACTATAATGTTCCGCGGTTGCTTGATATTCCTTGAGATTCTTTTTTAGAATATCATTGTGTTCTTCCACATTTTGAATATATTCCGCAATGAAGTGCATTTCATCCTTCGTTTTGCCCGACTCCTTGTGTTTAAAAACCCGCTGGGTCAACCTTTGTACAGGCTGGTAGATGCTGCTGGATGTACGTATGGCAATGATGACTGTTAGCAGAATGAAAGCCAGACTGACCCCAAGTAGAATGTTTCGTAATTGATTGGTCTGCTTCGCAACCAAATCTGTAGGTAAAATAGAGACATAATACCAATCACGGTTAGGGGAATATACGGTATTGATCAGCGACGGCTTGCCGTCCATAGGCATGGAAAATCGGTAATTCGGTAAATTTTTGCCTTTGGAGAGCTCAGCGATAAAGTTGGGTGTATTCAGCAAGCTTCCTACTTTAGCCACATCAGAGTGAAGCACGGCGTACCCGCTCGCATTAAGCACAAGATAGGTCGCGGGATCGCTAACGTTGGCTTTCAGTTTGCTGCTCAAAGTAGCGGCATCCAAATAAACGATAAAAAAGCTTTTTACCGCATTAGAGCCGGGGTTGTAGGTAGGTCTGATATAAGTAATGACAGGCCGATCCAATCGGGTGTTCAATTGCACTCGCGTATCGATCCAAGTACCGTATCTAGTAAGCGTTTTCGATTTTTGCAAAGCCAATGGATCGAAGAACTCGTCTGGCTGCAGCAGAAAGCCGCTGGAGGTGGCAATTTTATCGAAAGATGTGCTGTAAAAATCGATTTCAACGACATTCTCCATCCCGCTGCGCAAGTTTGTTAAGACAGTGAACAGATCATTGACCAGTTGAAAGTTTTTATACGTTAAATCATCATTAGTGAAACGATTAAGTGCCGAATTATCATACGTATATTGCAGCATCAGTTCATCGAACTTTTTAAACTGGTTATTCATTTCCTTTTCCACTTGATTCAAGAAGACTTGATGCATTTGATTCGTTTGGTCACTAATAATCCGATTGCTGATGAAGGAGGAAGATAGGGCCATAATAGCCACAGGGATGCTGGATAAGAGGATAAGGGAGATCAATAGCCGATTTTTCATTTTCCAGCCGGGCGTTTTAGTATTCAGTAATTGTTTCAGTCGACGCCATGATTGATAATCCATATCCAATCTCCTTATCATTTGCGTGTATGTACATTTTTGAAGATAGTATAACACATTCAGGTTCACCTCTTGGCGTTTACACGGTACACACTTTTTGCTGAGCCGTATTTCTTCTGCAAAAAAAGGTAATGCGTCTTCAGTCATCAGGAGTATGCGCGTTGTGCATACACTATTTTTGCGCAAAATAGGTTGATTGCCCAGTCTGAGACCTACTGTTTATGATGTGGGAAGCAAGTGATCAACGATGACCAAAGAAAGGAGTATTACAGACATCATGGAAGTAATTAAAGGAAGGCGACCCAACGTATGGTGGCAGCGCTTCATGAAAGAACGGTATTTATGGCTAATGGCTTTGCCAGGTGTGATTTATTTCTGTATCTATAAATATGTTCCTATGCTCGGGATCGTCATTGCCTTTCAAAAGTATGTGCCGTCCAAAGGGTTTCTTGGAAGCCAGTGGGTAGGGCTGGACAATTTCCGCCGTATTTTCGATTCGCCCGAGATTGGCCATTATTTTATGAACACAGTCATCATCAGCTTTTATCAGATTGTGTTTGCTTTTACAATCCCCATTGTGATTGCCATTTTATTAAATGAAATAAGGGCAGTATTGTTCAAAAAAGTGGTACAAACGCTGCTGTATTTGCCTCATTTCTTATCCTGGGTCGTTGTAGCGGGGATCTTCTATTTATTGTTTCAAAGCGATGGGCAAGTAAACCATTTGCTGAAGGATTGGGGCATGCAGCCGATCAATATTCTCTCCAATAAAGATAATTTCCGGGCGATGCTCATTTTGCAGGTCATTTGGAAGGAATCCGGCTGGGGAACGATTATTTATTTGGCGGCTCTGACAGGGATTGATCCTGAGCTTTATGAAGCGGCCAAAATGGATGGAGCGGGCAGGCTTAAACAAATCTTTCACGTAACACTTCCGGGTATCCGCTCTACCATTATCATTTTATTTATATTGCGATTAGGCACGGTGCTGGATGTTGGATTTGAACAAGTGTATTTGATGTTGAATGCTTCCGTTTCTGAAGTCGGTGAAGTGCTGGATACTTATGTATACCGGATGGGTGTCGTTAACGGAAATTTTAGTTTTACAACGGCAGTTGGTCTGTTAAAAGGAATCGTTGGTATGATATTGATCGTCGCAGCGAATAAACTGGCACGGACGTTTGGTGAAAAAGGAGTTTATTAAACAAACAAATAAAAGCGAAGGGTTGGGTCTACAATGAAAAAATCTATGAAAGCGTTGACAGTTACCTCCACATTCCTATTGGCCGCATCGTTACTGGCAGCATGCAGTAAAGGAGAGGTGAGGACACAAAGTACGGATTCAAGCAAACAGCCTGCACAAACTGCACAGGCGATAGAGAAAAAATATAAAATCCGTGCTATGAATATCCTTTACGGGGCTGCGCCTCCGGACTCCAGCACAGGGAAGAAAGCCATTGAAGATCGTTACAATATTGAATTCGATTATATACCGGTTGCCGCTGGCGAATACAACAACAAGATGGGGGTCACGTTGGCGTCGGGAGATATCCCGGATACCGTACTGTTTCCTTATCTGGATGCTATTTATTTCAATGCGATTGGCAGCGATCAATTTTTGCCGCTTGAAGCTTATTTGGCAGATAGCAAAAATTATCCGAATCTCGCTAAGCTGCCGAAGGAAGTTATGGATACACTCAAAAATAAAGGTCACATTTACGGTATTCCGCGCCTGCGTGGGATTCCGGGCGCAACACTCGTGATGCGCAAAGATTGGCTGGATAAGCTGGGGATGAAAGTGCCGACGACGTACGACGAGCTTTATGAAGTGATGAAAGCCTTTAAGGAAAAAGATCCAGATGGGAATGGCAAAGATGACACTTATGGTTTAGCGGCCGGGGTCAATAGTGGAGCAGGCATCAACGGAGCTTATCCGTTCGTTTCTCTGATGGCGAGCATGAAGGCGGGACCGAGCGTAGGGTGGGTGGAAGATGGCAAGGGCGGCATCGTTCCGGGCGAGTTCGCACCGAATAATAAAGCAGCCATCGGCTACCTGGCTAAACTCTATAAAGAGGGGATCATTGCGAAAGACTTCGCCATTAAGAAAGATCAGCAGGTAGAGGATGACTTTTTGCTTGGCAAAGCCGGCGTAGTTGCGAATTGGGGTTACACCGGTTTTACGCCAGAGCGGTTGACGAAGGCAAAAGCGGCTAATCCGAAATTCGAAATGATTGCCATTCCGCCACTTAAGGCTGCGGACGGATCTGACGGCGGTTATGTAAAAAGCAGTGGTTTCTTCGGTGTCTTCGCGCTCAATAAAGATTTGTTGAAAGACGAAGGAAAGCTGAAAAAGGTGCTGAAAATTTTGGATGATCAAATGGGTGACGAAGGCGCAAACTTCTTCAAATGGGGGGTTGACGGTATCCACTATAAAACGGATAACGGCCAGAAGGCAGTCACGGATCTTGGTAAAACCGAGGGACCGAACAAATATCAACTGACGAATCATGCGAATGAAGGCGAATGGATTCTAAGCTCGGCTGATACGCCAGAAACGACGAAACTGAAACAAAACTCGTTCGCCGTTGCTATGCAAGGAAAGCCATACACGTCACAGGAAGTTGGCCTGTTCTCCCAAACTTATGCCGATAAAGGAGCAGAACTATACAAAAGCACGGTAGACGGCGTAGTGAAAATTATCGTAGGTGAAAAGCCTGTTGATTATTTGGATCAAATGTTTGACGAATGGAAAACAAGAGGCGGCAAACAAGTGCTTACCGAAATGAATGAGGCTTGGAGAGCCCGGAAATGAGGTCTTCCAAGCTGACCAATAGGTTAATGGACGGAATCATCCTGCTTATTTTGATCCTGCTAACGCTTATGTGTTTGCTGCCAATCGTAAACGTCGTAGCGATGTCTTTTGCTTCCTTGAATGAGATCATATCAGGTAAATTCATTTTATGGCCGAAGGGCTTTGATTTCAAAGCGTACCAGTACATCTTCAATACGGGCGTATTTTTTTCCTCTCTCAAAAATACCGTATGGATTACAGTGGTAGGCACCTTTGTGAATCTGGCCGTTACTTCCTTACTTGCCTACGTTTGTTCCAGAAAACGATTTAGCGGAAGAAGCATGCTGCTCTTCATGGTCTTATTCTCCATGCTGTTCAGTGGCGGGATGATTCCTACTTATTTGATCGTCAAGGCAACTGGCTTGATTAATTCGCTTTGGGCACTCGTCATCCCAACGGCTGTTTCAGCCTTTAACTTGCTCGTGATGCGGGAATTTTTTGAATCGATCCATGAAAGCATTATTGAATCTGCAACGATTGACGGCTGTAACGATTTGGGTATCTTTTTTAAAATTGTGCTGCCGCTCTCCATTCCATCGCTGGCCACGTTCACTTTATTTTATGCCGTAGGCAATTGGAATCAATATTTCTCGGCGATTCTTTATTTGAACAATTCCTCTTTGTGGCCGCTGCAGATCCTGCTCAGACAGGTAGTTCTTGTGGGACAGAGCGATATTTACTCCCAGTTAAGCGCAGGCGAGGTGCTGCCCATGCCGGTCTCGACCCAAATGGCCACGGTCGTATTGGCATCGGCTCCAATCGTCATCTTATATCCTTTTTTACAGCGCTATTTTGTAAAGGGATTATCTTTAGGGGCTGTTAAGGGCTGAATCGGTGATTGGTTCCAGTCCAATAATTTGATTTAATGGAGGTATGACGTATGAGAAAAAACGCAATCGTGTATGTATCATGCATGCTTTTATTCTCTTTACTTGCATCCATTTTTCTTGAAGCGGGCACAGTCAAGGCAGCTACAGCCAATATGTTACGGATGGCACCAAAGTATATCAGCAAAGCGATTCAACGGCTGCGGATTCCCATTCGATTAAAGGAAACGTTGGCTGGACCAATTATGCATTAAGCACCAAAGTGAAAGCAGACAGTTTTGATAGTGGCGGCTATGCGGGGATTGGCTTGGATGCCCGTTATCAGGATGCCAACAATTATTACAACTTCCAGTATTATAAGCTAACGGGACAGCTGAAAATTCAGAAAAAAGCCGGCGGCGTTCTGACAACGCTATCTTCCAAAAATTATGCTTGGACGACGGGAACTTGGTATACGATGAAAGCGGTCGTGAATGGAAGCAATTTGGAGTTCTGGGTGAATGGCAATCTGGAATTGACCGCTTCTGACTCAAGCATAAGCTCCGGACAAATTGGGCTCAACGCGCATCGCTCCAGTGCTAAGTTTGATGATGTGGTTGTTCAATAGCTTTATTAACAAAGATGACCCTCCCGTTTACGAGGCCACTGAAAAACTTCGGTTTTTTGAAGGAATTAAATAGTTGTATCAAAAAAGACGACTCAAATTCATTTTTGAATTTTAGAGTCGTCTTTTTTAGGCCGCTCAATATTGAAATTGGAGCTTGACGAAAGGAAAGAGGGGGAGGCGATGAACGGATTGTGGAGCCGTTATTATCGTCTTGAATGGCCTATTTGAAACTTAACGGACATCAGCGCCGTTATTCGAGCGATCAGAGGCCGATGTCTACGATTTCTCCGCACTTAACGGAACGTATGTCCGTAAACAGGCGCAAGGCGAGGGATAAAGGGCAAATAACGGCTGTTATGTCCGCTTGCCTATCCAATCGTTATACCATCGTAGTCGAGACGGGTGGATCCGAATTCACAGGATGCCAATCTTACCTGTTTGTTTAAAATCAAGTACGGACTCTAAAAGATGAGCCTTTTACTTTTTCCCATTTTTGTAAACGGGGTTTTTCAGTGGCCTCCCGTTTACAGGTGGGTCATCTTTGTTTCATTTGACGCTCGGCGTCACCCGCGCCGCCACCTTGCCGGTGGCTGGGGTGTAGACGAGCGGCTGCCCGATTAACGCTTGCAGGTCGTCAAGCGTGATCGTGACGTGCCCGTGCTCGAGCAGCACGGGCTGCTGAAACGAGACGCGCGCTTCGCCGCGCGTGCTTTCTTCGCATTCACCGTCAAGGTGAATGCTTCTTGCCCGAGGCGGAAGCGCAGCTCGCCGCCTTCTTTATTGACGCCGCCGCCGAGCTGTGCGACGGCGCTGTTCACGTCTACGCGCAGCGGGGCGGTGCCCGACTGCGCCACAATGCGGCGCTGGATCGAGCGCTGCAGCAGCTCCGGCGTGATGCCGGGGCTGCCCGCGTTGATCCGCGGGATCAATAAGCGATCGGCGCTGCGCGTCGCCATCTCCGGCGAAATCGTGAAGGCGTAGCGGATGCCCGCCTGCTTCACAAGCTCTGTCGCCGCGGGCGACGTGATGCCGAATGGATAAGCCATCGTATCGAGCGGCGCATCGGTTAATCCTGCAAGCTTGCCAACGCAAGCTTGTGTATCTTTTAAGACGCGCTGCTTATAGGCATCCTCATTCTCTACCGTTCCGTTCTCATCCAGTCGGCCGACTAAAGCGGCTTGTCCGCTAGGCAGCTTATGATGTAGATTATTCGTATGGCAGCCGATGTCAATAAAATTCGTAGCATGTGTCATTTCGCTGATTTGCTCCTTCGACATCGAAGGAATGTAGGAGCCTAGCGGATTGCTCAAATCGGTCGTGATCACGAAGTTCACAGCGGGAATCCGCAAGCTTTTCAAAATCGGATATGCCGACGTATAAAAGCTTTGGTAGCCATCGTCAAACGTGATAAGCACAGCATTGGAAGGGACGGTTGCACCTTCCATGTACTGTTTGAATTCCGGTAAAGAGATGAAATGATAGCCTTTGCTGAGCAAAGCTTGAAGCTGGTTTTGCAGCAGCGATGTGGTAATGGTGCTTGAGCTCTGGTCCGTATCATGGACATGATGGTACATCAGGACAGCGACCTGATCTTCGTAGTAGATTTGTCCGGATCGTTCGGCTTGCAATGGTGTAAGTAATAGGGTTAAGCCGATAAGCGTAACTAGGATCGTAATGGCGATTCTCTTATACATGTTCATGAATCTCCTTGTTTTCCTCACAAGAAGCATCGAACTCTTCCTTTGAGGTATGTTATAATAGTTTGTAATTATTATCAGGTATGAAATTGAGAGAGGAGCCAGACCTAGTCATGCAGCATTTCTATCAAAGCGTCTACGATTTGATTGTCGAAACTTCCACAAACCTTCCAGGTGACGTTCGCCGTGCGGTACAAGCCGCTCAAGAAAACGAGGATAAAGGAACGCGCTCAGCGATGTCCTTATCTCGCATTGCCGACAACATCCATATGGCAGAAACCAATGTATCTCCAATTTGTCAGGATACAGGCATGCCAACGTTTATTATACACTGTCCGGTTGGAGCAAACCAAATTATCATGAAGAAGCAAATTCTTGAAGCGGTCGCCAATGCAACGAAAGCGAGCAAGCTTCGCACGAATTCGGTAGATTCCCTTACTGGAGCGAATAGCGGAGACAATTTGGGGCCCGGAACGCCAGTTGTTCATTTTGAACAATGGGAACGTGAGGATATCGAAGTCAAGCTGATCCTCAAAGGTGGCGGCTGCGAGAATAAGAACATTCAGTACAGCTTACCGGCTGATCTTGAAGGCATTGGCAAAGCAGGACGCGATCTGGACGGTATTCGCAAATGCGTGATGCACGCTGTCTATCAAGCCCAGGGTCAAGGCTGCAGCGCCGGCTTTATCGGAGTTGGCATCGGTGGGGATCGCACAAGCGGTTATGAATTGGCGAAGCATCAATTATTCCGTCATGTTGACGATGTGAACCCTCATCCGGATCTGCGCAAAGTGGAAGAGTATGTGATGGAACATGCCAATACGCTCGGTATCGGAACGATGGGCTTTGGCGGCCAGGTGACATTGCTGGGTTGTAAAGTTGGCGTTATGAACCGCTTGCCAGCGAGCTTTTTCGTATCCGTTGCTTACAACTGCTGGGCGTTCCGCCGTCAAGGCGTAATTCTGAATGCAGAATCCGGTGAAATTAACGGATGGTCTTACCCAAGAGGAACAGAAGTTTCGTTCCAGGAAGCATTTAACGCGAGCAGCGAGACCGCAAAAAATTCGACAGCTGAAGAACGTCGTGAAATTGTGCTGACAACTCCGATATCGGAAACACAAATTCGTCAATTGAAAGTTGGAGATGTCGTCGTGATTAATGGCACGATGCACACAGGTCGCGACGCTTTGCATAAATATTTGATGGATCATGACGCTCCAGTTGATCTGAACGGCGCAGCTATTTATCACTGTGGACCGGTGATGAGTAAAGATGAAGCCGGTGAATGGCATGTGAAAGCAGCTGGCCCGACGACAAGCATTCGCGAGGAGCCATATCAAGGTGAAATCATTAAAAAGTTCGGGATTCGCGCTGTGATCGGTAAAGGCGGGATGGGTCCCAAAACTTTGGCTGCGCTCCAAGAGCATGGCGGTGTGTATTTGAATGCGATTGGTGGCGCAGCACAATACTATGCACAGTGTTTCAAAAAGGTTGAAGGCGTCGATTACATGGAATTCGGAATTCCGGAAGCGATGTGGCACCTCGAAACACAGGGATTTGCAGCGATTGTTACGATGGATTCCCATGGCAACAGCTTACATGCCGATGTGGAGAAAAACTCGTTAGAAAAACTGGCTGCATTGAAAGAGCCTGTATTTAAGTAAAGCTTAGATGTTCAATTAAGCATTTACAAAAAAAAACTGGCTTCGGTACGGAGGAAAGGGTTACTATGTAGAGTAGCCCTTTTTCTTTATATTTGAACTCATAGGGTAGACGCACTTATGTATCGGAGGACAGATAACGGATGACAAAATTCCGTGCCAAACTTACTTTGATTTTGGTTTTATTAATTGGCTGCTCGATGTTGATTGCCGGCGTTTTTATGGCGAAAGTGCTTGAAGATGCTCATGTAGAGGCATTAAAAGATAATATGGAGCGGGAGCTCAATTTAATCAATGCTACCAGTGATTGGAATCGATCGGGGACCGAAGACGAGCTTATCGCTTATTACACCGCACAAGCGAAGAAAATAAAAGAAGCCACCAAAGCTAGATTGACTTTTGTTCGTGCTGATGGTCATGTTTTAGGTGATTCGGATCAGAAACCGGAGCAAATGGATAACCATTTGAATCGACCTGAAATAGCTGCCGCAAAAACGGCGGGAATTGGTTACGTTACCCGTTATAGCGACACATTAAAAGAGAATATGCTTTATGCCGCTATCCCTATAAAAAGCAATCAGCAAGTGTCTGGATATTTGCGTATTGCGCTGAGCTTGGAGCAAGTGGATGATTCCATTCGCAGATTATGGTATTTCCTAGCTCTCGGTCTTGTCCTATTATTTCTGATTGCCGGTATCGTCAGCTATCGCATAGCGAAAGGAATCACGCGACCTATCGAGAAGATGACGAAGGTTGCTCAGCAAATTACGAATATGAACTACGAATCTCGCGTACCATCTTATCGGAATGATGAAGTTGGGCAGCTAGGTCAAGCCATAAATCGTATGTCCGAGAGCTTGCAGCAGCAAATGGAGCGGATTCAAGAGAACGAGCGCAGACTCCAGGGCGTCATGGAAAATATGATGAGCGGCATCATGATGATCGATCGAGATGAACGGATTATGCTGCTGAATCCTTCTGCGGAATACATTCTCGGTTTTTCCTCACAGGAACTGCTGGGCAAGAAATATAATGAGGCGAAGCAGCAATATGAATTCACGCAGTTGATTCAGGAATGTATTGAATCACGTGACCCGATTCGCGATGAAATGATTTTCTATTATCCGGCAGAGCGTATTTTGGATATCAGTCTGAATCCCATTGCTCATGAAGATGAAGAGTGGTCAGGCGTTCTTATCGTCATCCACGATATTACGGCCGTGCGCAGATTGGAGCGAATGCGCAGCGAGTTCGTAGCGAATGTATCGCATGAATTGAAGACACCTATTGCCGCAGTTAAGGGCTTTGCAGAGACGCTGCTTGCCGGTGCGCTTAACGATAAGGAAACGGCTGTGTCATTCCTACAAATTATTTTTGATGAAAGCGAGCGGCTGAATCGGTTGATTGGTGATATTCTTGAATTATCCAAGATTGAATCGAAACGGATTCCGATGAATTTCTCGCCGATTTATTTGCCGGAATTTCTTGATAGGTCTTTAAATGTGCTAAGAAAAGAAGCTGAGAAGAAGCATATTGAACTGAGCATGCAGGTTGATGACGATATTTATATTGAAGCCGATGAGGATCGCTTACGACAAATTTTTATCAATCTGCTTTCCAATGGGATTTCATATACGCAAGAAGGCGGCAAGGTCAAGGTACGTGTTGAGCCTCTTGATATGAATGTGGATGGCGATTATGAGCGGTTGCGAATCATTGTCTCGGATACAGGAATTGGGATTCCAAAGAAAGATTTACCTCGTATCTTCGAGAGATTTTATCGTGTAGACAAGGCAAGATCGAGAAGCTCAGGAGGAACAGGACTGGGGTTATCGATCGTCAAGCATCTTGTTGAGATGCATAAAGGAACGATTCGGGTGGATAGTGAACTCGGAATTGGTACGAAGTTTACCATAGAACTGCCTGTCATTCACTAATTTACACGAAATGCACGAAACATTTACATTCCATTTACAATACTGTGTTAAAATAAAGATGTGCAATGTTAATAAACTGTAAATCCGGGGGATCCCATGGCACAAAAAATACTTGTTATTGAAGATGAACCGACGCTGGCCCGATTGCTGTCTTATAATCTTTCCCAAGAAGGATATGATACCAAGGTTGTTGATCATGGCGGTGACGGACTTCAAGAAGCTTTGCAGCAGATGTACGATTTAATTATTCTGGATATTATGCTGCCGGGCCTCAGCGGCTTTGAGATTTTGGCCAAGCTTCGGCAAAAAGGGAACAGTACCCCTGTTATCATTTTGACAGCCCGCAATGCCGAGGATGAAGTTGTTCAAGGGCTCAAACATGGCGCAGATGATTATATAACGAAGCCATTCGGAGTGGCTGAGCTGTTAGCGCGCGTATCTGCCGTATTGCGCAGAACGCAGTCAGAGGATGCGATGGTAGAAAGGCACAAATCGAATGAAAAAGTCATTCAGGCAGGCGAATTATTTATTTATCCAGAGAAATATGAAGTCGTTCTGAATGGAGAGTCGATTTCACTAAGACCCAAAGAATTCGAGGTACTGCTTTATCTGGTACAGCGTCCTGGGGTCGTAGTTACACGCGACGATCTGATGAATATTGTCTGGGGTTTTGATTATATCGGCGGTCAAAGAACAGTTGACGTGCATGTGAGCTCGCTTCGCAAGAAGCTGGAGATGAATCAGCAATCGGTACAGATTGATTCGATTCGTGGAGTGGGTTACAAGCTTGTAGCCAGCATGGTTCGCAAATAATAAGCCTTTGGTGCTGGTTCATCAGCGCTCTAGGCTTTTTTGTTAAGTTTAGTCAACGCAATGGCACAATCGCATACAATTTTCGCCAGATTCGAAATTTTATTTTCATGAAATTTTGTTATACTTTTATTGGACTAGTTCAACCCATATATGAGAAAGATAAGAATATATACCTTTGAGGAGGATCATTGATTTATGTCGAAAATGTATCGGATTGCAATTATTGGTTGCGGAGGCATCGCAAATGGCAAGCATATGCCAAGTTTGCACAAATTACATAATGTTGAAATGGTTGCTTTCTGTGATATCGTATCGGAAAAAGCACATGAAGCTGCCAGTAAATACGGCAAAGGGGAGACGCGTGTTTACGAAGATTACCGCGAGGTCCTAAAGGACCAGTCTATTGATATCGTTCACGTATGTACACCTAATGATTCCCACGCAGAAATTACAATAGCTGCTTTAGAGGCTGGCAAGCATGTCATGTCTGAAAAGCCAATGGCTAAAACTTCGGTTGATGCTCGCCGCATGGTAGAAGCAGCCAAACGTACTGGCAAAAAGCTAACCGTTGGTTACAACAACCGTTTCCGCAGCGATAGCCAACACCTGCACAAATTATGCTCAGAAGGTGAGCTAGGAGAAATTTATTTTGCCAAGGCACATGCGATTCGCCGCCGCGCTGTACCAACATGGGGAGTATTCCTGGACGAAGAAAAGCAAGGCGGAGGCCCGCTGATCGATATTGGGACGCATGCCCTGGATTTGACCTTATGGATGATGAACAACTACGAGCCGAAGGTTGTACTTGGAACTTCGTATCATAAGCTGTCACAACGTGAGAACGCTGCGAACGCTTGGGGACCTTGGGATCCATCCAAGTTTACGGTTGAAGATTCCGCATTTGGTATGATTACAATGAAAAATGGCGCAACGATTATTTTAGAGTCCAGCTGGGCACTGAACACACTTGAAGTTGATGAAGCCAAATGTACACTAAGCGGTACAGAAGGCGGAGCCGATATGAAAAACGGTTTGCGCATTAATGGCGAGAAGCATAGCCGTTTGTATACGACAGAAGTCGAGCTGCAAGCAGGCGGTGTTGCTTTCTATGATGGTGCAGCCGATAGTGCCCCTGATCTGGAAATGCGTCTATGGATTCAAGCCATTGAGAACGATACAGATCCTGTTGTAACACCTGAACAAGCTTGTGTCGTATCTGAAATTTTGGAAGCCATTTATGAATCAGCAAAAACAGGTAAAGCGGTCTATTTCGACTAGGATCGACGATTTCCTGGGAAATAAAATCCTCTTTTCTTCGAGCTGTCTCGAAGGAAGAGGATTTTTGTCGTTATTGTGCTGCTAGTCCAGATAAGGCTGTACAATGTTTCGGATTCTGTTAATCCCTTCCCACATATCGCCGGCACCATCATAGATTAATGAAATGGCTCCTTGATAGTTCGCTTCCGTGAGACGGTCGAGACATTGCTTATATTCGGAAACATCCGGAAACCCTTGATCGTCATAATGTGCTTTGGCATGTGCGGATACAGCATATGGCAGAATGGCTGAAAGTTCATCGTATTTACCGGCACCATGGAAATTTCCAAAGTCAGCAATCAATTGCATGTTGCCGTCCAAAGCTTTCATAATGGCCAGGCAGTTATCCGCAGTGGATGTTAGTTTCTTGAAATTCTCCGTAATAACCTGGACATCTCGTTCGCATCCATACGCATGGAGCTCACGCAAAGCTTCGATAGATCTAGCTAAAGCCATTTCATCCGTGGGCTCACTGTCACCTGCGATTACACGTATGCGCTTAGCACCCGAGCGTGCTGCAACATCAATCCAATGCTGAATAAACCGGATATCGGCTGCTCTTCTGTCTTCGTCAGCGCTGGAAATATCACCATAATCGAGAAGCAAGGTATCGAACACGATTCCGCTTTGTAGGAAGGCATGTTTGAGTTCTTTTAAATAATCAGGTTCTGTGCTTGGAAAATGAAAATGGCCGATTTCCAGCGCGGAAAATCCTTCTTCGGCCAAACGATGAGGCAAATCAAGAAGATGAATGGTTTGCGGTTGGGCAGCCTCGGTTGAGATGATTGTTCGTGCTTCACTGTCCCAATGATGCCAATGAAGAGGACCAAGGTTTCGGTGTAAGCTCCAAGTGCTTAAAGATAAATACGACATCACAGCACGCTCCCTGTAGATTATTGCCCGTCGTGCGATCGGGGAATACGAATCCCCCATAGGCGTATACTTCAAGTTAATCTTCTACTCGGAAAGCGTGATTCCTGCCATAAATGAGAAGGATAGCTGCTAAATTTTCTGGTTCTCCTGCAGCTCCCACTTGCTTCCATGGGGAGAAGGGCAACGAGCTGCAATGAGTTTAGCTTTTATGTCCATTAAGCAGTCGCACCATATGTACGCTTTACTGGCAATGCCATCTGCCATAGACGGCCATTCGATGAAGATGGCGGTTCGACGAATTGCCGGTTCCATGATGGAGCAGACAGAGATGGTTGGAGGCATTGATGTGCTCTGCACGGATTTAATGAGAGCCCTGCCTAATAAAGTAGTCGCCAAAGGAGGAGCCGAGGGCGTATATTGCATAGGGCTGGTGGAGAGCGGGATCGGCATGGCGATCAAAATTGATGACGGCAATTACCGGGCTGCTTATCCGGCAGCAATAGAAACATTAGTTCAACTTGGGATGATCGATCAACAAGAGCAGCAAGAACTTGTGTCATATCGCTATCCGCTAATCCGCAATTGCATTCAAGCTGAAGTCGGACGGATCGAGCCTGTCTTTCGGCTGCCGAACTGCAAGGAGACTGCAGGATGAAATTGCCGTTCCGTTTATCTGCTACGATTAGGCTGAAAATTTTATACGCTCGTCGCTTTGGCTGCGGCAGCCATGATTCTTTTAGCTGTCGTTGTAACGGTAACCATGTACCAAAAGGCAACAATTGACCGTAAGGAAATTCGTCTGCAGCAGTCCAGAATGCTCGGCGATGCTATTAAGGCCACCATGCTTTTCTGGAAGTGGAAGAATCCGACTACACTTATTGGAGAGTGCGTTCTGCTTCATCTCAGGATACTTCACATACGGACCCGTTGTTGCTTCTTAAAGCACATGAAGAATCGCTTGAGGAACATGTATGCTCGCAATTGCGCGTTAGCCATCTAGCTAGTGACGATCGTAAATTGGCGATTTATTTGGCCGGGAATTTGGATGAGAAAGGCTACTTGAGCATTTCGCTGGAAGAAGCGTGCACCAATCTTGGAGCTTCAAGGGAACTGGCGGAATCCGCGCCTGCTGCACTTCAAGCGACAGAACCAACCGGGGTCGGGACGAGAGATATGCGGGAATGCCTGCTGCTGCAAATTCGCAAGGACCCTTCTGCTTGTGTGGGGGCTTACGCTTGTGTAACGGAACACTTAGCTTTGCTTGCGCAAGGAAAGTTTAAGGAAATCGGCAACCGCCTTAAGCTGCCGGAACAACAAACCGTTCAAATCATTGCTTATATCAAGACACTTAATCCTTGGCCCGGTCAAGCTTATCCCTGTTTCCACCACCACCCCTATGTCATTCCGGATGCCTACATTCACAAAGATGAACTTGGTTTCACTATTCATATGAACACCAAATATATGCCGCGCATATCCATGAATTCGGAATATACTCGATTTGTGAAAGAGCGGCAAGAAGAGGCTTCCTTTTATCTCAAAGATAAATTTAAATCGGCTGGTTAGTTGCTGAAAAGTCAGGAACAACGCAATTTTACTCTGCTGCGAGTCATTCAAGTGCTCGTTGATGAGCAAGTGTCATTTCTTATTCGGGGGCCCGAGTATATGAAACCGTTAAATCTAAAAGCAGTATCAGACCGTTTAGGATTGCATGAATCGACGATCAGCAGAGCTGTCCAGAATAAATATATTCAGACGCCATAGGGATTGTATGAATTAAAGTTTTTCTTTTCTTCAGGTCTCCAAACCTTTCAAGGACACACTATTTCTAATCAGATGGTGAAGCATCGCATCAAACAGATATGGTCCTTCTGGAAAGTAAAAAGCACCTTATTCCGATCAACAATTAGCTGAACTGCTCGCTGGAGAAGGCGTTCATATTTCTCGCAGGACAGTTTCCAAATACCGAGAGGAGTTAGGTATTTGACCTCCTCCCTGCGCAAAAATCGAAATTAACAATCTGTCTACGAATGAAAAAAAGAGAGCGCGTCCTCTGCAATCGGGACGCGCTTTCGGTATTGAAATTTTATAATAATTGAAACTCCTTCATTTTATTGTACAAGGTACCTCGAGAGATCCCCAATAGTTTCGCTGTAGCGCTTTTGTTGCCTAGCGTTTTGGCCAACGTTGTTTCAATTAAGGATCGTTCTTCTTCTTCTGAACTCAGCAGTTTTAACATATTGAGTTGATTCTCAGGCTGCGGCTGCTTTATTACAGGTTTATCGAGCTGCGGCTGTTTTTTTTGCAGATGCAAGGGGAGGTGAGACAGAGAAATTTGTTCGTTCTCGCTAAGAATGAGACATCTCTCGACGACACTCATCAACTCGTTGATATTACCAGGCCAATCATAATTGGAGAAAGCCAACATCACCTCAGGATCGAGCTGAGGAATCGGCTTTTGATATTTCAAAGCAAATTGTCTGACAAACGTCTGAACTAATGCATGTATATCTTCTTTTCTCTCGCGAAGCGTCGGTAATGCTATGGAGATTATGCTTAGAGCATAATACAGGTCGGATCGAAAAAGCTGCATGTCGACCATCATCTGTAGATCTTGCTCAGTAGCCGCGATGATACGGGTGCGCAAGGGAATCGGCAAGGTTCCACCGGTTCTAACGATGATTTGCTGCTGGATATATTGCAAAAGCTTGGTCTGGCAATCCATTGGAAGTCGATCAATTTCATTGAGAAATAACGTTCCTTGATCGGCCATTTCCAATTTACCGGCGCTGCCAGTATCATTCCCTGAAAAAGCGCCTCCCTGAAAACCGAATAGCTCGCTCTCCAGTAATCCGCCAGGAATTGACCCGCAATTAATTGTAATAAACGGATGTGCAGTGCGAGGGCTGGCTTGATGAATCACTTGAGCAAGCTGTTCCTTACCAACGCCGGCTTCTCCGAACAACAATAAAGGGTTTTCTGTCCCTGCCACCTTCTTGGCGAGACGTATCACATTGCCGATTAACCTGCTTGTTCCTTTAATATAACAAAAAGGGTCATCGTGTGTTGATTGGTCATCCAGACGAGACCTATGAGATGAATATAATTCATCGTTCAGGCGTACCAACTGGGTGATATCCTGCTCTGTTGCAATTCCCCCGATAATGTCACCGTTCGAATCGATAATGGGGGAGGCGTTAACCAGCACGTGATTGCCGGAACGCGGCTGATGATACGTGTTGCGAATCATTCTGCCCTCATCCAGCATCTTGAGAACCATTAAGGCTTGCGGATCAAAGTGTTCGCCGATCCTTCTTCCTAAAATGTCTTTTTTAAGAATGCCATAGGTTTCTTCGGCAATGGAATTCCAGCAAATTACTGTCCCGCTTGAATCGACAACCGTTACTGCATCCGTTACGGTATCGGCTAATGTGTAGAAGTAGGAGGAGAATTTTTGTTGTTCTTTACAAAGAAATGTAATTATATCTGCTATCAAGCAGTATCCAACTACCGCCCCGTCTTTTTCCTTAAACACAATGGGCCGCTGTGTAGCAGAAGGCAGTTGCATGAACAATTCACAGGCATCAACGGTTGCATCTGGAGTAGGAAGTAGAATAGATAAAAGATTCGTTCTATCCTTCAAGAAATGGATCGCTGCTTCATGTTCTAAAGGCTTAAATAGCCAAAGATCCTCGTTGGTAAACAAGTAGGCATTATTCTCTACTGGAATGCAGACCGCGACACCTTTATATAAGTGTTCAACAATCTCGCCGACCGTCGACTGAAAAGGAAGAGTGTGCAATTGTCGATGAATGGGAAGGTGTTCATAATTGAACATAGGCAACCTCGCGATAATATTTTGGTGAAGTCTCAATAGTGTAAATGTATCACGAAAGGAAATGTGATACAACAGAGCGGCTTTTAAGCATAATTACTCATGATTAGAGTAGAACACTTTTTGTTTATTTAGACATAAAAAGTGTTCAATTAATTATTTTGAACAATAAAATAAAAATATGTGTACAAAATACATTAATTATTGTATTGTAACGAATATGAACAACAAAATTTCTAGAAAGTGATCAGAAATGAGGAAGGAGGTTCGGCTTTGATGGAAGTGCTCATGAGAAATTTGTTTCAAGCTTTAGGGAAGAGCCGCTCTGCTAATAAATTAGCAAAAAGGTACGGCCTGCGCTTTGGTGCCGCACGCTTTGTAGCTGGGGAGACAATTAAACAGTCGATTGCCGTTGTTCGAAAGCTGAATCAATTTGGCCGTGTCGTTACGCTGGATCATCTAGGAGAGTTTATTTCCAGTGAGGAAGAAGCTCTAGCATCGACACAAATGTGTTTGCAAACATTGGAAGCGATTGCAGAAGCAGGCGTACAATCCAATCTTTCTTTAAAAATGACTTCGCTTGGACTGGATATCAGCAAAGATTTGTGTATGTCCAACATGCGGAGAATTTTAAATAAGGCTCAACAATACGGTAATTTTGTGCGGATCGACATGGAGGATTATTCTCATTGTCAAATCTCTCTTGACATATATCAAGAACTTCGGAGGACATACGATAATTTCGGTATTGTCATTCAGGCATACTTATTTCGCACGGAGCAAGATATCCAAGATTTGAACAAGCTCAAATCTAATCTGCGTTTGGTGAAGGGGGCCTATAAGGAATCTCCGAAGGTTGCCTTCGCTGACAAGAAAGATGTTGACGACAATTACAAAAAAATTATCAAGATGCATCTCATGAACGGCAACTATACCGCAGTAGCGAGCCACGATGAGAGCATGATTGAGTTTACAAAGCAAGTTGTTGAAGAAAATGGAATTCCGAAGGATCAATTTGAATTTCAGATGCTTTACGGTATTTGTGAGGATTTGCAAGCTAGGTTGGTTAGCGAAGGTTACAAGGTACGTGTATATGTCCCTTATGGCATTGATTGGTTTGGTTATTTCATGCGGCGCTTAGCCGAACGGCCAGCGAATGTGTGGTTCGTTTTAAAAAATTTGTTTAATTAATCATTTATTCTAAATCGAGAGGGGAAACTTAAATGAGTGCGGTTACAAAAGTAAGTTCATTTGTTAATGAAGCATTTGTGGATTTTAGTGTGGAAGAAAACAGGAAGGCGATGGAGGCTGCTATCGCTAAAGTCAAGGGTGAACTTGGGAAGGATTATCCGCTGCATATCGGTGCTAGGAAGGTTATGACAGAAGCTCGGATCGTTTCCATTAATCCGGGCGATGTGAATCATGTTATCGGCAGCGTCAGCAAAGCAGATCAGGCTCTTGCAGAAGAGGCTATGCAGGCTGCTTTGCAAGCATTTGAATCGTGGAAGAAGGTTCCGGCAAGGGAACGTGCGGAATATTTGTTTAAGGCTGCCGAGCTTATGCGCGAGCGCAAGCACGAATTTTCCGCTGTGATGATTCTGGAAGCAGGGAAAAATTATGCTGAGGCCGATGCCGATACGGCTGAAGCCATCGATTTTATGGAGTTTTATGCCAGAGAAATGATTCGTTTAAGTCACATCAACGAGACGCAGCCTTTGACGAAAGTAGCGGGCGAAGATAATAACCTGACTTATATTCCTCTTGGTGTAGGCGTTGTGATACCGCCGTGGAATTTCCCGCTTGCCATTTGTGTCGGTATGACAACAGCCGCTGTTGTAGCTGGTAACACTGTTCTTCTAAAACCAGCCTCCACAACGCCAGTTATTGCTCACAAGTTCGTAGCTTTAATGGAGGAAGTTGGACTTCCCGAGGGTGTCATTAACTTTATTCCTGGCAGCGGAGCCGAAGTAGGCGATTATTTAACGACACATCCAAAAACTCGCTTTATTAGCTTCACAGGCTCGAAGGAAGTCGGGCTGCGTATTAACAAATTGGCTGCTGACACAGCACAGGGTCAGATTTGGATTAAAAGAATCATTGCCGAGATGGGCGGAAAAGACGGTATTGTCGTTGACGAAACGGCAGATCTTGAGGCAGCCGCCCAAGCAATCGTTGCTTCTGCATTCGGTTTCCAAGGCCAGAAATGTTCTGCTGGTTCACGTGCTTTTATTGTCGAGTCTGTGTATGACGAGGTTATTGAGAAAGTTGCCGAATTAACGAAGCAACTGGCTTCAGGTCTCCCAGAGAATAATTATTACACTGGACCTGTTATTGATCAAAGCTCCTACGACAGAATTCTTCAATACATCGAGATTGGTAAGACAGAAGGCAGACTGCTTACCGGAGGAGGCAAGGCCCCAGGCAACGGCTATTATATCGAGCCGACCGTATTTATTGATGTAGACGGGAGCTCTCGAATTATGCAGGAAGAAATTTTTGGGCCTGTACTCGGGATCAGCAAAGCTAAGAATTGGAAAGAAGCAATTGCTTTGTATAATAATACGGAATTTGGATTAACAGGGGCTTTCTTCTCCTCGAATGAAGAGCGGATTGCGGAAGCGCTGGATACGGTGCATTGTGGCAATCTATACATTAACCGCAAGTGTACAGGGGCTTTAGTCGGTGCCCATCCATTTGGCGGATTCAATATGTCTGGAACCGATTCCAAAGCAGGCGGTCACGATTATTTGCTGCTGTTTACACAAGCTAAATTAACTTCGCGGAAGATTTAGATACTGAAAGAGAGCCCTTTGTAATTACTCCAAAGGGCTCATTTCTTAAATCTTCTATTCGGAAAGGTTAGGTTGAGCATGGGAGATTCAAGAGACTGTGACCAAAAGTAGTCTATTGCCGGAAAATGTGGATGTTCTAACGAGGACACAATTTACAACTGCTTCCATTTAAAAAATCCAATTTGCTTTCCATTCTAAGTTGCTCCATCGCATGATTTCATTATCAGTTACGTTACCATGAATTAGAGCTTTGCACCACAACCAGTAAAAACATGTTAAGAAGAGTGGGAATAAGATTGTAAGAATATAAATATGTAGAAACATCATTAGGTGGATTTTTCTCTTCCGCAACACATCGAGAAACTAGGGGGCATCAGATGACGATAATAATGGGGTTGGCATACTGATCCTTCGCGTCTTATAGAAACGGATGCGGATGCGGATTGAGTTGCCCGGCTGTCAGCGGCTTTTTCGCATATCCAAGCTCCGCCGGCACCCGAAGCGCTCTCTTCAGCCCCGTCAAGCGTTGAAAATGATGTCCGAACGTCATCGGCAGCATTCCCGGAATCAGAACTTTTACGCAATGCAGCCCGTTTCGCAGCGTTTCCGGCGACGACTGATCCACCGCGATCACATCGAGGTTTAAGCGACGAAACACCTCAATCGTGTCCTTCAGATCATCGGTTAGATCCATATGACTTGCTTTACGCTTGAACTCCTCGTCAAACGTTCTGAGCGGACGCTGTCCGTCCAACAGAAATTGCAGCCGTTCCTCTGCTTGCGGCAAACCGTACAACATGGCATGATCCTCCATTTGCCATACGAGAAACGGATCGTCGAGCATTTGCATAAAATGTTCCCGTCCCGCCTCAAATTTCTCTTGCAGGAAGATCAGCCTGCCGGCCAATTCGTGAATGGCGCTTTTCGCGGCCCGTAGCGGATCCAAATGAGCTCCCGCCGCACAGATAAGATTCATCTTCCCGGGGCTGAGGCTTTTCGCGAGCGCCCAAATGCTCGGAATCCCATTCTCCATCGTCATGTTAAACAAATGTACATCGTATCCGGCAACTGCGCGCAGCCTTTCGACCATGAGCTGCAGTTCCTGATCGTTAGCGGAATAGGGGTCCAGGCGCGGGATAGGCAACTGTGCGTACCAAGTCATCAGGAACGAGTCGCGCTCCGCCACTTCCAAAATTCCGTACAAGACGGCTTCCTCCAAGCTTCCGCCTAACGCACACCCGTTGGAGCCTTCCTGGACAAAGCCGCCACCGAATCCCGAGCTGTAATAAGCGAGACTCTCCGGAACAAGGATCGGACACTTCCGCACTAGCGAATAGCCCCATATCCAATCGATCGGGAGGTCGGGATCAAACGGTTCGAACGTGAAATCAGGCTGCGCGTACTGTTCCTTCGAATATAACCCAACCTTGGAGGGGGCGAGCGCATGATCCGCAACACGGTTGTAGCTGTCGTAGACTACGGTCCGTTTGCCGCGGGGGGTTATACCGCAGTGTCGCTCCAATCCTTCCAAGATCGCGGTCAATTCGCTTTCCGCATAAGAAAAGCTGCGGCCTCCCGTTATCTCATCTCCCATCAGAAACGACGGCAGATTGACCCCCACCCCGGCAAACGGCGACACGAGATCAAGCATCTTGGCATTAAAAACGCCGGTCCGGGAATCCATATAGTCTTTGGCCAAATGTTGTTTCAGGTCGTCTATCGGACGGCAGCGGTAACTGTCGGTGCTTATCTTCGGTCTCGGTTTGAGCGAAATGTTGGCCGCCGCCGATGAATCGTCGGGCAAGCGGCCGCACACCGGACAAAGCGGATCAGGCAGAATGAAGTGGAGCGAGCTATTCAGAGTTTTCAGGTTAACGATATACATATGCTCTTCCGTATGGGCTCGGCTGCCCCGCAGCACTCGCTGCATCTCGGCAATCAGCAAGTGAGCTACATGCCAAAGTCCTGCTGGCGAAGATCTTACGGTACGTTGTATTTCCCCAGGCGACGCAGTGAAACGCCGATTATCCGCACACTGAGAGCATCCCGGCACACCCGGACGAATCAAAGGCCCGACTATGCCCTCCTCCATTGAAATAAAGCCCCGCAGCCACGGGATGCCGGCCTGCTGCAGCGCCTCTTCAGCCTCGAAGTATCCGGAGGAAGGCCAGTCATCGTGCAGCACGACAATCAATTTCGCAGCTTTCGGAATGTCTGAAGTGAAATCTGTCTGTCGAACGACCTGATAACGGTCCGATAGTTTTCCGCATACGAAGTCGGCCAACAAACCTACTCCGACAACTGATATAAGAGCATTCACGCAGATCACCTCATCTCGCAGCAATGTGCCCCGATTCGTTTCGGCGGGTTTCTCCGCTAATCTCCCCGAGGCTGAAGAGAAGGAACTGTCGGTCGGCAGCCCTCATATAAGCTAAGTCAATTTTTCCCTAATATCACGCTTTCCTTAAGATGATTTCATTATATATTAGTGATGACTAGTATATGCTTGTATTGGACAAGGTGCTTTCAATTTTTCATCCGAAAATATCTAAAGAGAACAATATATATGAGTTTTCAGAGATGTGGATGTTCCCATCAAAAAGGCTCCTTAAGCGGGCACTTCACTATATTGGCTGCAGGGGCTTTCCTAAATGTATAAGACATGAGGGACAAATAACTGTACATAAGATTACTAGTGAAGAGTTGGGGCAGATTGGGAATTACGGAGGAGGAATAAAATGACAAATTCGAACCGTTCGATGCGACCGAAGATGAAAAGAGATACGTTTTTTCTCCATAATCCAAACAGCAGTGTGGATTTTCAAAACAATGATAGTTCGTTCGAAATGTTGTATCGTAATGGCTTTGTTCAGGATGTGAGTCAAGACACTTCACATCAATTGCCGGAAGGGGTTCTCAAAGAGTATGCTTCTCAAATTGAATTTTTGGACAATTTCGGTAATTCGGGTGCTTACCGGTTTCAGTCCTATCGTCAGGCCAAAGTACTGTCGGTCGGCTCTGGTTCATTTTTGATCTCGGTCATTTCTGCGCTGCTTGTATCCGGAATGCCCAAGCTTCACGTGCTAGTCTCTGGCACAGAGCCGACTGATCGGAAACAGATATTAGAACTGGCGGCACATGCCCGTAAAACGGACCCCGAGGTGACAATAGAGGAAGTTACCCTGCTTAAGGAAGGGGGTAGTAGTTGGCGGGAGGCTGTGAGGCCTTTTGATTCAATTTTGTTTGTGTCACAGGAGGGTGATATCGAGGAACTGCGGGTTCTTCACGCGGTTTGCAGGGAGGAGAAGAAGGTGTTTCTTCCCGCAGTGTGTCTGCAGCAGGTGGGTCTGGCGGGTCCGCTAGTGCATCCGGACTTTGAGGGATGCTGGGAGTCAGTGTGGCGCAGATTTCACCAATCTGCGATTTATAAAACCCCTCAGCTGAACACCTTTTCTTCCACAGCGGGAGCGATGTTAGCGAATGTGATCGTGTTTGAATTATTAAAAAAGATTACGGGAGCGAACGATGTGGAACAAAGTAATCAATTCTTCCTGCTTAATCTGGAGACATTGGAAGGAAAATGGCATTCGTTCATGCCCCATCCGCTTGTGACCGGACGTACCGCAGCTGAATGGATTCACGATTTCGATCTGCAGCTCGAACGGAGATCAAGCAAAAGTGAGAACGGATTGCTTCCTTACTTCAGCCGGTTGACATCGGCCGAATCAGGGATTTTCCATATTTGGGAGGAAGGAGACTTAAAGCAGCTACCGCTCTCTCAGTGTCGTGTTCAGGCAGTCGATCCGCTATCGGAAGGACCGGCTGTGCTTCTGCCAGACATTGTTTGTACAGATCTGACGCATGAGGGAGCGAGGCGGGAAGCAGGGCTGGTCGGGATTGAAGCGTATGTGTCGCGAATGGTCAGCCTGCTCGCTTCGACGCTTCTATCCTATCAGGAATCAGAGTGCAACAGGATAGACCCGCAGGAATTTATCGGCGTTGGAGCGGGAGAAACGGTTGCGGAAGGCATTGGCCGAGGGTTGCAAAGGAGTTTGGCCGAGGTACTGGGCAAGCGACAGGCATGTCAGTTGCCTTCTGTCTTTCGAGTACAGTTGTCAGCAATAGAAGATAAACACTGCCAGTTTTATTTGCAGGCTCTGACGACGATGAAGGGAGCACCAATGATTGGTTTGGGAGAGGAAGTTTCCGGATTCCCTGTGATGTGGGTCGGTACAAGTGATCGTTGGTATGGCGGTGTAGGCTTGAATGTGACCCTGGCGTTGCGGGATGCTTTGCAACAGGCTTTGTTGGAGGCACAAAACCAACCAGCTTGCCTCATATCGCAAGTGTTGGAGGTATCGTCCGTGCGTCTAGCTGAACAGTTGCCGCTAATCTTAGAGATCCCTTCATGTGAAGTGACGTTAAAATCGGATGTTCTGCAGTCCGCCTTGCAGGTCTTGGAACGGAACCATAAGTGCCTCTTGGTCTTGGATCTGGCAGTAGAACCGTTTTTGAAAGAGGAAATGGCAGGAGTGTTTGGGGTGTTGCTGCGAGAGAGGGTATCCCGGTAGCGCTGTCGTTATGATTGTGGGAGATGGGGTGTTAGCGGACTGCGTATACGAGGAACTTTCAGACGTTGTACGCCAGATCAATTTCGAGGCAGGTGTACCTGAAGCGGTGAATTTTGCGCTGGTGCTGCACGATGAGTGAACTGCGACTTCTTTCAGAAATCGGAATGGTTTGGATGGAGCACATGAGAGCCCCGTTTCACGCGTCTCACTGCACGGTTATTTGTATAACGTTGATGGCATTCGGGACGGCGCGTACCAGTATGAAAGCACTGCTCATACATCCGTTCCTCGGATTTGATGCCAGTTTGAGTGATGAGATCTACAAGATGACTTAGCAAGGAATAACGAGTCTGATCCAAATTCCAGTTGGTTTTTTCTGATTGTGTTGGTTTAAGGAATTACCATACATGTTGCTGTTTGTGAATTGGTATTATCTTGATCCGCTCATGCAGTGCCGGGTTAAATACCTTTTCATAACACCCGGAAAAAATAACAGCAAATACCCCCTATGTGTCCACGCATTATTTTTAAATTTGAATCTTATATATGAAGCCTCCACAGCCACTCATCTCATATTTCACCCTTCATTTACCATGAAAAAGTCACCCTAAGATTAAGATTAAGGATGACTTTTTTATGATAAGAACAACGAGAAAAAACGGCCCGTATTTTATTTCGCGGCCGTTTTTCTCTTTGTTCTTTGTGTTGGATTAAGGAATTACCATACAAAAGCTGATGTGATGATAACCAAAAGAATAAAAAGAACCAAAATAGCTGCTGTGCTAGTACCGATACCATAACCTGCACAACTTCCACCATAACCTACTGCTCCCATGTTTACTCATTCCCCTCTGGTGATTTATCACTACGGTATAAAATATGTTCGTTAAATAGTATTTGCTTGGACGTATGAACCAAATTGAGTGTTGGAATAGCCGGCATTCGTAAAAAAGAATTCGGATCGTCCCTGCAGCTGAGTGACGGCAGCTATGTTGGTGTTTGAGAATTGGTATTATTTTGATCCGCTAATGCAGTGCCGGGTTAGATACCTTTTCATAACACTCGGAAAAAATAACCGCAAATTCCCCCTATGTGTCCACGCATTATTTTTAAATTTGAATCTTATATATGAAGCCTCCACAGCACCCATCTTATATTTCACCCTTCATTTACCATAAAAAAAGTCACCCTGAGATTAAGATCAAGGGTGACTTTTTTTATGATAAGAACAAAGAGAAAAAACGGCCCGTATTTTATTTCGCGGCCGTTTTTCTCTTTGTTCTTTGTGTTGGATTAAGAAATTACCATACAAAAGCTGATGTGATGATAACCAAAAGAATAAAAAGAACCAAAATAGCTGCTGTACTAGTACCGATACCATAACCTGCACAACTTCCACCATAACCTACTGCTCCCATGTTTACTCATTCCCCTCTGGTGATTAATCACTACAGTATAAAATATGTTCGTTAAATAGTGGTTGCTTGGACGTTTGAACCAAATTGTTTCAATTCATTTCTGAGCAGTCCTCTTCAAAGAACCGGATGATGCAATTCACTTATATCATAGGTAGATTATTCCGAAGATCATTTTACTTCATCCGATGATAGGAGAAGTATGAACTGATTTCTCTCGTATTGCTTTATTTGATTTTAGAGAGTGTACTAAGTCATGAAGATTGTGTTATTGAAAATTATCAAGAGGCTGCAATTATCGTAAATTACAAACTAATTGTTATTTAGACCAAATACAATTGGAATTAAAGCGTTTACAATAAATCGTGTAATGAATTACATGACGTATGGGGGTAAGGGATATGAATAAAAAATTCAGTGTTATAGCCAGTTCTCTCGTTGTTTTCTCGATGGCATTAACGGCGTGCGGTGCGAAAACGTCAAGCGATTCCAGCGCGACGCAAACTCCCAGTCCGACTGCAACAGCTGCAGCAACAGCAGCGGCGACTCCTGCGGCAGGCAATGCAAATGCGGAATCATTTACCCTGAAAGTGGGTGCTTGGTTCCTTGACGATCTTCCGCAAAGCAAGGACTTCGAGGCTGCAGCTGAGAAAAAATTTAAAGAAAAATATCCGAATGCCAAAGTGGAATGGGACATTCTCGTCAGCGAGAAATATTTCGAGAAAATGAAAGCCGAACTGGCGATTGGTGTGGGCGACGACGTTATTTTCAACCAAAATGTTCCCGAACTCGCTAAAGCGGGTTACCTGGCCGATCTTTCGGATCAGCCTTGGGTGAAAGATACGCTTGACGCCACTAAACCTACCATCACGTATCAAGGAAAGGTTTACGGCGCCGCACAGACCGTTGCTACTTTTGGTATGTTCTATAACAAAAAAATGTTTGCCGATCTGGGGATACAGCCTCCGGCGAACTGGAAGGATTTCATTGCTGCTAACGAGAAGATTAAGGCGAAGGGGATCACACCAATAGTAGGTGGTTTTAAAGATCAATGGACGCTGCAGTATTTGCTCAGCGGCTTGACGGAAATCTCCAGTCAAAATCCGAAATTGGAGGCAGACTTTTACAGCGGTAAAGCCAAGTTGAACGGACCGGAGCTGCAGGGCGCCCTGAACAAATTAGGAGAGCTTGCGGGTAAGGGCTACTTCAATAAGAGCGCGCTCACCATCGATTGGCCGCAAACGCAAATCGAATTCGCTTCCGGAAAAGCGGCGATGATTTATCAAGGCAACTGGATGCCGGGTGTGGCGCAGCAAACGTTTAAAGACAAAGGCTTTACCCCGTTTGAAGTCGGATTTTTCCCGATCGCTGATGAGAACGGTAAAGTGCTGATGGGCGTCGGTCCGGACCACAGCGTATCCGTTATGCGAAATCGAAGCATCTGCAGGCGGCAAAAGACTTCCTGGCTTTGACGCTATCGCAGGAAGTGCTCTCCGTGAACCTGAAAGACATCGCTTTCGCCGGTATAAAAGGTATTAATGCGACCTATGCCCAGCCGGCCATGACTGATATTAGCAATGCGCTGCAAAAACAGCCTTCTGCCCTGCACGAGCTCGTATACGGTACTACCTTCCCAAAATCCTCGCTGGATACCTTGGTTCGTGCGGCCCAGAAAGTCATTTCCGGCTCCAAAGCGGACGGCGACCTTGATGAAGCTCAGAAAAATTACGATAAGGATAAATCAACACTGATTATGCCGTAGGCAATAGGTAAGGCTAGCGTATAAAAAATTCAGGCCAATTGCGGACAATGTACGATCACGCCCAATTGGCCTGTTATTCGGGTGGGCTTATGAAAACTAGACGAAGTTCGTATCTTCACGCCATTACTTTTATTATCTCGATCTGGCGACGATATCCGCACAGTGTTTCATCCGAATCGTACGGAGTATGAAATTCGTTTTGATGATTTGCCGACCGCTAGATTATATTTGACCGTTACACAGGCGGAAGATTGGGGGGCTGCAGCGAGACTGTCCATTTACAATAGCAGCCCAATAGAAGCGCTCACGATCCGCTTCCAGTTTGTCTATGGCGGTATGGCGTTTTGTGAAAGGACGATAACAGCCAAATACTTTACTGCGGACATGGAGGATACGACTGACAATACGGCAGCGGGGCTGAAGTCGGAAGCTTGACGTTGCGGTATGCTGACGGCGGGATGTCTCTAGTTCCGCTTATCGTAGGCAAGCAGATCGATACGCTGTTTTCTCATTTTGCGGAGGAGACCATTCCTGTCAAAATAGAAACGGATGTTTTCCACAGGACTACCTTAAAGTGTTCCGGATGGCTTGCTGTCCCAACCGGTTATTGCATGATTTTACGATTGAAGTGAATGTACCCGATGTACATGTTGGCATACTAGCCGTTCAAATAACGGAATAGCGGTTCTTCTTTGAACATGGTTGTCTTTTTCATGAGTACACCTCTATCTGGAACTATTGTCGAGGATTAAAGGAGTACTCGATTTGATCCGGAAGAGGTGGTTCTTTTATTCAGGTCGTGATGTTCAATTAGGGGTCACCGTAAACCCTCGAATAGAGATCACCGAAGATTCCCTCTGAAACTGAAAGGAAAACAACTCTGCCTTTATTATGAGGCATGAGCTACAAACTTAAGTTAACATATTAATTTAACTAGATTAAAATCTAATAGAATAGAATTTGGATGCAAATTTTGTCAATGAGGACAGTAAATATGACGCCACACAATCTCTGGATTAATCCAAGATTAAACATGCTTGTCTAGTAAGTGCAGCTATTTCAACATCTTGCTTATTTCACAACGGGGCCAACTTTTGGCTGCACGGCCGTTTCCGCGATAAAATAATTATGCAGCTCAGAAAGCTTTCTAGGATCAGTAAGCGGCACTTTATTAGTGAGATAGTGTTCAACAACTAGTTCCCATTGTGGCACAACTTGTTGAGAACACATGGCTCTAACGGCATTTTTCACAATTCTGCGTTCTTTGGCGTTGGAGTAAACGTCTTTGAACTGCTGCTTTTGCTCGAAATCTAAGCTGGCAAAGATAGCGCGGAACACTTCGGCTGTCATGATGGCATCGTCCAATGCCCTATGAGCTGAACCGGTAGGTGTAATACCTAGATCGAGTAAAGCGGCTTCCACACTCATATCATTTTTTATATTTTTATATCGGACAAAGCCCTTTAATAAATCGAAATAGTCAACGGCCATCCAATAAGAATCATCAAGCTTATGCATGCGTGTATCAAACACGATGCGCTTCAAATCTTCCCCACCCCAAGTAACGAGTATAAAGGGCTCACGTTCACGCAACCAGTGCGAGAAATCGGCAATGACCTTTTGGAAGCCGTTGGCTTGATCAATCGCTTCCTGCTCAATACCGGTTTTCTTTTTTATAAAGCTATTCAGTTTAGAAAAGTAAACAGGCTTAATCAAAGAGGAGAATTCATCGGTTTGCTCTAAAGAGGCATTCAACCTCACGGCTCCAATTTCTATGACCTCCATCGGTAAATCACTGGCAAACTTACGGCCGTTAAATTCAATATCCAAAATAATGTAATCCATTTATGAAAATCCCCTATCTATTGTCGCTTCTTTTATTTTAACAGAAATAGGTATGAAATGGGCTGTTAATAAGAGGAAGCATGAAAATGGCGTTATGATTGGACTTTCCCCCATATTTTCAAGACGCAACCCCAAGTTGCTGCAAGTCGGTTGGTGATACATTAGAGCTATGAAGGATGGACCGAGGTCATCCAAAAGAAAGGAAGATGCAAGCGGATGCAAGCTTATGCCAAAAAGGTTTGGGAGCAAATGAAGATGGATCACAGCGGTGATCGGGGAATGGATATGAATAAATGGGACTGGGTTCCCGGTGTAGGCGTTATAGCGATGTTGGATTATCATCAAGCTACTCAATATCCCCAAGTGCTCACATTTCTCATTGAATGGGTAGAGCGGAATAAGGAAAAAGCAGCAGACACCAAGGTGATTAATTCGATGGCTCCTTATGCGATATTTCCTGCCTTGTATCAATTGACGGGGGAGGAGTGGTATAAGGAAGAGGCAGTGCGAGTTGCGGAATGGTTATTGACAGAAGCGCCACGCACGCGGGAGCAAGCTTTCGAACATACGGTAACAGAAGATGTTATATTCCCTGAGCAAGTGTGGGCTGACACCGTGTTCATGGCTGTATTATTCTTGGCTCGCACAGCCTCACAGTTAGGTAATATTCGCTATGCAGAGGAAGCCTTGCAGCAGGTGCTGATTCATCTGCGATTGCTCCAGGACGACCAGAGCGGTGTATTGTTTCATGGATGGGACTGTGGATCTCGCAACCATATGTCATCTGCTCGCTGGACAAGAGCGAATGCATGGATAGCTGCCGGAATACCGATGATTGTAGAAGAAATTTCGCAACTTATGCCAATTCCAGTTGAGCTCAAAGACAGATACAGCAAGCTAATGGCTGGTCTGGTTGATTTTCAACAAAAAGACGGCTTATGGAGCACGGTTATGGATCAAACCGATTATTATCGGGAGATTTCTGGAAGTGCGGGTATTGGGTATGGGCTCAAGAAAGCGATGGAAACAGGCTTGATTGAGCCTCTTTCTGCCTATCAAGCAGCATCGGATAGGGTGACAGAAGCGGTACTGCCGTTCATACGAGATAATGGCATTGTCGAGGGGGTTTCTGGCGGAACTCCAGTTATGCCCAGCATTGAAGCCTACAATGAAATTCCTACGTACCCAACGCTATACGGACAAGGTTTGGTTCTCATGCTGTTGTCCCATGCTTTGCGCAGAAACGAAGAGCAACAGGCTATCCCGGAATAATCGGGTAGCCTTTTTTTCGTTTATGAGTCTCCTGACGAAATTGCCTTGGGGTGAATCCTGTTTCTCTTTTGAACATATGGAAGAAATGAGACATGTCATTAAATCCGGTATGACCGGCGACTTCGGTAATGGTGAGGTCTGTCTCTGTTAGCATATGCTTCGCTCTATTCAATCGATACTCAATCAGAAATTGCATGATCGTACAGCCAGTTGTTTTCTTGAATAGGTCAAATAAACGGGAACGTGAAATGGGAAAACGTTCTAGAAAGTAATCAATCTGCATGTCTTCTTGATAATGGGTTATCAAGTACGCAAGCACGTCCCCTATAATTTGCTCATCCTCTGTTTTGGTATTTCTGGCTGTAAGCGGGTTATTCGCTAGCTCGATCACGTTGAGAAAAAAATCAGCAAGACAGCCTATTATCTTTAGTTCATAGTTGGTCTCCCGGGAATGAAGCAGCAGTGCTAAGCCCTCCAGCAGGGTTTCAAGACGATGAAGCTGTTGAACGGATAGGAAAAAATGGCTTGAATCCGTATTAGACACGGTCAGCAGATCTCCGATTCGAAGGGCTGATGAGCGGCATATCGCATTTATTTGTGTCAAATAAGATTCATCGATAGCTAAGACGTATCTGCTGAAAAGCGGACGATCTTCTGAGTAGGGGCGATGAATGACATGGGGCCGAATGACAGTTAATGTACCGGCATGCAAAGGATACAAACGATCGCCAACGATGTAAAAACCTGATCCCTGTAAGCATAAATAAAACTCATACCCATGATGAGAATGAAGCAAGCGCTGTCCAAGCGGGGAGGTGCGATGCTCACAGTGTATCGGATACTCGGCCAGAAAATGATTGGTAAACATATCTAACATATAAGCGGCTGTATGGTCCACTTCACTTTTTTTCACAAAAGAAGCCTCCTAACTTGGAAAAGAAGCCGTTCTTAATGATAATGTAGGCAACTGGATTCGTTGGTTTTGTAATGTCGGCTTGGTCAATCTCCTTTTTATTATACATCAATCAGATGCCAAACACGGAGTAAGATAGGTTCAATCCTCTAAATTCAATCTGGCTGTTGGGAGCGGGTGAAGGAAGTTGTCTGGAGATTAGTCCATTTCCATCCTATATTCTGGAAAATATTTTTCCTATAGGCATAAAGATAAGGTAAAATGACAGTACAGAAAAGGAGTCGATGCCCATGAAGCTATATTTTCGAGATAATTTCTTTAATGCAGGACGAACAGATATCTTAAATGAAAGTAACGAACGGATCGGAGAGGTGGATTTACGAAGCTCCTTCGGCTCGGCTCTGGATGTATTGGATAAGAAAGGCAGTCCATTGTATAGTGGCAAATTTCCGATGCTTTCCAACAAGTGGAATGTCACAGGACCTACGGGAGAAGAATGTGGCCTGCTGCGATATCGACTATCTTTCATGTCCAAACGGTATGAATATGAAGCTTATGGCAGAGGTGTATATGAAATTACTTCTCCGGCCTTTTCGCGGGAATATGAAATTCGAGATGAACGTGGTCAGTTGTCCGCTTCTTTTGAGAGAGTGAATGGTTGGTTTTCCGCTTCCGCTTACTGTTTAGTCAACCATTCCAGTGATGTGGACAGCTATGAGTGGATTTCTGTCATACTAGGCATGCATGCGATTCAGAAAAGGCATGAACAACAGCCGCATTAGTGTGCAAACGCTAGCTATGTTGCCGTTTAATCGGCTATTTATAGTAAAAATTAATTTTGCGGGATCTTGCGGTCTCGCTTTTCCTATTTTTTGGAACAATTCACTTTATATAAGACATTATGATCTTATGAATGAATGGACATGCGGGCAATTGGGAAATCAATTTACCCTCAATGTTTTTTAAGTCCGCTCGAACGAATTATCGTACAATATCAAAATAAATGAGACATTCATCGGCTATCTCTTGCTGTTTTGCTGCTGATAGTATGGACTTGTAAACTTGGCAAAACAGAAGGGGAGGAACGAATATGACAGCAAGCATGCTTGGTGAGGGCAGCTTACTTTATGTTTGGGAGGATGAGCAAAATGAATAAACGAATATTTTCAAAGCTGTTAGTCTTTTTATTGCTAGGGAATATGCTGCTGGGCATGGTAGATCTGGCGAGCTCCGCTGCCATTGCTGCGGCTGCTCCGGTCAATCATACCTATTACGTAGATTCTACAGGCGGGAATGATGCCAACAACGGCTTGAATGAAGGTCAAGCATGGAAAACGCTGGATAAAGTCAATGCGATGCATTACGAGCCGGGCGATTTGATTCAATTCAAAGCAGGGGGAATCTGGACAGGTCAATTATGGCCGAGGGGCTCCGGCGCACCGGGCGCTCCGATTAAGATAGGCAAGTACGGCAGCAGTGCAAGTAAACCGCTCATCGATGGCGGAGGAACCGTGGAGAACGTGGTTTATTTAAGCAATCAGCAGCATTGGGAAATTTCCGAGCTTGAAATTACCAATCAAGCCGCTGAGGAAGGTGTCAGAAGAGGGGTCTACGTATTTGCGGACAACGCCGGTATTTTGAGCCACATCTACTTGACGAATTTGTACATTCACGATGTGCGAGGCGATAATTCGTTCACCGGCACAGGGAAAGGCACAGGAGGCATTTATTTTTATGTCAATCGAGATAAATCGAAAGCGCTTTCTGAACTGACGCAAACTAGATTCGATGACATATTACTGGAAAACAACACCATAGAAAGGGTAGGAAGATCCGGAATTTCCATGTTGACGGAGTGGCAAAAGGATAGTTTCAAATACTGGTCTACCGGCGTCATGGTCCGCAATAATCGGCTCAGCTACATCGACGGGGATGGCATCATCCTGATCGGCATGGAACAGCCAGTCATGGAGTATAACGTAATTTCCAATGCCAACTATGTATGCGGACCGAACCAGAGTAGACCGGGCTATAACGGGGGATGGGCCGTAGGCATGTTTCCCTTCTTCAGCGAAGGTACAAAAATGCAGTACAACGAAGTCTACGCTACGCGTTCTACGCAGGACGGCCAAGCGTTCGATATTGACGGCAACAACAATAATGCGCTCATGCAGTATAACTACAGCCACGATAATGAAGGCGGGTTCGCCCTTGTCATGGTCGACAACTATGCCAAAGGCTCAAGAACAACAAATGCCACCATCCGCTACAACATTAGTCAAAACGATAAAAACAGGGTGTTCTCGATCAGCAACGTTAGTAATGTGAAGGTATATAACAATACGATCTATGTAGGATCGGAATTGGATACGATGATCTGGTGGCATAAGCCTGCGGGAACCGGGTCCGATCCGAACGGACAGTCTATTGTTGTTCCCGCAGTGGATAATATTGCCTATAACAACAACCTGATCTACAATTTGGGCAGCGGCGGGTACACGGTCAATAACGGCACCAACATTTCATTTTCTAATAACTGGTATTACGGCAATCACCCGCAAAGCGAACCTGCAGAGAACGGTAAGGCATTTCGGCAAACCGATCCAAAGCTCGTGAATCCGGGTTCGGGTGGAACAGTGACGGACCTTGTGTACCGCAGCGACATTTTACCGGGTTATAAATTGCAGAATACGTCTCCATTAATTGATGCAGGAGTCCGAATCGGCGGACTGGATTACATTGGACTAAAGGATTTTTGGGGCGGCCCTGCTCTCGTAGGATCTCAGCCGGATATTGGTGCTCACGAGTTCCAGGGGACACGTTCGTTTGAACCGCAATTTGGTGCTTTGTTCAGCTATGGTGCTGAGGAAGGCATCAGTGATGACACCGCACTGAAAAATACGTTGGATGACGGAGTCGTTTCGGCTATTGCGGTTGAGGTATCCGATTATCATCTGGAAACAAGTTCTGTGGCCAGCAATATGGCTCTAACTCGTTGAAGTATTCGGGAACTCTCAGTTCGGCTTCTAATGTCAACAAGAAGGTGGCTTTTAAAATTTTCGAAAACTTGAATATTCCGATTACGGCGGCAACGAATTTCAGTTATTGGATCAATCCGTCCGATGCCAACGGGAAATACGCCTCTGTCGATTTCACCTATCGGAGAAGCGATGGGACTACAGGCACATTCATCAACACGGGGATAAAAGATATGAATGGGTCCTCCACACACCCTAATACGGGTCATATCAAAACCTCGGATCCGAGCTATTCGCTTCCGCTTAACCAGTGGACGCAGGTTGCCATGAATATAGGGGGGAACGCTTCGTTAGTCGGCAAAACAATTATCAAAATGACGATTAAATTTGATACCACCGCCAGTTATAACGCCCAAGGAAGTTTCTCGGGCTATATCGACGATATCCGGATTACGAATCAAGCTGTTGCGGCAGCAGCGCCGACGGCATCGAATATTAGCCTGATCGGCTCTAGTAACGGCGCTGTATTTGCCGGAAGCCAGTTAACAGGCAGTTACACATATGCGGATGCTAACGGCGAACCCGAGTTCGGCAGCGTGTTCGAATGGCTGAGCGCACCGACGGCGGGAGGCACCTATACAACCGTTAGCGGGGCAACCTATGCCTCGTTCACCCCAACTGCGTCGCTGATCGGCAAGTATATCAAGTTCAAAGTTACGCCAAAAAATGTGTATGATCTTGGTACCGGAACTCCGGTAGAAAGCGCTCCAATTCAGATCAAGGGGTTTGACGGTACGACGAGTTTTGAAGCCGGTGACTTCCCGGCTATCGTCAACACGGTTGACGGTAATGGCGGCAGGAAAATGAGCGTCACGAACGAGAAAGCGGAGATCAGCTCGACGGTGGCCAAATCCGGTACGCAGTCCTTCGCGGTTTCGGGAACCGCAAATATAAGATCACTCCCTACCGATGGTACGTATGTAGACTTTTTAACGTTTAATGCAAGCATCCCGATTACAGCGGATACCAAATTAAGCTACTGGATCTATCCGACCAACGAGATTTCCAGATACATCGGAATCGACTTCTCCGCCAGCGGCAGTTCGCTTAGAGATTCGGGAGCGGTGGACAAAACGGGAGCGGGCATGCATCCAAACAAAGCGCATAAACCTACCGGCGGAAAAGATATTCCGCTCAATGAATGGACACAAATTGTCAGCGACATCGGTTCATATCCGAATTTAAGAGGGAAAACGATTGAAACGATCAAGATCAAGTTCGATAATCCGGGTGCTGTCGGAAATTTCCTAACCTATTTCGACGATATTGAGATCACGGATGGAGCGCTGCAAGAGCAGGCGCCAACGGCTCATACCGTTGCCGTCACCGGTGATGCTTCAGTAGGAGCGACACTGGGTGGAGACTATGTGTACCGTGACGCCTTCGGCAAGCCGGAGAAAGGAAGCTCCTATAAATGGCTTCGCGGAAATACAGTAAACGGAGCCTTTACCGAAATTCCGGGAGCTACTGGCAAAACCTATACGCTCACGGCAGCCGAAGTAGGTAAATACGTAAAATTCGAGGTTACGCCTATAAATAATGCCGCCACATCGTCGGTTGGCAGTCCAAAGCAAAGCTCTACCGCTATCGGTCCTGTGATCGGCTCTAATTTACCGCCGACTGCTCCTATAGCGTCCGAAGCCGGAATTTCAGGCAGCAAGCTGGTCGGAAGTTTGGTAACCGGCAGCTATACTTATCTGGATCCGAATGGCGACTTGGAATCTGGAAGCAGCTACAGATGGCTCAGATCAGACTCTGAGAATGGCATTTACACGGCCATTGCGAATGCAACGGAAACTACTTACATGCTTACAAACGAGGATACAGACAAATATTTGAAATTTGAAGTAACACCTAGGACCGATGTTGCGCCTGAAACGGGAGCGCCCGTACTCAGCAATTCTTTCGGACCCGTAGCCCAGTCCGTTCAAGTGACGGCATCATTTGTGGCCGGCAACGGATCTGTGGCAACACAGCTTATGCCTAACCAATTGTTGACGGGGAACGCGGTTATCGTCAATCAGAATACATTGGCCGCTGATGTTTTGATCATCGTGGCTTTGTACGACAGCAGTGGTTCTATGGTCAACGTGTCGTTCTCGCAAAAAAGCATAGCGCCAGGAACCAGTGAAGCACTTAGTGCCGGATTTAAGCTTCCAAGCTCGACTGCCGGATACCGGGTAAAGCTGTTTGCAGCTGGGGGCACAAGTATTTATTCGCCGTTGATCCCGTTATCAAACGTTTTTGAGCTCCGTTAGGTTATTTGAATTCAGTGTTAGCGGTTTTGCTTGTGGAAATGGAGGAGGCAGCTTTGAAAAGAATCGTAGTAAGTATATTCGCAGCGGTACTCATAGTCAGCATGTGTGCAGGTAAAGGGTTTGCCGCTTCAGTTAGTCTAAGTGTCAGTGCGGCTATCGACGCCGACACGAAAGAGGTGACACTTGCGGGAACAACGAGCAAGGGGAAAGGACAGCGGATATTTGTGGAGGTCATCGACTCCGATCAGGTTCTGGAATACTTGAATCAATTGGTTAGCGGAGATGGCGGCATGTTTGCAGAGTCGTTTCGGATGAATAGTGCAAGCCCAAGTAAGACTTACACGGTGAAAGTGTATAGTGAGCAGCCAGACAGTTCAGCAAGTACCCAATTCCAGTACCACGGATCGGCGAATCCGGGTTCTGATCCTAGCACGGGTCAGGGGAACGGAACGAACCTTGACTCCGACACAGCTTCAGGTACAACGCCAGGGGCTGCTTCATCCAGACTTGTTAAGGATATCGATGCCTTGCTCGGTAGTATGTATGCCTTGTCGATAACACCTGAGCTGGCGCTTGCCGGGGCAAAGGAATTGATTCGATCTGCGCGATCCGGTTCCCCCAATATAGCTGAGCCAGCCAAGCAGGAAGTCACTCATAAGTTGACGCAGCTGGCGGAAGAAGTCATGGCCCAATTTGCAACTATGCAGGCGACATCGCTCCATAAAGTGGAAACGGGAACGCAGATCCGTGTCACGATAGATGCTCTCACCGCGATTGCCAATTTGAATCGTTGGATAGCGGTGAGAGCAGAACTGTCCGAATTGCTTGCACAAAGCGGATTGGACGTACACCTGCCGTCAAAGGCTGAGGGAATTGTCATTGATGTCGGCCAAACAGCGAAGAAAGATGTTCAAACCAGTCTTCCGGCAAGGGTTGTTCAGCAAGCGGCATCCCAAGCCGTCGGCATTGTCATCAGAACGGATAGTATTGACATTCAATTTCCATCTGCTGCCTTTGATACTGCGATGGTGAAAAAGGCTGTTGCGGAGAATGCCGCTATTTCAGTTGCTTATAAGAAATTCCGCCAAGAAGCTCTGACGGATATTCAGGGTGCTGCCGGCGACACGGGCGGAAGCATGAAGGCGGTCGCAGATGCTTTTGATTTTCAGGTATTGAAAACGAGAGGGGAAGCTACGGAAACGATTGAAAGTTTCACGGATAAGGTGACGATTTCGATTCATGAGAGTAATTTCTCGGCGAATCCTTACAATGCGGAAAAATGGGGCATATACCGCTACGAACCTGAACGCAAAACCTGGGTGTACGTAGGCGGTAAGCTCGATAAGAAAACGCAATCCTTAAACTTTCAAACCTCTCACTTTAGCTTATACGCCATTCTGGAATGGAATAAAACGTTTCGCGATATTGCCTCTCATTGGGCTAAATCAGACATTGAAGTGATGACGTCCCGACATGTCGTGCAGGGGATCGAGGAGCAGTTATTCTTGCCAGAGGCGTCGGTCACAAGGGCACAGTTTACTGCCTTTATGACAAGGGCCTTGAGGTTGGATGAAAAATCGTATACCGATGGGTTTAGCGATGTAACAGCCGATAAATGGTATGCCGGCCTTGTGCAAGCGGCATTCGATCATCAGTTGATACAAGGCAGTGAAAATCGATTTGAACCGGAGGCGAACATGAGCCGGGAACAGATGGCTGTTTTTCTCGCGAGAGTGTATACCCAATCAGGCGGAACGGCAATAACGGCAGGCGAAAATGTAAGCTTTAAGGATGAGACCAGCATTAGCCCATGGGCGCTTGAAGCTGTCAGAACCGTAAGCCGATTGGGCATACTGCAAGGCAGAAGCGGTGGGGAATATGCGCCAAAAGAGTCGGTTACGCGCGCGGAAGCGGCGGCTGTGATTAGGAGACTGATGGATCTGATATAAATAGCAAAGGGCAGCTATACAAGTGATAGTTGCCCTTTGCAAATAAATCACTGGAGGATCAATCTTTTGTGTATGAGTGCCTAAAAAAAGGAGGTGAAGTTTGATGTGCAAACGTGCGTCGCCGACAATCGTTTTTTGAAAATAAGCATGGCTTATGGGGAATTTTAAATATGAGGAGGCGTATTTATGAAGAAATTAGTTTCTGTTAGACACATTGCCTTATTCCTGTGCATGCTTCTGTTTTCGGCTTTGATTGTGGTAACGGCACCTCAGACTACACTGGCAGTTGGTACCATTTATTACGTGGACTCTGCGGGCGGCAGCGACAGCAATAATGGGACGGGGACATCGACGCCATGGAAGACATTGACCAAAGTAAATAGCGTGACATTTGCCCCGGGTGATCAACTATTATTCAAATCAGGCGGTATGTGGACAGGGCAGCTCGCTTCGATGGGATCAGGTACATCCGGTTCTCCGATTGTTATCGGTTCATACGGCACCGGAAACAAACCGATTCTGGATGGGGCCGGAGCTGTATCCAGCGTGATTTATTTGAAAAATCAACAGTACTGGGAGATTTCAGGTCTGGAAATTACCAATAATGCAGCAGCGGAAGGGACAAGAAGAGGCATTTTCGTCTATGCCGATAATGCAGGAACCTTGAACCATATTTATTTGAACAATCTTTATATTCATGATGTGTTGGGTGACAATTCATTCACAGGAAACGGCAAAGGCACTGGAGGCATTTATTTCTACGTGTATAGGGACACGAGCAAATCGATCTCTCAGGTCACGCAGACGAAATTCAATGATGTGCGGATCGAGAATAATACGATTACACGTGTTGGAAGAACGGGTATATCCATGCTGACGGATTGGCAGAAGAATGAATTCAAGTACTGGTCTTCCGGCGTTGCCGTGAGGAATAATAACCTCAGCTATATTGCCGGTGATGGTATGATCATCATCGGGGCCGACCAACCGGTCATGGAATACAACGTCATTTCCAACGCGAATTACGTTTGTGGTCCGAATGCGGCTAATTACGGCGGGAACGGTTGGGCCGTGGGTATGTTTCCTTTCTTCAGCGAGGGAACCAAGATGCAGTTCAATGAGGTTTACAGCACGCGTTCCACGCAGGACGGGCAAGCTTTCGACGTTGACGGGAACAATAACAACGCCGTGGTGCAGTATAATTACAGCCACGACAACGAGGGCGGTTTCGCTTTGAACATGGTTGATAATTATGCGAAGGGCTCGCGAACGACGAATACGACCATTCGATATAACATCAGTCAGAATGACCGCAATCGCGTATTCACCATAAGCAACGTAAGCAATGTCAAAGTATATAACAATACGGTATATGTGGGATCTGCTTTGGATACGACGATCTTCTGGCATAAAGCGGCCGGCACAGGTACGGATGCAAGCGGGAATACAGTTCCCGTACCTGCAGTGGACAACATAGCCTATAACAACAATTTGATTTATAACCATGGCAGCGGTGGATACACGGTCAATAACGGGACGAATGTTTCTTTTGCGAATAACTGGTACTATGGCAATCACCCTTCGACTGAGCCGTCCGAAACCGGAAAATCCGGTAGACTAAGCGATCCCAAATTGGTAAATGCGGGGTCAGGTGGAACGGGAATCGATTTGGTGAACCGTGGCAACAATTTGCCTGGCTATAAGCTTCAAAGCTCATCACCGCTCATTAATGCGGGTATTCAGGTTGCAGGCGTGAGTTATACGGGATTAAAGGATTTCTGGGGTGGGGACGCATTGTACGGTACGAATCCGGATATCGGAGCGTTCGAATATCAGGGCGCTCCTACCGGTGGAGGCAGTGGGAATCTGGCTTTAAATAAAACCGCAACAGCGGACAGTTCCTGCAATACGACATCGGAAGTAGCGGGCAGTGCGGTAGATGGGGATACCTTGACCAAATGGTGCTCTCATGGCACGGGAGGCGCCTATTGGTGGAAGGTGGACCTCGGTGCCAACAACAGCATAAGCCAGTTTGTCCTCACACATGCGGGCCGTGAGAATTCTTCATGGATCACCAAAGACTACAATATTCAAACCAGCACGGATAACACGAATTGGACGACTGTCGTAACCGTGACCAATAACACGACGAATGTAGTCACGCATACGATTACGCCGACTACGGCACGCTATGTGAAGCTGAATGTCATCACGCCGACGAGCTCAACCAATACGTCTGCCAGAATATATGAATTTGAAGTCAGATAACGTAAGTTCGGGATGGTGGGAGCGATTAACGGGCTGCCGTCTCTAATCCAATCCTTAAGCCAATGCTTATTATCAGAATGAGGTGCTGTCATGCAAAAAATGAAACGAAATCATCGAACGAACCTTTACCGTTATTTGGGATATGTAATCCTGCTGATGGTACTTTGTGGTCTATGGATTGGCGTATCCTATGCTCGCAATGAGGCGGATCCTGCAGTGGCTAGCATCGAGGGTGAACCGATATCCGTTCGTGAATTCAAACATTTCGTTGATAAAAACAGGGCGAGCGTATACAGATACTTTCAGCAAACGTATGGCGCTCAAGACAGCGCTTCGTTCTGGAGCACTCCGCTGGGCAACGAATTCCGGCGGATAAGCTAAAGGCTATAGCGTTGAAAGAGGCTGTAACCGTCAAGCAGCAGCAGATCACCGCCAAGAAATACGGAGTCATGAAAGATATCAGCTATGAAGGCTTTTTGAAAAGCTTGCTGCAGGAAAACGAAAGAAGACGCTCGGCACTGCAAAACCGACAAGTCATATATGGACCAAAAGAATATGACGAGCGGGGATATTTCGAATATATATTCGATAATATGGTAAGCGGACTAAAAGCAAAATGGTCTCAGACAGATTTAAATATGCCTGAGGAGCAGCTTAGGTTGTATTATGAATCCGTTAAAGATCGGCAGTACAAAAATACGGATACCATAACGCTTGAGAAGCTGTCGATATCTTACAGCGGGAGAACGCCCGAAGAGATGTCCGCTCAAAGAATGCTGGCGTCCCAGAGCATGTTAGCGATCAAGAAAGATATGGATCAAGGGTCGATTGAAGAGAAGCAGGATCGGAATCGGAAAGAGGATCGCATCAAGATGGTGTCAGAAATGATTACGCTTGATCCTGAAAGCTCAGGCAAAAATTTAATTCTGGCTCCGCTGATGATGGAAACTGCCTTTACGTTGAAGACCGGCCAGACCAGCGAGATATTAGAGGAAGACGCCTCGTTTCTGATCCTTCGCTGCGTGGAGCGGAAAGAAGGCGGATATAAACCATTTGAAGCAAACCGGGATCTGGTGAGATCGAACTATGTTGACTCCGAATATGCGGAATTTGTAAATCAACAGGTGAAGTCAGTGCCTTACACAACAAACAAAAGCGTCTATGATAGTTTCGTGATAAGCTGACACGATCGTATTATTTCAAAAGAAATTACACATATCCCTTCTTTAAGGCCCGGTCATAACTTCTCTATAATGAAGGTAATACTTCAAAGAGAGGATGTGGCCGGGTTTGATTATGATAACCGGTTTTGCAGATGAAATTTCACAGGAATTAGAGGAGCAATTGAATGTGCTGGAGGAGGAGGGCATCAGATATCTAGAGCTCCGTGGAGTCTGGGGCACCAACGTGATGAAATTATCCGATTCTCAACTCGACTTGCTTGAGGAACGTTTACACACCAGAGGTTTTCGCATTTCATCCATCGCTTCGCCACTAGGCAAATATGGCGTCTTGGAAGACTTTGCTCCACAGTTGGATGACATGGATAAGGCCATTCGTATTGCAAAAAGATTTGATGTCCCCTATATTCGTATTTTTTCGTACTATATTCCGCAAGGCGACGATCTTGCGATACATCGCGATGAAGTCATGCTACGCATGAAGCAGCTGGTCAGTAAGGCTGAAGCAGCCCAAATTCATTTGGTCATGGAAAATGACAGTAATTTGTACGGCACGTCGATCCAAGGCTGCCTTGATATTTTGCAGACCATTGATTCTCCTTATTTAAGGCTTGCATTCGATCCAGGCAATTTCGTAATCAACGGAGAACAGCCGATGGCAGAAGCATACCCTTTGCTGTCTTCCTATATTGCATATGTCCACGTCAAGGATGCTCGTAAGGAAGGGCCGATTTTTGTTCCGGCAGGAGAAGGCGATTCGGAATTTGGTTCATTTCTACAAGCATTGAAACAGGAAGGATTTAAAGGTTTTTTGTCTGTAGAGCCCCACTTGCATAAGGCATTCCCTGAGCTAAGTGATAAAGACCGTTATCTTGTAGCCTTAAGAGCGCTTAAGGCAATGTTGAATCAAGCTGGAATGGATTGGAACTAAATGACTTCGACTATAAAGGGGGATATGAACATGGGAGAAAAAATATACAATTTTGCAATTATCGGCGTCGGTGTTATCGGAAGTATGCATGCTAAATGGCTGCAGGAGATTGAACGGGCCAAGCTTATCGCCGTATGTGACATCAATCCGGCCAAAGCTAAGGAAATAGGGGAGCGGTACGGATGCGATTATTATTCGGACTTGAACGACATGCTGAGTCGTCCCGATATCGACATTGTCCATGTTTGTACGCCAAGCGGCATGCATAGTGAACATACGATTGCTTGCGCCAGAGCAGGCAAACACATCATCTCGGAGAAGCCGATTGATACAACGGTTGCGAAGGCGGAAGAGATGGTGGCGGAATGTCGGAAGGCCGGCGTAAAGCTGGCGGTCATTTCACAACACAGGTTCCAGGATTCCACCGTTCAGGTTAAACAGGAGCTTGATGCGGGCCGATTCGGGACATTGATCGCAGGTACAGGAGCTATCAATTGGTATCGCTCTCAGGAGTACTATGACAGTGGAGAGTGGCGCGGTACGTGGGAGCTTGATGGCGGAGGCGCACTGATGAACCAGGGTGTCCATACCGTAGACGTGCTTCAATATTTAATGGGTCCAGTGGAATCCGTAACAGCTTATTGCAAGACTGCCGGTCATGATCGAATCGAGGTTGAGGATATTGCTGTAGCAATTCTAAAATTCCGCAACGGGGCCATCGGCACACTGCTCGGAACGACCTGTGCGTATCCCGGTCTCTCGGCGCGAATCGAAGTGTTCGGCAAAGACGGCAGCGCGGTTATTCAATCCGATAAACTGGTGCATCAGAAGTTCCGCGATGAATCCAATCAAGAAAACAATGAGGCTGTCCAAGCCGGTACGGGGGCGGCAAACCCTTCTGCTATTGATGTCGGAGGCCACATGTTCCAAATTAGAGATATGATTGCCGCAATCGAAGAGGACCGGGAGCCCAAGATGAACGGGGAAGACGGATTAAGGCCGCTCCGAATTATTCTCGCCGTTTATGAATCGGCTCGCACAGGTCGCGAGGTTACGCTGCCTCTGTAAGGCCAAGTATTCGAAAGAAGGAGGTGGCCTTATGCATTCCGATACGATCGCAGTTGTTCCACAAACTAGCGCGAAGAAGCTGAAAAAGCGACATACCAGCACAAATTTGGCGGGTTACTTGTTTATATCCCCTTGGCTCATAGGATTTTGCTTTTTGACTCTGTGGCCGATGATATTGTCGCTCTACTATTCGTTTACCGACTATTCCTTGCTGAATTCGGCACAGTGGACCGGCTTTGACAATATGAAGGAAATTTTTCACGACCGTTTCTTCTATAACTCACTGAAGGTCACATTTACGTTTGTATTATTCTCCGTACCGATTAAATTGGCAGTAGCATTGGGTGTGGCGATGCTGCTGAGCCGCAACATTCGCGGAATGTCGGTCTACCGAACGCTATTGTATTTACCATCTCTGATCGGGGGGAGCGTCGCGGTAGCTGTACTATGGAAAAACATTTTCGGACTGGATGGATTTATTAACAACATAGTACCCTGGTTTGGCATCGCGCCTAAAAACTGGATTGGCATGCCGCAAACGGCGCTCAGCACGATCATCATTCTCAGTGTCTGGCAGTTCGGATCGGCCATGATTATTTTCATTGCAGGTTTGAAGCAAATCCCGACTGAACTTTATGAGGCTTCCTCTGCCGATGGAGCGGGCAAAATCAGACGATTTTTCCACATTACATTGCCCATGTTGTCGCCGGTTATCTTCTTTAATCTGGTCATGGGGGTAATCGGTTCCTTCCAAACGTTCACATCCGCATTTGTCATTACGAACGGTGGTCCGATGAACTCTACACAAGTATACGCGGTGTATTTGTATCAGGTGGCGTTCGGGAATCTTCATATGGGATATGCATCTGCACTTGCCTGGATATTGCTGCTTATTGTCGCAATCGCCACATCGATCAACTTCTTGGCGTCGAAATATTGGGTCTATGACGGGGAAGGGAGCCGCTGACGATGATTCGTAATAGCACAAAATGGAATTGGTTAGTCCACTTATTTTTAATTGTTATTGGTTTGTTGATGTTCTATCCAGTGCTTTGGTGGATCGGGGCATCGCTCAAATCGAATGCGGAAATGAGCCTGCCAAGCTTGTTCCCTAAGGAGTTCATGTGGAGTAATTATTCGAAGGGTTGGGTGGCTCTGCCCCGCTATACGTTTACGTACTTTTATATGAATAGCTTGAAACTGAACATAGCGACAACGGTATTCACAGTTATTTCCTGCAGCCTGGCGGCATACGGCTTCGGAAGGCTGGATTTCAAATTCAAGAAGGTTTGGTTCTCGCTGCTACTTCTTACTCTCATGCTGCCTTCACAGGTGACACTGATCCCGCAATATTCTATGTTCCATTCCTTTAAGTGGGTCAATACTTATCTACCATTCATCGTACCTAGCGCCTTAGGAGGGGCTACCCTAGGAGGGGCATTCTTCATCTTTTTGCTGGTGCAGTTTATTAAAAGCATTCCGCGCGAGATGGATGAATCCGCCCGAATCGATGGCTGCAGCTCATTTGGCATCTACTGGCGGATCATCGTTCCACTGACGAAGCCTTCACTGGTCACCGTCATGATCTTCTCGTTTTTATGGCATTGGGAAGATTATTTCGGACCTATGATTTACTTAAACTCGGTTGATAAATTTACCATTCCGCTAGCGATTCGCATGTTCGTAGATGCTCATTCTGCTACTGCTTGGGGGCAATTGCTAGCGATGTCGCTTCTTTCGATCGTGCCGCAAATCATCATTTTTTTCTCGGCGCAGCGGCAGTTCGTCGAAGGTATTGCAACAACAGGTCTAAAGGGATAAAATGGAACATAAAAATGACAAAAGCTGCGATTTTCTGCAGCTTTTTAGTCTATCGTCGAAGGGGGGGACCGTATGCGAAGCCCGATTAAGCGCTATCGGATCAATGCGCTACTGGCGGTAAGTTTCGCCGGTGTTTTTATCATTCTGCTCATACTCGTGTGCGTTACAAGCTATTTCCTTTCCTCACGGGAGCTTGCCAGCAACACCTCCTTTTATCAACAGAGATTGTTGAATGAGCTAAATAAACAGGTGGCTTCCGAGCTGCGTTCCATTGAACAAATCTCCCTGACGATATCGAAAAACAACGATCTCAACAACTTATTAACCTTATCGGTAGACGACTATTACACGCGAAACAAAGCGCAAGACGATTTAACCAACTTTAACTTGTTGAAAATCGTATACAGCACCCCAAATATTGAATCGATACAGCTTTATATGAAGCGTTCCGTGTTCACGAACCCTAAAGCTTACGTGCAGATTACAAATTTGGATCAGGCCAGTAAAGAGGATTGGTATGAGGCGGCAATGAAATCCGACTTTTCCTGGATCGGAGAACGCGATATTCAGACCTTTCAGGGAACAATGCCTGTAGTTACTTTTGCTCGAAAGCTGTTTTCCAGCTCTTTCGAGTATCAGGGAATGCTGCTTATCAATGTGAAAGTGAAAGTACTCCAAAATATGATGCAGGAGGATAAATCGGCGGCTACCCGATTCCTGCTTGATACGGGCGGCAGACCGATCCTCAGTACCTCTGATATGAATCGGATACCGATGAATTTGGAAAAGTTGATCCCTGATATTAAGGACAACTCGGGCTATTTGCGTATACAATCGGACATGAGCGGCACGTTGGGTAAGGGAAAAGAAGACAATTTAGTCGTATGGTCACGAACCTTCAGCGAGGGTTGGCTGCTGTTGGAAGTGACGCCTTGGAGCCAAATAACGGCGGGCAGCGTTAAGCTGGCCATTACCGTATTTACCATTGGACTGACCGCGATTGTATTCGTTCTGCTGTTTACTTTTTACTTATCTCGAAGCTTTACGAAGCCAATTATTCTGCTCACGCGCCAAATGGCGAAATATCCGGCGGACGATAAAAGACCTAAGCTGCCAGGTGATTACAGCAACGAGTTCGGACATTTGTTTAACGGTTATAATCGATTAATTGATCGGATTGAGGAACTTTACCGATCATTGGAAGCCGAACATAAGCAGCAGCGCAAGGCAGAAATGAAAGCGCTTCAAGCAATGATTAATCCGCATTTTTTATATAATACTCTCGATCAATTGAATTGGATGGCTATTGAGGCCGGACACCAAAGGATGAGTCATGTGCTGGAGCTGATGGGCAAAATGTTTCGCGTCGGATTGTCGAACGGTGAAAGCCTGATTTCATTGGAGCAGGAGCTGGTCCACACGGTGAGCTACTTGCAAATTCAGCAGATCCGTTGGGAAGAAGGGTTAACCTATCAGATTAACATTCCGGAGTCAGCCATGCCCTTGTTCATACCGAAGCTGACGCTTCAGCCCTTTGTGGAAAATGCGATTATGCATGGATTCCATGGACGCAAGCGCGGTCATATTGAGATTGAGGCTGTTGTAAACGACGATGAATTGGCCATTACGGTACGGGATGATGGATGCGGTTTAGAGCCAGATTGGGATAAAGGGACAAAACGGAAAACCGGAGGATACGGGATCCGTAACGTTCGCGAGCGGCTGGATGCTTATTTCGGTTATCCGTACGGCATCACGATGCAGATGGGCGAATCAGGCGGAACCGAAGTAAGGATCCGACTGCCCAAGCAAACGCAAAAGGACGGAGGATGAAGTGGCATGTGGGATGTAGTGGTAGTCGATGACGAAAAACAAGTGATACAAGGAATGAAAAAAATAATACCCTGGGAGCAGCTTGGTCTCCGGTACGTCGGGGATGCTATGGATGGCAAAGAAGGATTGGAACTTATACGGGCCACTAAGCCGAGCATTATTATCACGGATATTTACATGCCGGTAATGAACGGATTGGATATGGTGGAGCAGCTGAGAAGAGAGCAATATCAGGGGGAAATCATCATCCTTAGCGGCTACGCCGATTTCGAATATGCCCGTCAGGCGCTGAGATTAGGCATTAACGATTACTTGTCAAAGCCAATTACTGTACAGACAATCTATGAGGTGCTGGAGAAATCGATAGCCAGGCTGCAGGAGATTTCCAAGCAAATGACTGAACAGCACGAGCTTCATGAGAAGCTGATGCTGTATGAGCCTTTTGTGGAAAAGGAATGGATAAAGACGATTGTTGCAGGCACAGCGGAACGTCAAGTTAAACATCCTTTCACGCAAAAGTTTATTCAGCAGTGGAAAGGAAGCAGCTTTCTCGTCATCGTGCTTGAAATAATCCGTACGACGCGTGTTTCTGAGATCTCTTTGACGGATTGGAGTCTGTTTCGCTTTGCTGTCAGCAATATAGCCAAAGAAGTTGTAAACTCGCTATGGAAAGAAGCCTCCTGTATAGATCTCCACGGTCAGTATTTGGCGATACTCATTCCTGTGCCAGCAGCGATGGCACAGGAAGAAGTGCTGTTACGGACGCGGGACGTGGGCACGGAGCTCATTCTCAGCGTATACAAGTACTTAAGTCTCAAAATTCATATCGGTATGGGAGGTTTGAAGGAAACATACGAGGATATAGCTGACTCAACCGAGGAAGCTTTTCATGCGCTCGCAGTCAAAACTTCAGCCCCTTGCAGCGGTATTGATTTTTATGAATATGGCATATCTGAAAAGAGGATCGATAAAAGCGGACACCGTCCTGTGAAGTTCTATCAGCAGCTTGCTGGGGCGATAAAGCGCCTTCAAGAACAAGAAATTCTAGATTTGATTCAGCAGTATACGCTTGGACTTCATGGTGACAACCGCCTTAGTCCCCCTCAGATACGGCAGCTTGGTGCGAATATATGGACGATTTTTGCTTATACGCTATACGATGTCGGTATTGTATTGGAAGATCTGATGCCGATGCTGGACTTGAACAAAGAGATGTTGGCGCTGTCTACGGCGGAAGAACTTGCGGATTGGCTGAGAAACGCCATCGTCTCCATCCTGGGTCAGGTAAACCGCCAGGACAGTATCAAGCACAGGCAGGCTGTCGAGTTTATGATTCAATATGTGCATGAGAATTATGGCGATGATTTGCGGTTGGCTGATCTCGCTGAAAAAGTATTTATCTCACGCAGTTACTTAAGCAACATTTTCCGTGATGCAACTGGGGAAACGTTTAACAACTATGTGACGAAGGTGCGTATGGAGAAAGCGAAGAGTATGATCATTGAAGGCAAATATATGGTTTATGAGATTGCCGAGAGGGTTGGTTTCAAAAATGTGCCCTACTTTACCACGCTATTCAAGAAGAGCACAGGTCTGAATCCGAGTGATTTCGCCCGCAGCGGTGCTTATTTCGTAGAAAATTGAAAGGAATTGCACATCTCTCTCCTACACAGTGCACACGTGCATTGTTACTATCAATATGTAGACATTCAATATTAGGAAGGGGACAAAAAACATGAATGCACCTCGTAAAGTGTTGTTAAGCAGTTTGTCATTGACAATGGCGCTTACTCTCGCCGCATGCGGCGTTAAGAAGGAGGAGCAGCCAACGGCAGCTGCAACCGCTGTATCAACGTCTCAAGCAACAAAGGCGCCAGAGGCCAAGAAGCCTGTTAAGCTGCGGATTAAATGGTGGGGTTCTCAGGCCAGACATGATGCTACTTTGAAAGCGCTTGATTTGTATACGAAGAAAAATCCGCATGTCACCTTTGAGCCAGAATACTCCAGCATCGACGGTTACCAAGACAAGATCGCCACGATGGCAGCAGCCAAGAATTTGCCGGACATTGTGCAACTGGATGCGGGCTGGCTTAAAGATTGGGAAAGTTCAAACCGGTTAGCAGATATCTCAACAGGCATTAACACCAAAGAGATAGATGCTGCGCTCGTTAATTCAGGGAAGTACAAAGACAAGCTGTTCGCTGTTCCGCTCGGCAACAATGCTTATGGGATGGTTTACAACAAATCGTTGGTGGATAAGCTCGGAATTAAGATACCGGCGAACTGGACATGGGACGATTTCTTTCGTCTGGCTAAAGAGTCCAAGTCTAAGTTGGGAAAAGACCAGTACTTCACTTCTGACTTCACGAACGATTTCGTTTTCTACAATGCTTACCAGACAAGCAAAGGTAAGGGCTGGCCGAAGCAAGACGGCAAATTCAACTATGACAAACAAACATTTATTGAATTTATGACTAAATTTAAGGAACTGCGCGACGGCGGATTCGTACCGCCTGCGGATGTTACCGTGTCCGATAAGCTGGGAGACGCCAAATTGGATTTGCTCGGACAGGATAAAATTTTGGTTCGTTCTTCTCACGCGGCAGAGGTTGCCGGATCAGAGACCTTGAAGCCGGGCCAAATTCAAATTACGACAGCTCCGCGCGACAAGCAAGCGAGCGGCTTCTTGAAAGCCTCCATGTATTTTAGTGTAAGTCCTGATTCTGTAAGCGTAGAAGAGTCGAAAAAGTTCATCGATTGGTTCGTCAACGACCAAGAAGCCGCTGACCTGCTGGGCACCGCACGTGGAGTACCGGTCTCTAAATCAATCTTGTCCTACCTACAGCCGAAATTTACACCTGTGGATAAATTGGGCATTGACATGATCAGCAAAGTTGCACCTGATGCCCAAACATATGACCCGGGTCCAGGGAAAGCCAACGGTTGGGATAAGTTTGATTTAAGCTATGAGAGTATCAGACAGCAAGTGATGTTTAACAAATTAACACCGGAAAAAGCATGGGATGAACTTGAAAAGATAGGAAAAGAGATTAAATAGCAGCTAACAACTAAAGAAATGACCAAGTGTTTGTACTTGGTCGTTTCTTTAACTGCGGCTTACAGTCGAATCATATTAACGGTCCAAAATGAGTTGAATGAAACGGTAATTCTTTACACAACGACCATAGTGTGCTAACGTTTGAATACCAAGTAATTTAATGTGTATACTTGTTATACCGGACAACCGGAGACGAACAATGACTTGTTGCGTCTTTTTTATTATTCATTTCATGGAGGGATGACCAGTATGAGTATTCAAAAAGTTGGTGGTATTACTAAGGAAAGAAGAGAGCGTGCTTTTCGGGAAGGTTGGACGTACCAGAGGTTTGTGGATAGCGCCCAAGTCAATGTAGATTTACTTCGATCCAATTATGATCAATATACCTTACATGCACAGGATTTGGCCTTTTTGAAAGAAATATCTGAGCCTATTGATGTTCTGGTACTCGCTCACGATTGGTGCGGTGATGTTGTGGCGAATTTACCGCTTTTTGCTAAGATTGAACACGAAACGAAGAAGCTGAAGCTGCATATTTTGCCGCGTGATCCTGACAATCAAGATATTGCTGAAAGCTATTTGCATCCGGATGGCCGCAATCATATTCCGACCTATGTGTTTTTTAATCAAGCAGGCGAGGAATTGGGGGTATTCATCGAACGTCCCGATCAAATCACAGAGCTGAATAAGGCGTGGAAAGAAGAGTTTTGGGATCAACATCCGGAGTGGGAGGGGCGCACAAAAGCGATCTCCGAGCTGGATGAGGACGTGAGAAGGGCTTTTTTCGGTTATTTGAAGAAACAACGGCCTCAAGCTCATGAGCAAGAGAAAACAGCCATCATTGAGATTATTCGTTCCATAGTCAATATCAAATAAGGAGAGATGAACATTGAGTAAACCACTTTTAGTTCTCGTCGGTGCTGGACCTGGTGTGAGTGCAGGGGTTGCAAGAAAATTTGGCGCTAAAGGTTACCGTATCGTTCTCGTAGCAAGATCCGAGCCATCCTTGTCGCTCTACACGAAAGAACTCCATGAAAATGAGATTGAGGCTTATTCGGTGCAAGCCGACGCCTCAGATACGGATTCCTTAATCGCGGCGTTTGCTCATATTCAAGCTGAATATGGGGCAACGGATGTGCTTGTTTACAACGCAGCTGCATTAGTGCAGGGAAATCCTTCCTCTCTTACGGAGGAGCAGCTCATTCATGATTTTAAAGTAAATGTAGTCGGCGCCTTAACTAGTGCTAAGCAAGTCATTCCTAGCTTTGTTGAGCGAAAGCAAGGAACGATTTTGTTTACAGGCGGAGGTCTTGCGCTGTATCCTGCTGCTGCCCTTACTTCGTTATCTATTGGCAAAGCGGGCATTCGTTCGTTAGCGTTCACTTTAGCAGAGGAATTGCAGCCTCATGGCATTCACGTTGGCACGGTGACGATTGCCGGAGGCGTGAAACCGGGGACGTTCTTCGATCCGGATGCCATCGCTGAATCCTACTGGGATTTACATGCGAACAGAGATAAGAATGAGATTGTTTTTAAACAGCCATAGGCGTCTTTGTGAATCGTGCGCAGCCTTTTATATGTATGCTACAATAGGAACAGACATATAACTAGGAGATGACACTGAATGAGCGCGACGTTAAATGAGCAAGAGCTTTTATCCTTCATTGCGGATCATACAAAGCTGGATCCGAAGCAGATTGCTCTGGTTCTGAAGCATGAAGAAGCTTTCATTAAAAAGGCTGAGGAAAATACCAAGGGTGAAGTGGATATTGATAGCGATGAGCTTATCGATTATATTTTGGGGCGACCCGATGTAAAGTTGACGGAGTTGGATGTAGACAATATCCTCGAAGCTGAGATGTCTTATTTGATGAAAAATGGCTTTGCAGGTTATGCTGATTAGGAAGCTAAAGAAGAAACGGAGCCGCGCAGTTTGCGAGCTCCGTTTCTTCTTTGTAGAGAAAGTAAATGTCTATACGTTTGCTTCGCATCTACCTTAACAAACTCGCGCGTCCTGAAAGACGAAGAAGTCGTTTATCCGAGATGCTTAAGTCGGTTCTTCCACAGGCTTGAAGCGGTTTTTTCCGAAAAAGAAGTAAAATAAGTAAGAAATAAGTGAATAAACGACTGCGGTAATACAGAACGCATAAGCGTACCCATAATAAGATCCATAACGGAAAACAAGACCTGTACTGACGGGGGATGCCAAGAACCACCCGAGGTTAAAGACAGCTTCTCCTGAACTTGACGCGAGTCCGCGAAGTGAGCGGTGCACATAACTCATTTTAATTGAATTGTAAAAAGGGTTCGCTGCATTCATCAAGGCTTGACGGAACAAATATCCCCCTGACGACAAGTAAAAGTTGGCCGAGAAAGCCGTTAAAAGCAGAAAAGGAATGGAGCTGAGCTGCAGATACACAACGGATTTTACTTCTCCAAATCTTTTGGCAATCATGGGCCCAATTAGAAAGGCAACGGCGGTAGCGCCTTGGCCTAAGGATACGACGATGCCAATAGCTGACTTGGAAGCCTCAAATCGATCCTCAAAATATACATTTAAATAAGGAACAATCATGCCCCCGGCCGTCGAGGATAATAAACCAAGGAAACAGAAAATAGCAATGACTTGCAGAGACGGCTTATGTTGACGCCACATGTCCTTCCAATGGAATGCTTGGCGCTGCGTCTGTTGTACGTCTTTGCCTTTCTCGAATAAAGCAATTGGAATAACACCAAGTGAAGCGAAGACAACACCAACGAGCAGTGTAAAACGTAAGCTTCTAATTTCGTCTAAACCGATGATGAATTGGAAAAAGTCGCAAAGCACGCCTCCAAGTGCGATGCCAACAACATTGGCAATCATGACCAACGCCATATTAAAGCTGAATAAATGGACGCGCTGCTGCGGAGAAGAATTATTCGCCATAAAAGGCAAAATGGTTGCCGAGACGACGGCTAGCGACATCCCGCTCAAGAAAGAAGCGACGAGCATACCTTCTTTAACATCAATGAGAGAACGAGCTGTTAATGCAACAAGGACACAAATAAGACCGAAAGAAATAACACGCTTAGGTCCAAATCGATCATTCATAAGGCCGGCAGGGATAAGGATAATAGCTGCTGCAAGGGAAGAAATGCCAACCATGCTGCCGACTGTGGTTTGATCATAACCCAGACTTCGGACATACAAATTATAAACAAGCCCGAACATCCCTAATCCTAAATTCCATACGAAATTAAACCAAAAAAATAACATGATGTTCCGACTGTAGCCGTTAAACTGTGATTTCCATTCGTGAAGAAATTGCGCCATTTGATGATCCTACCTTTTTTTCTGTGTCTAAATTGTAACCGCCTGATTCATTTTACCATTGGTAAATAAATTTGGACAAGGAAGACTTGATATTCGAACTGATCTGTATAATAATTAGTAGTCTAATATACGAAGCAGGGAGCACATACTGAAATGCCAACACCAACGAGTACCGTGACAGAAGAACAGAAACCAGAACTAGAACAGATTGAAATATGGAAATGTAAAGAGACAGATTGTAAAGCATGGGTTCGCAAAGAATTCGTTACGGAAGCTTTACCACCTTGTCCACTATGTAAAAATCCGATGGTTCGCAGCTATAAGCATGTGCCGGTAGCCGCTAAAAAAGGAAATAAAAAGTTTCTTGTAGGTAAGAAACGTTTCTAATTGCCAATCAAAGACCAGCGCGTATCTCTATAAGGGGAGAGATATGCGGCTTGGTCTTTTTTTTATGGAAAGAAATTGAGCAACCCTGCATACGATGGGTATCAGGGGGGAATGTCCCATGCATTGGCCAGAACTCAATTTAAGTGATGATACGATTGGATTGTTAAAAGAATTGCAGGAGAGAAAACAAAAATGGGACAAACTAAAATCCCAGCAGCCTTTATATGCCATTTTGACGGGTGGACTTGGCTTTTTTTGCATGGTTTCCTTTTACAAACAAGTTTTGGTGAATTCGGATGGAAATGCGATGAAAATGATAGATTTGCTCATTTCTAATACCTATTTATGTTATATGATCTTAGTTTGTATCTCATTGTTTGTTTTTACAAGAAATCGCATGACGCAAACGGAAAAGGCAAAAACGAAGTATGAGAACTTAAGAATGGAAACGATCGATAGACTGGATGCTTCCTGGTTATGTGATGTGAAATCGGAGTCGCGTGACCAAATTTCAAGTTTTTTGCAGAAGGAATACGATATAAATGTGATTTATAAAAGCTAACTGCCCATCTGTTACGTTGGGGTTGGACGTCATAGCCTGTATCTGTGGTTCTTCTCGCTTGTGGGAAGCAAACAGATACAGGTTTTTCATGAATATGAGAAAAACACCAGAAGCCTTGGATTTACACAATCCTATCTTGAAAGAGTATGTTACGATTTGCACATGATTACGGGTACCAAATAGTTCATCCAATGGAGGGATAGCTGTTGAAATTAAGTACGCGTGTTGATGTCAGGAAAGAACCCTTTCATTTGAACCATAATAAGTCTAGTCGCAAGCAGATATGGGAAATCCATCATGCACATCCTTGTATGGAATTTCTCTATGTGTATGAAGGTCATGGCAGTGTGAAAATAAACAAGCAAGTGTTGGAAATAAGACCGGGTACTTTGTTAGTTTTTCAACCCTTTCAATTGCACCGCATTCAAATAAAAGGGCCTTTCATCCGCTCCGTTCTCATGTTCGATCCCTATGTGTTGGATGCTGCGCTGCTGTCTTTTAACGGTATCCGCAAATGGTTTAACCTCCTTTGGAAGCAGCCATTAACATGCCAGGTCATACCGGAGCAGCATCATTTTGCAATTCTATATGAACGTTTGCATGAGAGGCTTTCGAAAGTTTCCTCTGGTCAACAACAAGAAGAGTTTATGTTGTCTCTATTGTCCATGCTGCAGCTCCTTGAGCTATGCGAGAAAGTGATCTATAAATCTCTAACAGGCAAGTTGATGCCGCGTTACAGCCAGACGGTCGTATTGATGATAGAGTGGATCGAGCTTCATTATAAGGAAAAGTTTGATTTAAATCGGATGTCCGAAGATTTGCACTTGTCTACCTACTATTTGTCCCATACTTTTCGACAGTCTATGGGCAGTTCGATTACGGAATATATTATTTCTCGCAGATTGAAGGAGGCTTGTTTGCTTCTGGAAACAAGCACGAAAACGGCCAGTTTCATTGCACAGGAGGTTGGCTTTCTGAATGGGTCCTACTTTGTCGAGTATTTAAGGCCGTTCGGGGAATCACGCCCAAAGCGTACAGAATGCAAGTATAATAAGGACATTACATGATAGTCCCCTTTTCTAATCAAAAGGGATATTCAGTTCTGTAGGAAGGTAACTCCCATGAAACCAACCTTCGAGCTGCCTAATACCATCTTTCGAGAATCGATAGGTTGAATAGTACGTTTTAGTAATTGGGCAGGCCTCAAAACTTACTATGGTTTTGGTTATGAGTTCCTTGATGCCATCATGATTATAATCAAAGAAGGTAAATTGAGGAGTAATTCTCATATTTAATGCCAGTTCAGTTTGTCCATTTTCTTTCTGAGCATTTATAAAAGCCAAATAAGCCAATTCTTCTTCGTGATCTAATGTGAGTTTCTTTATTTCCTCATTCATCCTGACATCCATGATATGACTTCTTCGTTATAACTGTTAATAATTATTCGTTTTTGTAATTCGTCATCAGATGACCATAAGGGAGATAAAAGATGATCTTTGTATTCATAAGCATCTATTTTTGAAGTAGAACCGTATTTATTGGTATGAGAATAGGTGACTCCTACTAAAATTTTGTTTCCTTCGGTAAATAACTGAAAAACATATTGATCACTTGGTTGGGGATTGAAAATCTGCTTTTCACTCTCAACCGTTAAAAGTTTAGCTTGCGCGTCTTTGATCTGTAAGCCAACCTCTCTTTGAGAGCTTTTGTAATATAAGAGGATCTCGTCATTTTTGCCATCTTGATCGACATCAACATCATTTATTTTACGAATAATTTGTAGAGATTCAACCTGTTTGTTAGTAGTGGTACTAGCGGACTTTTTATTATTAGTGACATATACAGCATACATTCCGGCTAGGGCAAAAGCACAAGCTAAACCAAACAAAATCTTTTTCAATTTTATCCCCCCAAGCCCAACAATTCTTATTATTTGACGTGGGAAGTTTGTATATTGTTTTGTTTTTGAGGCGGGGTATAACTATTATCTTTTTACTGCGCGTAAATACAAGGCATTTGTTTGTACAGCAATAGCCAAATCGACCTGATCATCTTTTATTTTGTAAAGTTCTGTTCCAACCGGAAATGCATTAGAAAAAGCATCGACAATATAGTGTTCGCCGCGCTTATTGGAATAGGAATGAACTTGTCCAACTTTCTGCTCAATGGCTTTTACATCGATGGTTTCCTCAGTGACACGATATTGAACTCCTTGTAAAATAATCACTTTTATGGCCTGATTTTCAGAAGGGATATCATTTTCATCGGAAGTACAACTTGAAAGAATAAAGGAAATCAATAGTACAAACAAGGGCATCCATTTTCCCATGAGTAACCTCCATTGTAGGATATTATTGTAAAGTATGACAAATTCACTATAATATGCGGTTGTGCTCTATTCAGTCATGCACCCAACATCGCTGCTACCAAATGAAGAAAATGGGGTATCCTTTTCCACGTGATTGTCCTTTTTAGTGGATGAAGGGTAGGAACTACCTGCCATTCCATTTTAAAATATTTTTATGCTTGGATTTAATAAAGGCGGAAATTTATGAATATTCAGCTGATATTAAGCAACCCTAGTGTATGTAAATATGAAATAATGACATCTAAATTATTTTTCGGAGCCTTTAAAAGGTGAATAAGATAACCATATAGAGGCTCAAAAGGATACTATAGCTATGATTGAGGCTAAAATTTAAATTATTAAAGTTGTAACGCTGTTTTTCAGCGTTATAGAGTGATAGAAGTCCGGAAACGACTCTGTAAGAATGAAAAACATACTTACAGAGGTGGAAAAGGACAGAACGAGTGGGAACTTGACTTGTAACGCTGTTTTCCAGCGTTATAGAGTGAGAGAAGTCCGGAAACGGTTCTGTAAGAATGAAAAACATACTTACGGAGATGAAAAAGGAGAGGGCAGGCGAGAACTTGGAATGGATCCTCGCGGCTGGAACCAAAACGATTATGATCGTTACAATTCCGGGTCTTTGAGTCTGGGTTTAGCGATATCCTCTTCATTGGACCTTCTAACTACATCTGGAAGATAATAAGCTTTAGTTATTGTTTCTTTCATACACTTCGGATTATGAAAAAGGCTATAAGGTTTACACTGGTACCCACAGTCTGGACACTTTGAAAAAGTGTTCAGACTGTGGGTACCTTTTTTTGTATACTAGAGTAAGCACCGGAGGGGATTACATCATG
>NZ_VRTT01000159.1 GCF_008017805.1 Paenibacillus sp. N3.4 | reverse complement strand
GAACGCTTTTGGCGAAGTTTGAAATACAATGAAATCTATCTCAACGATTATAACAGCCCACGCGAGACCCGCAATGGCATCAGTAGCTACATTCATCTTCACAATCACTACTTGCCGCATCAGTCTCTGCAGAAATACACGCCAGCTGCTGTGTATAACCGTGAGGTTGTACTCTTATCCACATCTGAATAACGGAGGAAGAATCTTTTCTCCCGCGCCTTCGCTTGAGCTATGTCCGCCACTAATAGACAACGTTCTATTGGAAATAATTAATCGTTTTTCCATTTAAGTCGAAGTATTAGAACAGTAGCGACGTAGCAACTCCTCAACATTGTGAATCATTTCACACCTTAACTATATTAAAATAACTGTCTTGACAACTTGTAGCACCATAAAGTGATAGTAGTTCTACTGTATACACCCTAAAATATTGTATTGCTTCTTCAAATGTTCTTGCCACTAAAAAGCCCTCAGGACAGTCACTTAGATCATCTAGGTATATATTAGCCTTCATGTATTCACCTCTTAATGATACGATCTTTACGTATTTAAGTAATGTTTTCGTTAGTTGAATGATAAATCATTTACTAGTCCAATAATAAAAGTCTCAAAATCTTTCGCCAAAAATGTAATATGAAAATCAAATTCTTGATCTACGTGTACTACTTCCGGCTCTCCGTATTTACCGCACTTTCGATAATCAAGAATTATTACATCGTGACCAGCAGATGGACAATCGCAAATCACAATTCCAATGTCTGGATATTGCCATTGGTCAATCATAAATTGACTCCCGAGATTTCCGCATAACGAATAATTCTTGATACGTCCAATACCCATAATACCTGTAATTGCGATATGGTCTTCCGCCCATGATGTAGGACTAGTAGTGGGAAAACAAGTGTTTTTCGGTATTCCACCATTCTGTAATTTCATTAGACGTAAGTAAACACGAAATGGGTATAAGACCTGGTGCGGAACCATCCACTTGACCATATATTGATATTGCCAGCACACGCAGCTCACTCGTCACCCCAACAACGAGAAAAAACGGTCTGTATTCGCATCTATTTCGCGATAAGACCGTTTTTGTTTTTCATCGATATTCTTTATGTTGTTTTTAAATAAAAAAAGCTGATGAGATGATTACTAAAAGAATAAAAAGAACCAAGACAAATGCGCTGGTTGCACCGTAACCTGCACAACTTCCACCATAACCTACTCCGCCTACTCCGCCTACTCCGCCTACTCCACCATAACCTAAGCCCATGTTTACTCATTCCCCTCAAGTGAATTTTCATTACGGTATAATCATATGCTCGGTACATGGTCATTGATTGGACATAAGTCAGGGCTTGCTTGCTGGAAGGAATAAATAGGTAATGTTCCTCTGGGGGAGGCTTCAAACTCACTCGTCACCCTCATTTAAACAACGAGAAAAAAACGGTCTTTATTCGCATCTATTTCGCGATAAGACCGTTTTTGTTCTTTTGTGATGTTGGTTTAAATTGCAAAAGTCATTAAGATAATAACCAAAAGAATAAAAAGAACCAAAACAGCTGCTGAGTTATTAACACCATAACCTGCACAACTTGCACCACTCATGTTAGTCAGTCCCCTCAAGTGAATTTTCATTACGGTATAAAATATGTTCGTTACATAGTCCTTGATTGGACATAAGCCGTTCCTCTAATCGGGAGTTGGGAAAAGTTCAAAGGTGTTTTCCCTGGAATTCGATTTTTATTGTAAAAGTTATTTTCCCCGAAGCTCATTTTTACTTCACGGACATTCTGTTGCCCTAATGGTGAGAAATGATGACGTGCTCCCCGCCATAGGGGTCAAAATAATAGAAGCCTAACGGGATCACCGTCAAGCCTTACGTCTGTTAACCTCTCGGATCAGGGTGGACTTACTAATGCCGGTCATGGCTGATACCTGGTGTCAGCAGAAAATAAAATATTAGAATGGATGACTGTATTCCACGCGGTTTTTCGAATTGTCAAAACGTCAGACTCCATAAAATAAGTTTTAGATTGAGCCTAGAAATTGAACAGCGACGGCCAAGGACGAGAAAATAAAGTCCTAGACAGTCGCTTTTTTATTGAACGTTCTGCGTTAGTGTAATCAATTATGACCGAATGGCCCGAAGCGTGAATATGGTGTTAGGTGATGGTTCTGCCCTCTTCGAATTACATACAAGATTACTTATTCTTCATAAAATTTTTGAACTTGCTTTTTTAATTTAATTATTATTATTCCTAGAACTGTTCCAATAAAAAGACTTATTACTGAATAAGGAATACCGAGTCCGACTAACACTAGTCCTTCAGCAGGATTATCCTCAACATCACGATTCGGATCACCAGTTGCTACCATGAAAAACAGATAGAGTGCATAAAAGATAATGAAAGACATTAAAGAAATTAATAGCTGCCTCCACTGACCACGAGAAACAAGTAAACTGGTAATGGTATTTGTTAAAAATAACACTATAAATCCATGAAATAGTCTTGTATCTAAATAATCTCCATTAGATCCAAATATATATTTAAAATATACTAATGTTAATATTAGGTGTAAAATTGATGGAATAGATCTTGCTATTATATTAGTCATTTGTTTCCCTTCTTTGGGTTTATAACAAGAATTTCGATTATTCATTCGGCAACTGTCGCGGAGGACTGCTCCTCATTTTCTTCAACTATCGTTTTCCGTTAACTTAACTTATTGCCCTGGACCCTCGATAATTAAAAACGGCTTCAAATCCTCTGGAGACTTGATCTCGTCCAACCCGATCTTTGTTATCCTCTTAATGCGTGTATCAAAATCGATCCTATAAGGTAGAATTTCATTAAAGAACCTACTTCGTAAATCGAAAACATCGAACTTCCGCTTTTTTTGAACAAGACTCTCTATTAAGTTCCGTGGATAGAAATCGATCTCGATTGCAGCATCCTTCAAGCCTCTCTTTTTCATAAATTCAGCAGCACGTTAACCATACTCAAGTGTGCGTTGTTCGGAAAAATCACGATCTATCAACACACTCATGAATAGATACTCTTCGGTGACATTTTCATGTAACTTCCGTATTTCTCCATACTTTGTCTCGGCAGGGTAACTACTTAACAAATCTGCAGGAATGAACATATTGACTGCATATGAGCTTAAACCTGGGCTCATTTCATTAATTAGTGGGACGTATTCCAAGATTGTGTCATATCGCCATTTTGACTTCTTAAAATTTTTTTCGTCCACGTTAAAGTCCTGAGATACATTCATCGATAGTTTAATTTCTGGTTTCGCTGTAGGGTGAACTGTAATGAAATATTCTCCTTCGTCATTCCCAAACGGTTTCGAATATGTTACATCATCGATTGCAACTTCCTCAGGAAATGATGCTTTCAAATAGGCTATTGCACTTTCCTCAGCCGTGCTTGCAATCAACGGATAGTAAATATAGTCCCAGAGGAGTGCCGTTAAAGCAGCAGCAAATACACCAAATATTATTAAAACAACGCTTATAACCAATTTCATATATTTCTCCACTTTTAAAATATTGTTAAATATAGCAACTGCTGCTGCGGCAATCTGCTTCATAGTTATGTTTGGACTAACGTTCCCAGTTAGTTCAAGAAATTTGGTAAGACTCGACGCGTGAATACGGTGTCAGGCTATGCCCTCGACTCCCTTGAGCTACCAACGGAATCCTAAAAATACATCGAATCTATCCAATCACAAAACTCTTTTATGCTTTCTTTTGGGTTTATTTCTTTATTAATCTCAGCTATCAAATCGTAATACTCTAATTCGTGAATAATTAAAGGAATTTCTTTGTTGAATTTGTTTAAAATTACACTATTTGCGTGTAGTCTTCTAACTACATTTTTTACAATTTTATAAAGATCATCTTTTATTTTTTGACCTAACTCAAGTATTCGTTCAAAATTTCCCTCCTCTTCTTTGTCCGTATAATACCACGGAGATTCTAGTACCCAATTCTCCCTCATCAATTCTTCTTCCCTATTATCCTTTAAATATATTTTGCCAATAACTGTTTCTTCATTTTGTAACCAGAATGCATAATTCCATCTAGCCTCTAGTTCATCTGATGCCTTAGAAATATTATTATGATAGTTACTAGTTGTGTTGTATCCAAAAGTTAACCGAGGTTTCCTATAATCATCATTTTCAAAATCGATATAAATGATAAAACATCATGCCTGTTGATTAACCAAAATAAGGAATCCATAAATTGAAAAAAGATCGCTCTTTCTGTAAAATCGTTTGCACCACACAACACGATTTGAAAGAG
>NZ_VRTT01000158.1 GCF_008017805.1 Paenibacillus sp. N3.4 | reverse complement strand
CTTACGTGAGTCTGGGGGGCGTAGCCCCTCAGACTCAACGTAAGGGATAAATGGTTTAATCTTTATGGATAGCTGGAGCTGTTTCCACGGAAGTTAATTTATCGTAGAAGTCTACGAATTTATTACGGTCCGGAGAATTCAATTGCGCCATGGCTGTACGTGGATGCTCATCAAGAGCGCCAACGATCATGTAAGGAATCAGGTAACCCCAATCCCATTTCTGACGCATCGTGATCATATGCTTCTCGATGATTTCAAGCACAGGACGAATGTCATAACGTGCGCCTTTTAAGTAGCTAAGAAGCAGTTCAGTTGTACAGTTCCCTGCTGCGCGACCCATACCGTAAACCGAGGAATCCAAGAAGGATACACCTTTGGAAGCACCGGCAATCGTGTTTGCGAAAGCAAGCTGAAGGTTGTTATGCATATGAAGGCCAAGCTCTTTTTCAGGAAGCAGGCGTTGGAATTTTGTTACGAGATAGTCGATGTCTTTGTGACCCATGCTGCCGTAGGAGTCAACGATATAAACAACATCTACAGGGCTTTTGTTAATTTCTTCGAATGCTTCGACCAGCTCATTTTCCATCACGTGGGAAAGCGCCATAATGTTCAGTGACGTTTCATAGCCCATGTCGTGGAACGTTTGGACAAGCTCCAGTCCTTTATCTACATCTTTAATGTAGCAAGCGACGCGGATCAGATCCAGCAAGCTGTCTTCACGAGGTAAAATGTCTTTTTCGTCAACACGGCCGATATCAACCAGTGCGGATAATTTTGTAGCGGTTTTTTGGGGAATCACTTCGCGCAAGAAGGCTTCATTCAGAAATCTCCAAGGACCGGAAGCTCCGCCTTTCAGCAGCTTCTCCGAGTTTTTGTAACCAATTTCCATATATTCTACACCGGCTGCGCTTAAGCCGCGATACATGTCTTGGACAAATTCAACGCTGAAATCCCAATCATTCACCAAGCCGCCGTCCCGAATCGTACAATCCAAAATCTTGTGCTGCTGCTGCTTTACCATACCCGTACTGCCCCTTTCGACTACTCATATCGCTTCTGATTTTGCTATATTATCACTTATTTTAAGGCTTCTTGTCAATGCGGCGAATGTGGAGAAAGCAACTTTGACAGGGATCTTATGGTAATATTATTGTAAAGAAAAAGAAGGCGGATTCGAGAGGATGAGGGAAATGGAACGGAGTGAATGGACTTTAGCCAAAGAGGTTGCTGTCCAAGCTGCATGGCAAGCAGGTGAACTTGCGCGCCTGCATTTTGGAGGTACACTTAATATCCTAGATAAGGGTGATCGAGGGGATGTAGTCACGGAAGTAGATGTCGAAGCGGATCGGCTCATTGTGCATGCCATTCAGGATGTATTTCCAAGTCACCGGATTTATAGCGAAGAAGCAGGCGAAGGAGGAGCTGTCAGCGACTGGGTATGGCATGTGGATCCGCTGGATGGGACGAATAATTACGCGATAGGCATTCCTTTATATGGCGTTTCGATCTCTTTAAGTCATCAAGAGCGGATCGTTTTGGGTGTGGTACATGATTCGGCCTTGGGGCTCAATTATACAGCAATCAGAGGTGAGGGTGCTTGGCTGGGCAATAAGAAGCTGGAAGCTAGACCCAAAGGCCCTCTTGCCAAGTCCACCATATCCTGGATACAAGGCCATGGGGTTGGGAAAGATGATTCGCAGGCTTTAGCATTGAGGCATCATTGGAGCATTCGGTAAAAAGAGTGCTGCGGGTATGGGCCCCATCCTTGACCTGGGCGTGCTCGCAAGAGGCAATTTGCATGGCATCGTGCTGTACAACTCCGAAGGCGAGGATTTGTATGCAGGCATATTGCTGGCGCAAGAGGCCGGCGTGAAAGTGACGGATTTCGAAGGAAATCCGATAACACGGTTTAGCGATGTGGAGTCGGTTGGAGGAAAAAGGTCGGGAATGGATGGTGATGGACGTATCGGAGCCCCTTATTTGGTAGCTGCTGTACCGGAATATCACGACGAGCTGTTGAAATTTGTTCAGGAAGCAATCAAATAGAATAGGCTGGGGGCAACTTGCAGAAGATAATGGCATGCCTTCCATTGTGAGGACGAAAGGATGCTGCGATATGCAAAGCTTTGTGCCCATATTTTTTGAATTTGATAAGGAACGGGATGCGCTTCTTGCACTAGATACGTTAGAGGAACTAGGTTATAAGCCTGAGCTTCTGCCCGATGGGAAGGCGACCCTGCACATCCATGTGGATGAGCAGGAAATAACGTCCGCACTGGAAATTGCTCAGGCGCATGGCGGACGCTTGGCTGAGCGCAAGCAGACGCAGGCTGAGCCTGCTATGTTCGCGATGGCGTACGATCTGGAGGACGTTATCCGTATTCCGGCTCATACCGTAAATGAGGATTGGTCCGAGAGCTATGCCTCGGTTGCTCTGGATTCAAACTCGATACCGAGCGAGGATGAGGCTGCATTTGATCCTTCGGCGGACGACTATAACCATTTCAGCGCCGGTATTCGTATGTAACAGAGGGCCCTTGATCGTTCATCATCTCGTTTGACAAGCCACTATTCTCTACGGTCTATGACCGTAGAGAATAGTGGCTTGCTTTCATTTATTGCAAATTAACCATTGACAGATTATAGGTTCTTGTCATATTCTTATTCCTACAAACATATAACCAAGTAAAACACTTGGTATTAAAGGGAAGGAAGATTGACTTGAAAAACAATTTGGTAACCGCATTTCAATCCAATTGGATTAGCTTAGTAGTCTCTCTTATTATTATCGGGTTTCTTTTTTTCTTAGGGAGAAAAAGATTGAGCTTTGGTAATCGGGTATTCATTGCGTTAGGTCTTGGGTTAATCGTAGGCATTGTGTTCAACAACTGCACTTGGATTTCAAAAGTGTAAGCACGATCGGAAGCATTTATGTGAATTTGATTAAAATGCTCGTTATGCCGCTTGTTCTTATTCTTGTTATTAACAGTATTTCGTCCTTATCCAGTTTAGGTCAATTGCGTAAATTAGGGCTGAAGACGATTGGCTGGTTCTTGCTTACCACAGGGATCGCGGCGTTGATCGGACTTGTGGTTGCACTTGCTTTCGATCCAGGAGCTGGTATTGCGCAGGTGGTTCCAAAGGATTTCAAAGCAAGGGAAATTCCTACATTCTCGCAAGTTATTCTAGATTTGGTGCCATCGAATCCAATCAGCGATATGGCAAACGGTAAAGTTGTGCCGGTTCTCATTTTCGCGATTTTCGTAGCGGTAGCGATTGTGCATGTAGGCTCCAAGAAACCGGAAAGTGTAGCGCCTGTTAAGGCGTTGATAACTTCACTAACCGCTGTGATTCACCAAGTAGTTAAGTATGTAATCCGCTTGACACCCTATGGTGTGTACGCATTGATTGCTGCTATGGCGGCTAAATACGGACTAGAAACGCTTGCTCCACTTGCCAAAATTATTCTGACTTCGTATGTGGCGCTTATCATCCACTTCGTGTTGGTCTTCGGCGGGCTAGTTCTTCTGGTAGCTAAAGTGAATCCGATCAAGTTTTTCAAAAAGGCATACCCGACGATTGCCGTCGCTTTCACGACACGGAGCAGCTATGCTACGCTGCCGGTGAATTTGGAAGTAATCACGAAGCGCCTTCGCGTTTCACCGCGCATTGCGAGCTTCGTGGCTCCGCTTGGCGCAACGATGAATTTCAACGGCTGCGGTGGTGTATGGCCGGCAGTTGTAGCCATTTTCGTAGCGAAGGTTTATAACCTTCCGCTTAGTGCATCTGAGTATTTACTGTTGATCTTGGTTAGTGTCATTTCTTCTATCGGTGTGGCTGGCGTTCCGGGTCCTGCGGCTATTTCGACCACTGTAGTTCTCACGGCTTTGGGTCTTCCTTTGGAAGGAATGGGGCTCGTGCTTGGGGTTGAAGCTTTAATCGATATGGGTCGTACCGCTGTAAATGCAACAGGAACGACGGTTACTGCGCTGCTTGTGGCAGAATCCGAAGGTGAATTTGATCGCGAAGCGTTTAATCGTGATGAGGAAGATGACCTCGAATTGGCCACAGCTTAAGCCAAGTATATAGGAAGACGGACCTTCATTTTGGGATGAGGTCGTCTTTTTTACTAGATAAGAAAGAGTTAGGCTGCTTCGTCATGACGGAAATTTGTTGGCGAATAAACAACATAACTTCACAGTCACCACAGTAACACGGATAGAGTGGCCGCGCATGTCTGTATCAAACAGAGCTGACGTCTGGACCGAGAGAACGGTCGGTATGCTGAGCTGTAACGCTGATTTTCAGCGTTTCGGAAGGCGAGAGTCCCGACAGTGGCGCTGTAAGCACGAAAACGTGCTTATGGAGAAGGGAAGGGAGAGAACGGTTGGTATGCTGAGCTGTAACGCTGATTTTCAGCGTTTCGGAAGGCGAGAGTCCCGTCAGTGGCGCTGTAAGCACGAAAAACGTGCTTATGAAGAAGGAAAAGGGGGAGAACGGCACTAGCCTTGCAAAGAAGCTGACATCAGAGCATTAAGTTGCATAAGGGATATTTTTACAGTTTTCATTTATCGAAAAAGAGAAAAAACAGTAACAGCC
>NZ_VRTT01000157.1 GCF_008017805.1 Paenibacillus sp. N3.4 | reverse complement strand
TTTGCGAGGGGATTATTGCCGTCAACAAAGAAGGGAAAATCGTTACCTGCAACCGGGAAGCCAAAAAAATGCTAGGCATGGAAGATATGGAGCTTATCGCTTCCTTATTCATCCCGCTGGGGGTACAACGTTTTCAGAGACGTTTATGGTGGCTGCTCGGCTGCTCGTTATTGGAGCTGATAGGTGTTCTAATGCTTAATTTTTCATTCAGTCCGTGGCTAGCGGCAATACCGCTTGGTATTGGGACAGGTGGTCTTTTCCCTATTGCGTTGATATTGCCAATCGATGAAACGCGAAATTCGAGGGAGGCTAATGCATGGTCAGCTATGGTACAGTCCGGAGGTTATATATTAGGGGCGGCAGGACCTTTCGTAATTGGCAGAATTCATGATGTATCCAACAGCTTCATTCAGGCTTTTTACGTGCTTGCCCTCATCATCGTTCTGCAGATTGCGGTTCAATTTGCGATAGGAAACAAAAAAGCTTCTATACCTACAGAGTCTGCATCATAGGGAAATGGAAGGGTGATTAACAGGGGATATATGGGGGAATAATAAGAGAGATTCATTTGATTACAAAAGGAGAAATCGAGATGATAAGTAATTCTTCTACCCGCTCTAAACAACCGACGGTAGTGTTGTTTATCCAAATCTTGATATATCTTGCTGTAGTTATCAATCTGGTTAATGGCATGTTAACGATTGGCGACGAAGGTATAGCCAAGAAAATGGTTTCCCTTGGTATGATCATTTTCGGTTTTGCGGCAATTTGGGTCGCAGTTCGATTAAGTACTCGAAGCCCTTCACGGCAAAAAAACGCCATTGTACTCTCTATCATTCTTATCGTGCTAAGGATTATTGAATTTACTATTTGGCATAGCGTTGGATTTTTGTTGGGTATCCTATTACCGGTACTGGTGATTTGGAGGCTAAACAGCCCAGAGGCAAAACCTGGTTTGGTGTTCATAATCATTGAATTCAAATCGGGAGTGAATTTCCGAAATAAATCCCCATGATCATTGACAATAGAAAATAATCATACATTTACAGGCTGCTTAGCGAAAATGCTGGGCAGCCTGTATGTTTATTTGATACAGGAAACGGTCAATCCATTGTTATGGCGTCCATTTATTTACAGTTTTTTGCCTTTATCAATATTACTGATAGATTGTATAAGATGATTCTAATTGACCTGTTTCGCTAGCTGTGATAGGTTCAGTAGAGTGAAATATTATGCGATATGTGCTATGAGAGGTGGATATTTTTGGAACTTCAAGTAATGAACAGTCCTTTTAATCAGGAACAAGTAGAATTGCTTAATCGTCTGCTTCCTACATTAACGGAAACACAACGAATTTGGCTGAATGGGTATCTTGCAGCTCTTCAAGGTTCAGCAAATATCACAATATCCGGAGCAGCGCCAATAGCAACAATGGTGACTAGTGCGACGGTGATCTCTAAAGATGTAACTGTGCTCTTCGGATCTCAAACCGGCAAGTCTCAAGGACTAGCCAAAAAAATGTCTAAAAAGTTGGAAGAACGCGGTTTTCAGGTAACGCTTTCGTCCATGAGCGATTTCAAGCCAAATGCCTTAAAGAAAATCCAAAACCTGCTTATCCTTGTGAGCACACACGGAGAAGGAGAACCGCCGGATAACGCGATTTCTTTCTATGACTTCATTAATAGCAAGAGAGCGCCTCAATTGGAGGATCTGCGGTTTTCAGTGCTTTCACTTGGGGATACGTCTTACGAGCTATTCTGCCAAACGGGTAAGGATTTCGACAAACGATTGGAAGAGCTAGGCGGTAAACGTCTTGCTCCGCGTGTCGATTGTGATGTGGATTTCGACGAGCCTGCAGCTGAATGGATGAACCAAGTTTTAAGCTCGTTGAGTGAAGCTTCAACAGTTACCTCTACTGCAAATCCCTCCGGAGCGGCTGCAGAGAGTGGAGCTGAATCGGAATACTCCAGAACGAATCCGTTTCAAGCGGAGGTCCTCGAAAACTTAAATCTGAATGGCCGTGGCTCGGACCGCGAAACCCGTCACATTGAGATTTCCTTGGAGGGATCGAACCTTCAGTATGAACCGGGGGACTGCTTAGGCATTTATCCGGAAAATCATCCGCGTCTAGTTGATGAATTGATTGAAGCGTTAGGCTGGAAAGCTGAAGAACTCATTATTATTAATAAAAATGGTGAAAAACGTTCAGTTCGTGAAGCTTTGCTACGGAATTATGAAATCACCTTGCTCACGAAGCCTTTGCTTGAGCAAGCAGCAAAGCTTACTGCAAGTCCTGAACTACAACAACTCTTAGCAGCAGGAAACGAGCAAGATCTTAAAGCATATCTCCACGGGCGTGATTTGCTGGATCTGGTACAAGATTACTCCTTTAAAGGTGTGTCTGCTGCCGATTTTGTCGCTATCCTTCGGAAATTGCCGGCTCGATTATATTCCATTGCAAGCAGTTCCAAAGCTTACCCGGATGAAGTTCACGTTACGGTTCGTACCGTGCGTTACGAAACCCAAGGAAGAGAACGTTACGGTGTATGCTCCGTTCAGCTATCTGAGCGTATCAATTCCGGTGATACGCTGCCGGTTTATATTCAAAACAATCCGAATTTTAAACTTCCCGAGAACGCGGAAACCCCAATTATCATGATCGGACCTGGTACGGGCGTCGCCCCGTTCAGAGCCTTTTTGGGAGAGCGGGAAGAGAGTGGTGCCGAAGGTAAAACATGGCTTTTCTACGGTGATCAGCACTTCTCCACGGACTTTCTTTATCAAGTCGAATGGCAGAAGTGGTTGAAGGATGGCGTGTTGTCCCGCATGGATGTTGCCTTCTCCCGAGATACCGACAAGAAGGTTTATGTACAACACAGGATGCTTGAAAAGAGTGCCGAGCTCTATAAATGGCTTCAAGAAGGCGCCTGCGTGTATGTGTGTGGCGACGAAAAGAAAATGGCTCATGATGTCCATGCGACATTAGCAACAATAATTGAACAAGAGGGCGGCTTCAGCACAGAGGAAGCTGCAGAATATTTGGCTCGTATGCAACAGCAAAAACGTTATCAAAGGGATGTCTACTAAGTTTATGTTCCAAAGAGCGCGAGAGGAGTAAAGGCAACATGTCAGAAAATAATTTGCTTCACCAAATAGTGCGCCACATAGTGACGTAGAAGAGATTAAAATCCGAAGCAACTACTTGCGGGGGAGCCTTGTAGAGACACTAGAAAATGCGATTACAGGGTCTATTCCCGAGGATGACAATCGATTAATGAAATTCCACGGAAGTTATATGCAGGATGATAGAGATCTGCGTAATGAACGGCAAAAGCAGAAATTGGAACCAGCCTATCAATTCATGCTGCGTGTACGTGCTGCGGGCGGGATTGTCACGCCGGACCAATGGTTGATGATGGATCGCGTTGCACAGAAATATGCCAACGGTACGATTCGTCTGACGACACGTCAATCCTTCCAACTTCATGGTGTGCTGAAGTGGAATATGAAGAAGACGATTCGTGAAGTGAATGATGCCCTGTTGAGCACGCTAGCTGCTTGCGGCGACGTTAATCGTAACGTCATGTGTAATCCTAACCCATATCAGTCAGAAGTTCATGCTGAAGTGTATGAATGGGCGAGCCGCGTCAGCAACCATCTGGATCCACATACCAAAGCCTATCATGAGATCTGGCTTGATGGCGAGAAAGTAGTGGACAGTCAGGATGGCGCAGAGCAAGAGCCGATCTATGGTCGTGTCTACTTGCCGCGTAAGTTCAAAATCGGTATTGCAGTGCCTCCGTCCAATGACGTGGACGTATTTTCACAGGATCTGGGCTTCATTGCGATAGTTGAAGATGGACGCTTGAAGGGCTTCAATGTATCTGTTGGTGGCGGTATGGGGATGAGCCATGGCGATCCGTTGACTTACCCGCAGGTAGCTCAAGTGATTGGTTTCATTACGCCTGATCAGATGATTGATTTGGCGGAGAAAACAGTCATGATTCAACGGGATTATGGCGACCGTTCTGTACGGAAACACGCACGTTTCAAGTATACGATTGATGACCGCGGTATCGATTGGTTCGTAGGTGAACTAACCGCTCGTCTAGGTTGGAAACTAGAGGCAGCGCGTCCTTACCATTTTGACAATAATGGAGATCGCTATGGTTGGGTGAAGGGCAGCAACGGGAAATGGCATTTCAACCTGTTTATTCAAAATGGTCGTGTCAAAGATGAGGACAATTACCTTCTGATGACAGGACTTCGTGAAATCGCCAAAGTTCATACCGGAGATTTCAGACTTACAGCGAATCAAAACTTGATTATCGGGAACGTGAGCAGTCAGAAGAAGAAAAAGATTGAGGATTTGATCAAGGAGTATGGCCTTACGGATGGACTTCATTATTCTGCATTACGGAGAAGCTCCATGGCATGCGTTGCTCTTCCAACCTGCGGTTTAGCGATGGCTGAATCTGAGCGTTATCTTCCTTGACATAACCGGCGCGAATAACAAAATCACCGAAATGCTCGTTTTCATGACGTTCCTTCGCATATCGCGTAACCATCGGTTGCAACGACTCCAGAATCTCCGCTTCCCCAATGTTTTCCTTATAAAGCTTATTAAGTCTGTTTCCAGAATGACCGCCACCCAAATACATATTGTATTTGCCTGGAGCTTTACCAATGAAGGCTATTTCCGCCAACATTGGACGTGCGCATCCATTCGGACAACCCGTCATGCGAA
>NZ_VRTT01000156.1 GCF_008017805.1 Paenibacillus sp. N3.4 | reverse complement strand
TGCAACCGGGCTGACGTAGCTGCTGCTCCGTCTCCCGAATAGCCCTCAGTGCCCGTACCCGCAACCGTACTGATGATATCGCTGCTTGAAGCATAGGCTATTGCAACCGGGCTGACGTAGCTGCTGCTCCGTCTCCCGAATAGCCCTCAGTGCCCGTACCCGCAACCGTACTGATGATATCGCTGCTTGAAGCATAGGCTGCTTGACCTCCCCAACCCGCAAAAAGTTCTGAACCTACACTCACAACTATCAAAAAGACAAGCAGGAGAGTCGTGACTCGTTTCAATTGTTTTTGCATACTCTTTCCACCTCATATTCGTATAGTCAATCACTATAAACCGCAAACTTCGACATCATTCATCCTAACATGGGATTCTGATCAAATTCTAACCACTCATAGAGCAACAAAAAAAAGCGGTTCACGCCATTGGAATATCCTTGGCGTGACCGCTGCGCAATCGTTGGTATAATTGAACTGTGGCTTCGAGTGGTTCAATACCCAACTCTTCTTTCAATAACCTTGTAAAATGTTCATAGTGATGGATCATTGACTGCCGGTCGCCCATCCGCGCATATCCCAACAAGATGGCTGCATGGATCTCGTCGTGAAACGGATGCAGCTTATGGGCATTTTGCAAGCAATTCATGGCCGACTCATACTTTTCTATGGAGTTGTAGAACTCCGCCATTCGATGCATGAAAGTGATATAGGTGTGTTTCAACGATTCCTCCGTTTCATATGCCCATATGTAACCTTCTTTTTCCATATAATTTCCTTTATATAATTTCGCTGCCCATTCACACTTGGAAATGTTGGTGGCATTCACCTCCATGGCGCCAGTAATTCGCTCAAACTCTTCCACATCGCACCACATGTCCATCAGCTCAAGCTTATAGCCATTATCCCTGTACTTCAGCTTTTCCTTGTAGCCCAGACTGTTCATCTTTTTCCTTATGTTATACACACATGTATGCAAAAATGCTGTGGCTTGTTCCTGTTTGGCTCCTGGCCACAGGTCTTCCAGAATGCTTCCCTTCGACACAAATCGGTTCCGTTTATGCACCAAATATGCCATCAACTCACGATCTTTAAGCCGCCTCCATTTCACCGCTTCCCCAGTATGCGCATCTAAAATAAATTCAAAGTGACTAAAGCAGTTGAAGCCTTCGTTTTTCTTCGTGTGTTCTACTTCGTTTAATTGTGTGTCATTATGAACTTCAATCTCACTTAACGAACTCCCTTCCTTCCGTCCTTCTTGATGCCTTACCTCCCTTTTCCGCAACAAACGTTCAACCGTCTTATTCAACCTGGCAGCCGTTGGAGGTTTCAACAAATAATCGACGGCACTCAGTTCGAAAGCTTCAATTGCATATTGATTATAGGCAGTAACAAATACAATATCGATATAAGGAGCAGCCTCCATCACATATTCTGCAACTTCGAGGCCGTTCATCCCTGGCATCTGGATATCGAGAAACACGACATCCGGATATTCCGTCTTCATCCTACCGACAGCATCTTCCGGTCGATTAAACTTCCCGACGATCTCTATGTTTCCGTTAGACTCGAGCAGTCTTTCCATTAGATCCAATACAGGCTCTTCGTCATCAACCAGAATTGCACGTAGCATGTAGTGTCACCTCATTGGAATTCTTATCGTTACTTTCGTCCCGCTTTCAGGCACACTCCTGATTTCCAGTCCCGAACCGTACGAGTTTCGCAATCGCCGTTCAATATTAATCAGTCCTACACCTCTAGAACCTTGCCGCTTTTCTCTCACAGCTGCCAAGAGTGCCTCTGGAATTCCTGGTCCATCATCTGTAACGATGATGACAACTTCTTCTTCCTCTGCTTTTATTGAAAGATGTATGGTTCCCCCATCCGGTTGAGACATGGCTCCGTGCCTTACTGCATTTTCTACAATCGGTTGAATGATAAGCGGTGGAATCTGATGATGGATACGGTGATCAACATCGAGGATGATTTGCAATTGTCCCCCAAACCGGGCCTTCTCGATCTTTAAATAAGACTCCACCAGTTCCAGTTCTTTATGAATGGAAACCAGTCTCTCCCGATTATGGAAATCGAAGCTTCCTCGTAAATACTCACTTAGATCGCCAAGAAGATCCCGCGCTTTGCCGATATCGCTATAACTGACTGATATAATCGTTGTAAAAGCATTAAACAAAAAGTGAGGCTTGATCTGTGCTTGCAGAAAAGCCATTTCGGAGCTGATCAACTCACTGACCGATGTTTTCATATTTAATAAAGTACGAATACGCGCTCTAAACTCTCCAGCTTCAACCGGTTTGCCAAGGAAATCGTTAACCCCGACTTCAAAGGCCGCCAACCTGTCCTCCGTTCGGTTTTTTGAGGTCAGCAGCAGCACGGGAAGCTCGGACAACGAATACCGTTCACGGATTCTGCGACACACTTCGTAGCCTGACATGCCAGGCATCATCAAATCCAGCACGGCCAAGTCGATCTGGTGATTACGTTCCAACGCTTCCAACGCCTTAGTGCCATCGGAAACAGCGATAACCGAGCAGTTGTCCGAAGACAAGAGAGTGGTCAGCACTTGTCGATTAACCCGATCATCATCCGCGACGAGAATGGTACATGCTCTTCCTCCGTTTGAAATCAAAGTCTCCCCTGACGAAACCTCCGCTCCTGCTGCCAACTCTATTAATCCCCGTGTCGATTCAACAATCGCACCATGCTCCACCGACTGACCGTTTACTCCGATTGCCACTGGGAGGGTAAAGGTAAATATCGATCCTTTACCCACTTCAGACGACACGCCAATCTTCCCACCATGAAGTTCAACCAGTCGCTTGGTGACGCTGAGACCTAATCCTGTTCCACCATATTCCACGGCAGTTGTTGTGCCCCCCTGATCGAACGACTCAAAGATCTCTTCCAGTTTATCCGGGGGAATTCCGATTCCTGTATCATGAACAGAAATTTCCAACCAGCCCTCCCTGTCTCTAGCTGTGATCCGGATCTCGCCCTCCGCCGTAAATTTGAGCGCATTACCGATCAGATTGTACATAATTTGCATAAGCCTGTCTTCGTCGGCAATCACGCGTGGAACATCGACGGACAATTCGTCAACAAACCGAACCTGCTTGTCCCCAGCCAGATGCCGGAACATCTCCAACACCACACTTACCAACGGTTGCAAACCCACCACGTTCGTCCTAAGCACAAGTTCTCCATTTTTCAATTTGGAAAAGTCCAGGATATCATTGATCAGATTGGTTAATCTCCGTGCAATGGATACGATTGTCACCATGTTTTCCTTCTCAACGTGATTTAATCGGTTCGATGCGCCTTCAAGCACGGACTGCGAGAGGTTGATAATACCATGAATCGGCGTCTTCAACTCGTGCGACGTATTGGCAAGAAACTCATCTTTCAATCGATCCATCGCAATCAATTTCTCCGACATCATCTCAATCGTCCTGAAAGCATGCGAAAACCGCCTTGCCAGCTCCGCTGCCTCGATAAAAATCAGTGCAAACATACCCCACTGAAATATGGGCTTGCCTATCCAATAATAGGTGTACGGATCTTGCAAGAGCAAAATATCATGCAGCATTGTGGCAATCAATATAACCGCCCCGGTAATTTGCAGCCTTGCGCCGCTTCGTTTTCTCCTTAAAGCTATAACAAGTCCGTATAGATAATACATACAGCTTATTAGAACAAAACAATGAAAGATATTCGTCCACTGCGTATACCGTTCAACCGGAAAAACAAGGATCGTCAGCATGAATCCGCAACCAATCCATACCATGGGTCTGATGATCTTTCGTGAAAACTCTTCGGGATAAAGCTCGCGAATAAACAACGTTGTTGTCGTGATTCCTCCGTAGTAGGTCATGTATTCGAGGAAAATAAGCAAGCGTATATGGATAGATGGGAACAAATGCAACAGGAAAATCTCTTTTAACGACAATATGCGTATAAGGACAATGAAACAAATAAGACCGAAATACAAGGCAGACCTATCTGTTCTCCGCAACATATAAATGACGATATGATACATGCCCATCATTAGCGTACTGCCCAAATGATCATTTCTATTGCAAATTCCTCTTTGTTCAAGCCAGCGATTTGTCCCTCCGTACCGAGTCTCAGCGCAAACCACATACCACCGCGGGCATACAAATAATTGGATACTTGCACAACGATATCAAATTCCTTGGCAGTCGGTTGAAACACGATCGTTTGCGGTAAATACGCAGCTACCGCCCGATCCTTGGTTTCCGCAACCTCACCATTCACGGCTACTGTCTTGCCATCAATGATAACCTTGTAAGCCGTGGACATAATTGGAATTTTCAACGCTAAGGAGGCAGCTTTGCCGTCCGTCTTCACCTTCACTCGGTACGTCCCATATCCGTTTCCCGGCAAGTGCTTGCCTTCCTTTTGGTAATGATTCCAAACATTCGGCACATCCACATACATGCCAGCTTCCAGAGTGTCCCCTCTATTGAAATCATCGGTTGTAAGAAGGCGCTCCCAATAAAAGCTCCATGCCCCTGCAAGTTTAATAACCCCATCCCTCTGGGGTTCCCACTCCGTCATATCCAATTCACCCTGTACGATCTTCGTTTCCTTTGTAAGCTGCTTCCCGTTTAATCCTGGCAGCAGAACCGTTCTGGACGCCGCAATTGCAAGAATAATAATAATGATGATTAATATACTATAACGTTTTTTCTTTTTAACCATCCTGCACATCCTCTTAGATGATTAACTCCTCTTACTCCTCAACCCCACATACAATTATATCAGAATCTTGCCCAAATCATTATAAAGAAAAAACCGCTAACCGATATATGTTTTGTTGTGTACATCTCAACCTCTTTTTTTTGTTGGGAGACAAATAAGTTTTGAAGTGCAAGAAGCCAGCAAACTCAAGGGGAGGCCACTGAAAAAGTTCCCCTAATGAAAAACAAAGGTACAGATATTCTCAATTTTTTTGAGGAGGCTGTACCTTTGTTTCTGTATAATTAAGGTATTAAACTTAGCGGGTGATTAGGATGATTAAAAACCAACAATCGATGATTTTAAGCCCATATATAGATATTTACAACTTGGTTGTTCCTAAGGATAACTTGCTGCGGCAAATTGAAGAACTTGTTGACT
>NZ_VRTT01000155.1 GCF_008017805.1 Paenibacillus sp. N3.4 | reverse complement strand
GCCAAATTCCCGACAAGCCCAAGACCGGTCACACTCACAAAATCACAATTTCAATATTGGATACACGTACCGATGTGAAGGCAACAGTCGCCATTCGGGCAACCGTGCCAATTGTGCTGCCAAATTCCCGACAAGCCCAAGACCGGTCACACTCACAAAATCACAATTTCAATATTGGATACACGTACCGATGTGAAGGCAACAGTCGCCATTCGGGTAAATGGTACCCACTTCAAATCCAAATGTTCAGGAACTTTCAGAAAAACATGATTTATCGGCACAACTTGATATTCCGAATGATTTCCGTAGTGAAAGACAATATCTCCCGGGACATATTCTTTGACACCTTTCCCTACCTCTACGACTTTACTCACACTTGAATATCCGGGACAAACGGGAAGCTTCGCCCAGTCTTCTTTCCCCGATAGCATCGCGAGCTCTGTACCTGGGCTAATGAGTGAATAAATCAATTGGACTAGAACTTCTTGCCCAGCCAATGTTTCGGGAATAAAGTTTTCTTCCACGGTTTCTACTTGTTGCGGGCTAACAAACATAATCTTTCTGTTTTTCATTATGATCACTCCTCGTTATCGTCTACTCTAATAATGTAAGGCTTTTCATTTTCACTGTCTTTGATTGCAAAAACGATTTTTTGTCGAAAACAACGATTATTGGCAATTCACAAAAATAAGCCCACAAGATCTCAAAGATCTTGTGGGCTTATTTTATTTTTCAGACCTTATTTGATTTTATCTACAACGGATAGATCGATTGCTCTGATTACTTTTGCCGGATTGCCCCCAACAATAACATGATCTGCTACATCCTTCGTAACAACGGCTCCAGACGCAATGACCACATTGTCGCCAATGGTAACACCTGGATTAATGATTGCACCGCCGCCTATCCAAACGTTATGTCCAATCTTTATTGGTTTGCCGTATTCCGCACCTGTGTTCCGCAAAGTAGGATGGATGGGATGTGTGGCCGTATAAATCTGTACATTAGGCGCTATAAAGCAATTGTCGCCAATCGTAACCTCACACACATCCAGAATCGTGCAATTGAAATTCGCATAGAAGTTTTCCCCAACATGGATATTATATCCATAATCGCAGCGGAAATTAGGTTCCACAAAGAAAGATGAGCCTGTTGAACCAAAAAGCTCTTTGATCAATTCTGTTCGTTTTTCATATTCGGTTTCTGTTGTTTGATTATATAGCCTTACTAATCTCCTCGCATTTTCCCGCCCTGCAACAAGCTCAGAGTCAGACGCCATATACAATTCGCCTTGCAGCATTTTTTCTTTTTCAGTTTTCATCATTATTTTCCCCTTCCGAGTGAAACGATTGTTTATTTTCGCCTATTGTGATCTGACTGATACGACATGTAAAGCTGCTATCACCTGGGCTGCAAGCATATACGCCTACACTCAACACCTTTGCATCTATATGAAGATGCGCGATTCTCATTTGTGACCAAATCTGTCCATCATAGGAATATTCCATCAGAAAGTCCTGCCCTCTTTTTCTAATCTGATAAAAAATCGCTGTCATGTTGGAAGAAATATCTGTGGACGCCCAATCGGAATAACCCATGTTGGTAACAACCGAACCCATTCTGCTAAACTCCGCGTTCTCAAACTCGGTGGATACTTTGATCCAATTCTCTTCATCCAACCTTACCAGAAGACCACACTGATCATAAGTCATTTTCGGAGTAAACTCAAAATATGCCGTCAGCGTAAAATCATGGTCCACTTTCGTCAGAAAGCTGTGTCCGTTATCTCTTTGAAACCCATAGGAAGTTTTTTGCCAGAAATCGGTTTGTGGTTCTGTTTGAATCGTTAGTATTTTATTAGAATCATATGTGTACGATTGAGGCTCATTTACCCAATAAAAAGGATGTACGCTTGTGCTGCCTTTTTGAATATGTTGCATCATCATTCTCCAGTTTTCAAAAGTATCTCATTCCCCGCATCATAGTCATAAACAGGGAGGATCTGATCAAACAAACGATTAAATAGTTTATGCTTCTTTTGATAGCGATCAGGGTGCCTTGGGATGAACTTTTGTTTAATGACCACACATTGCTGTACGGCATCTTCATAGCTTGCGAACAACCCTTCTGACACAGCGCCAATCATCGCAGCGCCGAGGCAGGCCGCTTCTTCATTTTCAGGAATAGCCACAATATACGCGGTAATATCCGATTTCATTTGTGACCACAGCTCTGAACGGGCACCTCCGCCAGTCGATATGATCATTTCTGCCTTTACGCCTATTTCTTCCAAGCACATCATATTTTTCTTTAAAAGATGGACGACACCTTCCATGATAGCCAGGGTCAAATCAAACTTATCATGTTTCATTTTAATCCCATAAAATACACCGTTTGCATCTGCATGATAATCCGGCGCATTGACTCCCGTAATATATGGAAGAAAAATAAGCTCGTTCGGTATGGTTTTCTTCTGCAGCTCCACATTGATTTGACTGTACGTATAATCCCCCAGAAAGTTTTCCTTAAACCATTCCAAGCTAATTCCTCCGCTTCACATACGGGCAGCAAAACATAAGTATCTTTAAAAGGTCCATAATGACAAGGAATCCGCAAACGGCCAATTATCGGTGAATGAACCATTGTAGCTATGGAAAGCACTGTCCCTGTAGACTCGCTAATGATTCCTTCCCGAATGTTGCCAGTGCCAATCATACCTGCAAAGTGGTCAAGTGTTCCGACATTGACAGTCGTTTCCGGGTGCAGACCGAGATCATCAGCTACTGAGCGGGTTATGGCGCCAATGTTCGTACAAGGCTCAACAAGCTGTGGAAGTTGTTCTACAGAAACACCACAGTAAGCAAGCATATCCTCCCAATACTGCTTCTTGCGGATATCAAAATAATAGGTAAAGTTGTATATGGAATATTCACCATATAACTTTCCAGTTAGACGGAACTGGATATAGTCCTTGAGCATGACATACTTGGCAACCTGCGAGAAAATATGAGGTTCATGTTTACGTATCCAAAGCATCTTGGTGATGGGCCAGGTAGGGATAATAGCAGGCTGCCCCGTAATCTGAAAGCATGTTTCCTCGTCAAAAACCGCCATTAGCTCTTCGCATTCTTCTTTCGAACGCATATCGAGCCATGAAATTCCGTTTCGAAGCGGCTTTCCTTCTGTATCTATCATAATCAACGACTCGGCTTGACCTGTCAGGACAATTTGATGTGTGGTATCGGCAGCACCGTAGCTTTTTGCACAGCATCTTTTAATGGCCGATGATACCGTTTCAAAATACTGCTCCGCATCGAATTCTACACGATCCCCATTACGCAGATAAGCCACATTCTCCGATTCCATAAAAAGCAGCTGAAGGCTGTTATTATAGGCAGCCACCTTAATGTTTGTTGTACCAAGATCAATCGCAATCATTCCCATTCCATACACCTGCTTTATATGATATTCAACATGGTCCCTCTGTAATACAACGTTGTAAAAATAATAAGTCAAATAATAGACTATTTATTCCCGATTAACAGTGAAATATTTATTAATTTACAACGTTGTTATTATTTAAGCATTATATCCTCTCCTTGTCAATATTTAAAACCACTCTTACATCCGATTATTAGCGTATTCGTAGGATTGTTGACAAGCTCTGTTTAAATCTTTAAAATAAAACATATCATATGATGTCATCTAAAGCCCTACTTACAACGTTATTACAAATGGCATTGTCTATTAAAAATATAAATAAACGAGGATCGTTATGAAACCCACTTTAAAAAAAAGTGTTACCATTAAATCGATTGCCGAAGAGATGGGCATTTCGTTCTCTACTGTTTCCAAAGCTTTGAATGGTGACCCCCTTGTCAACAAAGAAACCGTAAAGCGCGTTCTCCAGAAAGCAGAGGAGCTCAACTATTCTCCTAATCTTCTCGCAAGAGGCTTGCGAAGCAAAGACACGAAAACCATCGGAATCATCTTGAATGATCTTGAGAATCCGGCTCATACCAACATTGTCAAAAAATCGCCATAGACTTAGCACAATACGATTACACAACGCTTTTATGCGATTCGCAATTTGACCTCTCTATGGAAAGAAAGAACATTTTAACGGTATTGTCCAGAATGCCGGATAGTATCATTATTTCTCCAGTCAGCTCCAATACGGACAATTTAATGCTGCTTGCCAACCTTTTTGATAAAACGATTATACTTGATCATGTCTCCGATTCTATTGATACCAACTACGTGAAAGTCAATCACATGCGGGCAGGCTATCTTTCCGCGATGGCGATGTTGAACAAGAATCATAAACAAAACCTTGTGCTGGCCGGACCCGTGGATTTCCCAGTAAGCAATCAATATATTGAAGGCATTAAACAGGCTTATGAGGAGGTTGATCTGCCTTTTCATGATCAAATGATCGTTCACGGCATTCCTTCTATTGAAAACGGTTATAAAGCGATCCTCGATTACTATAAGACCGATGGCACAGCTAAACCATTCACAGGCGTCATTGCCTTCTGCGATACACTCGCTTATGGCGTATTCAAAGCCGCCGCCAAATTGAACCTACGCATTCCAGAGGATATCAATGTCATTGGCTACGATGATAATCCTTTAACCGTGTTTTCGGCCCCGCCGCTGACTACGATTCATTTCCCAAGAGAACGCGTAGCGGCCCATTGCTCAGAAATATTGATTGCGAAGCTCGTCAATAATGAGGAGCGCATGAAATTTTATTCCCTAGAACCCAATTTGGTAGAGAGAGGGTCCATTCAAACTAAAGCTTGAATTGGTCCACCATGTGTGTAAGCTGCCCCGCCGCCTTAAACAATAACGTGGACGAGGCAGCAATTTCCTGAAAACTTGCCGTCTGTTCTTCTGCAGCCGCCGCTACCTCTTGACTTTCTAGTGAAGCACGTATCGCTGTATCCTGTATCGTATGACTCATGACTTCAACCTTTTGAATATCCACGGCCATTTTTTCTATCTCGTTGGTGAATGCTTTCAACTGCTTGTCAACAACCTCACTGGATTGTGCAATGTCTACAAAAGCGCCTCTTGCATCCTCAGCTATCGCCACGCCGCCTAAAACCTCTTCCACACCCTGAAACATACGATCAGCCACTTCCTCAGAACTGAGACGAATTTCTTGCAAACTGACCGTGATTTCCTTGGCAGCCTTCGCCGATGCTTCGGCAAGTACACTTACTTCCTTCGCAACGACTGCAAATCCTCTACCATGAATACCCGCTCTCGCTGCTTCAATGGCGGCATTTAGCGATAAAAGATTCGTTTGCACAGCAATATCGTTGATGGTCTTCAGCATGTTCGCAATTTCTCTGGATCTTTCCTTCAAGACCTCTGTGGTCATCTGTGTCCCTACAATTTTTTGTTTAATCACGTTAATCTGGCTCAACAGCAACACCATCTTATCCTTGCCGTTCCTTGCTGCAAAGGCAGCCGTCTCGGATGAAGAAACCATGATACGGGCATTCTCCTGCATGCTTTTATGCCCTTCATACAGCTCATTTACAACCTCAAACGTTTTGCTAACATGCTCCGACTGATCGATAGACCCTGCTGCAACCATTTCTATCGAAACGGCAATCTGCTCTACAGCACGACTATTATGCTCCAAGTTGCTTTTGAGCAGCTCAGCGGATAAAGCTACGTCCACACTGTTCTCACTTATTTGCGTTATCACATTGGACAGGTTTTGACTCATTGTGTTATACGCATCTGCTAAAACGGCAAGATCGTCTTTTGATCTAAAATCAAGCCTGCTTATCTTGAGGTTTCCTTTGGATATTTCCAAGGCATAGTGGGCAAGCTCTCTGATGCGATTGGTGATGCGATTTGAGAATAGGGTGGCTCCCCACATGCTTAATGTCCCGCATAGCAAAATCAATACCAGAAGCCACATACCCGTCTGCTTCGTTTGCTTATTGAGCTGATCCTTCATGCCCTGTTGGTGACTTAGCTCAACATTAATGAACTCATCTAGCGCATTTTTCAAATAGCTTTGCAGCTTAGTCTGCGTTTCCTTTTGTTCCAAGATTTCAGATAAACGGGCGCCATTTCCGATGGCATCCACAATTTTTTGTCCATTAACGATGAAATTCACTGCATGTCGATTCACCAAATCGATGGCTGTTTG
>NZ_VRTT01000154.1 GCF_008017805.1 Paenibacillus sp. N3.4 | reverse complement strand
GGATAGCCAGTTGAGCGACGACCGGATAATGATCCGAAGGATACCGTCCGTCAATCATCCGTCGGTCGATTTGAATGGATGACACTTGCACGTCAGGAGAGGAAAATGTACATTCTCGTTACTCTGCTGAAGGGATAGCCAGTTGAGCGACGACCGGATAATGATCCGAAGGATACCGTCCGTCAATCATCCGTCGGTCGATTTGAATGGATGACACTTGCACGTCAGGAGTAACAAAAATATAGTCGATCGGCTCTCCTTCCATTTTTCCGGAATAGTTATCATGGAACGATGTTCCTACGGGTCCAACCATCACGGAATAAGCATCCAACATGTCCACAAGCGCCTCATCCCAAACTGGCTCTCCCCTCATAAAGCGGATCACCGCATTATCAGGCTGTGAGTTGAAGTCCCCTGTCAATAAGACAGGGACATCTTTTGCAGCCCGCAGTTCCTTGATTCGCTCCCATATAAGCCGAACACCTTGTTCCCTGGCCTGCTGCCCCTGATGATCTAGGTGGGTGTTGAAGAATAGTAACTCCGTACCTGTACCCTTATGCCGAAAGTGCCCCCAGGTACAAATACGTGGCAGAGAGCTGTCCCAGCTAATACTTGCCGGAACCTCCGGCTGCTCGGATAACCAGAAGGTGCCGTGTTCCACAATGTCCAGATCGTCTTTTTTGAAAAAGATAGCGCAGTGCTCGTCTCCACGATCTCCAAGCCGACCCTCTCCGACCCAATGATATTCCTCCAACTGCAAATCCTCCAGCATACCGATATGTCCTTCCTGGATACCCATAAGCAGCGGACTATGCTCTCTAATCATTGCTGCCATTTTATCGTATCGGTACTCCCACGCATTATCGCCGTCAGGTGCCAAGCAGGTTCTCAAGTTAAAAGTCATCAAAGTGATATTCATCGTTGCCCCCAGCATCATTTAATATTATTTGCCCGGTTGTATTCCTTCAAAGCTTTGTTGCTTGCATTTGCCATATCCGTAATCGCCTGATCTATGCTTTTCTTGTTTTGTACATAGTTCAAGGTCTCCTCCCGCATAGCCTGGCTGAACTCGCCGCTTACCGGTCCCATCGGCTCTTGAGTTTCGGAAGACGACGCATGGAGTTGCTCGATTGCTGTTTTAAACAATGGATTTTTGGTCAAATGCTCTTTCATTTGAGGCAGTTCATACGTTTTTGTGTTTACAGGGAAATACCCGGTTCCAGTGTGCCATGCAAATTGGGATTCCGGCGTAATGCCATATTTCAGGAATTCCCATGCAGCATCTGATGCCGCTTTATCTCCCCTGTTCATAATATAAAGTGCGGAACCGCCGACCGCGACTCCCCCTTTGTCCGTTTCATTCACTTTGGGAAGGAATGCGGTCCCAACTTCAAATTTGTCTGCGACCTTAGCCAGTGTGCCTTTTAATGCTGCAGTAGATGTAACGAACATAGCCAGTTTTCCCGCTGCAAACTCTTCATCTGCTTTGACATCGGTGCCCGTTTGGATACCTCCGGAATCTACTGCTTTTTTCCACTCTGTCAAAAAGCGTTTCATCGCTCCGTTCGTATCAAACTCAACAGCCGTCATATAATCGGCACGTCCATTTTTGTTGTTACCAATATAGGCTCCCTGCATGCCGATCCAGCTTGACAGTTGATATTGATCGGGGGTCACGGAAAAGCCCCATTGGTTAACTTGACTACCACTTTTCTTGGTCATTTTTGCCGCGTATTTTCCTAATTCATCTATCGTTTGCGGAGGCTTATTCGGGTCCAGACCTGCCTCTTTAAACAAATTCTTATTGTAATAGAGCAAAATCGTGGAATTTGCAAAAGGAATGCCTACTTGCTTACCTTTAAAGCTAAAGCCGGCAAGAGTATTCGGCTCTATGTCCGTGACTTTGAACGACGGATCTTTGGCAAGCAGATCTTGAGCCCAGATGACCGCCGGTACATCTTTAATATAAGAGGTGTCCGAAGCAGGAATCTGTACGATATCCGGATAGTCCTTCTCGTTCTTTGCCTGAACGGCTGCTTTTACTTTTTTCAGAAGATCAGCGTAGGATCCTTGAAACACCGGTGTGATTGTAATTCCTTTTTCCTTACCGACAGTTTCATTAAAGTTTTGGACCATCTTTTTGACAACCTCTTCGTTCGAGCCCCCCATGGCGTGCCAGAATGTCAAGCTTACCGGCCCTGTGCTTTTTGGTTTTGCTGAAGTGTTAGCTGCCGGTCCACTGCTGCAACCTGCTAATGCCGTAGCTACGACGACTAATGTCAAAATTGTTTTCATCTGTTTCTTCATTGATAGAACCTCGCTTTTCATATTATATTTATAAAACCTTCCCCGTTTATCGGGAATGGTAGTTCACATAACTCTTATCCTTCATATTGTGCGATCTCCTCAAATCCCTTTCACAGAAAAGCGTTTGTAGTGTGTATGGCTACCCTCAAAGTTCGAGAAACCAACCTGACCATTTAAATAAGGGTTACGCACATCTGTGAAAATAATCAAAAGCTCACCGTTTACCATTACTTTATACTTATTTTCATTTGCCTCTATTTGAACCTGGTATGGTTCATCATAACTCCATGCATACTCCGCAGAAGCCAGTTCGACATAACCGTTATCATTTTTATAAAGTACAACTCTATTGTTCGGAGCAAAACCTGCCGCATATGAGCGAATGGCACCCTGAACACGGAATTGGATATTATGAAATTCGCCGAGTTTGGGTATCACATGAGCATCAAACATATAATTGGCCCATGATAAGTCGCCGGTATAGCATTCTGCAGACTCACTATGATAACTGCCACTTAATTCTCCATTTTCAAGCGTCCACAACCCACGCAGGTATGTGAATTGGGATACTTCAATATGAAATACATTCCAATTTTCCAGCCGTTCTTTTGAAAAATCCACCTCATAATTTGGTTTTCCGGAAATAACGAAATCATCAAGGTAAGCGATCAAGCTGTCACCGTTGCCTTCCATTGGAATGAATTCAACACCAGCTTCTATCAAACAAGCGCCACTCATAAATGGAATATCCATATTTAATGTAGTCCATTCCCCCGAAACCAACAGCACCTTCTCGCAATAATGGCGATAATCCTCATTTCTATTTTTTACATAAAGGCAAGCTTGAACGTTCATGGAATTGGACGTAGGCACCATTACTTTTACATCCAACGTTTGCCCCGGATATAAAATTGGTGAGAAACTGGGATCGTATCGACTATCATTGAAATCTTCCGGACGATAATATGTCTGGTGATAGGTACGAAAACCGTATCCCCCACCTTGCACTTTATCAAAAATGATTTTTAATGATCGTTTACCGCTTGACGCCGCCTCAGTTGTATTTTCAATCTTTCCTGTGACTTGCCATTCTGCATCGGACTCCAACCGAAAAGCATGCGTGGATCCTGGATATTCAAAGTGAAACCATATATCTGGGCTCAACAAAATGGATTTCCATTCATTGGGGATTTCTTCCCCCGCAATCTTGTAACCAAAGTTGGCGATATAAGAAGCGCACCAAGGAATATCAAGGATATTCAACTTTCCAACGACTGTAGAGCAGCAAAGAAAGTCATTAATAGGCGTTCTCCAAGCGTTATCGATCCCTTCCAACCCATTTCTCACACCCATGATAGTTCCTACATTTGCCACATTACAATCCGTGTCCCAACCACACATATTACAAATATTAATCGTTGCACTGAAGTCGCCATTTCCATAAAGCAGAGACAAAATGATCACTGCAGCATTGGGGATAATATGACAGTTCCCCGGGTAACGGTCGTATCCAAAGTTATCATGAATGTATTGGAAACACGCTCTCCAATCCTGTGGATTCTTTCTATAGAAATCCATAACCAGTCTAGTCATTCGTTCATATTCACAATCTGCGGGAATAAAGGACAGACCTGTCTCAATCAGTATTTCAATGTCCTTTTCTATAAAAGCTGCAGCGATGCAAGCAGCGATAAACATCCCGCCGTATTTGCCATTCCCGTCATGAGATACACTAGCGATCTTTTCTGCATATTCCGCAGCAAGTCTCGGGTTTCCGGGTGCGATCAGCCCCCAGACATCAATGAATATCTGACCACCGATTTGTTCGGCAACCGTTGCCCCATTCTGTTCTATTGAACCTGATCGAGGGGCGTTGATCCCTTTCTTTAAATTATAGTAGGCCGTGTGTTCCGTTGATGTTCCATACCCCCCCCACCAAAAAAGGCCATGTCCATCAGGAGAATAATTCAACCAAGTTTTTCCCATTTGCTCACTTGTAATTTCATTTGTATAGGTATAGTCTTCCAATGCCCGCAAAAAAGCAATGGGTCCGTTCGTATCATCATCTGCAGCGAAGTTTTTAAACTCGTGCAAATACCCAGTAATCTCACCGAATGTCCTCTTTATACGATCGTAGCTCCAGCCTTCGATATTTGCCCCATGACGTACACCGATAATCTTCCCTAGCCAGCCTGCATAAACTTTTTCTACATAGTTGTTGGGCATTATTGACATATTGCATCCCCCAAGAAAAACGTTCTCATAATAAACTCAATGGAAATCACAGATTAAATTAGTTTTGTCTGGTTTTTCCTGATTCGATATATCTTTTAAGCTAATTAAAATATAATCCTAAATAGGTGAAATTTCTTCACCAAATACTTAATCCGATTCACAAAAAGGGCTATTTATTCTCATAGCCGCTTTCCTATAATCCCCAGGAGACATCCCTACAATTTTTTGAAATGCATGGTAAAATGGGTTGTGACTCTGAAACCCTGATTGATAACATATATCCACAATGGACAAATTTGTATTCAACAGTAATCTTCTTGCTTCATTCACACGTAAATGGAGCAGATAATCCTTAAATCCTTCCCCCATAATCTCTTTAAATAAGTGGCGTGCCCGCGAAGGGCTAAGGTCAAGTTTCTTAGCGACATCTGAGAGTTCTAGAGGTTCTCTAAAATTTTCATGTATGTAGGTTAATACAGGCGCTAATTTGTAATAAAGCGCAAAGACTTGGTTAAATTCCCCCGGCGATATATGGCTCTTGAAATGCCTAGAAAGTAGAACGCAAATTCGCAAAATATAACTACGAATCATGCCAGGGTACGCTGTTCTTTTCTTTTCCATCTCCTCATTTACAGCTAAAATAATCTGTCCGATTTCTTTGGCAGCCTCTAATTCAGAAGATATTTGATTAATAAACTTTCTTGGACTATAGAAGAATGGAATTAATAACTCTTTTTCAATTTCAATGAGCTCTTTTTTAAAAAAGACAAATATGTATTGGCTCGGATCTTCAGGGTCAGACTGAGCAATGTGCCGTTCCATATTATTGACGATAAACACATCACCGGGATTCACACTAAATTTTTTATCTCCAAAATAAAACCAACCTTTGCCGGAAAGACAATAACCAATTTCTAATGAAGTATGCCAATGAAATGTTTCTAGTAACGAACTAGGAGTCCATTTGATTATTCCAACAGGTATACCTTCTTCTAATTCATTAAAAACTTCCATAAATTTACCCCTTCCAAACTACATAATTGAAACCATCTGCAAGTAAAGCAAGCATAAAATAAAAATTGTAAATTTGTTTGAAAACCTAAGGGTAGATTCAACTCTTGGTCTTTACCTTTTGCTTGTTCTAATGTGCTTTGGCGGTAGTAAACTCCATCAGCAGCCAGCGTTTTGATCTGAGTCGCATGAGGATCATTTGAATAAATGATTCGCCAAATGCTGCGTCGCTATGGGTGTTTTCCCGCATATCATGGCTAAGAATCTGACCGGCTTTCTTTTGTTGATCACGAACTTCAACGAGGAGATTAACAGACAACCCAATATGGCCTTTACCACCCTTGTTACGGTAAGTAGCATCTGGGTCTGAAGGCGTTTGCAAACTATCTTGTGAAATATGGCGCCATTCCGGATGTTTGACAGCGTAACGATACAACGCTGCAGCTTGCTCCATTTGGAAGTCCAGCATGGATCCAGCTTCCTCTAGCGTTTGGTTGAGGTGTTCTTCTTTTAGGTAGTCTTGAAAACCCTCTGGTACGAAGACTGCATCTAACTTGTTAATCCCTTTAACCCATGTATTGAACGACTTTGTACACAAGTTCAAGACGAGTCAGCTTCTTACAAGAGATGCTAAACTTAAAGGAATCCATTCGGGCCCTGCTTTTACAACAATGACTTCGGCTAGCTTCTGAGACAGAGCATCGGTTTCTTGCTTTAATAAGTCTTCCTTGGTCTTGCCTTTCATGTTCGACTAAGCATTGCCTAAAGTTGGTGATCGTATTGATTCAAATACAACTAACCCCTGAGAACCGTACTATTTGGATTAATTATACTATTTTCGCGGGTTTTCTTGGGGGGTTTACGCTAAATTAACTTTTTGGGGAACAGGACCAAGCCATGTCAAAACTGGATTTATCCCAGGTAAAATGAATTGCTGTAGATGAATACTTCTGAATACGGAAAATCGTGGTTCGGGAACATAGCTAAGGTTATTCCACCAATTAAAAACGGAGACATGCCAAATATGCAAATGGCGAAAGCAC
>NZ_VRTT01000153.1 GCF_008017805.1 Paenibacillus sp. N3.4 | reverse complement strand
CTTAGGCAGCCATCCGCGCCGGACATCACTCACTTATTTGTAACTCGTAAACACAGGAGACTTGATAGAAAGGGGCGTTGGTTATATGTATTTTCCAAACGCTGGCCAACCAATCCTGTCTCTAAAGCGGCAATTAAGAAAGCAGAGCGTTATATGCTGCAAAATATAGTACAGGACGGTACTCTAAGCAGTTATGCGAGCGCCACCATGAGGCCCATCTTCAGAACGTTCCTTCTACGGTATGGGACACGGCTATAGGAAGCGGGACTAACGACAGAAGATCCGGCGATTCAGCATGCTGCTCAATATTTACTTACTCTTCAGCAAAGAGATCTAAGGGAGGGGGGAGGGAACACTCTTGTTCACCTCGCAGGAGGATGGGGATTTTCTGAAAGCAGCACTACAAATCCGGATGTGGATGATACGCAGGCCGTTTTGCGGACGCTTACGCGGTTTCCGATGGCGCAATTAACCGAATTAGGCAGCTTGCATCCTTTCAAAATCCGGATTTCTATAAAACACAAGATTGTACTGCCGAAAGCAACAATCATCGTCGATAAATTTCACGTTGTACGTATGGCTAACCAAGAGTTAGAAACCATTTGAAAACAGCTTAGAGAGGACTTATCACCAAAGGAACGGCGTGGACTTATGGACGACCGTTTCATTCTGCTCAAACGCCATAAAGACCTTACAGAGATGGATAAGATTACGCTTGACCTGTGGACGAAAAACCACCCTTCGCTTGGCGTTGCTTATGAGATAAAGGATTCATACTTTGATATATGGGACAGCGACAGCAGACAAAAGGCTTTCCTCAAATACCACGATTGGAAGGCAAAGATACCAAAGGAACTCCAAAATGCTATTGATCCTCTTACAAAGGCTATGAAGAATTGGGAAGATGAAATTTTCGCTTACTTCGACCATCGCATTACAAACGCCTACACGGAGTCACTGAATAGCCTCGTACGGGTTATGAATCGTTTATAGGTAGAGGATATTCTTTCGAAGCTCTACGAGATAAAATGCTTTTTACAGAAGGTCTTGCGAAGCAACGAAAGCCTAAGTATCAACGGCAGTTAGATAGTTATGAGCTTCGAGAAGAAAACTTCCCGATGTTTAAAATGCCACCTATTGGGGTCGTTCGTGAACCAGGAGAAATAATCCTGCGTGGCGTCGATATTTCCACCTTGATAGAGAAATTGGAGAAGGGCGAGCTATAAGCCCTTTTCCACCATAAAATCCGAATACCCAAAATAAGACATGAAAAATCATTAGCCAAATTATTATTTGAAACTCCCAAATATGATTCAATTGATCAAATTAAGATTGATTATCCAGCTCAAGACAAGACAGAATGATTTTATTTCATATATTACCAGGACAGGTGTGGTGCATCTTGATTGGTGTTAATGGAAAATAAAATATTTTCTGAAAAATAAAGTATTAGACCGTGAAAATAAAGTTGTAGGCTATCGATGCAGCATTAACGGGAGGTTATTTGATTTAAGATATATTGGTTTTATGTTAAAATTATTTGAAAAAGTAGAACTCCTTAATAAACCATCTGTTTAAAATTGGTAGAAGATAGAAATCTAAAAAAGATAATTCTTGAGAAAAGGAGATATTAAAAAATGACAACTACAAAGAAAAGTTTAAGGACTTGCAACAAAGGACACATGAGCACATAGTCCGCTGTAAATCCGACAGTTAGTGCCCGTTTTAAAAGTTCCATACGGCAAGAAGTAACTGTTTTTGGAGACAATTTAAACGATCTGGGGACGTTTAACGCTGGGGTATATAAAGTTGTTGTAGCGAATGCGCATCCGGATATTCGGATGCTTCCAGATTTGATTGTTCAAAGCAATGATGAGGATGGTGTGGCCAGATATATCGAGAGGAGATTACAGGCAGATAATTAACAAATATACGATAAATAAATGGAATTAGTTAGCTGGAGAAGGGAGATATTACTTCATGGGTAGTTATGTAAATACGTTTGTTCAGGTGGCAACAGACTGTCCCGTTCATATGGGAATAGTCCCCCTTGAAAAGAAGGAAAGCAAAACAGCGCACAGAATTCAATATGAGTTGCTTTCGCAGCATCCTTATGCGTTTACGCAACAAGAATTGATATACAAGGTATATCTCTTGCATAAGCAAATCCCCAAAAACGAGATTGCTGCTCGCGGCGATGAAATATGGCAGGAGCTTTTCGAGAGAAATCACCCTTGCTTAAGAGCATCCATGCTGCCCAAAAAATATGGCTGGGGCGTTCATTACGATAAAGAAGGGAAGATTGCCATTTACGCGATGGAATCTGAGGAGTATCAACAATTTATGGATGCAGGCAAAAGCAAAGAAGAGGGTCTGCAGCTTGTATACGCCATGCGAAGTACCCGCGGTTGATGGGTCATCAATACCCGTTTCGAATGGAATCGCACATCAAACCAATGCTGGACGGAGTTTAAAAAGAGGTTCTGGCTAAGCAGCTTAGGCTAGCAGGTCACAGCCTCTTTTCTTTGTTGAAAATATGGATGGAACTCCCAAGTTGCTCGTGGTAAACTATGAAAATAGTTTATTAACCATGGGTAAATATAAAGGCGAGGTGGCACTGTTTGAAGTTGATGATGAGATGGACTTTTCTGGGAGTTTTTACTCTTGTATGCGTTTTCTTTCTGAGTAACGTAGGCAGCTTGTTTGTATCCGCTATGCCGGATCAGATTCGTGTCACGATCGGACCAAGTACGAGTATGGAAAAGATGGCTGCTAAATTGCCGGGTAGTCAAGTGGTGAATGAGAAAGCAGGGATTTTGTCCGTACCTTACGGAAAAGTAGAAGCTTTTATTGGAACGGCGAATACGATCTCCGGGGTGTTTCGTGTCAATAGTGTTCCGTTGGATCACCCTGTCATCTCATGGAAGTACTATGGATTTATGGTAAAAGAGCAAATGGCGGGCTTTCTCCATGGTGATTTTGGGCATTTTCGCAGTCCGTTTAACAAGAAGCAGATCCCTGTTACTCAGGAACTGCCCAACATGATTCTTCGCACATGCACCTATTTTATTCCTGGCTTACTGCTGGCTATCTTGCTCAGTGTATTCATGTCGCTGGCTGCTTCCTATTGGAGGGGGTTAGGGAAAGTCATAGATGGCATTCATGTTCTTCTCGTAGGATTACCTGACTTTTTCCTCATCATTTTGATTCAGCTGGGAGCCATTTATGTAACCAAGTTTGTAGGTCATTATGTCATGCTAGTTGTACAGGTGGGCAATAGGACACCATTCCTAATCCCTTTCTTGACCATAGCGCTCATTCCTACCGTGACGATTTACGGTACAATGCGCATTGCAATCATGCGTGAATTGGGGCAGGATTACGTGACAACCGCATTAGCCAAAGGCTTGACTCGCCGAGAAGTGCTCTGTAAGCATGTGCTCCGCAATATCGTAGAGGATTTGTTAACTGTGTTACCCAAGGCTACTACGCTGGCATTAGCCAGCATGGCTGTTGCGGAGGCCGTTTGCGGGATCTTCGGTCTGGGTGGATTTATCATTTCTCCGATCGTCCAAAGCGTTTCTTCCATGTCGCTTATCTGCATGATGCTGGCTCTTATAGCAATGATTTTTCATTTATTGTATGCGTTGCTGCGAAAACGGTTTGTTGTGCACACACGGGAGGTTTTTTAAGAGAATGAAACGTTCTTCCATTACTTATTATTGTTCGTTAGGACTTATTATTCTAATCTTATTAGCAGCCATTTTCGGCAGTTGGCTAAAGCCCCATGGTATTGGTCCAGATCAGAAAATAACGATGATTCCGTATCAAGAGGATGGGAAAACCAGATATATGAAGCCACCCTTCGAACCTAACCATACCTTTCTGCTTGGAACCGATCATCGTGGATTTGATATGCTCAGTTTACTGCTGAACGGCCTAAAATATACCCTGGGCACAGCTCTAGCTCTTACGGCGCTTCGTTTTGCAATTGCATTGCCATGGGGATTATGGAGCGGACTTACAGGAAAAGGAAGAGGTATTTTACATTCCTTGCAGTGGGTTATTTCCTCTGTTCCGGCTTTTATTTTTTTGTTTCCGCCTTTAGCGGGTATCTATTATGGATTAAGGCTCGATTGGGGGATCAAAGCCGACCCGCATTATAGGATGCTGTTTATTTGGATCTTTATCCTATTGATAGCGTTCATCGGAATATTTCCACTAGCCTACCAAGTGGCGAACCGGGCAAAGTATTATAATGAGCGTTTATTTATTGAAGCATCGCGCATCATGGGAGGCTCAGTTCTGCACCGAACGGTTCGTCACTTATTGCCGTGTATGAGAAATGAATTGAGCTTTATTTTCCTCAGTGAGTTTATGCAGGTGCTCTTCTTAATAGGGCAATTGGCCATCTTTCACATTGTGCTTGGCGGCACGGAAACACTCGGCAGCGATGAGGCGGGTTATTTCATTAACATTACATTAACAGGCGAATGGAGCTCTCTCATCGCATATGGATCCAGTTATATACGGATCTATCCTTGGATAATTTTAAGTGTTGGCGGTAGTTTTGCCTTGCTGCTTTTATCGCTTCAATTTTTCTTGACTCAACTCAAATATCGTTACGGCAAGGATCGTCAACTTATGTAAGATCAGCATCATAGGGATTAAAGGTCGGGAAACCATCCATTGGAGGTTCCTCGACCGAAAAATAATTGAAAACGTACAAAGAATGTGGTACATTAACTGACGACCGTTCGGAAGGGTGAATGTAAATGACGATTATGCGAATCAAGGATGCTGCACTCACACATTTTGCCAATAATGGCTATGAAGGAGCATCACTGGCCGATATTGCTAATGACGTTGGGATAAAAAAACAGTCCATTTATACTCATTTCAAAGGGAAAGACGACCTTTTCCTTGATGTATTTAAAGATGTATTAACGAAAGAATTAAACTTTGTTGCTGCTTATATTGAATCTAATCCTCATCTTTCCATTGATGAATTTCTGTATGGTTTTCTTTTACGGTATAAAGATAGATATGAACAAGATAGAAACACAAAGTTTTTCTTGCGAATGGCCTTTTTTCCGCCTACACATCTGTATAGTGAAATCGTGAATTATGGTTATCATTATTTAGATACAATGGAGGCTTTGTTAATGCCTGTATTTGAAAAAGGACTATCTGAAGGAAGTATAAGTCCCACTATCAGCAGTGAACGTGCGAATGCCGCATTTATGGCCCTGCTGGATGGGATGTTCGTTGAATTGTTATTCGGCGGTTCTGAACGTTCGCTTAAAAGGATCGATGCTTCTTGGTTTATTTACTGGCGCGGATTGAAAAATTAATACCGTAAGGAGGAACTATCAAGTGAGCCGCAATTGGATATTCGTATTTATCGGAGCTTTATTTGAAGTTATATGGGTTGCCGGATTAAAACACTCGACTACGATGATTTCTTGGATTGTAACGATTGTTGCCATGTATATATCTTTTCATTTAATTATTCGTTCATCCACAAAATTGCCCGTTGGTACGGTTTATGCCGTATTCACCGGTTTGGGGACAGCAGGGACGGTCCTGGTGGAAATGATTGTATTCGGAGAACCTTTTAGGTTAATGAAAGTATTGCTTATTTTGTTACTGTTATCGGGTGTGTTTGGCCTGAAATTTGTCACAAAAGAACCGGAAGAGAAAGGAGCTGCCGCATAATGGGCTGGGTATTCCTTTTATTTGCCGGACTGTTCGAAGTTGTTGGGGTTGTCGGTATGAACCAAATCAATAAGCATAAAAACATAAAGGCCTATCTTCTATTTATAGTGGGGATTGTCATGAGTTTTGCCTTACTGAGTCAAGCCATGAGAACCATTCCAATGGGTACGTCTTATGCTGTTTGGACGGGAATAGGAACAGTAGGTGGTGCCGTCGCGGGGATGCTGTTCTATGGAGAATCAAAAGATTGGAAGCGGATTTTGTTTATTATGATGGTGTTAAGCGCAGCCGTTGGATTGAAATTAATCTCTTAAAAATGAATAGGGTTATTTATACATGTTACCGCTCTTGAATGGGCGGTTTTTTTGCGCCTCACAGTCGCACAATCTAAGTGCATAAGAAAGTATCTTTGCTTTTGCTTCGCATCTACTTTGATAAACTCCTCGTCTCTTAAAGGGCGATGAAGTCGTTTGTCCTTGCATATTTGTAACAGCCGATGGAGAGGCAGAGAGGTAAATATGTGTATCCACCGGAGGTTCGAATGGGAATAAGAAGGAAGCTCGCAATGGCAATCGCCCTTTTATGCGCAGGGATTGTCGGCTGCGTACCAATGAACCTTAACGCATCCGCGTCCACAGTCAGTTTCATCGCGGTTAAGCCAAAGCACGAGATTGCCATTCCCGTGCTTAGTTATCATAGCATCGGGGCAGAGCCGGTAGAACAGCTCATCATTCCGCTCATTCTCTCTTTTTCTTTAGCTGTAAGCACGTTTTCCGTGCTTACAGCATCGCTGACGGGCCACTTGGCCTTCCGTAACGCGGAAATCAGCTTTACAGCTCATCATTCCGCTCATTCTCTCATTTTCTTTAGCTGTAAGCACGGTTTCCG
>NZ_VRTT01000152.1 GCF_008017805.1 Paenibacillus sp. N3.4 | reverse complement strand
GAAGAAAACGGGATAATAAATTCTGGCATTCCTTCCGCATAAGCGGTGTATTCATATTGGTTAAAATAGACAACGATGCCCTCATGCTTTAGAAAATAGAGTTATCTACTTTTGGGACAGCCCCCTTTATTCCTTACCTATTTGACACTCATTATCTGATCTTGATGAATAAAACTTACTTTAAAGAAGAAAACGGGATAATAAATTCTGGCATTCCTTCCGCATAAGCGGTGTATTCATATTGGTTAAAATAGACAACGATGCCCTCATGCTTTAGAAAATAGTCGCGATCTGCTTCAATGGTTTCAAATGGCGCTAATAAAAATAAGCCTGTATCGCTGATTTGCTTTTTGATTATGGTGTTTATCTGAGAGACATAGTTGGCTTGATTGCGTGCAGCCTCTTTCAATGTCACTTGTTCACCTGTTAATAAATCAAATGTATAACCTCTGCGTGATGTCGTGCCATGCGCTCCACCCGTATATAAATAATAGTCGGAATAAAGACTAAGCTTATTCTGCTCATTATAGGTGACCTCATAACTGCTCTCCAAGGTTGAGGGTGGAATTATGATCGTTGGATTGTCGGCTTTAATCTTCGCATTCTCTTCATCCGCTTTCTTCACGGCAGACAGACCAGCAGATATACGAGCTTGGTTTTCACTGACCAAAAAATCATTGATTTTTTGCTGCACCGCCTTATCGGCTAAACCTGCTATTTGAGGATATTGGATGTCCGACGATTGATTGCTGCCTTCTTTGGCTACTTTAACCGTTTGAATGGTCAGATTGTTTTCTTTAATGGCATCAATGGTAATTTTCTGTGTTGCAGCGTCGTATGAAACCCCGTAGCCCATTTGTTCGGCTATCAAACGTAATGGCACGAATAAAGAACCCTCATGCAGCATTGTACTGCTGCCATATATGCGGTTATCATTGACGATATATTGACCACTATCGATCGACATCTTCAACGTTCGATTGTGCCCCGAAATCGTAGCTGTCCGCTCCTCTTCGTTCCATACTAATGTGAATCCTAACTTTTCAATGAGCATCCGCAGTCCTATATAAGTTGAACCACTTACGTTGGCAGATTGAATTTCGGAAGAATGACCATCGATCACGATCGGTTGTGAAACAACCCGCAGGGATGACCCCAAGTTCGATTCAGCGGCTAGTGCTTGTCCACCTGTTGACCCTGTAACTGCGAAGTTCGTCCAAAGCAACATACCGCATGTACTTATCAAAATCATCGCATAGCGCTTGCTGCGCCCCCATGTTAACATCCTCTTTGCTGGAAATTTCGGATTCATGGACGTGGATGTGGTTTGCATAAAGTCATCAACCTTTCTTTATGAATTACATTCTTAAAAACATCCTTAGGAAACTTCGCTCTATCGTGTTATTATATAGCACGATACTCTAATGTTAACATAGTAAGGAAGGTTAAGGTTAATTATGAATCCATCTAATCAGCTACGAACATTTAATTTCCTGTATTTTGCCCTCTTAGCCATGTTTATCTCTTTTTTGCCTGTCTACTTGGATGCCCAGGGACTCCAGGCCACTAAGATTGGGCTAATCATAGGAACCGGAGGTATTATAACCATTTTTTCCCAACCCCTGTGGGGAATGATTAGCGATCGAACAAGAACAATTAAGAAAGTGATGTTATTTCTCTTGGCGTGTTCTACCCTCATAGGGTATTTTCTATATGCGTCAAATAATTTTGTTATTTTGCTTATCTTCACCATGCTCATGTATTTTTTCCTCATGCCGCTTGATCCACTTACAGAAAGCCTTAATTTCCAAACAGCTGAGGCAAATGGCGTCAGTTATGGATCCATTCGCACGTTCGGAGCAGTTGGCTATGCGATCATGTCTTTGGCTGTAGGCTATGCGATACAATATTTAGGAATTACTAGCTTAGCTTATTTGTTTGCAGGAATAGGCCTTATCAGTCTACTAATCTGCTTTTCACTTCCAGATGCTCCTGTTAGCGGCAAGCCGCTGACGCTCAAAAGCTTACGTCATTTCCTAGGAAATAAGGAAACCATTTGGTTCCTCGTTCTCATCTTTATTATTGCTGTTCCACAGCGGATCAATGATACCTTTCTAGGTGTCTATATCCGTAAATTAGGAGGCAGCGCCGACCTGGTCGGACAAGCTTGGTTTATCGCGGCAGGCAGTGAGATTCTTGTATTTGCTTTGAGCTTTTGGTGGCTCCGCAAAGGCAAAGAGCTGTTCATCATTTCGTTTGCCAGCGTGTTCTATGCCCTTCGTTTCTTCCTATCTGCATGGATTACCGATCCGCATTGGATGGTTTATTTGCAAGTGCTGCAAACCTTCACATTTCCCATCTTCTACTCAGCGGCAATCCAATACCTATACCGCATTGTGCCTGAAGAATGGCGGGCAACAGGGCAAACTGTGCTTGCCCTGCTGTTCTTCGGCGTATCTGGCATTGTAGCCTCCTACTTAGGCGGATGGTTCTATGAGAGCTTCGGTGGACAGCAGCTTTATTTTTGGATATCGGTAATGTCCTTTGTCGGGCTCTTGTTTAGTATCATTCTGCACGCAATTTATGGAAGAAAAACCCAAGAATAAATTAAATACCCTGCAGTAGGGAACAAAATAGCCGTGAATCCTTGCCAAGGAATCACGGCCTTTACGCATTATTTCATAAGAGAAATAAGTTCTTTATTGGATGCATCATCCAAAGCTGGATTAGCGTTTGACTGAATCGCCAGTCGATTAGAGAGCGCTTGATTAATCGGCTCTAGCTTGCCGATGAAGTCTTTAACACCGTCAATAATGCGTCTATTGGATTGTTCGGAAATATCCAGTGCGGCATACGTATCGCTTAATGCCTGATTAATTGCTTCAATGCTCATGGATGGCTTTTCCAGCAATTGAGCGGATTTCTCCGTCGTTTCTTTCAATAAGGCCGCATTTCTTAAAAACTGATCTTCAATCAAGGAATCTGTCGCTTCGACGGCTTTAATCACGTTGCCTTGATCGTTCAGAGCGAGTGCAATCATCGCCGACACCGTAATTAAACTCGTTGTCTTATTAATGGATGAGGCGACCGCATCCATCAGCTTATCATTATTATCTACAATAATGTCAGTCGCTGCGATGGCTTGGTTCAACAGTAGAATCATTTCATGATTGTCTTTGACACGACCGACAACCTTGCGGATCCCTTTTTCGAAAAATTGTTTTTTGGATTCATTCTCTGGCTTAGCGAGCTCCTGCTCTAACATATTTTGCAGCAGCGTTCCTCGCTGAATGCCAAATTGAAGTGCATAAATATGTTGAATCGCATCTTTTTTCAAATTCCGCATCGTGGCTGTATTTTCTTCTAAGGTTTCTCGGCCTGCACGGAGCGATTTGACGATTTCATTCACATTTGTTTTCACGGATTGGTACTTATGAACATAACCACTTAACGGGTTTTTTTTGATCAGTCTGCCAAAGAAACCTGTATTTCTGCTATTGTTCAGCGCATCTACTTCGCCTCTGAGCTTCAAGAGGCTAATGGAAACTTCTTTGCCCTTGCCAACAATTAAATCGTTGACTGGACGTTCCAGCATTTTCAGCGATTGTCCGGCATTTTGCTCAGCTACAAGGTTGATTTTCCCAAGCTGCTCAAGTGTATCGTCGAACTGAAAGGGGTCAGTCGTTCTGACCTTTAATGCGATCTGGTTCGCCTCTTGCTCAGCCTTTTGCTGATCTTCAGGCTTTAATTGGATAGACATTTTACTCATATCGTTACCTCCCTTAAAAAATATATGCATAAACCGCGCTAGTTTTAGAAACTCTTGGTGCTGTAGCGGCTCCGGATGACATCTCCTTTAGTACGAAGATCAAGCAGGTCTTGCTGTTGGATCGCAGAGAAAATGGAATCCAATTTAGAATGAATATCTTTCAGACCGTCTAGCAAAATCCGGCGGTTTTGAACTTTTAATTCTCCGGACAGACGTAGAAATGGATTCACAAGAGCATTGAGATCCTTGGTTACCAAACGAGTAATCGTGTAATCCATTTCGCCATCCTGAAAAGGTTCAATTTCGGCAACGGCTTTCCTAATTTTCGCAGTTAACTCCAACGATTTCCTAACAATTTCCTGATCTAAATTGTTGTTGCGACCTTCCTCTGTTACCATCGTTTCGATGGCGCTAAGATAATTCATAACTTCCTCGAATCGATTGTTAGCTGGTACCACTTCATTTAAGGGTATCGCATCTGCTTGCTGAGAAGACGTATTGTCAGCAGGAAGCTTGTCCAAAAGTCTAGAATCAGTCAAGCCGGATTTCTTATTTAGCAGGTAGGTCACAGAAAAGCCGGCAAGACCTACGATAGGAATGAAAAAGCTGAGAAATGGATGGATAAATAACGTAATCAGAGATCCTAGAGTAAATCCTGCAAAAAGCAAAATAAGCGGCTTATTCCACTTCATGTTGTACACCACCTTTCCATTCATAACATTTGTATACAATCCTAATTATGAATGAGATACTCCTATCGTATCGAATTACTCCGTATCGTGTCAAAATATAAATTATAAATGTACCTATAGAGACTTATTTTACTTGTTTGGGATGTATTTGCAGCCAATGGATGATGTCATCCAATGAATGAACGGGTACGATCGTCAGATTAGGAGCGCCTCTTCTCGCTTCAGCCTCATTCTCAACAGGGACAAAGAATACATCAGCATCTGTCCTGCTGACGGTATATGCCTTCTGCTCAACGCCTCCAACAGCGCCTACGGAAGCATCAGGCTCAATCGTTCCGGTTCCAGCCACATGGTTTCCGTTCCCGACACCACCCGGAGTCAATTGATCAATTAATGTAAGTGCAAGCATCGCTCCGTGTGAAGGGCCTCCTTCATGAAGTAAATTCGTATGATAGTTAATGATGCCAGGTATGTCATATTGCAAGTCATTACTCACTTGAATGCCAAAAGCAGCGCGGTTAGGATCATCAGGGTTTGCCTGAGTACCCGTAGTCAGCCTTATTGGTTTCCCTTCGCGCCGTACCGTGACACTAACTTGATCGCCCGGCTTAATCAACTGCATCTGCTTGGAAAGCTCGGATACCATCGTTATCTGCTGACCGTTGACGGCCTCCAGCACATCACCTAGCTTCAGTATACCTGCAGCAGGACTGTTGTTGGCGATGGCAGTGATAAGGACTCCGTGTGAGGTAATTCCTTTCCCTAATCCAACTTTCTGAAAAGCAACGGCACTTCCTGCCGCATTTGCATCCTCTTTCATCGTACGAACGAGCTGATTATAATCGCCCAAGGACATTCCCAAATTATCGAGTTCAAAAGAGTAATGAGGAAACAGCTTGGCATAGAGCCAATCAACCGGAAAAGCAGGCCGTTCGAATATGAGCACGCCTGTCAATTCTCCGTGTACAGTACCTCCGCTTGCTTGGGCGTAACGATTCATATTCAAGGTTAGACCTGGATAAGTCACCAAATAAGATGTAGGCCAAAAAAACAAAACGCCCAAAATAATCGTCATCAAAGACACAGAAAAATTTCGTACTGGAAACTTCCGTCGCTTACGCTCATTCGCAAACAAATCAACGAAAACGAATAACCAAGTGATCCCCAAAGATCCTAACGATAATTGTAAATTTTTAGGTTCAATGACAATAAAGTATGCGGCCAGTATGCCGAAGATACCTATACATGCGCTTCGAATTCGAATCCAGCGCTTATTACCGGCTTTAAGTGTCATTCCTCGCTCCGCGGCAAGCCAACTTCCCGCAGCAGCCACTGCCCACATCAATGGAATAAGCGCGATTGCGTAGATGGCCGAGTCCAACATATCGATCCAAAAATAGCTTGCCCCTAGCCGGATGGGATCAGGCAGCCAAATTAGCTCTCCTAGGACGGATAACAGCAAGAGCAAAACCATACCCGAATAGTACATTCTTTCAACAACTCTTACCTTCATTTATATCCGCCTCTTTCGTTCTTTCCCTAAATTCCATACTCCTTCAGCATATCTGGTTTATGACAAGCGGACAACCGGGAATTCGCAGGCAATATGGTTACTTCTAGTCCAATCAGGGCAATTTATCATTGCTGCATGCTATTATCATTACCAAAAGGACTGAAATGAACTAGTAAAAGTCAATGAGCGCTGCGTTGAAACATTAACGAATAAGCAAACAACCGTTGTACAATAATAAATAACAAAAAAAGCCCCGGTTTCCCGGGGCTTTCACTTTATAAGTCAATTATTATTTCCCTGAAATCCGATATCTTCTACATCCATGGGATTTCTTCGATCTATTTGTAACAACCTGGATTGAATTGCTCGAGATGGCTGAACCTTCCCAACCGATTTGGAAGTCAAAGAGGAAGCTGCTGCAAGTTTGGCACTCAGTTCATCAAACCAAATCTTATCATGAGTCATGAGAGCAAGTTCGATCAAATCACTTAAATCTTCACTGGCAAGCGGCGCAGATTCCGGCAATTTCTTAACTCTGGTCGATTGATTCAAGCAAGGCTTTAGTGATCAGCCAAATTATTGACAAGGTTGCTCTTAATGCAGCGATCAACAGTGCAATGAAGCTTACGGCAGACA
>NZ_VRTT01000151.1 GCF_008017805.1 Paenibacillus sp. N3.4 | reverse complement strand
AGCTCTGCATTTGGTTTTAAGTAGAATCCACTACTCATTCTAACCAAAAGCAACCTACGTTAGGCGAATGAGGGCCGCCTCGTTCATTATGACTAACGGAAAGTACGACAAGTTCTGCTATAAGCACCAAACAGTGTGAAAGGCAGGAAATTACAGCAGTAATTTTAACATTACAAACAAGGATGGGAATGAAGGAACCACGTATCCTGAAACCAACCCGCCAATACTCCTGCGCGCGTCATATTTAACAGAATATGAGGTGTGAAGTTCAGGTGGATTCGACTGAACGAAGGCTGAAGCCATTCTAATAGAAAAGGTATGCCAACGGATATGTCGCGCTTCTGAAAAACTGAATATGGTGAGAATGCTCGCACAGGAGTGAACTGACGAACTTCCAAATGTACAGGTCTAAGTTAGAGCATACGGAAACATTTGATTTATACTGCCAGAATAACTCCTTATTAAGAAGTTCATGAAGATAATTATCCATCTGCTTCGCCGGAACCGCCAAGTTTGAAATATGTCAGAGACGATTCATTTCTATAAATGCGCAACGAATTAATTTCAACGCGGGGAAGTATGGCAGCAAAAAGATCTGATCGAAATTCAAAAGGATGTTGATTAGACTGTAACAATTATTTATGTTGCACTTTGCCTTATCTCCCCAATAGGGAAAGAACGTCGACCCTCAGAGGGTATCTGGGGGCCGGCGTTTTTGCGTGTTCGGACGTTTTGGTACAGACGCTCAAAAAATGGGCCTTTGACTCAGTAACAAACGCGGAGCCTCGACCATAAATTGGAATCATGTCGATATGAAAAAAAGTTACTGGAGGTTTATCAAATGACCAATTTTCAAAATGAGATTCAACAGTTGGGTGTTTCGCAGTTCCAGGCAACCGAAATGTCGCCTTGGGAGCAGCAGGCTCAGTATCTTGCCGGCCAGTTTCCGAACAGCCAAGTGCCTGTGGACCCGTCGCGTCTTTGCGTCGGACTTTGCGCCGGAGTTTGTGCCGGAACTTGCGCAGGATTTTGCGGCGGGTTTTGCGCCGGAGTTTGTGGTGGGTTTTGCAGCGGCTTCTGCGGCGGCTTTCGCTGCAGCAACTGCGCGGGCTTCTGCCACCAATGCGCAGGCAGCTGCCACCATTGTGGTGGCGGCCACCGCTGCCGCTGACGCCTTCGTCTTCTCTTCCGGATTACAGTAAACCGATTGCCCCTGCACAGCGCTGTGCAGGGGCGATTTTTTATCCATTAAGGAAATGTCTGACATGAGGGACAAATAGAAGTACATATGATGTAGAACGAAGATTGCAAATTGGAGAAAAGTGTTTACGGCTAGGAGGGCTGAGATGTCAAAGTTGACCCCGACTGCGCGCCTTCAGGTAAAGGCGGATACATTTTATTTGCCGGTTCAGAATGACGGCGTCTATTTCCGAAACAACGTTGGTACGTTCCACATGAAAGGTGAGATGATTGACCGATGGCTGGAAAAGCTCATCCCCATGTTCAACGGGGAGCACACACTGGCGGAATTGACGGACGGTCTATCCGGCCCGTACCAGGACCGGGTGTGCGAAATCGCGGAAGTGTTGAGGGAAAAAGGTTTTGCACGCGATGTGAGCCAGGATCGCCCGCACGTTCTCTCGGAGCAAACGGTTCGCAGGTATGCAGGGCAAATCGCTTTTCTCGACAGCTTCGGCGAGTCCGGCGCTTACCGGTTTCAGTGTTACCGGCAGACTGAGGTGCTCGCGGTCGGCTCCGGCCAGATCTTTTCCGCACTTGTATCGTCGCTGCTTGAGTCGGGCCTACCCCGTTTCTGCATGTTGATTACGGATTCGCTGCCGACAGATCGGAGTCGGCTTACGGATTTGGCGGAGCACGCCCGCTTGACGGACCCCGAGGTGGCGATCGGGGAAGTTGATCTGACGAACAAGGGTGCCGACGGTTGGAGGGAAGCCGTGCGGCCGTTCCAAACGGTCCTCTATGTGTCTGAACAGGGCGATTGCGAGGAGCTGCGGCTACTTCATAAGGTATGCCAAGCGGAACGCAAAACGCTGTTTCCCGCCATGCGACTGCATCAGGCAGGCATTGCGGGCCCGCTCATTCAACCGGAGAGAGCGGTCTGTTGGGAATCGGCATGGCGGCGCATTCACGAGTCCGAAGTGTTCAAAGATCCGGAGAGGTTTGCCTTCTCCTCAACGGCGGGGGCGCTGCTCGCAAATGTGATTGTTTTCGAGCTTTTCAAGACTGTGACGGGCGCCGCCGAGGCGGAGCTGAGAAACTCGCTGTATCTGCTTGATTTGGAGACCTTGGAAGGAAGCTGGCACCCATTACTGCCGCATCCGCTTGCTGCCGGAAAATTCAATGCCGCAGCTAACTGGGTGGATGACGCGGAGCTTCGGCTCGAGCAAGGGCCGGAAGGCGGCGCAGTGAACGGACTGTTTCCGTACTTCAGTAAGTTGACTTCGGACCGAACGGGAATTTTCCATAGCTGGGAGGAAGGGGACCTTGGCCAGCTGCCCTTGTCACAGTGCCGCGTTCAGGCAGCCGATCCGCTGTCGGAAGGACCAGTCGGTCTGCTGCCGGACATCGTTTGTTCGGGATTGACGCACGTGGAGGCGCGGCGTGAAGCGGGGCTGACCGGGCTTGAGGCGTATGTGTCGCGGCTTGCGGGGGTTCTCGTGAACACCGAGCAGTTTATCGGCGTCGGTATCGGGGAGACGGCCGCAGAAGGTGCGGTTCGCGGACTGCAAGCTTGTTTAACGAAGCAGTTGGAGACGCAGCTGACAGACCGGAAACCGTCTGTCGTTCGGGTTAGGCTCGGTCAGATTGACGACGAGCCATGCTGGTTTTATTTACAGGCGCTGACCACGATGCGGGGCACACCGACGATCGGGCTTGGAGAGGAAGTGTGCGGGTTTCCCGTCGTATGGGTAGGCACGGAGGATGGATGGTTCGCAAGCACCGGCTTGACCGTGACAACGGCGCTGCGCAGGGCGCTGCAGGCGTCGCTAATGAAGGCGCAAAACCTATCCGCATGCCGCGTGCCGCATGCCGTGGAGGTGAGGACCATGCTGCTTGGTTCGGGCGCCCCGCTGGAGCTGTCTGTCCCAGCCGAGGAGTGGGAGTCGAAGCTGGATAGGGTCAGGAATGCGATGAGAAAGCTGAAAATAAGCGGCCGGGAAGTTTTCGTCATCGATTTGGCGGTGGAGCCGTTTTTGCGTGATGGTCCTGCAGCTGTCTTCGGCGTGCTGCTTGGAGAGGGGGAATCCGGATGAGCGCGGTCGTAGCCGTTTTCGGAGAAGGAGTGCTGGCGGAGCTGGTGTGCGGGGAGCTGATCTCCGAGTGTCGAATCGTTCGTTTGACCGATATCAGGGAGGGTGTGCCGGAAGATGTGGAATTTGCCCTGGTGCTGAACGATGCCTGGCATCCAACCGTTCAACGTGAGGCGGAAGCGGAGTTGCAGGCTGCCGGCATTCCATGGCTTCGCGGTTTCGTCGCCTTCGGTGAAGGCGTTGTCGGGCCGCTCGTCAGGCCAGGCCAGTCTGGATGCTCCAGGTGCGCCGATACCCGGCAGCTTATAGCGGGGCGCGACCGCAGGGAAATGTGGGGGCTGCAGCAGCGTTTGACAGAGACCGGGGGAATCCTATCTGACGCATGGGCATCGCGCACGGGACTGCTGCAGATGGCGCATCTGCTTATGGCGGAATCGCGGAACGTGCTGCGGCGCATCCGCTCCCGCACGGAAGAGTGTGTGGTTTTGGTCAACCTGAAGACGCTGAATTGCTCCAGCCATTTCTTCCTACCGGACCCGTTGTGTCCCATATGCGGAACTCTGCCCGAAGATTCGCGGGACGCTGCCCGGATATCGCTCAAGCCGTCCCCGAAAATCGAAGAAAACATCTACCGAAGCCGATCGCTCCAAGAGCTGAAAACTTTTCTGGCCAGGGACTATCTCGATTACAAGATTGGATTTCTGAACGGAAAAATACTGGATCTGGTTTCGCCCTTGGCCGATGCGACCGTGAATCTTCCGATGTTAGAGCAGGACGAGGTGACGGCGGGCCGGACGAACTGCTATGCGGATAGCGAGCTGTCAGCTATTCTTGAGGGCTTGGAGCGTTATTGTGGCATGGCGCCGCGCGGCAAGCGGCCGGTTGTTCGCGGCAGCTACCGGCAACTGGCGGGGGAAGCGCTCGATCCCGTGACGGTCGGGCTGTATGCGAAGGAGCAGTATGAGCTGCCTGGATTTCCTTTTAGGCCGTTCGATCCTGATGCCGAGACCGATTGGGTCTGGGGGTACTCGTTTGCGCAAGGAAGCCCGATTTTGGTGCCGCAGTGGCTTGCTTATTACAGCTCTCCCTGTCGGCAAGGCTTCGTGTACGAGACATCCAACGGCTGCGCCCTGGGCGGAAGCTTGGAGGAAGCGATCATGTACGGGATGCTGGAGGTCGTGGAGCGCGATTCGTTCTTGCTGACATGGTACGCACAGCTGCCACTTCCCCGCCTAGACCCACATTCCGCCGGAGACCGCGACCTGAAGCTCATGGTGGACCGGCTGCGGGCCGTTGCCGGTTTTGACGTGCTCTTGTTTAACGCGACGATGGAAAATGGCATTCCCAGCATTTGGGCGGTGGCGAAAAATAGAAAGCCTAATGGAGTGAATCTTATTTGTGCGGCCGGAGCGCACCCGGATCCGGTACGGGCAGCAAAAGGGGCAGTTCACGAGCTGTCGGGGATGATGCTTACACTAGACCACAAATTCGAGGCGAACCGGGAGGACTATGTGCGGATGCTCCACGATCCTTCGCTGGTTCGGGGCATGGAAGACCATTCCATGCTGTACAGCCTGCAGGAGGCGGAGCCTCGGCTGCGCTTTTTGCTGGATGAAAACCGGCCGATGCGATCGTTCGCTCAAGAATTTGGGACCACTCCGAAGCACCGGGATTTGACCGAAGACCTGAAGGCGATGATCGGTAAGTTCCTCCGGCTGCATTTGGACGTGATCGTGGTTGACCAAACGACACCGGAATTGAGGCGTAACGGGCTGCACTGCGTGAAAGTGTTGATGCCCGGCATGCTGCCGATGACGTTCGGCTACGATTTTACCCGGTTGGCGGGACTGGAAAGAGTGCTTCGAGTGCCGACCGAGCTCGGGTACACGGAGCGGCCTTTGCGTCCTGAGGAGCTCAATGCTAATCCGCATCCGTTCCCATAAATGAGCAGGGCCGATAATGCCAAACCGCGGTATCACTATATGGCGATTGGGGGGAAGCAGAATGAGTCTGGAAGCGTTTATTCGCCAGCTTCACGCCGACGGCAACGGGAGCGGGCTGCCCGGCTGGGAGGTCGATTGGGGCGATGCGCCGCTTGCCTATAAGCTGTATCGCGGCCTGCCGACTCTACCGCTGTCCTCGGATATCCCGATGACGCTGGAAGCGCGGGCAACGCCTGTTGAACCGAGCCTGAAAGACATCGGCCATTTTCTCTGGTATGTCTACGGGTTGACGCAAGTAAGCTATTCTCATGCTGCTCCGATGCGGACGTACCGCAGATTCGTACCTTCGGCGGAGGGCTGTACCCGAACGAATTGTACGTATATCTCCGCACGGAAGCCAGAGTTCCCGGACTTTACCATTACGATGCAGCGCATCACCGCCTGGTGCTGCTGCGCGAAGGCGATTACGATTCGTACTTGGCCCGGGCTCTCGGCAACCGCTGTGATCTATCCTCATGCTTCGGCGTTGTCTTTGTATCGACGATGGGTTGGAAAAATGCTTTCAAATACAACACCTTTGCCTATCGTCTGCAAGGGCTTGATTCAGGCGTGCTGCTAGGGCAGCTGCAGGAAACTGCGAAACGGTTCGGTTATGCATCAAAAGTGCATTTCCGGTTTCTGGACCGAGCCGTGGGCCATCTGCTCGGGCTATCCGGCTCAGAGGAGAACGTTTATGCGATCGTGCCTCTTTCGGTGCAGCGCGACATCGCTTGGATCGACGATGCCGGCGGTACGCCGATGCAAATCGCAGCGGATGAGCTGTGCCGTGAACTTCCGGCTGTTCAGCATGATTATTACGTGCGTTCGAGATCCGTTAAGGAGATTCCACAGTTGACTCAGATGAACAAAACGGCGACGCTCGATACGCTGTCACCGTTTCGCCGTTTCGAGCCCGTCAATCGAGCGGAAAGCGGACTTCAGACTGTCTATTTACCACCGGTGAAACGGCTGAGCTTCGATCTGGCGGCGACTAGCCGAGCACGTCATTCGCCCGAAAGCGAATTCGTCTTGAGCCGTGTAACGGCGCAGCAGCTAGCCGTCCTGCTGCAAGAAGCTGCGGCTTCCTTCGCGTATCGCAACGATTTGGACGGCGTGGGAGAGGCGCCTCCGCTTCGTGTCGCGTTATACGGGTGTTTCTATAACATCGAAGGCGTACCGGACGGCGCTTATCGCTATGACGCAGCCGCCCACGCGCTCCGGCGCGAACTTGCCGGTGATCATCGGCTCCGGCTGCAGCAGGGGATGACCCTGCACAACGTCAATTTGTTTCAAGTACCGATCTGTCTGCACATCGCCGGTGATGACGATCACTTGATTCCCCAATTGGGGTATAGAGGATACCGCATCCAGCAGATGGAAGCCGGCATGCTCCTGCAGCGCCTGCTGCTGACGGCGTCCGCTCTCGGCATGGGTGGGCGTCCGCTGCTGGGCTTTCAGGCCGGATCATGCGACGAGCTCTACCGGATGTCCATGCATGGACGAATCAGTCTCGTCCAAATCCCGATCGGTCGCTGCCTTCCCCGTCCCCGGTTGGAGGGAGGTTTGCACAGCTAGTTTATACTGGATTCCCGATATGCGGATACGGGAAAAGTTGTTTTCACTATCCACTCGATACATGTGGAGTGCTTAATATTGATGATTCTGAATTATCAAGTAATATATGACAGTACTGCTCAATTTATTGATGTATTTTTTATATTAAGTGAATCAATTTCATAATGCGCACTTTTAAAAAATCATAAAGAAACAGAATTTCGATGATTTCTTAAAAAAACGAATGAAATAGCTAATTATGCTACAGAAAGTTGTAGTTGGGAAAG
>NZ_VRTT01000150.1 GCF_008017805.1 Paenibacillus sp. N3.4 | reverse complement strand
GAACACAATAAAGAACAAAATCCCTGGAACAGCCATGAGATATAATAGCTTATCTTTTCGAATATGGGACAACTTCCTCTTCCGCTCCAGTGACTTTGAAGATTCCTTGAGATTCGTCACCGTTTGATCATACAACGCGCTCATCCCCCTTCTCTTGTAAGCGTTTTAATTTATGGACGAAACCTACATCTAGGTGTTAGATGGTTTTCCCGTTGCTTTGATCCTTTAGGGTCAGAAGGATGTAATTGTAACTTCAAAGAAGAACAAAGATTTGCTCCTCATTCACAGAAACATCATACCGTTCTACCGAAATGTCATACGTTTTAGTTCTTGTTCTGGGATCTACGATCATACAGCCTGTCTTGATATCGAACTCCCAGAAATGCCATGGACATCTAACAATTTCACCTTCACGTTCGAAGCAGAATTCTCCGGGACTTGAAGAAGTAATAAACGCTGAGGTAGTACCTGTGCAAAGAGCGGCTCCTTGATGAGGACAAAGATTCCGAATTGCATAGTATTCCCCATTAATGTTATAAATACCAATGCTTCGTCCGCCAACCTCGATGATTTTTTTGGAGCCTGGTGTACATTCAGATACATTCCCAACTAAATGACGGGTCATATTTATACTCCCCCCACTGTCGCTCTTCTTGGGGGCAGACCGTATAAGTCGGCTGCATTCTGATAAAAGATTCGTTCCCACATAGCATCAGGTAATTTAGGGAATGCAAATATCGGTGAATCAAAATCCCAATGCGGATAATCACTGGCGAACATTAGATTTTCGTTGGCACTTATCGCTTCCATCATCGGCATGAATAATTTCATATCTGTCGGCAGCTCTAGTGGTTGTGAGGTCACCCTCATATGTTTGCGGTAATATTCACTAGGTGGCTCCTTGACCCAAGGCGTTTGATGGCGCAACGCCTTCCAATCCTGATCCAATCTCCAGATGAGTGGCGCAATCCAAAGCATACCTGCTTCAACAATAACTACCTTCAATGTCGGAAATTTGTCGAATACCCCTTCGAAAATAAAACTTGCTAGATGAGCTGCCATAACTTGCGATCGGGCCGACCTATATTCGATATAAGTGCTGACATGGCCCACACCAGTAGGAGGATTGTTTATGCCAATTCCCTCCATACTGACATGAATGGCAAAGGGAAGATTGTGCCTGACACAAGCTTCATAAATCGGATGATAGAAACGGTGACCGTAAGGCATCTGTGCGCCATTGGAGACGATGACTTGCACCATGTCTGGATGGCTTCCTAAGCGGTCGATCTCTTTCGCCGACTGAATTGGATCCTGCTTCGGAATAATGATCGAGCCCTTCAATCTCTTTTCTCGTGACAGCAAGCGTTCAATCGTGTAATCGTTTGCAGCAGTACAGTAAGCAGCGGCAAAATCACTATCGGGTGTGGCCTGAACCTCATAACCAGCACCTGTCAAAATACCGTATTCTAAATTATATTTATCCAAATGCTGATCTCGGAAATGGTTCAGTTTGCTGTCTTCACCCTTATCCTCTATTGGAGGCGTGTCCTGCATGCTTCCATCTATTCCACCATTTAGAAACATCCCGCCTTGGGTCGGAAGCCGCCAGCCAAAGCCTGCAATTTGCTCCCGGTAAACTCTCGGTAAATAAGGAATAAGCTCATCTCTCGAGGAACCAACGTGAATATCGCAATCAATAAAGGATCGTTTCGCTTTTTGCTTCTTAGCCTCTATCTCTATACTATCTGTGATTTCCATACGATTCACTCCAACCATTTTTCTCTTTTTCTTTTGGCCAAAAAGATTAAAGGTCTTACGTTCATCATATCATCATAAAAAATCAATTCCTATACACGGATTTACCTTATTACTTTCACTTTTTTGCGTATAATTGTAATGTACAAACCTCATAGCACAAACAACCTTTTTGTGTTATTCTCTACATTAAACAACTGCAGTTACAACTAGACGTTTAGTGACAGATGGAGGGAAAATGTGATGCCTGACGACAAAGTGGAGGTAGTCTTATATACTTACGCAGGACCCCAACCAGGATTCCTGCTTCCTGAGGATACCTATGATTCTAGTGCCGTGTTATGTGTAGAATTTGGCTCCTTTGAGTTCGAGATTGGCAATGAAAGTGGTCATGCGGCAATGGGGGACATTGTATTCTGCCCGCCGGGTGTTCTTTTCAAACGCAAATCTCCTGGTGAAATTGCCTTTCACATGATCCTATTTAATCTCTTTACACAAGGTGAGCCTTCTCTACTCAAACCTCAATCCGCAAAAAATTCAATTAGTGATTTAGTAAGACTTTCCTCCACGTACACTTATTTGCGCAAATTACAGCATCAACCAGGAGCTACACGGCCAATCACGAGCATGACTAACCACCTCGTCAAAGACCTGTTATTTCTCTGTCAACAGGAAAGGGCAGCAACCGAAATTTATAAGAAACCAACGGATCCTTTAATGCAGCAAGCAGTCGGCTACATTTATCGGAATGTCTTCAGTGAAATCAGCATGCAGGAAATTGCAAATAGACTGGGAATCAAGCAGCCCCAGCTTACCCGCCGTTTTCAGGCCGCTTATGGTGTTGTCCCAGTCGAGTTTGTAACCAGGCTGCGCCTGGAAGAAGCTAAAAAATTGCTGTTGCAAACAGATGATACCCTAGAAACCATCGCCTTACGGTGTGGCTATGAGAACGGCTCCTACCTAAGCCGCATATTCAGCACCAAAATCGGAACAAGCCCCTCCCTTTTCAGAAAAAATTATCGTGTTTAAGTTTCTCTCCTCTTTCAGAACCAGTTTTCATAACGCTAACGGGTATGAATATGAATAATTAACATAAATTGTAAGCGCTTCAGTTTTATCGTGAAGAGAAAACAACAAGGTTGTTCCGTGCCGACTTGAACACAGATCAACCTTACTGCTCTCTCCTACCAACTACTTATTCCACAATCTCACATCGTAATTCATTGGCCCCCAAACGAATCGTTTGGTTTTGGAAAGAAATCTGCTTCTCCTCCGTGGTATCATTCCAGAAAACGAAAAGTCTTCTCTCTTGATGAACGTATTCCGTTTTGACGATTCCCTCAGGCAGTTCCATATCAGTATCCAGTGAGAAGGTGCCGTGATAGAAAAATTCAGAGTAGCGGTCACGTAAGGCGATCAATTCCTTTATATGATTCCCATAAGCCTCAGCCGCAGTAATTGTTGCCCGAGAACGGTAAATGGCAATGTCAAAGCGATATCCATACACAAAAGCGAAGTGAAGTTGCTGTTTAAAATCGCTTCGCTCATCATGCATGTAGCGATTGGACATAATCGTCTCGGGGAACGTTTGCCGGTAAAGCTCAGGGAACGACTCGTCGTCTTTAAAACTCGCGTATTGGCAGCTATGATGGAAATCCAGGAGAGGCGCATAGCAGTCGACAACGAATTCAGAGCCGAAAGCTTTATCCCCTGTGCATAATTCACGCATTTGCTGCAAATTGCGCCGCCGATAAACCGTCTCGTTATCTCCCCGGTTTCCATGATCATGCGAAGCATCGAAACAGAGATGCGGAAAATGTCCAGCGATCTGATCGTAGAAAATGGAGTCCGGATTGTAGCTTAGTTTTTGTTGACCGATCTCAATTAGATGCTTATTCCATTCATCGGTGGCCTGACAGGCAGACACAAAGCTTTTATAGCCAAAATTGCGCAGCAGCATGCCGTCATTGTTGAATTTATAATGCTCCCTGTACTCCATGCCATCAATATTTTTGCGGCAAATCCGATGTCCGGTTTCCTTGTAATAGTCTGATTTCACATCGATCAGCACGCCATTTGTGTAAAGAGCAACACGTCCCCCCCGACGCTGCACTTCCGCAATCGCTGCTTTAAACCCTTCTTCTCCGCCAAGGGCAGGATCCGGCTCATAGACAGGATAACCGTTGTCGAAGCCGCCTTTCCACCAACCGAAGAGCAGAATCATTTCCACCCCGACAGCCTTGCCTTCCTCATAAACTCGCGGTAAATCTTCATAACGGAAGTAAATTTTGCCGAACTGATGCTTCATGATGATGCGCTGCCAACCGGGAAGCTCTTGTACCCACTCGGGTTTCTGCGGTTCACTAAACCAACCATCCGCCCATTGCCGGTAAATGGCCGAGCCTTGTCGCCAATCCCCTGGAACGAACGCTACTACAGAGGTCGGAGAGGAAACTTCTTCTCCTCCTTGCACCAATGAGAACTGAGAAACGGCTAGAACGAGACGCGGATCGCTGTTGCGCGGGCCTATTCCTGCTGCCAACACACAAGTTGTAAAGTTATCATCATGCCGACCTACATAGAGGAAATGCGAACCGCTCTGTACACCGAACCAAGCCATGCTGCCGAAACTCGGGTAGGTCATGTCGAGCCAAATCTCATGGTTATCGCTGGACATGTATTCACTGTGAGCCCTGTCAATTGCCGTCCAAGGATCCGCAAGTCGGTGTCCATGCCCCTCACTGCGGTAAAGAACATCGCGAAAGCGCTGTTCATCCGCAACGACGGATACGTCTACGAACGGAAGTTTGACCTCATTAACCCGTACTTCGCTTTGATTGGTTACCTTGTAGGAGAAGTGCAATTGTTCGCCTACTACCAGGACCTGCACCCGAAACAATACGGGATACGTATTGCCGTCCTCGGCTTCGAGCTGATTGTATTGAATAGCCAATCCACCCTCAATTTCGGTTACGGTCCCGCTTTGAAGACTTGAACGAACGGACATGTCGCGAAAATCGCCGTCGTCCAGTTGAATTCTCCAGAAATCTGCTCCTGCGCTCTCTTGTAGGAGAAGTCCCTCCGCCGACCAACGTACGAACCGCCCCTGCGGATCTACAGCAAACTGTAATTGTCCTGCCTTAATTGAAAAAGTCATTTTCCCAATCTGTCCTTTCCTTATCTTAAATAAAGACCGCCATTCACATCCAGGATAACTCCGGTTATATACTTAGCTTCGTCGCTTGCCAGGAATATCGCCGCTGCCGCAACGTCTTCAAGCTTCCCTAAGCCAAGGGGAACAGATTCCGTTAGTGTCTTCACCTTCTCATCCCCATGCGTTTGATGCAATAATTCGGTTTCGATGATGCCCGGAGCGATCGCGTTAACGGTAATGCCATAAGGAGCAGCCGTACGAGCGAGCGTTTTCGTGAAGCCGATCTGTCCGCTTTTACTAGCAGCGTAGTGAACATGGCCATACAAGGCACCCTGATGTCCAACGACCGAACTGATGGAAATAATCCTTCCGCTTTTTTGCGGCATCATGATGTCCATGGCATACTTCGAGCATAAGAAGGTGCTCGTCAAGTTGTTGTTGATGATTTCATTCCAACTTTGCAGCGACGTTTCGACTATCGTTTCTGCCCTGGAAGTGCCGGCATTGTTGACCAGTATATCGAGGCGTCCATACTTCTCTAGCGCCATATGAAACAATCTCTGGACATCCTCTTCTTGGCTGACATCCGCTTGGATCGCAATGGCATCCCGCCCTAGCGACTTTACTTGCTCAACAAGTTGAAGCGAGCTTTCTGTGATATCAAGAGCGTTAATAATCACACTAGCTCCCGCTTCAGCCATGCCTAAGATCATCCCGCGTCCGAGACCTTGCGATGACCCCGTTACCATGACTACTTTACCAGATAAATCAAACATACGATTCTCCACCTCGGTTTCTAAAATGACTTAAAAGTAGTTCTCGGCAGCCGGTGGTCGAATTTGAATAAGTTGCCCATTATAATGCCTTAAATCGTGCGGGACATAAGGATGCTTAATGGCCGAGTCTTCAATCAGTTCAATGCCTAACCCCGGTTTATCCGGGATGGTCATATAGCCATCCTCGAAATGCAGCTGTTCGTCTGTGATCTCTTTGCGCCAAGGCACATCACTTGCCATAATTTCCAGATAAAAAAAGTTTGGCGTGCATGCAGCTAATTGCAATGTAGCGGCATTAGCTACAGGGCCGCTTGGATTATGCGGGGCGAATGGAATATAGTTCGCCTCCGCCATGGCAGCAATTTTGCGGCATTCCATAATGCCTCCGGCATGGCTGATATCCGGCTGCACATAGTCCAACGCTCTTCTCTTGAACACTTCGTTGAACGCTTGTCGCGTAAACAATCTTTCCCCGCCTGCGATGGCCACCGGAGATTTCCGTCTTACATCTATCATGGCATCCAAGTTATCTGGTGGAACCGGTTCTTCAAACCACACTGGCTTGAAAGCTTCAATCTCCTTGGCGATCTTGATGGCTGTAGGTACATTAAAACGGCCATGCCCTTCAATGAACAGATCCATATCATAACCGACGGCATCTCTCACAACTCCAATGCATTCGAGAGCTTTGTCCAGTTCCTCATTCGAAAGGGTCATATACGCTTTGCCGAAAGGATCCCACTTCAACCCCTTGAATCCGCGCTCCTTCGCTTCCTTGGCTTTTACACCAAAATCCTCTACGCAGGTGGCGCCGGCAAACCACCCATTGGCATACACCTTCACCTTATCGTGAACCTTGCCCCCAAGCAGCCTGTGAACGGGAACGCCCAGCGATTTGCCGTTAATGTCCCACAACGCCATCTCCACTGCACTAAGCGCGGACATCAGAACGGCCCCGCCCCGCCAGTAGGCATCACGATATATATTGTGATAATGCGCTTCGATATCAAGCGGACTTTTACCGATTAGGTACCGTTTTATATCTTCAATTGCCCCAGTTACAGCATTCTCTTTATACTCCAGCGTTGCTTCGCCAACCCCTGAAATACCTGCATCTGTATAAATTTTGACGAATACGAAGTTAGTCCGGTAACAATCGACGACAAACGTATTCACACCAGTAATTTTCATCTACGCACCCCTATGAAACATGTTTTATTTATTTTCTGTTTAAAATCATCACGAGATCCTTCGGATCTCGTGATGATTTGCATTCACTCTATTTCTTGTCTGGATGTTCCTTTTTATAAATTTCCGTAGCTTGCTCGATCCACTTTTGGCCGCCCGCGTCCAAATATTTTTTCTTAAACGACTCGTATTCTTTGTCGAGATCGCCTTTCGATACAATCAAGGAAGTAAAACCTTCTTTCGTAATATCCTGCAACACTTTTCCACTATTGCGTTCGATTTCCGGAATATCATAAAGATAAGCGTCTTCGACCGCATTGTCTTTTGAAAGCTT
>NZ_VRTT01000014.1 GCF_008017805.1 Paenibacillus sp. N3.4 | reverse complement strand
CGAGTGGGATTGCCCCGAATGTGGAGCGCATCACGACCGAGACTTGAATGCAAGCCTGAACATCCTTACCGAAGGCAAAAGACTGCTTACTGTGTAATCACCTTACACGAACTGTCGGAACGACAGGGATAGCTTGGTAAACTTCTCTTCGTTAGAAGAGACTACCCAAGAATCTCGTGACTTTAGTCATGAGAGGTTCAAACCTGCCATTAACTTCTCATTACAAATGAAGAAAAATTTTTCATTGCCAATGCCAAGAGAGGGAGCCTATAAGAGACCAAATTGCATATAGGTAATTTTTGTTAATGGTAAAGCTTGGGTAGAGAGAGACGGAGATATGGCGGTTGGGGCAAGAGAAAATTAAACCAGCTCATTCCTCCAACTTATGGGGCGTTTTTTGTTATATTGGACAGGAAGAAATTGGGGCGGATAGTTCTTGGGAACTGGTATACCTTTGAGTTATAACAAGCAGGAGGTAACTACGTGGAGACTGCACATAACATTAGATTGACCTCACGGAAATGGCAACCCTTTGGACAACTTTTATAAACGATAGAAGTCGAATGCCATGGACTACGCGACCGATCACTTCTACCCACTGCAGTACTTGTATTTCGGTACCGGGGGTTTGTCGGCACTGCGAGGAGAAAGTATGCTCGTCGACGCCTTGTACTGGACGCCCGACTTCGTGATGGGGTGTGTTCAGCGGCAGGACGATTACCCGGACATTCCGTCTGTAAGCTGGTACGCTCACCATGAGCAGCACCAGTGGGATATTACCTTCGGATCGAAGACACAAACAAACGCATCATCCCGGAAATAATGGAAATGAACACGGCTATTGGACTGGTGATTCCCACCGAGAAGATGAATTTTTATTATATAAATAGTCCTGTTTCGTTTTCAAAACGAAGCGGGACTATTTGCTTTTATCCAGAAAAAGTCGCACTAGCGGAACCGTTTTGAGCATAGAAAGAATATGCTATGTAAGATAGAAGTATTTGCTAGAAGCGTTAATAGAGGAGGGCTGCATATGGCGACAAGACAGGAATTCATATCGTTGATTGCGCCTATCGCGATTCAACTGCGTTTGGATAATTCGCTGATATTTCCTTCCGTTCGAATAGCTCAGGCTATCCTGGAGACTGGCGGGAGCATAAATGCCTGGAACAATCTGGTTGGCTATAAAGTGGGCAGTGGAGTGAAAACGGCCTATTGGCAAGGGGACTCGGTCTCGGCATTGACTTGGGAAGTGGTGAACGGAACACGAAATGATAACGTACCTAGCAATTTCCGTGCTTATCCAACGATTGAAGCAGGCTTTCGCGATCAAGATTTACTTTTTCAAGCCTCGCGATATGTAAGTGTCCGGCAAGCAGTGAATCCGGCTGAGCAAACAAAAGCTCTGCAGAGCAGTGGATATGCTACTGATCCTGCCTATGCGAGCAAACTTGATGCTGTGATCCAGAGTTATCAATTAACACAGTTTGATGAGGAGGTTGTTCGTATGTTAGAAAAATTGGAGGAGCAGATCGCAGCTTTACAACAAAGGGTGACGACACTAGAGAAGCTGTCCGCACTTGAGACCATACCTGAATGGGCTCAGGGGGCTGTAGACGCTGCGATTCATGCAGGTCTGATAGATACGCCTCAGAATGGTAGCTACGACTTCTATAGACTGTTGACGGTTTTAAATCGCAAGGGAATTATTTGAACGGCAAGTGCATAAGTAGAAAAAAAGGCCGTGAGTACCTTTGGGAAGCCCTCTCCCTTAGTACACCATACGGCCTTTAATTTTGACATTTTCACCATACTTGGCTTTCATGACTTTGCTTTGCTCCAGCATATAAGCGTAAATCTCTTTCAACCGATTTTTGTGCGGTTTAATAGTTTCTTTTATTTCTCCATTTAGAACAATGTCGTATACGATCATAATGATTCGCTCCTTTTTTTAACTTTCTACTTACATTGTATGCTTTGAATATTAAATGACGATTAAAATTCTTTTTCGATTTTGTGAACAAACTTAAGGTTTTGTTAAGTGAGGGTAAAGTCATTGAGGTTTTCTGATCACTTTTTTTTATCAGTAATCTGTGATTCTAGCATGTGTATAACTTTATGCACATTATCCCCTAGACAAGCCTAGCGTTTATGACACATATCAACAATCTACCCACAGGATATACACAGTTATCTGTGGATAACGGAACGCTTGTTCTAAATTTTCTCCCATGATAATATAATTACAAATTATAGGATAAAGGTGATTTCCATTGAGACAAATAAGTGATGAAACATTAATTGACTCCTATTACAAGGCATTGGATTTGAGATTAGAAACTGATTTTCTTGACCTGCTGCTCGCGGAAATCCAAAGACGCAATTTGAAACTTCAAGTTTACATCAGGGATGAAGCTCCTCTAAATTAGTAGATTCTGATAGGTGAATGGTAAAGCTGTGATGGCAGTCCGGACAATTCACAAGGTGAGTGCACAGCTCATTCTGTAAAAAAGGCGGCTCTTCGGAGAAAGAGAGCATATTCGTCTCCCTATAGGGTGAGTAAGGGCCGAGATAATCGGTCCATTTGCCGCAATCGCAAGTCGTGTGTGAGCAGATAGGGCATAAGGCAGTAAGTTCCTGCATGCCATTACAAACAGGACATATAAAAGACAAAGGGATATTCCTCCTAATCCGAAGATTAGGTTTAGAATACCCCTTTTTATTTGAAATGATTAAAATTTCAAGTTGCTGCTGTGCCCTGGAGAAAGCTTAGCGCTTGGATCTATGTAAACTTTGGCATTATTAATGGCAGTAGGTGCTTCACCGAAACCAACAGCAATCAATTTTAGTTTGCCTGGATATGTTGTGATATCGCCGGCAGCGAAAATGCCTGGAATATTCGTTTCCATTCTGGAGTCCACAACGATGGAACCATTTTCAATATCAAGGCCCCATTCAGAAATCGGTCCAAGAGAGGAGACGAATCCGAAGTTAACGACAACGGCATCCACATCATGGATGGTTTCTTCGCCGGTTTTGATATCTTTAAGTGTGACTTGCTCAATGCGGTCACTTCCGTGCAGCTTCGTGATTTCAGTCGGGGTTACAACTTGGACTTTGGAGTTCATGAGGTTTTCGACACTGTGCTCATGTGCACGGAACTTGTCTCTACGATGAATCAAAGTTACTTTCTCAGCAATTGGTTCCAGCATAAGCGCCCAGTCTACTGCGGAATCGCCGCCGCCGCTGATCAGCACTTTTTGACCGGCAAAAGCGTTCAAATCGCTAACGAAGTAATGCAAGTTCTTTTTCTCGAATTGGGCAGCTTCCGGAAGCTCAAGACGGCGCGGTTCGAAAGCGCCAACTCCGCCAGTTATGATGACAGCATGGCTGTAATGTGTGCCTTTATCTGTTGTTACTTCAAAGAGGCGTTCTTCTTTTTTGGTTACTTGGTGAACCTTTTCTTCCAAGCGGGTGTCAATTGTAAAGTGTTTCATTTGAGCCAGCAAGTTGTTCACCAGCTCTTGAGCCGTCACTTTTGGAAATCCAGCTACGTCATAAATATATTTTTCTGGATAGAGGGCTGCAAGTTGACCGCCGAGTTGGGGCATACTTTCAATAATTTTAACAGTTGCTTGACGCATACCCGCATAGAAGGATGCAAACATCCCAGCAGGCCCGCCACCAATAACAATAATATCCACGATGTCTTGATTTACTTCTCTCTCGCTCATTCTTAAACTCTCCTCCGATTCATTTCCTTTGATGTTCTTTGATGTGTAAATATCCTGATCCATTCACAATCATTATTATATTATAAACGTCAATTCCATTGAAGGAAACAGGAAAAGTATGATTTCATTAATATATAATCGCTAATAAACAGGATAAATTATGCTCAAAGGAGTGGATCAAGCTCAATTCGCCGGGATGCCTTATTTTAAGCCAAAATAGCACTTGATATTTACTTATGAACATTATATTATATCATGAGAATCGGTTTATCCATGTTGTGACTAATCTCACCCTGTTTCATCATAATTCGCTGTCGGTGAGTGCAAACTAAAAGCAGTATACTACTTTTGAAGCTGTTTGTGTAATTTTTCACAAAATAGAGAAACTATAGGACTATAAAATCGGATATGGAAGTGAGAGACATGAGTAGAATACCAAGAATCGTCATCTTAGGTGCTGGTTACGGCGGGATTCTTTCGGCAATCCGTTTGCAAAAAGAATTGAACTACAATGAAGCCGATGTGACCCTCGTTAACAAGCATGACTATCATTACATCACAACCCATCTTCACATGCCTGCTGCGGGGACAGATAATCCTGAAAATGCACGCGTGAACATTTTGAAATTGATTGATGAATTTAAAGTTGATTTCGTGAAATCCACGGTGACCCAAATTCGTCCCCACGAGAAAAAAGTGATTTTGGAGGATGGCACACTTTCCTACGATTACTTGGTTATCGGTCTTGGTGGTGAAGCAGAAACTTTCGGTATTCCGGGTCTCAAAGAAAACGCGTTAAACATTCGCAGCATCAATAGCGTTCGCTTTATCCGCGAGCACATTGAGTATCAATTCGCGAAGTATAAGCGTGAACCGGATCGTAAGGATTATTTGACTTTCGTCATTGGTGGAGCCGGATTTACGGGCATTGAGTTTATCGGTGAGTTAGCTGACCGTATTCCTCAGCTGTGCAAAGAGTTCGACGTGGATCCTTCCCTTGTGAAGATTTATAATATAGAAGCAGCACCAACGGCATTGCCAGGTTTCGATCCTGAGCTTGTTGAGTATGCAATGAAAGTGCTGACGGATAAAGGCATTACTTTCAAAATCGGTACAGCGATTAAAGAATGTACACCAGAAGGCGTTCTTATTGCCGGCGATGAGTTTATTAAAGCAGCAACCGTTGTATGGACAGGCGGTATCCGCGGCAATCATATGTTGGATGAAGCAGGTTTCGAGACGATGCGCGGTAGAATTAAGGTCGATGAGTATCTGCGTGCTCCGCAATTTGACAATATCTATGTCGTAGGCGACTGTTCCATCGTTATGAACGATGAAGGCAGACCGTTCCCGCCTACAGCTCAAATAGCGATGCAGCAAGGAGAAGCTGTTGCACACAACTTGATTGCTTCCATTCGCGGTTCGCAAATGAAAACCTTCAAGTTCTCGAACAAAGGTACGGTAGCTTCTTTAGGTAAAGGGCAAGCGATCGGCATTGTCGGATCCCGTAAACTTAAAGGAAACGTAGCTGCTATGATGAAAAAGGTCGTAGATATGAGATACCTCTACATTATTGGTGGTATTCCGCTTGTGATTCGTAAAGGGCGTTTCTAATCAGTGTCAGCCTATCTTGGGGGGATTGCCAATGAGACACTGCAGTGTCCAAGTAAGAGGACTTCTTACCCGGGAAGAACTGGATCGTTATAATGCGCTGATCGAGGTTGGTCATTTCTTGGAGACCGAGAAGCGTTATGATCATGTGGCCGTCGTCCAAAAAGAAATAGACATTCTGATTCTTCCTGCGATTGAACGATTGAAAGAAAAAGGTCGTCAACGTGATCGAGATACGGAAGAATATTTGGCACGCAAAGCGCAGATGGAAGCCGAACTACAGGCTGCTCTTCGTGACGATGAGGATGATGAAAATTAACATAGACTAGAAGCTTGACTCTTCCTAGAGCAGGCTTCTTTTTTATTTGCCTTGGTCGGAAGGCTGCTGCGTGAATTGTCTGTAAAACGAATTGTGGTTAGACGGGCTGAACATGGAAAGAGCGAAGGACGCAAGGTCCTTCGCTCTTAGGGCATGAATTTAAATCCGAATCAATTCGGCAAATTTATCAGGTGTCAGTAGGTTACCTACATAAAAGTCTCCGAACTCTCCGAAACGTGCGCTTACTTCGTCGAAACGCATTTCATAGACAAGCTTTTTGAAATGGAGCGGATCTTCGGAGAACAACGTAACGCCCCATTCCCAATCATCAAGTCCAACTGAGCCTGTGATGATTTGTTTCACTTTACCCGCATAGGTGCGACCGATCATGCCGTGACTGCGCATCATCGTTTTACGGTCGTCTGCAGGAAGCATGTACCAATTATCGTTACCGTCGCGACGTTTATTCATTGGATAGAAGCAAATATGCTTGGCTTTTGGCAAAGTAGGCTTCAAGCGAGCTTGCAATTCAGGGTCTTCGGCTGGATCAACACCTGGTTTAGCTAAGTAGCTGCTTAGTTCCACAATGGATACATAAGAATACACAGGAATAGTAAATGCGGCAAAGCTGGATTTATTAAATGCATTTTCGAGGTCATTCAATTCTTCCAGTGTTTCACGCAATTGCATAAAGACAAAGTCAGCTTTTTGACCAACGATGCTGTAAACGGCGGTACTGCCAAGTTTATCATTCTCAATTTGCTGCCACTCAGACAGGAACTGGTTTAACTCTTTTGTTGCTTGTTTGCGCTGTTCTGGCTCTGCGGCATGCCATGCGTTCCAGTCAATTAGACGGAAATCATGGAGTGCATACCAGCCTTCCAGCGTTTGTACGGCTTCACTCATTCGGTGACCCTCCATTCAAGGCTAATATTCCCATACATTGTATCCAATTCATGGGGAAAGGGCAAATGAATAATGGGTGACAACCTAATGTTCAATTTGTGTACACTTTACCTGTACCCCTTAGTGGATTACAATTGGTAGGAAGGAATACGATGAAAATAAGTTTACGTTAATGTTTAAGGGGGATAATGCGTTGTTGCAAATGGTAATTGCCACTGTCTTAATGATGGTGTTATTTTTTGGGATCGGGTTTATTTTGAATATGCTCATGAAGACGACTTGGTTTCCGCTTTATGCGTATATCGCATTGATCATTGGTGTTGTAATCTATGGGTCATTGGGTACGACTTCGGCTTCTTTCCTCTCCAGCGGCGACAGCTTTACCTTGGTTGATATTGTTCCAGCTATTGGTGGCCTCGCGGGCGCGATACTTAGCGGATCAGCTATTAAAGCGTTGCGCATCAGAGGATTCAAAATGTTTTAAGTTCATAGAAATAAGTGTATTGGGTCACTCTAAGATAAAGTTAATGAACTTGTTTTATCGGAGGGGAATTCATTGCCCATTGCTTATGTGAATGGAACTGCTTTACATTACGAAATATCGGGTACCGGCACACCCATTGTTTTCATCCACCCGCCACTATTGACCTTGCAAACGTTTCATTATCAAAAGGAGCAATTGTCGGGACGATTTCAGGTTATTACATTTGATGTAGATGGACACGGCCAGAGTGAGCCATCTAAGCGAGAGCTTAGTTATCAAGGAATCGTTGAAGATTTAAAACAACTGCTGGACTTTCTTGAATTGGAAAAGGTGTTTGTATGCGGCTATTCCACAGGAGGTTCGCTCGTGTTGGAAGCACTGCTAACGTATCCGGAACGTTTCTATGGCGGAATTGTCGTCAGCGGAATGTCCGAGTTAACGGACGCCTATAATACAAGCAGGATCTGGATGGCTGCCCGGATGGCAGGCTCTGGGCTGTTTATGAACGTATTGAGGAATGCCATTACGCTGGGGAATGCGGATCGAGATGAAACGTATCACCGATTGTATGAAAGCTCTTTAGGCAATACAGCGAGTCGTGTACAGGCTTATTTCAATCAATCGATCAGTTACTCTTGTACAAGCCGTCTTTCAGGCATTCAATTGCCTATCCTTTTGATATATGGGCAGAAGGATCGGGGCTTTCATCGGTATGCACAAATCCTACATAAGAAGCTGCCGCATAGTTCGCTCTATTTCATTAAAGATGCCAAGCACCAGATTCCCTTCAAGAATGCACAGAAGATGAATGATTTGATTCAACTTTGGGTGGAAAGCCTAGATACGGATCAAACACTGCGAGGAGAGCTGGACCTAGCTATAGCAAGGAAGCTGAATCCTCTCCGGTATGGGGAAGACATGCCAAATGAACAGTTGTCTGTTGATGGCAGAAGCTAACTCAGACCGATATTTCTTATATAAACCAAAGAACCTCGATCTTCCTTTCAACTGGAGCGAGTTCTTTGGTTACTATGTGTAAGTTCCAACCAGCTGACGCATGATGAGGTTGGTTTTACCATTTTGGGAAATATTATCTTTTCTCTGGTTAATACCAAGCTTGTCGATTTTTGTGGTAGACTAAGAGAGAGAAGCCAAGGCGGTTTTGGCTAACTTGGTTGAAGGCAGGATGGTGCTGTAACGGGATGCGAATGACGAATATGCTGCATTTCACTGAAAATCACAGATTTTGCGTAATCCGTGAGTTTTCTTTGAGCAGCCTGGATTATAAAATGTTAGCTTTAATGTATCAACCGATGATAGGTGGTTTAGCGATTAGCCTCTATCAAGCTCTCTACCAGCAAATGAGTGCTGAGAAAGTCGGCTACTCGCCATTGGAACAGCAGCGGAAGCTATTTATGCTGCTGGAGCTTGAGCAAGGGGAGCGGGGACGTAAATACCTCATCGAACAATCCTCTAAACTTGAAGCTATCGGACTTTTACAAACGAATCGCAAGTTCTTAGTGGGCGAAGAAGACTATGTGTTTGAATACACGTTGTTTGCTCCGCTCGGACCGAATGAATTTTTTCGCAATCAACATTTAACTTTACTGCTTCGTGATAAGGTCGGGAAATTCATGCTGCTTTCTCTTCGAGAAGAGCTGCTGTCACCAGAGCCGGAGGAATGGCAAGGAGCGAGCGAGGAGAACCTGTCAGTTCCATTCTATGACTTGTTCCGTCTTAATACACAGGTGGTTGATTATGAGCTGGAGCAGGCCCTTTATGAGGCTTCTGCCAGCAAACAAACAGACCCTCGCATGGATGTTACAACGAAAGGCTTCCAGTATGCCGATATTATTATGAGATTTCCGCGAGGCGCGAGCAATCGTGTGTTCGTGGAGGCGCTTAAGCATATGCCTGAGCAGATGGCGGCGATTAACATCGTAGCGAAGAAGTATAACTTATCGCTTCAGGAGACGTGTCGTCTGCTGGATGAGGATGGCGTATTTGCCGAAGATGGAGAGCTTCAGATGGATCTCCTGCAATACAATGCGAACCTGTTCTACCGTCAAAGCAAGAAGCGCGGAGAAGAACGCGAGCGGACTTTGGCTCGATCTGAAGAGAGAGCTCAAGACGAGGAACAAGGAAACAGCGTTAAGGTTTCAGATGAGAAATCGGTTGAAATGCAATTTTACTTAGAAGTCCCGCAGCAGCTGCGCGGCGAATGCACGGATCATCAGTACAACTACATTATGCGAAATGAGCCCTATACGGCTGTTTTGAAAATGTTTTTCACCCAAGGCTCGATCCCTGATGGTGTACTTAATATTTTCGAAAAAATTGATTTGAATTATAAATTGAATGAAGAAGTGATTAATGTATTGATTCATTTTCTGCATATTGACCGTCGTTCGTGGGCGAAGTCGTCGATCGAAGCGGTTGCCTCAGATATGTTAGGCAAACAAATCGTTACTTATGAGCAAGCCGTGGACTATGTGCGGGAGAAAATCAGCTATAAACTGAAGGCAGCCTCCAAGGTGGAAGCCGCGAAGGCTGCCGGAGGCGGCGGGGTAGCAAGAAGCCGACAAGGCAAGTCACAAAAGCCGCACATTCCGATTGTCGTACCGGATGTCGGCGCAGCAGCATCCTCCAGGCTGACAGAAGAAGAGCTTGAAGCAGCAAGGAAAATGGCGCAGAGGCTGGATGAGCGCTTCAACCGCAAGAATTAATAAGCAGATGGACGGGGAGGTAGGTAAAAGATGGAATCCCTATCGCAATTATTGAAATCGATGCCCGATTCTGAATGGAGAAGGAAAGCGGAAGCGAAGATTGGGGCCGTCATGGAAGACGCCCTCGTGCATAAGTTTCGCAAAAAGTACCCATTCCTTGATGACTATACGATAAAAATTAATATGAACAAGCTATACCAGTATGTAACGGAGTACAAGAACTGTTCGAACTGTCCCGGCCTAGAGCGTTGTCCTAATGATATGACGGGTCATTACACGGTATTAATGGCGGAGTCGGTTAATGAAGCGGCTTTTATTCATGAGGAAAAGGCAGCTTGCAAGAAATTCAACGCCAAGCAGCTGGAGGATGCGATAAGCAGTCGAATTCGTACTTTTCATGTGGATGCTCGGATGATTTCACGCAGCTACTCCTTTGGAGAAATTCTCGAAACGGATCTGGATCGGGCCAAGGCTGTCATGCAGATTAATGATTATGTAAGCTTGACCATGGAAGAAGGGCTTCAAACAAGAGGATTGTATTTGTCAGGTTCCTTCGGAACCGGCAAGACATTTTTAATGGGCTACATGCTGCATCAGCTAGCTAAGGTAGGCATGACGGGTGCGATCGTCTATATGCCGGATTTCGCCGAGGATTTGAAGGGAATGTTTCAAGAGCCCTATAAGTTGAAGGAAACCATAGACCTTCTGAAGGAGACAGATTTGCTTGTCTTCGATGATATAGGAGCAGAGAATTTGAACCCATGGCTGCGCGATCATGTCATCGGAGCTATCGTGAATCATCGGATGAATCGGAAGCCGACGTTCTTTACGTCCAATTATGCGCTATCTGATCTGGAGAAGCATTTCAGCTTTACGAATAAAGACGGAGACGAAGAATACAAGGGACAGCGGATTATGGACCGCATTCGGCCTTTTGTCGATGTCGTTGATGTGACGGGAACGAACAAACGGGGAAAATAATATAAGCTGCACGATTGAGCGCTAAGCTCGTTGTGCAGCTTTTTATCTTATTAGTTCTTTTTTAGCTTTTCCAGCTCAAAGGTGACCTTCTCGATCATTTGTACAAAAGAGGTTAGTTCTTCTGCGCTAGCCGCTTGTGTTCGCGCGAAAAGAGTCGTTTCCTCAGATCCCCTCTTCACGAATTCGAGTTTTTTCGCAATAAGTTTAAGCTTCGATTGGATCTGATCCAGAGCTTCACGCGAACGAGAGGCTAGCTTGCGCACTTCATTGGCGACGACTTCAAAGCCTCGGCCATGCTCGCCAGAACGAGCGGCTTCAATGGCTGCATTGAGACCCAACAGATGAGTTTGATCCGATATTTCTTTCATGACAGATCCCATCTTGGAAATATCCTTGATTTCATCATTCAGCTCATCGAGCCGCTGGTTGGAGGTTTCTTGCGATTCGGCCGTTTGGACGGCAGTATCTGCCACGATTTGACTGCTGCCTCCGAGTTCAACCATCATGGATGCCAATTCCTGTACGGCATGTGAAATCGTCGTCAGCATTTTTTCCTGTTCATCGGCAAGCGTTAGAATTTTCTGTTTCTCCACATATTCGTAAGCCTCCAACACAAGCTGGGAATCTAAGTTAAACATTTTACTGAGGGAATGAAGAACTTGAGTCCATTCATTCGGCATGATGGATTGAAAATGAAGGGCTGCCAAATCCGTATATTTTAAATAAGTGCCCAAATACCAAGAAGTTGTAAGACCAATGCGAGAATGCACATGACCGATAAATAATCGTTTCTGAATATACTCATCATTAATAACGCCTGAGGCCATTGACATGAAGTACCAACGCTGTGTTTCCTTAAGGCGTTCCACTGTGCTGTGCTGCTCGATGATGGCGACTAATTCAGGCCAAATAATAATATCTGCATATAATTGATCGACTAACTTGTCTACGATTTGTGCAAATGCTTCTTGTTTACTTTTCAGCAGCTGCAGATCAGCCTCGGTTAATCCGATGTATGTAATCAATTTTTGTCTGTCTGGATGCAAGTTAATCATAAGTATAAAAGTTCTCCTTCTGTTAAATAATATTTTTTTTGTAAAAGAATCGAATACTTCCTTATTTTAACATGGTTAGAAGAAAAAAGCCTCTGCACAGGGGCAGAGGCTTTCTCAGCAAAGGATATGGACTATTTCATGACTTGAATCACAGTTGCAATGGCTGCAATAATAAAAAGCACGCCAAAGAAAACGCCAAAGCCAATACCAACGTCCATGAAATCGTTACGCGGTTCTTCATATACGTGAAGCTCAGGGTGTTTAGGATCGCTCATGTGGTTACCCCCTAACGTCCGACATTCTAAGTTTAAGATTAGTATACCCAAATTCGTCGAAAGTTGTAAAGCAAATCAAAGTGACAATTGTGCAAACGATAAGATAATGATGCCTATATAGCAAAAAACACTTGACTATAACATTAGTGTCATGGTTTACAATAAGATCATCCTTACTTGATCAAGGAAAAGGAAAAAGGTGAACGCAATGCGGATCAGTGAATTATCCAAGCTTACCGGCGCCAGCATACGCTCCTTGCGTTATTATGAAACCAAAGGTTTAATTGCGACGCAGCGAGAGGAAAATGGCTACCGGGTGTTCAACCAGATGGCTGTCGAACGTGTGAAGACCATACAGTTTTATTTGAGCTTAGGTTTTACAACAGAGCAGATTGAAAGCTTTCTGAACTGTGTAATGAAAAATCAGGAGTCGCTGTGTGATGACTTGCTTCCACTTTATACCGAGAAGCTCCGTGACATTGAACAGCAGATGGAGATGCTGCAGCTGCTGCAAGCGAATTTAAAGGACCGGATTGCTTATATTGAGCAGCAGAGGGTTCAAGGATTACCTGTAGGTGTGCCTACTTTATAGCGTAATAACCAGCCTTTCACTAATGGGTGGCTTGGTTGAAATGACCTGTCAGTGTGGTATACTTTACTTGTTGACGTTCATCGGTAGCAAAGTTCTACTTGATGTTATACATGAAATCTATTCTTAGAAGGAGGAACTATCATGGCAATTGTGAATGTTTCCGATAACAGTTTTAAATCAGAAGTTGAAGGCGAAGGTACAGTACTTGTAGACTTCTGGGCACCTTGGTGCGGACCTTGCAAAATGATCGCTCCTGTTCTGGAAGAACTGGATAAAGAAATTGAATCCTTGAAAATCGCAAAAGTGAACGTGGATGACAATCCGGAATCCGCTTCCCGCTTTGGCGTTATGAGCATTCCAACACTGATCGTTTTCAAAGACGGACAGCCTGTTGATAAAGTGGTTGGTTTCCAATCCAAAGAAGCTCTTAAAAATGTTGTAGCGCGTCATCAATAATAGATCGTTCCGGCAACGATTGTTCGTGAGAAAAAGCTCTTTTTCTGCTATGCTGAGAAAGAGCTTTTTTTCTTTTTTTTATTGACGAATTTGTTTACTCCGAAGATGGAGGTTGCTCGAAAGGAGATTGTAAGACGTGACAGACTATGAGCATGAGGATGCGGGTATCCGCGAGCAGAGTCTTGAAATGATCAAGCACAAGCTGTCTTTGTTACCAGACAAGCCTGGCTGTTATATTATGAAAAATCGTGAAGGAACGATTATTTATGTAGGTAAAGCGAAGGTGCTGAAAAATCGTGTGCGCTCCTATTTTACCGGCAGCCACAGCGCAAAGACGCAAAAACTAGTCAGCGAGATTCGCGACTTTGAATATATTATTACCTCCTCGAACATGGAAGCGTTGATTCTGGAGTGTAATCTGATTAAGCAGCATCATCCCCGGTATAACGTGCTTCTCAAGGATGATAAGACATTTCCTTATATTAAAATTACCCATGAAGAGCAGCCGCGTCTGGAAGTAACGCGGAGAGTGATTAAAGATAAGGGCAAGTATTTTGGCCCTTATCCGAACGCTTTCGCGGCCCAGCAGACGAAGAAGCTGCTGGATCGGCTTTACCCTCTTCGCAAGTGCAAGACGATGCCGGATAAAGTATGCCTATACTATCATATCGGGCAGTGTCTGGCGCCTTGCGAGTTTGACGTAACCGCGGAGACGAACGAGCGGATGGTGCAGGAGATCAGTCGTTTCCTCGGCGGCGGACACGATGTGATTAAAGAAGAGCTGACGACCAAAATGCTGGCCGCAGCGGAGGAACTAAACTTTGAACGCGCGAAGGAGCTGCGCGATCACATCATGAGCATCGATGCCGTGATGGAGAAGCAGAAAATTACGACAGCAGATGCGCTTGATCGTGACGTATTCGGCTACGCGGTCGACAAGGGCTGGATGGCTGTACACATCCAGTATATGCGGCAGGGCAAGCTGATTGAGCGGCATGTTTCGCTGTTTCCTTATTATGGGGATGAATATAACGATTTCATGTCCTATGTTACGCAAGTATACAGCGACAATCCGGCGCTGCCAAAGGAGATTTTTCTGCCAAATATGCCAGTGGGCAATGAAGTCACTGTCCTTTCAGAACCTGCTGTCCATACAGAAGCTACCGCTGAAGTGCCGCCTGAAGCCGTCGCCCGAGCAGAGGCGGAAGAGACAGATATTCGCGAAGCCTTGGAATCGTGGCTAAAGGTCAAGGTCCATATCCCGCAGCGCGGACTTAAGAAACAAATGGTCGATATGGCCAAAGATAACGCTCGCAACGCACTGGATGAGAAGTTCCGCTTGGTGGAGCGGGACGAACGCCGCACAACGAAGGCCGTAGAGAATCTTGGCGAGTGGCTGGGTACAGGGACGATACGTCGCATCGAGGCCTTCGATAACTCAAACATACAAGGGACGAATCCGGTCTCGGCCATGGTCGTCTTCGTTGATGGAAGGCCGGATCGCAAGGAGTACCGCAAGTATAAGGTCAAAACGGTCCAAGGACCGGACGATTACGAAACGATGCGTGAAGTCATCCGCCGCAGATACGAACGTGTACTGAAGGATAATTTGACGATGCCCGATCTCATTGTAGTGGATGGCGGGAAAGGACAAATATCTGCTGCTGTTGATGTCTTGGAAAATGAGCTGGGCCTATTCATTCCTATTTGCGGTCTGGTAAAGGATGCGAAGCACAAGACAGCACAGCTTATGATCGGTGATCCGGCTGAAGTCGTGCCGCTGCCGAGAGACAGCCAGGAGTTCTACCTACTTCAGCGCATTCAAGACGAAGTTCACCGTTTCGCGATTACATTCCATCGGGAAACGAGAGCGAAATCGATGGTTGTGTCGCAGTTGGATGCGATTCCGGGTATAGGTGAGAAACGACGCAAGGCGCTCCTGAAGCATTTTGGCTCCGTACGCAAAATCAAAGAGGCCGAAGTCACGGACTTCAAGCCTCTAGGTATAGGAGAGAAATTAGCTGGCGAAATTATCAAAGCACTTCAAGGTGAGGCGGCGATTCCCCAGGAATAAGGGGGGATCGCCTTTTTCCGTGCAGCCAAGCGAGCAGCAGACCGATGAGTGCTGGCAATAAAACATACAACATCCCGGCAAGCACATTGCTGACATGCCCTAAGGAAAAGAGTGACAGACCCATGAGTATGCTGTCCATACAGGCGTGAGCAAAAACAGCGGTTATGAAGCCGTATTTTAGGAATACATACCCGAGAATGATGCCAATCACCGTAACTTCGATTAACCTGGTATAGACGGGATAGATGGGGTATTGCGTGTGGCTTGCAGCCCATATAATGCTAGGAATCAGCACGGCAATAAAGTTGGAACGAAATAGTTTTTTAAACAAAATAATGCCAAGCAGTCGAAAGGTTGCTTCTTCGGATATGGCTGCAACCCAGGCCATCATGGGAAACAAGCGAGGCTCCACCATATTAAGCACCGAATCCGAGGGATCGTTCACGGCCCACACATCGAAACTCACTTCTCCCACATAGAAAAGCACCTGTTGGACACCCAAAATGAAGAGAGCCAGTAAATAGCCGCGCCCCATGCCATGAAACACATCATGTCCAAAACGATTGTCTTTCCATAAAGGCCATTTAGGCTGCCCGATAGACTGCCATAGTCCGCTGCCTGCTACCAGCGACAAGTAAAGGGAAAGAGCAAGCAAGACGGTGACCAGATTCATGAATATAATGATGGCTTGGATGGCCAACTCGCTGCTGCCAGCACCGGACATGGCTCGGAATGCAGGATATAAATTATAATTATTGCTTATATAAATAGCTAAGAAAATGGCTGTTAGCAGTAAGCCTCTGCGGAATTTCATTGTTTTTCTATATTTAATGGCATATATAAGGGCAATAATAGCCATTATTGCGGTGAAGCCCATAGACACCCATGTCATGAGAGAGGCGGAACGGTCTTGCTGATTAAGCCATATTTGATGTGAAGCCGGTAAGCTGAATAACACGCTGTATCCCGTTAAATTGGCATCATCGAATTGAACTTCAACCTGCAGACGGGCTTCGCCAATAGGCTCCGTCTTCTTTTCGTAGTAAAGCGTTGTTCCTGCAGGCTGCTCTCCCAAGATTTCTGGCTTATCGACCGCTATAAAGTCATCCGGGTTTAGTCCTTGCTGGCGTATTTCCTGCTTTGCCAAAATATCTGCTTTATGCTTGCTTATTGTGGAAGAAGTATTTGTCGTTTCCATCCAGCCGAAGACCTTACTGTTGGTATAATTAACCTCAACCGTAAATTGTCGTCTGTTTGTTGCGTCTTTTACACTCACCTGATAGTAGTCAATGGGGAAACGCTCTCCGTAAACCTTATTGTAGGCCTCGGATAAATGTTCTTTCTGCATATAACCGCTGCGTGTTTTTTTGGATTGATACACGACATAGGTTTGAACGTCTTTGATATTGTAACGTTCGGTGATGAATGCAGCGGCGCTTTGCGCTGCCTGCTGTTTCGTCATGGAAGGATTGTCGGCATTTTTGCTTTCATCTGTTTGAAGTCCATATAAAGCGGTTATTCCCATGTAAAGCGCTACTCCAATGAAGGCAAGGAGGAGTAGAGAACGATTTAACTTCGGCCTGATCATAGAGCTGTTCCCTTCTGGATTCAAGATTCTGGCATCGCTAGATTAACGTTATCACAGTTTAAAAAGAAGTCAATTCAGTGGTAAATAAATACAAACAGTTATATAATACCTATCAATTGCATTCGAAGCGAATTTCTTTAAGAGTTCAGGGAACTATACCAATAAAAGGCATGAAAATCCGTTGTCATTACCTAAAGGAGGACGCAATGTTAAAGAAAATGAGTATTTGGCGGCTTAAACCTCCTCAAATTCTTGTTCTTGGATTTGCCTGTATCATTTTCTTGGGAGCAGGACTTTTAACCCTTCCTTTTGCTTCGGCAACGGGGCATTCTGTAGCGTTCTTGGATGCGCTGTTTACAGCGACCTCAGCAACCTGTGTAACCGGGCTTGTCGTTGTGGATACAGGAAGCGCCTACTCGATGTTCGGACAGATTGTTATTGTAAGTTTGATCCAGGTAGGCGGTTTAGGGTTCATGACGATGGCTACGTTAGTCGCTTTTGCCCTTCGGATGAAGATAACGTTGAAAGAGCGTTTAGTTCTGCAAGAGGCTTTAAATCAAGGGACTATGGAAGGTATTATCCGACTTATTCGCAAAGTCATCATTTATTCCTTAACGATTGAAGCTGTGGCGGCAGTTATTTTTACCATTCGCTGGACGTTTGATTTGGGCTTTCCCAAAGCTCTTTATTTTGGTATTTGGCATGCCATATCGATGTTTAATAATGCGGGCTTTGATTTGTTTGGTACGGTAGACGCCCCCTTTGTTTCTTTTACCAACTACACCAATGATGTGGTGGTGAATGTTGTTGCTATGGCGCTTATTGTTCTAGGTGGGATAGGCTTTATTGTTATGTCGGATACGCTGGAATTTCGTAAGACGAAAAAGCTTTCTTTGCAGTCCAAAGTCGTATTGAGCATGACGGGCTTTCTCATTGTGTTTGGAGCCATTGTCATCTTTATATTCGAATATACGAATATCAGAACCATGGGATCGCTCGACCTAGGTGGCAAAATATTAGCTTCTTTCTTCCAATCTGTTGCGCCGCGGACTGCAGGCCCCAATACGGTTGATATCGGCGGCATGCGTCAAGCTACGCAATTCTTTATCGTTATTCTCATGTTTATTGGAGCCTCTCCGGGCTCAACGGGCGGCGGTATTAAAACAACGACGTTCACGATTCTGATCAGCGCCATAGTGACCATGATTCGTGGAAAAGAGGACATTGTCATTTTTCGCCACCGTTTGGCAAAGGACCGTATCTTAAAAGCCATTACGTTAACGATGCTTGCTTTGTTTTTAGTTATCTTCGTTTCGATGCTGCTGTCTACAACTGAGAATGCGCAATTACTCAAAATTTTGTTTGAGGTTACTTCGGCTTTTGGAACTGTGGGCATGACCATGGGGTTAACTCCAGATTTGACGACCTTCGGGAAAATACTCATCAGCATAACGATGTTTGCTGGTCGTTTGGGACCCATAACACTTGCCTATGCCTTGCAGCCTAAGCAGGAAAAAGAATTATTTAGATACCCAGAAGGTAAAATTACGATCGGATAAGGGGTGCAGCGCAGATGAAAAAGAATCAATATGTCGTCATTGGTCTGGGTCGATTCGGATCCAGTATATCCAAGGAACTGGTTAAACTAGGCTATGAAGTACTTGGCATTGATAAGGATGAAGAGGCTGTAGATGAAATGAGTTCAGAGCTCACACATGCTGTGGTGGCGGATTCCACGGATGAGGAAGTACTTAAGTCCCTCGGTGTGCGCAATTTCGATTGTGCTGTCGTTTCAATTGGTGATGATATACAAGCAAGTATTTTGACCGCCATTGTATTGAAGGATTTAGGTGTCAAAAAAGTCGTTGCCAAAGCCTTATCTGAGCTTCACGGTAAAGTGCTGAATAAGCTGGGGGTCGACCGTGTCATTTATCCGGAGAGAGATATGGGTATTCGTGTTGCGCATCAACTCGTTTCACCCAATTTACTCGATTACATTGAAATTTCCAAAGACTATACCATTGTAGAGCTTTCGGTTCCTAAAGGTCTGTGCGGTTTGTCCATCAAAGAACTTGATCCTCGCGCCAAATATGGCTGCAGCGTAGTAGCCATTAATAAACAGAAGGGGATTATTATTGCACCAACCGCATCGGATGTAGTAAATGAGAATGATGTCATGGTCATTATTGGGACCAACGAGCAAATTGAGAATTTTGAAAATGAAGTTATCAGTTAATGGAAACTTCGACATCCATAATGGTTGAACATGTTATCATTTTACTTGTGCTTGTTTTCGGATTGGGGATGATCTTCGGGAAAGCGGCGCAATGGCTGAAACTGCCTGATGTTGCTATGTTTCTCCTAGCAGGCATACTAGTAGGCCAAGGCTTGCATTGGATTAATGAGTCTAGCACATCATTCACGAATCAGTTTATTCTCGTCATGGGTTCCGCTTTAATTCTTTTTGATGGGGGACGCAACATTAGGCTATCCGGATTTCGGCAAGTGTGGTTGACTGTTACTTTATTAAGTATTCCGGGTGTAATCATAACCTGCTTGACTGTAGCTGCAGTTGCTCATATCCTGTTGGGTCTACCGTGGCTTTATGCCCTGTTATTGGGCTCAATTATTTCTTCTACCGATCCTGCCACGTTAATTCCAGTGTTTAAGCAGGTGAAGATACGCACGAAGGTACGGGAGACAGTGGAAATTGAATCTGCTTTTAATGACGCGACAGGCTCTATTCTCACTTTTTCATTTTTAGCTATTATAGTGGGGACGCAAGAAGTTTCCGCTCTTTCTGGCGCTGCTGAATTTGCGAAAATGGCGCTTGGTGGGCTTGCGCTGGGACTTGTATTTGGCTACATAATGACATTCTTAACTGCGCATTTAAAGTTGGGGCTTCTGAGAGACTTTGCGACTATTGCGATGGTCGTAACGGCTCTAGGGGCTTATGTGGTAGGACAGCTTCTTGGTGTCAGTGGTTTCATGGCGACTTTTACAGCGGGGTTGATTTGGGGAAATGCTGACACTTTCAAGCTGAATCTGTATGACAAGCGTGATGAAATGACACATTTTTCTGATAATATTACGGTCATTATGCGCATGCTCATTTTCATTCTGCTAGGTAGTCAAGTCAATTTCCCTTTGCTTTTGGCTCATTTATGGACAAGCTTAGGGGTCATTTTTGTCTTTGTGTTTATTGCGCGTCCTTTGACCGTTTTATTATGTACATGGCCCGACCGCAAGGCGAAGTGGCAGAGGAATGAGATATTGTTCATGTTCTGGGTACGCGAAACTGGCGTCATTCCTGCCGCTTTGTGTGGGTTGGTCGCGGGTATGGGGGTGGCGCACAGTGATTTGATGACGAGTGTTACCTTTATGGCGGTGTTGATCACGATTTTATTGCAAGCAAGTACAACGGCTTATGCAGCGCGCAAGCTGGGTCTTGAAGTTAAAGCTGATGAGGTTTAGTTATTAGGAGTGCTAAAGTAACTTATTGCCTGAGTAATGAATTTCATGGATTCAGGGTTATCCGAAGAGAGGTCGGAGTAAATTAACGATGTCGTGCGCTTCGTTTGCTCAAGCTCCGCCAAATCGCGTAAAATGAGTTCGTTATTCCGAATTAAATCTTCTCTTAGATACGATTTGGGCAGCAGGGTGGCTGTTTTACAAGTAGAGACGAGACGTAGGATCGCCTCGAAGGAATCGATCTCCATTTGAACATTGGGCAAAATGGTGAACCGATTGAACAATTCGTCCATCAGAATGCGGTACCAAGTGCCTTTGGAAAATAAAATCATGGGCAGCTCATTTAAATCAGCCATGGTGATGACGCTTTGATCTATTAATGGATGTCCTAGCGGGAGTACCAAACATAAATGATCGTCAAATAAGGGTTCACAATGTAGGCTTGTAGCATTGATCTGGGAAGCGACAATGCCGATGTCCACCTTATTTTCCTTTACCATGGTGACGACCTCATGGGTTTTTCCCGTCAGAAGCTTGATCTCTGTGAGCGGGTAATCTTGCAAATAATAGGTCACAAGATCAGGAAGAGTAGCCTGCAGAGTGGTTAAACTGGCACCAATCGTAATGGAAGTATGGGATCCTGCCGCTTTATAGGTTTGGATGGCTTGCTTGAATTTCCGTTCCAAATGCCGCAGCTCCAAGGCATGCTCATAGCAAATTTGGCCGACCTTCGTTAGCTCAAGCCGCTTGCCTTTGCGAATAAAAAGTTCGACGCCAAGCTCTTCTTCCAGTTTCATGATTTTGCGCGAAAGGGCAGGCTGCGAAAGGTTTAAAAGTTGAGAGGCTTTATTCAAGCTCACTTGTTCCACAACAACGGCGAAAACATCCAAAAGTTCCACGATCTATCATCTCCTTCAACCTTATATATGTGAAATTGTTATAAGTGTATATAAAAAAACGGCACTTCCATTATAAGCGCGAAAGAGGTACGATGTACATGTCACTTTTTATTCACAATTATTGGCTGGCCGTGTATATTCATTCACTGCTTTGGCGCAAAATAGGCGTGGATGATTATGGGTTGACGCTCGTTTGCGGCGAGAGTAGAATGGTATGTGGCTTGTTTTGTCTAAACATGTCAGATGTTAGTTTATGAATTTTGTTGAGGGGGGAATTGGTTACATTATGGGTAATTCGTATTACTTTCGAAAGATCCACTCTTTGCTAGGTGTCATTCCGGTGGGCTTCTTCCTTATTGAGCATTTGCTCACTAACTATGAAGCAACCAAAGGACCAGCAGCCTTCGTGGATCAAATTAACTGGCTGAACGGTCTGCCATTGGTTCTGCTCCTGGAAATCGTGGGGATTTGGCTTCCGCTTCTTTATCATGCCGTTTACGGGCTGTATGTGGCGTATCAAGCACGGAATAACGTGTCCAGCTATGGGTATTTCCGCAATCAAATGTTTATGCTTCAACGGGTGACCGGCGTTATCACTTTCTTGTTCGTTGCTTGGCATCTCTTTGAAACGCGTTTACAGGTTGCTTTAGGCAATGTAGCGCATGAAGATCTCGGTCGAACAATGCACGATATTGCAACGAATCCAGTTATTTTTACGATTTATGTTATCGGTGTTGTTTCAGCAAGCTTCCATTTCTGTAATGGAATTTGGTCGTTCTTGGTTAGTTGGGGTATTACAGTTGGACCACGCGCACAACGTTACTCTTCCATTGTTTGGATGGCTTTATTCGTTGTGATGTCCGTGATGTTTATTATGTCTTTGGTCGCTTTTACAGGCTCGGAATTTTCGGTTCCGGTAGAAGCACATTCGGGGCATTAAGGGAGGGTGAACAGAAATGGCTAATTCGAAAATCATCGTCGTTGGTGGAGGCCTTGCGGGACTCATGGCGACAATTAAAGCAGCAGAGGCCGGAGTTCATGTGCAATTGTTCTCCTTGGTACCTGTGAAACGATCCCACTCCGTATGTGCGCAAGGCGGCATTAACGGTGCGGTGAATACCAAAGGTGAAGGCGACTCCACGTGGGAGCACTTTGATGATACAGTTTATGGCGGAGATTTCTTGGCAAATCAACCGCCTGTTAAAGCATTATGTGATGCAGCTCCAGGGATTATTCACTTGATGGACCGGATGGGCGTTATGTTTAACCGTACGCAGAAGGTCTTCTGGACTTCCGCCGTTTCGGTGGAACCAAGTATCACCGTACTGCATTCGCGGGCGCAACGACTGGTCAACAGTTGTTGTACGCTTTGGATGAGCAAGTTCGCCGCTGGGAAACAGCGGGTCTCGTTACGAAGTTCGAGCACTGGGAGTTCCTCGGTTCCGTTCTGGATGACGAAGGCGTGTGCCGTGGTATTGCGGCTCAAGATTTGCGGAGCATGGAAGTTCAAACATTCCCATCTGACGCAGTTATCTTGGCAACAGGCGGCCCTGGTATTATTTTCGGAAAAACAACGAACTCGGTTATCAATACAGGTACGGCAGCAAGCGCAGTCTATCAACAAGGCGTTAAGTATGCGAATGGTGAAATGATTCAAATTCATCCAACAGCGATTCCTGGAGACGACAAGCTTCGCTTGATGTCCGAGTCTGCGCGTGGTGAAGGTGGACGCATTTGGACCTATAAAGACGGTAAGCCTTGGTACTTCCTTGAAGAGAAATATCCGGCATACGGGAACTTGGTGCCGCGTGATATTGCGACTCGTGAAATTTTCTCCGTTTGCGTAGACCAAAAGCTTGGTATTAATGGCGAGAACATGGTCTATCTCGATCTTTCTCATAAAGATCCTAAAGAGCTGGATATTAAGCTCGGCGGTATTATGGAAATCTACGAGAAATTCATGGGTGACGATCCGCGCAAGATCCCAATGAAAATTTTCCCTGCGGTTCACTATTCGATGGGCGGCATCTGGGTTGACTATAACATGATGACGAACATTCCAGGCCTATTCGCTGCGGGTGAGTGTGAGTATCAGCATCACGGTGCAAACCGTCTTGGTGCAAACTCCCTTGTTTCGGCGATCTATGATGGCATGGTTTCCGGTCCTAAAGCGGTTGAGTATATTCGCGGCTTAGAGAAGCATGCGGACGACACATCCTCGATCGTTTTCGATCGTGAGAAGAAACGTCATGTGGACCGTTATGAAAACTTGCTCAAAATGAATAACGGCACAGAGAATGCTTATGTTCTGCACAAAGAGCTTGGCGACATGATGAATGCGAATATGACGGTTGTTCGTTACAACGACCGTTTGGAAGATACAATCGGTAAAATCAAAGATTTGAAACAAAGATACAACAACATCAACATCACGGATACGGCTCGTTGGAACAACCAAGGGGTTGCCTTCACGCGTCAGCTGTGGAACATGTTCGAGTTGGCGGAAGCGATGACGCTTGGCGCGTTAATGCGCAACGAGAGCCGCGGCGCGCATTACAAGCCGGAATTTACCGAGCGTGATGATGAGAATTTCATGAAAACAACCATTGCCGATTGGACGCCGGATGGTCCGAAAATCAGCTACGAAGAGATCGACGTTTCTTTGATTGCGCCACGTAAACGTGACTATTCGACGGAGAAGAAAAAGGGAGGACATTAATCATGGCGGAGACACTAAGCGCACAAAAAACAGTGAAGTTTATCGTGACTCGTCAAGAGAGTCCAGATTCAAAACCTTATGTTGAGGAGTTTGAGATTCCTTACCGTTCCAATATGAACGTCATCAGCGGTTTGATGGAAGTGCAACGTAATCCAAAGAACGCTAAAGGTGATAAAACAACGCCTGTTTGCTGGGAATCCAACTGTCTTGAGGAAGTTTGCGGTGCTTGTTCGATGGTTATCAACGGTAAGCCGCGCCAAGCTTGTTCAGCGCTCGTGGATAAACTGGAACAGCCGATTCGTGTAGCGCCAATGAGCACGTTCCCTGTTATGCGCGACCTCGTAATTGACCGTGGACGCATGTTCAACGCTTTGAAAAAGGTTAAAGCATGGGTTCCGATTGACGGAACTTACGATCTTGGACCAGGTCCTCGTATGGCCGAATCGAAGCGTCAATGGGCGTACGAGCTTTCTAAATGTATGACATGCGGCGTATGCTTGGAAGCTTGTCCGAACGTAAATGACAAAAACTCCTTTATCGGGCCTTCAGCGCTTTCCCAGGTTCGTTTGTTCAATGCTCATCCAACAGGTGAAATGAACAAAGACGAGCGTCTGGATACGTTGATGACAGATGGCGGTATCGAAGGCTGCGGCAACTCGCAAAACTGCGTACGCTCCTGTCCGAAAGGCATTCCGCTTACGACTTCCATTGCAGCGTTGAATGCTGATACAACGAAGCATTTGTTCAAGAAATGGTTAGGCGTGTAAGAATTATCCAAACAATAAAGCCCGATATCCTGTCTGCTGACAGGGTGTCGGGCTTTTCTTATTTTCTCATTTAGTTTTTTTGCTTTATGGTTTAGCAGCTGTTGGAACCGGTGCTCCCAGCAAAGTGATATCTACGCTCCGCAAGATGGAATTCCAGGTTATATTTGCCCCTAGTCCTTCGCTAATAACACGCAGCGGCACCATAGTGTGACCGTTGGATAATTGCGCTACGCCGTCGAGCAGGACTGCCTTGCCGTCGATCGTTGCTTGCTTCTCATTTAGCTTTATTTTCACTTGATGCGGCTGTGGTTGTGAGACTGTAGCGATAATGGGCTCGTCATTGGATGTCCAGTCAATCTTCGCACCCAGTGCGTCAGATATGAAACGTAAAGGAACATAAGTTAAATTGTTGGCATCATCGATATAGGCGGGTGCTTCAGTCATCGTGATGGGGCGACCATTTACTGTAACCTTGATACTACTTGATTGCTCAGCATCTACGTTTTTTTCATTGGGATTATGGATGGGAATTTCACTGTTGAGGCCAACACCCAATTGCCCAAACCGATTGTCTCCCCACATCCATAGGGTTCCATCTTTTTTAATGGCCGCATTGTGTTCTTCCCCTTGAGCAACGAAAACAATATCCGAAAGTCCTTCGACTTTTATTGGAGCTTTAAAATTGCAGGCATCGTCTGCTCTTAAAAGCTCTTTACAACCCCATGTCCAGACAGAGCCATCTTTTTTTGCGGCCACATTATCCCATCGGCCCGCAGACAATGCGGTCACATCGGTAAGTCCGGCAATCTGGAAGGGCTTATTTGCTGAGCTATTAACGTCTTCTTTTAACCTACTCCCCCAGGCCCATACGGTGCCATCTTTTTTCAAAGCGAGATGATGTATGGCGCCTGTTCCAGGTGCTAACTTAACGATATCGGATAATCCGGACACTTGTATGGCTTGAATGGTCTGAAGGGAATCTAAATATGGTAATGAAGATTCAGTCACGCTCCAGTTCCAAACCGTACCATCTTCTTTTAAAATGATGACTTCTGAGTTGTTCGAAGTCGAAATATCCACTACCTTGTCCAAACCTTCAATGACGCGGGGGGCTGGAGCGGTTGCCACCACATTCATGGTTTCCTTTAAGTTTGAGGAAGTAGGAAAGATCCATTGTACCCAAACCTTTCCGTCTTTCGCTAATGCGGCTGATAATCCTGCGCCGTTAGAGACTTTGGCGATATTTTTCAATCTAGTGATTTGAACAGGCTTATCATAAAAGGATGTAACCGTCTCGTCTTTATTTTGAATATACCTACTCCACAGCCAAACCGTACCATCATTTTTTACAGCCATTGCATTCGTATTGCTAAGAGATAGATCAATGATGTTACTAAGACCCTCCATTTTGGTTGGAGTGCCTGGGAATATCACGGTGTTTCCATTTTTCACTTCGAACTTGCTTCCCCATTGCCAGACATCACCTTTGTCATCTAATAAAGCTGATGCCCTGTATCCGGTAACAACCTGAACGGGTGTGTGCGAACTATTTGAGGACTCTTTTTCCGCGGCCAGGGCCATTGGCAATAACCCGGTTGACATGGTCAAAATGCCCGCCAACGTGACGGCTGCTGCTGTTTTAATAAGTTGGTGTGTTTTAGAATTAAATGCCATGAAAATGTGTTCCTCCTCAATAAACTTAAATTTGGTAATAATTCCCTTTATCCTATCTGCGATTATAGCATAAAAAATAGGTGAAATTACCAATATATTAAATTTATATCAAAGTTTTACGAACAACAACAACTAACCCATGCATTGCAAATAGCGGTAACAGAGAATAGGGGTATTCGGCGGTGTGGAGCCTTTGCGCATTTGACTACCTTTCATAAAAAAGCCTGTAAGACCGAACAAAATCGCACTTCCGACTGCTGCGATAAACCACATGCTGCGCGTTCTCCCTTGAATAAGAATAGTTTCATAATAGCATAGCGAAATAAAGCGAACTCGCGCAGGCTTCTCGGATTTGACGAGACATTTGCTTCTCGATAGAATAAGTTAAAGCGTTTCAAGAGTGAGGGAGTTCTTATGAACAAAAGCAAACAACCGACGATTGTAGACGTTGCTTTGGAAGCCGGTGTATCCATAGCAACAGTGTCTAATGTTCTTAATCGCAGGAAAGTGCCGATGGCACCGGAAACGATTCGCAAAGTGGAAGAAGCCGTTATACATCTAGGCTATCGTCGTAATGTGATGGCAACGAATCTCAGTCGGCGTCGATCTTATGAATTAGGATTGATCATTCCCCATTTTGGCGGCTATTATGGCCGATTTGCGGAAGAATTGGAAAAGAAGGTTCATCGCTTTGGCTATCATTTGTCCATATTTTCAGCGGCGGGGATGGACCCGGAGATTGAGCAGAGGCACTTGGAGTTCCTGCTTCAGCGCAGAGTGGATGGACTCGTCAGCCATGGCTTGGCGATGAGTATGGAATCTACGCAGAAATTGGTTGGAGAAGGCACGCCGCTTGTCATCTTTAATGGCTGGGGCTGGCCGGGCGATATGGTTAAGTTGGCCGTTAACTTGGATTTCGCTAAGGCATCCACCGAGGCTGTGCGACATCTTCTTGAGCGTGGCTGCCGTTCTGTCATATATGCAGGCAGGCGCAAAGGACTAGGTGCGGACGTACAACGCATTCATGGGTTTATGGCGGGAATTCGCGAGACGGATGCGGTTTCACATGCGCTGCTGGATGCCGGAGAGCTCGGCGTCGAAGGCACGTTGGATGAGGCTCTGAGGTTAAGCGGAGAGTTGAGGCCCATTGGAATCTACACGTTTAACGACGCGTTAGCGTTGGAAATCCTTGCGTTATGCCACGCCCGCGGGATACGTGTGCCTGAGGATATACAACTGATTGGCATGGACAACGAACTATATTCGAGGGCTAGCTATCCTTCCATTACGAGCTTCGACATGCCGTCGACCTGCAAACTAGTCTTGTTGCTTCTTTTCTTATGAAGCAAATTGGCGAGGAATTAGATCAGCAAAGCGCTGAACTGCTTGAAAAACGCCTGACCCAAGTGGAAGGGCACGAACTGCTAATAGATCTAGACATGATCGTACGCAAGTCCACGACCATATAAAAGAGACCGTTATCCTCTTCTATGGAAGAGTGAACGGTCTTCTTTTCTAAGGCAAAGGCTAGTTATTTAAGTGAGCAGCTCTCTATGATGAATCTCATCCCTATGTTTAAGGAACTCTTTGCCATACTCGCCGTGAGGATTGATATTGGCATGTTCAATTTGGATGGTGGAATGCGTAATGCCATACTTGCTTTGAAGTGCTTCATTAACAGCCAAAATAACACAGAACGGTTGGATATTAGGGTTGATGAACACATGAGCGGTTAGCGAGTAATGATTCGTTGAAATAGCCCATAGATGCATTTCATGCACATCCTCTACGCCTTCAACGAGAGCAATTTCTGCGCGGATTTCATCCAAATTGAATTGTTCAGGTACCGATTCCATCAAGATCAGATAAGACTCGCGGATGATTTTGCTGCCACCTATAAAAATAATACCGCCTATCACCATAGAAATTAATGGATCAAACCACAGTAAACCGGAAAAATAAATGATAATCGCAGAAGCAATGACACCTACCGAGCTGAGTAAGTCTCCAAAGAAGTGCCACAGCGCGCTTTTAACATTGAGATTATCTTCTTCCTTAACGCTATTATGAAGCACAAGCGTGAGAACGAGATTGACGATGAAACCAATGATGGCAATACCTAACATGAGCCCAAGTTCCATAGTCTGAGGGTGAATGATACGTTGAATTCCCTCAATGAAAATACCTAAAGCAATAACACAAAGCGCTAACCCATTTAGAAATGAAGCAATAATTTCAAATCGCAGGAAACCGAACGTGAATCTTGCATTCGGCTGATGCGTCGCTAATCGCAATGCAATCATACTTAGACCCAAAGCGATAACATCCGAAATCATATGTGCAGAATCCGAAAGCAGTGCCAGAGAATTAGAAAGCACGCCCCCCACGATTTCTACAATCGTGAAAAAGGCCGTCAAAATCAAAGTGACCCATAACGTTTTTCTCGATTTGGATTGATCCTTAACATGTTGCAAATGGTGAAAGTCGTATTCAACAGCCATACGGTTCCCCTCCTTTTAAGTGTCTAGTGAGAATGATTCTCTTATTTATAATAATTCTAATTAAGGGTAGTCTTATTATATGTCAGAGGTCGAGAACGTGCAACCTAAAATACTGGCAATAGATTAAAAGCGCTTTCTTATTTGTAATGTAATTGAAATATTCCTGTTATGGTTTCATAATGTTGGTGAGGTATTATAATAAACAAGACCCCCTTTTTAATATAAACTTTTGAACCCGGCCCCGTTGGCTGGGTTCCTTTTTTTTGTATATGACAAATAACCCTTGTAGAGTAAGGGTTTACGGGGCTTAGGGGTGATGTTGTAAGCTTTGAAAGTGAGTTCTGGTAGGAATCTGGTAGGGTTGCGTTAAATTTAGTGATTGTAATGGTTATTCGAGAAGATTCTGTAGTGCATTTGCTGCTTCTTGCTGCATATTGGGTGCTAAGTGAGAATAGGTATCAAGGGTTATTTGCACACTTGAGTGTCCCAACCTTTCTTGTACAACTTTGGGGTGTATCCCCAAAGTTAATAACAGCGAAGCACAAGTGTGTCTTAAATCATGGAAGAGGATCTGCCTCAAGCCTGTTTTCTCAAGAAGCCTGATCCATATATCGCGGCAGTTTTTCTTTAAATAGGGTTTACCTATTTTAGTACATACCAAGAAGCCAAGATCCTGATAATTATCACCAGCTGCTTCTCTTTCTTTTGCAATAATCTTTACTCTTTTAATTAATTCATTAATTAGTAGAGGGGAGAGGGAGATAGAGCGGTTCCCTGCATTTGTTTTAGTACCAATTTGCAAGTTCCTTTCCGAATCCATTATATGCCTCACGGAAATAATACCCCTTTTTAAATCGATATCTGAAAAACGCAAAGCACGAATTTCACCCATCCGCATCCCGCAATGAATTGCCAATACGAAATAATCTCAAGTCTATGACCATCAATGGCTTTTAGAAAAGTTTTAGCTTCATCCTTATCGACATAGGGTAAAGGGTCAGGAATGAACAGGTTTGCTATTACAAGTAAAATCGCTTCCATCTTGGAAAGAACCAAGTTACTAATGCTATAACGGTAAGAGCAATATAAACTACCATTAAGATTTTCTCCTTGTGGTTAATGAGTCGATTAATTGTATTTCGTTTTCCAATCCCACTTTTTCCATAGCACCCTTTCTCCATGCTCTTGCTGCACCACATCTTTGAGCATCCACAGGAAATTGCTCGCATTCTCAAAATCACCTGTGACGCAGCCAGCACAGAACTGGTGACAATTATCCATGACAAGCTTATAATTCCGGCTTTCTCCAACCTTTTCACTTGCTCGATAGCCAGCCATAGACGTACTTATTGTGCCATCCCAATCAGGATAACAAGGAACATAGATTTCGTGGTTAAATGTCGTAATATGCCCTGTAAATTCCTTTAAGCTCACTCTACGAATATGACCATTTCCGCTTAAATCAATGACCTCGCCATCTGACATATAAATACCAGAATGCTCCATTGTTCCGAATCCTAACTCCGTATAAATGACGGAGCCGTATGAAGGCTCAAGATTTTCTCTTGTCATAGTATGGTTCCTGATAGATTCAACTATAGATATCAGCCATTCACTCATACAGTCTTCTCCCTTCCCCTTCAAGATATTATGCTTTGTTCGATCTACCGGATCTTATCATCCAACGTATCATCTTGAATACGAAAAAGATTAAGTAAAATGGAGCAACTGCCCATCCGATAAACGTAGATATAATAATCTTATAGACGATGTAGTTTGAGATTGTTGTAAACACGGTAACATTGCGTTGCAATCTGCTTATCAGTGCCCAACCAAACGGTATGGTTAGCATTGCATATATTCCAATAATTGTAATCACCTTCTATTTTCAAGTATATAAGCGTCTCAAGATTTGGCTACAGCCTTTGACGCTTCTTCAACTGCTTTCAGTAGAATAGGTGTAACAGAGTAGGTGTTTGTATATTCTGTGACTCCAGGATTGTGTCTGTTGAAAATACGCTTTTTTGCTGTCAATTTTGAAACGATAGAATATGTTTTGTCCTTATGGTCGATTTTGATTCTGTGCGCTGTTGTACTCTTATAAACGAAGCGTACTCCAAATACACCTTTTTCTACTTTGAGGTCAGGGTGAGAAAAAGAGGTTGAGAGATATTGATATAACTGCTCATCCGTAATTGGGTTCAGAAGTTGATGCTCCTTATAATTCAGTTTAAATAATTTTACTCCTGCGATAAATTGCATTGAAAGGTAGGCTGCCGCCCATCCAATAACAACACCGAACAAGCATCCTACTGCACCTCCCATAGCGGCAAAAGCAATTGCTCCTAGTAAAATTAGAATAAGATACAATTTTTTGAATGCTTTCATGGGGTTCTCAAGTTGAATAGTTAATGGGGTAGATTCGCTTGTGGTTACACTGATTTCATTAGTTTCAGGTTGCATATAAGCAGCTCCTCTATCAAAAATAATGAGTTGTTATTACTTCAACTTTAAGTTATGCACATTTCTTAGATGCGCGCGCCTCCTCGCACGTAATTTCTATTTGTCATCATTGCATTTGGAAAAGCCAGAGTGAGAATCAGGTACGTTATTCTTGATCGTATCAATGATAAGTTGTCTGAGATCGTCGGACGTTAGTACTGTCAGTACTGCGTTCTTGTCCTTTGAAGAACTATTCCTCTGTTCGGAACTAGCGATCAAGCTTTCAATTGAAGTATCAAGCCCACATGCGATCTTATCTAGCGTTTTAATCGTCGGATTTTTCTCGCCTCGCTCAACTTGGCCTAAATAAGACGTGTTGAGTCCGGCATGAAGAGCCAATTGTTCTTGACTCAATCCTTTTTGGAGCCGCAGAACTCGTATTTTTTCTCCAATATTTTGTATTGTACTCAAGTTTTCTCACCTCTATAAAAAGGATAGACTTTCCTTTTGTAAGCCTCAATATGATATGTCCATTAAAAAAGTGCTTATAAATAAGCTCTAGTGATTATCTTGTTTGAATTGATGGCTAGATGTACGATTCCTCCTTTTTTTGACAACAAAAAAGACGCCTACTACGAGGCAACAGCCAGAAAGCATGAGAAAGAAAATTTCATCTCACAAATCTGTACTATTGTCTGTGTCTGCGTCAAAATGTTTGATATTATTGGCAGCTAATGCAAAGATCAGAGTCTTTGCGGCTGTGTAGTTCGCTATGAATGCTGCGAGTCTGCAAATTATTATGGATTGAATAAAACTGCTACCGCTGCTACCATACCCTTTTTTTGGGAGATACTCAAGAGGGAATCTAAGTGCGATCACATCAATCCCTTTTCCTTTAAACTAACATAGCTGTTGTCCCCGATAATGAGATGGTCAACCACTTCTATACCAATAAGTTCCCCGACTTTGACGAGCCTTTGTGTTAATTAGATATCCTCCTGTGAAGGAGTGGAGTCCCCACTTGGATGGTTGTGCGCACACAGAATCGAGGCGCTACATCTTTTCAGCGCCGCATGGAATACCTCGCGTGGATGCACAATAGCAGCATTAAGGCTACCGATAGATCTCCTTAAAGGTTACACGATTTTTGGTATTAAGAAACAAACATATGAAATGTTCCTTGTTCAAATGTCTGAAATCAGGCTCCAGAAGTTCAAATGCATCTTTAGGACAGCGAATGATGGGCTTACCTTGTGTTGGAATTGTAAGAGTAGTTGCTAGCTTCAACAGTGCAGTGATCTGTCTCATTTTGCTCTCTCCTACCCCCTTTATGCTGAGTAACTGTTGTTCTGAAACGTCCATCAACTCTGCCTTAGTCGGGAAACGCTCAAATAATTGCTGAATAAGATAGCTGTCTGGACGTTCCCTCAAAGATTCCGATATCAGCCTTTTCAATTCTTCTTTGTGATAATCATTCATAATATACTCCTCCTGATTTTTAAAGATTGGAAAAACAAAGAGCCGGACACGTTTTGAATGTGTCCGGTAATTGCATGTGAGCCTCTCGCGAGGACTACCTATCATGCCTAGGTATCAGGGATATAATATAGATTTCATTTGTTTAATATTACTTTCTTTCAATGGGATTAACGACTCATCTTTATAGTTCTAAAAAAGGAAAATGCCGGAAAATGTCGAAGTGTAACTAATAGTGTAAATGAATTTTTCTACTGAGGGGCGTTCATATATGTATCTTTCAGAAGTGAGAATTACAAACTTTAGGAAGTTTGGTCAAGGAAGCGCCGGTGAACCTGGATTGGTTCTCGTCTTGAATAAAGGTCTTAATGTACTTATTGGTGAAAATGATGCTGGAAAAACCACAGTAATAGATGCAATTAAATTTGTATTGTTAACTCAAAGTAGAGAATATTCCAGACTTGAAAAAGAAGATTTTCATGATACTTCAAACGAATTGAAAATTGAATGTGTTTTTAAAGGGTTTACTATAAATCAGGCCAAAGATTTCTTAGAATGGATTTCAATTGATTCTGATAAAGAATACAGTCTTCGTGTGTTTTAGGTGCGAAAAAGATGCTAAAGGGAAGATATTAATTGAAGATGTCCATGCAGGAAGTGATAGTGAAGGACAGATTCTTCATAGTAAAGCACGCGATCTACTTAGAACAATTTACCTTAAGCCTCTAAGAGATGCGGAAAATGAACTTGCCGCTAGACGGAATTCACGATTGTCTCAAATTTTAAATTCGCATCCAGAATTCTCTGTGGGGGATGAGCACAGATTAGTTGAAATTATTAAAGATGCAAATCAAAAAATAAAGGAATACTTCGATTACGACGAATTGACTAGTGATGAAAAAACAATATTAAGATCAATCAATACTTATTTATCCAAATTTTCTGACAATAAAAACCTGTTGCGTTCAAACATTGAATTAGCTGCGGTTAACCTTAAAATGATTTTAGAAAAAATTGATCTTTTACTTGTCACTACGAAATCAGGTTTAGGTTCTCTTAATCAATTATACATCGCAGCGGAGTTACTGCTTTTACAAATTGAAAAAACTGAAGGTATTAATCTCGCACTAATTGAAGAAATAGAGGCTCATTTACACCCTCAAGCCCAGATAAGAGTCATAGATTACTTGCAAGAACTAAGTGAGAACAGTAAGTCTCCAATGCAGATACTTTTAACGACACACAGCGTTACATTAGCTTCGATTATAAAATTGAATAACTTGATAGTTTTTGCTGAAGGCAAGGCCTTTTCTCTAGCAGAAGGCAATACTAAACTACATAGTGGCGACTATAGATTTCTAGAAAGATTCTTAGATTCCACCAAAGCAAATTTATTCTTTGCAAAAGGGATTATTATCGTCGAAGGAGACGCGGAGAACCTATTACTGCCGACTCTAGCCGATAAACTTGGGAAATCCTTCGCTAAAAACGGAGTTTCAATTGTCAATGTAGGAAGTACTGCAATGCTGAGATATTCAAAAATATTTGTGAGACATTCTGTACCTAAAATGCTACTACCAGTTGCAATTATTTCCGATTGTGACGAGAAGGTATCCAAGGTCGATAAAGAGACTGATACAATTACTATGCTTCCTGACAGACATCCGCAAACAACAAGATTTGATAAGAAACTTAAGTATAGTGATGATAATGTTAACGCCTTTATTTCTCATGAGTGGACTCTTGAATTTGATGTGGCTTGTAGTTGTTTAAAAAAAGAATTATTTGCCGCAATTTTAATGGCAAAAGATTATATCAATCAGGATAAAGCTTTGACAGATGAAAAAGAAGCAAAAGAAATCAAAAAAATCAGTGATTATTTAACGGAAGCTGAAAAAAAGATAAATGAATGGAATACCTACGACTCTTTTACACTAGCTTCAAATATAGTGAGAGATGTAGTTCTGAAAAAATACATTTCAAAAGCTGTGGTAGCTCAATGTTTTTCTGAAATCTTGAAAGAACGTAGTTTCACAATTCAGGAAGTACAAGTTATCAGAAGTGACATTTACCTAAAGTATTTAGTTGATGCTATAGATTATGTGACAGGAGTCTAAGGAAATGTATGAGATAATTGTAACTGATGAGGACATTAAATACGCAGCGAGTGTTCTGAACATACCGAGGGGCTTTGATGTGCCAAGAATTGACGCTATCAAATGCATGAAGAGTAGAGATATAGTCGCATGCCCTGGTAGCGGAAAAACCACAGTTTTGCTCGCTAAACTAATAATACTATCACGGCATATACCTTTGAAAAAAAATAAAGGTATATGCATTCTTACTCATACTAACGTTGCAATTGATGAAATAAAAGATCGGTTAGGCGATAAAGCCAATAAACTTCTCTCTTACCCCAATTTTGTTGGAACGTTGCATTCATTTATCAGTAAGTTTATAGCCAGTCCAGCATTTGTTAAATATTATTCTTCAAGGATATCTAGGGTATTTGAAACAGACGATTATAAGTTACGATTAGTAAGAAAATATAAAAGCCTATATCCTCCATTTTCAGGAAGTAAACTAGATAAATTTCTCTATGGAAGATTAGATGAGGAGATAAAAGAATCAAGGGATAATATCACAATAGGAAAAGCAAAAGAAGAAATACTTCGCTCTTTAGAATTTGATTATAGCGATAGCGCCATAAAAAAAGTGGCTTTTAATAAAAAGACCACTGTTTTAAAAAATCCTGACACAGATTCTTATAAAGAATACACAAAGTTGATTGATGAACTTCTAAATGACGGAGTATGCTCTTACAATGAACTCCAAGGACTTGCACTGAGATATGTAAATGAATTTGAAAAGGAACTGCAAAGCATTTTTTCAGAGCGCTTTTCGTTTGTTTTTGTGGACGAAATGCAAGATACTAGCGATCTTCAGATGCGAATATTAAATAAGGTTTTTGATGATCAAAAAGTAATCTTTCAATGTTTTGGTGACCCGCAGCAAACAATTTATGAATCTGAGGATAAGGGGTGTGCTTGGCAACCAAAGGAACCTCTGTTCATTATAAATAGTAACAGAATGAGTAAAAGTATAGCAAAGGTGGCAGATGTTGTTGCTCTACAACCTTATGGAATGCAAGGTAGAGAATCTCAAAAAGATAACTTATATTCACCTGTCATTATTACATATAAAGATAATGATGTGTCACATGTACCTGAAACTTTTGCAAAGCTAATTATTAATTGTCAATTGAATGAGCAGGATAGTGCAATATTCAAAGCTGTTGGAATGGTGAAAGCCAGAAATGAAGGGTTATCAATTACAAGCTACTTTCCTGAATTTGAAAAGTACGGAGTCAGAAAGAAAGTTAATAATGATTTCTCCGGACTTCGGAGTTACTTAGTAAAGCTTGATAGTGAAGTAATTGAGAAAGAAGGTACAAAGGCATACTACAGTCGATTCATTCTAGCAATTTTGAAGTTCTTACGAATTAACGATATTAAGACTACCGAAAACAGATATTTTTCAAATGCAGCTTTTTTGAAGCATTTACGTGAAACGGATGAAAGGTTATATAAAACAACTCATAGATACTTTGCAAGAATAATATTAAAAATAGAAAAAGAGAAATCTGTAACAGCAAGTTTCCAGCATATGATTGCTATCATAATGAATCGGTTGTTCAGTTATAAAGTTGACTTTTCTAAAGATGAATTTATATATGGGACTGCTATCTCTCCGACATTAGCAGTTAAAGAGGCAAATGAGAGCACATACACATATGAAGATTTAAGTATTGAGATAGATAGTGTTCATGGAGTTAAAGGTCAAACACATACTGCCACCTTATATTTGGAAACTTTTTATTTTTCTAAAACAAATGAAAGCATCATTAAGTATTTGATTGGGGAACAAAATTCAAGCATTGAAGAACACGTAGATAAGCACATACGAGTTGCGTATGTTGCTATGACGAGGCCAACTGAATTACTGTGTATAGTATTAAATGAAGAGGTCTATTTTAATAACAAATTAAAATTAAATGATTTAGGGTGGGTTCATCATTTGGACATACTTTAGTCTGAGAAAGAGTATTTTAGTTTTTTGTAAAATATTTAACGACCAAGTGAGGGAAATATGAATGAATTACACTAACGTAATTGCAACTATTGAAAAAATTTATAATAATAATTCTGATGAAAATCTATGTCTGTTAATTGATGGGGATTGGGGAATTGGTAAAACTTACACTATCAAAAAATGGAGTGAGGAGAGCAAAGAAAAGTATGATTTTAAATATGTATCCGTATTTGGAAAATTGTCTGTTAAAGAAATTGAGAGGGATTTAATTTTACAATTGTATGAAGTGTTTAATTCACTACAAAAAGTAACTGATAATAATATGGTGAAAATAGGTAGTAATATGGCTAAAAAAGTGGCTAAAAAATTTACAGGTATTGATTTTAATTTAAGTGACTTGATTGAGAATATATCCATAGAGAATATTTCAAATGGTAACTCAAACAGAAAAATTATATTATGTATTGATGATATTGAGAGAAAATCAAAGAACATTGCCATTAAAGACTTGCTTGGATTAATAGAAAGAGCCTCGACCAATTTTAATGTTATTATAATAGCAAATTCATTAAAGCTAAATGAGGACTTAAAAGACTTCAGTGATTATAAAGAAAAGATAGTAGATTATGAATTTAAAATTAATGAGTTAGATCCTAACATATTGAAAGAGATTGCTTTGTATAAAATTCCATATTTAACCAAAGATCTTCTTGAGTCAATTGTGCAAGCTTATATTAATGAGGGTTCAATTCTCATTAACTTCAATAATAACACTGTTACAAAAAAAGAAATACTTTCGGAGAAAAGTAATATTCGTATTTATAAAAAGTTTATAGATTTGATTAAACTTGTAAATGAAGAGGCAATTGATATATTTAACAAAAAAGATGTTTTTAACTTAGATCAAAATACCATAACTTTGTGCAAAAATGTAGTTCACCATTATTATTTTGGTAGTGAGAAAGATATCAAAGAAGCTTCTGGTGCAAATTATGATAAATTATCTCTTTTTAAAGAAATTCAAAAGATATTTAAATATGAAAATTATAATAAAAGCATTTTACGAGATTACTTTTTGAATGATACTGAAATTAGTAAAGATATTAGAATCTTATACGAAGTTTACAAATTGAATAGAACTGATTTAACAACATTGCTCGATAAGATTGGTCATAATATTTCGAATGATAATTTATTCTATTTTGTGGGGCAAAAGCAAATAATTTCACTTGCTGATATTTTGAATGATTTAGAGATGCTTGAAAAATTCAAAGAGAAATTACTTGAAATAGCTGGTAAGTTATACAGTCCCGAAATAGAGATGCAACCACCTTACTTTGATAGTGACGACTGGTGTAATGTTGATTATTATGGAATGGAACCTTGTAGCCGGGGGACATTTGAAATAATTAATTCTATAAATAAGATTAATCGTGAGAAGCATAGATCACTTTTAATGCAAAGTATAATGAAGCGTTAAACCAAAATGATATCTGTACATTGGAGAAGATAGTAACAAATATCCACATTGAAAAGTTACATGTTTTTGAAACTTTGTTTACAACTGCATTTGAAAAAATAAAAGCTCAATTTAGCGTCGATACATGGAAATTTATATATTTACTGATTGACAGGACGGACAGCAGTACAATAAAAGATTTTTTTACCGATAGAGAAAAACAGGAATCAGATTTACTTTTGAAAAAAAGATATAAGCAGCTGAATGAAGTTTTGACTGAAAAAATGTATTTTGAGAGTGAGGCTGAACGTCACCAGGGAAGTACTGATGATTAATATTAGAGAGATAAAAATCATGATTACATTATTTCTACTTCTGAGTGATTCGGTGCACTAAACCTACATTTAATTAAGCGGCCTACAAGGTTTTTAGGGGCAATGAAAATTTTGAGATTTGGAGTTGAAGAAATTATGGACGTTATTGCATCTCAACAAACATACGCTGTAATAATTGCAGTAGAAAATTATCAATTTAATATTTCTCAAGTACATTATGCTGAGAATGATGCTAGAGCATTTTACAGTTGGCTCATAAATGACATGGGTGTACCTATAGAAAATGTGAAAATGTGGATTAATCAAGATGCAACCGCAACAGCGTTACGGCAAGAACTTTCATATGAGATCAGAAATCTTCAAGAAGATAATCGATTTATATTCTATTACGCTGGGCATGGCTTCTATGCTGATGGATCTAATAGGATAACAACTTGGGACACACACACAGCCAATCTTAGTGGTACAACCGTTGCTCTAAAGGATATTTTGTTTGATCCCTTACATAATTCCGAATGTAATAAGAGTCTAATATTTATTGACGCATGTGCAAGCCACATTCAAGAACAATTTCCTTCACGAGATTTACTTTCAGAGATGAGCAATAATGAATTTGTTGATTTTGTTCGTTCGAGTAATTATCAAGCTATGTTCTTATCTTGTTCTCCTGGAGAAAAATCGTATCCCAGTAACATATTGCAGCATGGGATTTGGACGTACCATCTTATTAAGGCGCTTAAGGGTGATGTTAGGGAGGCCTTAGTAAGGGATCAATACATTACTGATACTTCTTTACAAAATTATCTTCGACAAGCTGTGCCCGAATTTATTAGAAGTCGAACTACATTACGTGCTAATCAAACGCCGTGGGCTCAAATATCAAGCTCCAACACATTTGCGGTATGTGATCTTGGTATAGACGAGCAAAACTTCGATTTACCATTAATGGGTATTGATTTAGCTTATGAAGATATGATGTTTCGACAAAATGAAGCACAAAATGTTCGGAACCTTCCTGGCTTTAATAGAAGTACGCATAGGGAACCTGAGTACCATTCAGGAAACGCAAATAACTTCATAAATCGACTTATGACCACACCGATTTCAGAGGAAATTAATACAATTTATGAGCGTTGTAAGGACATCCTTGGCTTGCGACGGAGGGATATTACTAAGAGCGTTCAAGATGGTGGTGGCTCCTTAGATTCTAGTTTGTTTCGTTTCACAATCGATTCTTTGCAAAATCCTGATAACCCTAAACAAGTTATGATTATTCGTACATTAATACTCCTCACGGATGCTAACGAACTTCCTGAAAACTTTGAGCGAGTTTTTCCAATCCGCCCAGATGAAATTGTTATCCCAATTAACGGAGAGATTGATTTCGATTTAATGGTTGAAAAGTTCGAGGATGCCGAGGATGAGATTGGTGGTAATTTAGTTGAGGATGATATAAGGGGTTATATTGAATATCAAGCACCTGACGGAGTAAAGTTTACCATTTTAACTGCAACAAATGAACTAATAATTAAGCCAAGGGGTACAAGGACTATTATGGAGATGTTATCAAGCGCCAAAACAAGTCTAATTGCACTGTCTCATGTAAACCAACTGGAACTAGAATAATAATCATTTTTCTTGATCTCTTAACCTGTCAATATGTTCAGAAACTTGTTGGATAATAATTGAAGTCTCTGACAATAAGAATATGAGGGTTCCTGCACAAATAAACCAAATAAATTTTGTGCACATATTTCCTCTTTGATGGAACTCTTGGATGTTTGTGATGGAATATGTATTTTGGTCACACTTTTTCATTCTGATCGTTGCGGACCATTCGAATGCAGAAACATTAAACTGAAGAAAGGCTTGTCCTACAAGACTTTCTTCAGTTTTTCCCTTAATGTACAAAACCCTATCTCTCGAATGCGGCGATGAGGTCATGTAAATAATCCCTGGTAGGATTTCTGGTAGGGAATGAGACACTCCGCATTCCGCGGCGCATTGAAAATGAAATCCCTTCATTCTCTGAAAATAGCTCAAACCCTTGCCACACAAGGCTTTACGCCTTAGTTTTCCTTATCTCTCAAACCTTAAAAAATCACTAAATTCCCGGAACCTACGCCCCGTTGGCTGGGTTCCTTTTTTTATGTCATGACAAATAACCCTTGTAGAGTAAGGGTTTACGGGGCGTAGAGATGTAGTTTTACATTTCTAAAGGGAGTCTTGGTAGGATTCTGGTAAGGTTAGCGGTCAGCTAACGCACACTTTTGCATTTGTTCAAGCACTGATTTTGGCATTGAGCTAGATTTGGACACAAAAAGTTTACAAGTCGGCGACGTGCATGATACAAGTAAGCCTTAAACTAAATAGCGAAACGTACTGCTCCGTTATGACAACAACCTACTGTTGGTTGAGTCGGCTTATTCGAGCATAGTACAATAGATGGGATTCCTCGACCGAGAGGCATACAGTTTGGTTGTACATTTTGCAGTGTTATGTGGAGGACGAATGGAGAAAACCAAAATTTTAATTATCGAGGATGAGGCAGCTATTGCGGATTTGCTCGAGTACGGGTTGAACAAGGAAGGATATTTGACCAAGAAGGCACAAACAGGAGCCGAAGGTTGGAAAATACTTGAGACGTTTAAGCCGGACTTGCTGTTGCTGGACTGGATGCTGCAGGGCGAGAGCGGTCTTGACATTTGCAAAAAAGTGACAGCAGCTTATAACATGCCGATTGTTATGATTACGGCGAAATCCGATATAACCGATAAAATACTAGGTCTGGAATTCGGAGCGGACGACTATATTACGAAACCTTTTGATCTACGGGAAGTTGTAGCCCGAATTCGAACGATTTTACGGCGAATTGCCCAAGCGAATCGGACGAGCATAGAATCCAAAGAGGAGCTTATTCGAATTAAGGATATTGTGATTTCTACAGCGGAGCGAATAGTCCAAAAAAACGATGAATGGATTGATTTGACGCCCAAAGAATATGACCTCCTGATGATGCTGTACCAGTACAGGGGCAGAATCTTCACCCGGACGGAACTGCTGGATACGGTATGGGGATACGATTATGCCGGGGATACGAGAACGGTCGATACGCATATTCAACGGTTGCGCAAAAAGCTGGGCTTCAGCGACTTGATCACTACTGTATTCAGCATCGGCTATAAATTCGAGAAGTAGGTGGGTTCATAGCATGTTTCGCACCATTGGAGCCAAGCTGTTCATCGGGTTCTTTTTGATTTTCCTAGTTTTCTTTTTGATCTTGAATCAGATGGTGGCAAAAAACATTGAATCCGGCAATCGTAAGATCATAACCGATAGCTTGGTTGGACTGAAGAACAACAGTAATGCATATGTGCGGCAATCTTACATGATCCATCATTTTGCCAACGACGAACTTTATTTCGGGCAAATTGCTGAAGAAATGGCGAAAGCCTTGCAGCATGATAGTTCCTCTAACATTGGCATGTATGATTTAACCGGGGAGCTGCTGTTTGCCTCTGATCAAAAGATTTTTTCAATAGGCGGAGACGACTTGAATCAGGCGCTGCAAGGCAAGACTGCGTACAACATTTCCTACGAAAATGGTACCGCATCCGTCCTCTTTTCCTACCCCGTCATAGTCGATGGAAGCAAGGTAGGGATTATCCGCTTCGCCAAGGATTTTACCCTGCTCTACGAGCAGAGCACCCAGATTCAGCGTACGATCTTTATGATTGCGATGGCGGTATTCGCAGCGGCTTTCCTGTTCTCCTATTTGTTATCACGTCATATCACCGTTCCTTTAGTGAAATTGACCAAAGCGTCCACAGAAGTCATGAATGGCAATCTGGACACTCGCCTCACGTTCCGACGGAACGATGAGATCGGCAAGCTTGCCGCCAATTTTAGCAGGATGATTGAGAAGCTGCGGGATCAGTTCACTAAAATCGAAAAGGATCGAGATCGGCTAGAGGAGTTGAATCTAGTACGCAAGCAGTTTTTCGATAATGTGACCCATGAGTTGAAAACCCCGCTGACTACGATTATGGGCTATGCGACTATTATCCGAGAGAACGAAACGCAAGATCCAGTTTTATTTCAAAAAGGGATGAACCATATTATAGATGAGAGTAAGCGGCTGCATGACCTGGTGTTGAAGCTGCTTGAAATGTCGAAGGAATCCTCTGATCCGGACTCGTTTGCGCTTGTCGACTCGGGGCTTGTTTTGCGAGACGTCTGCGAGACGATGATGATCAAAGCTCAGCGGTATAAGAAGACCATTCGCTGTGAAGGCGAGGAAGGTTTATTCGTTCATGGACATGCCGACAAACTGCGGCAGCTGTTTATTAATTTGCTCGATAACGCGATCAAATACGGGTATGCTCATACGGACATTGTGGCGAGCGCTAGACTTGCGTCCAGCTACGTACAATTTACATTTTCCAATCAAGGACCGACGATAAGCCCCGAGCATCTCAGCCGTATTGTCGAGCCATTTTATCGAGCAGATCCTGTTAGTCATGGAGTGGGAAGCGTAGGCTTAGGGCTTAGCATTTGCAAAGGAATCGTCGAGGAGCATCAAGGGAGCATCCGCTTTACTAGCGAATTGGAGCAAACGAATGTTTATATCGACATCCCTTATAGAACAGAGAGGGTGCTGGAATGAGCAAACGAGGGGCGGAGTTGTTCGTTCTTCTCATGATTGTATCCGTCATGCTGACGGGCTGTTTACGAGCAACACGGTCGGAAACGATAATTATTCCGGATTCGGGGGATGAGGCAGCGACAAGCGAGAAAAACGAACTGTTTGACGTCAAGACCATTTACCGCGTTTTGGACAAAAGCACGGAATCCGGGATGCCATTAGGGTGGATTGATCAAGATGCACTGCTTAGCCTCTTTGGGAAGCAAACCCGCTCAGCTAGTCTGGATCGTGTCGACTATCCTTACGAATCTCACCTGAAATTGCGAAATGCGGATGTGCAGGAAAACAACATTACCTTATCACCTAACGGTCAAGTTGTTGCTTCCACCGTACGGAAGTACGACGGTACTTATGCCGTGAATCTGGTTTCACTTACCGATCAGCAGCGGACAAGTATAGGGCGCATATCGAATGAACAGATTGGAACTGTCAAATTCGGATGGTCAAATAATGGTCGGTACCTCATCTATATCACCCGCAGTGGAGTGACCGGAGAAGCCCAGATCAGCGTGTACGATACGACGGAGAAAACGATGAAAGGCTATTCATTCGCGGGATGGAAGCCGAAAGATACAATCACCTCGGTCCATATTACCGACGACGCTCAAAGTATGGCGGTTGTCAAAACGACTGACAAGCTTTCCTCTGCCCAATTCGGTACATGGAACGGAAACGAATTTGCAAGCAAATATGAGCATCTCGTTAGACGTGACAGTGGGGTGGAATGGATTCATAACGACCAACTCGCGTTCATCGGTCCGGAAGGTACCTTATATGCGTATGACCGACGAAATGCCACACTCTCCATCTTAATAGAGCAGATTGGCATGTTCCGCCTATCGTCGGATCGCAAGTATATCGCGTACTCGCAGGATAAGGACACGCTATATGTAGCTTCGCTGTATGGAAACAATGTGTTGAACAAAACTCAAATTTTTAAAGGAGTTGTACCTTCACAGATAAATTGGAATCCTGATAACGGAAAGCTGCTGCTTAGCGGCTTGAAAGCTTACGAACAAGATCAGCCTCGTGTTGTTATAGCGCCTGAAGTCATAAGCAATCAAAATTTGGTGATTGAGTTCAAATGAACTTGATCTTGATGAACCTTCCCGCCTTCACTTAGAGGCGGTTTTTTTTATGACAACACATCCTTCGTGTACAGGAGTAGGCGGTCGTTTTCTGTACACATTAAGTTGACAAGTTGGAGAAGTGATGGTGACATCCATGGATTATATTGATTTTGTAGGTATATAATCATATGACATGAATGGTGGGAATCGAAAATGAATAAACAACGATATTGGATAGGACTTAGCCTAAGCGTGATTATGCTTGTGATGTCGGCTTGCAGTTCAAGCACGATCGGCGGCAGAACGAATGGGACAACTGTTCCAAATACGGGGGAAGCGGGGAAGACTATATCTCCGCAAGAGACGGGAACGACTCCAGAGAGTTCCCCAAAAGGCGGGAAAAAGACAATCGTGTTTTCCTCCTTTTATCTGGACAATGGAGTGAAGGAAGCCAAGATCAAATATGAAGCTGCTCATCCGAATATTACCATTGATCTTCGACACGTGGAGACGGATGATGCACACGCGGAAGCTGAGCTCAAGAAATACGTAACGGCGACGAATACAGCGATGTTGTCAGGCAAAGGTCCTGACATGCTTACCTTGGATACGCTTCCGAGCGAGAAGTATGTGGGCCAGCATCTGCTTGCTGATCTTAGCGAGATGTTGAAAAAGAACCCCTCATTTATCAAGGGCGATTATTACAACAATATCCTGGAGAACAGCCACACCAATGGCGCCCTCTATGGCTTGCCGCTTGCGTTTTTTCTAAACGTTATGATCGGTGACGAAGGAGCCATTAAGCAAAGCGGCGTACAGATCGACGATAAAAACTGGACATGGGAAAAGTATGCCGAGACTCTAAAGCAATTAAGTCAAAAAGAACCGTTCAAATCGGGGCGCGGCGGAGTTGGAAATATGATTGTTTTACCGCCAAAAACAAAACAAGAACCGATGCAAGCGCTGCTGAGGGAAATGGTGAAAGAGAATTATACGCGTTTCGTGAATGAGGATCGCCGAACGGCAAGCTTTGAATCAAAGGCATTTACCGATATGATGGCGCAGGTTAAAAAGTTGGTCGATGACGGTCTCGACTTAAGTAGCCTCAGTTCTATGTTTAGGACAGATAATGTGAATTCGGCATCGGCTTATCTCGTTATGATAAAAGAATCCGGCAAGCAAGCGAGATTATACGCCAAGCCGCGCGCAGAGGGAACGAAAGCCGGAGGTTACTTCTACCCATACCAAATTATCGGAATCAACGAGAAATCGACTGTGAAACAAGAGGCATTGGATTTTCTTCAGTTCCTGATGTCGGAGGAATTGCAGTCAACGGCTAAACGGGCGGGGTTTCCGATTAATAAAAAGGCATACGAGAAACAAGTGCAGCAGCTCTTGACTAAGGGAACGATCAAAGCCTATGAGGAAGGTCCACTGAAAGGACAGTCGTTTCCAGTCGATCCTGCACAGATCAAGGTTTTGGAAGATTACTTGACGGGAGCCATTCATCCTGTCGCGTTCCAGCCTTCCAAGATAGAAGAAATCGTCTTCAAGGAGAGCCAAGCCTTCTTCAGCGGTCAGAAATCGGCGCCCGATGTAGCTAAGCTGATTCAGAATAAGGTTACGACTTATTTGAATGAATAAATTTCATTTGTCGGCTTGGCTTGGTAAGGACGGAATAGCAGCTTGGATTTTCTTGGCACCGAGTGCGGTTGGCTTCATTTTATTTTATTTGATCCCTTTTGGAGGGGGGATCTTTTATTCTTTTACAGACTCAACGCTCGGTGGATCTTTTGTTGGCATCGACAATTATGCTGCGCTTCTAAGCAGCAAGTCGTTTCACAAAGCTGCGACGAATACCTTGATTTTCACGGGTGTGAGCGTCCCGCTGCTTATTATTTTGTCCCTATCCCTCGCCCTCCTATTGAATCGACGGCTGCCTATGCGGAATTGGTTGCAGACGTCTTTTATTTTACCGCTCGTCGTGCCAGTCGCTTCTATTATTATGGTTTGGCAAATCTTCTTCGATTGGAACGGTACCTTGAATGCTTGGATGCATAGCCATCAGTGGGGACGGATAGATTGGCTGCAATCGGAAGGTTCAATGGGGGTGCTGGTGTTCTTGTATATATGGAAAAACATCGGGTATAACATGATCTTGTTTTTGGCTGGACTTCAAGCGGTTCCTACCTCTTATTATGAGACGGCACGGATCGAAGGGGCGAGCAGGCTGCGCCAGTTGTTTCATATCACACTCGTATATTTGACGCCTACGATGATTTTTGTCGTACTGATCTCGATTATAAATTCGTTTAAAGTGTTTCGAGAAACTTACTTTCTTGCGGGCGATTATCCGTATGACCGCATCTATATGCTGCAGCACTATATGAACAATATGTTTTTTTCGCTGGATATTCAAAAGCTCACAGCTGCTGCCACGCTCATGGTCGGCTGCATCCTGATGCTGGTGTTCATTTTGCTGGCTGTGGAGCGTCGGTTCCAGTCGTTTATGGAGTGAGAGGAGGGATGGAGCAAATGAAGCGTCATTTGCTTACGATAGGATTGACCCTCCTATTAGGGATAGGGGCGCTGTTAACGCTAGTTCCAATCGTGCTGACTATAACGAATTCACTTATGACGGAACATGAGATAGGGCTGAATTATGATCTCCTCGGTGAGATGACGGATGAGGCAGCGGGTGAAAAGGATGTATTCGTGAATCTGAAATGGATTCCCGATTGGGTATCCTTTGAACAATATGCAGAAGTGCTAGTGCGAAATCCGAAGTTTCTTCATATGTTCTGGAACTCGGTAGGCATGGTAGTTCCGATTATCGTCGGACAGATCGTTGTTGCGTCGCTAGCGGCATATGCGTTTGCCAAGCTACGCTTTCGAGGGAGGGATAAATGGTTTTTGTTCTATCTTTTGACGATGCTTATGCCGTTCCAAGTTACGCTGGTACCGAATTATATTATTCTCGATGAGCTGGGGCTCCTGAACACGAGGGCTGCGATCATCTTACCAGGCATCTTCGGTGCGTTCGGCGTATTCATGCTGCGCCAATTTATGTTCCATATTCCAAGCTCGTTAATGGAAGCAGCCAAAATGGACGGGGCGGGACACTTCACGATATTCGGCCGAATTATTTTGCCGCTCGTGAAACCAGGTTTAGCCGCATTAACGATGTTGTTGTTCGTCGATTATTGGAATATGGTCGAACAGCCACTCATTTTTTTGCAGGATGTGACCAAACAGCCGTTATCGCTTTATTTGTCACAGATTAGCAAGGAAGCTCGGGGTGTCATCTTCGCTGCGTCTGTGTTATTTATGAGTCCGATCGTTGTACTGTTTTTGCATGCGCAAACGCATTTTATAGAAGGGATTCAACTTTCCGGGATAAAGGGATAAAGGGATAAAGAGCAGGAGGAATCCAATTGGAATTACAGATGAACGACGAAAGCTTCGTAAGCCGGAAACGCTGGCTTCGTCGAATTACCGGCGTACTGATCGCCTTCCTAGTGATCTGCACCTTACTCAGCAACACGCTATACGCTTTGACGCTGCCGCAAGTGACAACGCAAGCGGTGAATCAGGGACCGTTGGATCAAACATTTAAAGGTAGCAATATCATCAAGCCAGTGGAAGTCAGAGAACTAACGGGACAGGCCGGTTGGAACGTTAAGAAGGTGCTAGTACGGGTAGGAGACGTTGTCCAGCAAGGACAGCCGCTTGTACAATACAGCAATGACGAAGCTGAGCAACAACTTGTACTGGAGCAGACTGAGCTGAACAAACTCCAGTTTTCGGTAGAGAAGTTGGAGTACGATTATATCCAATCGGAGCGCAACGAAGATAAGGGGGCTATCCTTGCCGCCAAGGCTGCTTTGGAAATTAGCAAGATCGATATCAACCTGCAACAAAAAAAAATACTCGACTTGCAGGCAAGGCTTAGCTCGTATCAGGTCATGAAGGCTCCTTTCGATGGAATTGTTGCAGCGGTGAATGCCAAAGAAGGGTTATCCGCAGGCGCAGGGGTACCAGATATCCGACTTACTAATACGCAGAGTGGGTTTCAGCTTGAATTGCAAATTCCTTCAGAAATAGCCGAAAGTCTTACAGTTAACGAAGTAATGGACGTTTATCTTCCTAAGCAAAACAATCGCGTCACCCAGGGGAAAGCTGCAAGTCTGGTACAAGCCGATTCCGCAGCAGAGTTAGGGATTTCTCGGTTGACGGTCCTGTTGCAGGACCCATCGCTTGTAAGTGGAGAGAGGGCAGAAGTCACTGTAACTAAAAAAGGAAAAGCCGACACATTGCTCATCTCAAGTGCCGCTATTCGGAAAGATCATACTGGCACGTATGTCTACATGATCGAGGAAAGAAAAGGTCCGTTAGGCAACGCTTTCTACGCCACTCGCAGGACCGTTACCGTGGATAGCTCCAATGAGCATGTCGCCGCTCTCAGCGAAGGCTTGTTCAAAGAGATGTCTGTGATCATCGAAAGCAGTGTACCGCTATTGGAAGGAAGCCGAGTGCGAGTCTTAACCAAATAATCCATGTGTAGGGGGACAAGAACAGGCATGCGCTTAATCATACAACCGTGTTACAATAAATGGTAACGGTTTACTTTGAAGCGAGGAGTAAAACGACCTATGAAAAATATACGCTTTGGCATCATCGGGTGCGGCAATGTCACGGAAGTGAAGAGTGGACCTGGCTTTCAGAAAGCCGAGCATTCGGAGCTCGTCGCTGTCATGCGGCGAAATGAAGGGCTCGCGGAAGACTATGCCCAGAGGCATGGCGTGCCTCGGTGGTATTCGTCCGTAGAGCATAGGCCTAAGATTCAACAAGCCATCGGATATTTACAATCACGAATCTAGCCTAGATTCCCCTATTTATTATAGAACAAGTCTTTTACTTTGGACAAAATTGTAGACAGCTGTAGACATCAGAAATTTTGGTGTCTATTTTTATTGTAATGTAGACGAAATGTCCTGCAGGGGAGTATTCTTAAAGAAAAGTTTGTAAATATCTCGAATGGCTTAAACCTAATGATCCATTTTGGAAAATGCGGGTTCAGTAGTTGCATGAAGACAACAGTGACGGCTTATCCAAGAGGGGCCGACTTTGTTGTCTTTATTGCCTGTTCGGAGAAGCAAGAGGAGTTTGATGATGATGAGAGTCTTGGAGATAAGCAAGGAATATTGGAAACATTACTTCGATATAGAGGGGATTGTCCGAGAAGCAGAGGAATCTCTTCAATCCCCTATGATACAAATAACAGATCAGATTGCCCCCAGAAGCTCCGGAGGTATCCATGATTATTATTCGAACGGAGACTATTGGTGGCCAGATCCGGATACGGAAGACGGACTTCCGTACGTTCGACGCGACGGGGAGAGCAATCCCGGCAATTTCGGCCATCATCGGAGCATGCTGCGACTCATGAGGACGCATGTGGCCAAATTGGCTTCTGCGTATCGGATCACGAAGGACGAACGATATGCGGCAAAAGCGGTGCAGCTTTTGAAATCATTTTTCCTCGATGAATGGACACGAATGAATCCGCATTTGCTGTATGCCCAAGCGGTTCCTGGCGTATGCCACGGAAGGGGAATCGGGATTATCGATACGCTTCATTTGATCGATATTACGGTCGCCTTAGAAGCTTTACAAGGGGCCTTATGCATGGAGGAGTCGACGAGATTTGGGCTCGTGGAATGGTTCTCCAGTTATTTGCAATGGATGAGCACGCACCATCAAGGGATTGAAGAAAGGGACGAGACCAATAATCATGGAATCTGCTGGTTTGTTCAAGCAGCCGCATTTGCACAGATGAATGGAGACCAAGCTATGCTCGCGTACTGCAAAGAACAATTCAAGACCCGTCTGCTGCCTGAGCAAATGGATGTGAATGGCAGTTTGCCCAGAGAGCTGGCGCGAACAAAGCCTTACGCATATGCCATTTTCGCACTGGATAATCTGGTCACCTTGTGCCATATCTTATCGACTCCCGACGACAACTTATGGGAATACCAGCTATCCGATGGGAGGGGAGTTCGAAAGGGGATCGACTTTTTGCTTCCTTATTTGGAAAGGAAATCAGAGTGGCCTTATCGGCAGGATGTGGAGCACTTTGCAGAGTGGCCTGTTGGGATGTCGTTTCTATTATTCACAGGGCTCGCTTACGAGTCAGACAGGTTAGTGAATCTGTGGCGCATGCTGGATAAAAACCCGGCGAATTCGGAGGTACGCCGAAATATGGCCATCCGCCAACCGCTGCTTTGGTTGTAAAGTTGATCAAAGGGAAAATTTCTTCTTTCCCTCATCATTTTCGGTATAATGGGAATGAAAGCAGTTACAACAAGGTGATGAGGGGTTAGTGCACATGAGTCGTACTCGAATTCGTTTCAACAAGCGCAGCGTAATCGTTACTTGGCTCACTTCTTATATTTCGGTGCTGCTTGTGCCGATTATGATCAGTGGGATTTTGTATGTCGCTGCCTGGCATGTGGTGGAATCGGAAGTCAACCGTGCCAATAATTCGGCTCTGGAGCAGATGGAGCAGGCGATCGACAACAGTCTTGGGGGTATTGAACGGTTAAGTTTGGAAATCGCACTCAGCAAACGGGTGACCGGTTTCATTAATTCGGCAAGGCCGTTAACGGACAACGACTATTACGATCTGGTCAGCATTGCCAACGATCTTCAGGTGTATCAAACAGCGAATGACTTTATCGAGCAAATATACATCTACTACCGAAACAGCGACACCGTGATATCCACTCGTGATCACACGGACAGCCGCAAGCTGTTCCAAACCGTACGCGAGAAGGACGGGATGAGCTACGAGGAATGGATGAAATTTTTCGACAAGCGGTACATCCAAGAATACGTTCCTGTAACGTTAAGGGAGGATAGTCATTCTGTTAAAGCCGTTATGTATGCTAAATCCGTCATCCTTACCAATACAGATCAATCAGGCGCGGTCATCTTATTTGTGATTAAGGATTCGAAACTGCTCAAAAATATCGTACCTACGGAAGAAACAAAGATAGCCGTTCTGGATAAGGAAAACCGTCTGGTCGCTTCGACCGGCTTTGAACATAGCCCAGACTTTCTCAATTACGACAAGCTCACTGGGAAAACAGGTTTCTATTATGACAATGACTCTGGCAAACAGATTGCCATCTCTTACACAACCTCGGCCAATACTGGATGGAAATATGTCTCGTTGATTCCCGCTGAGCTTTTTGACGACAAGATGAAGTATATGAAGAAGTTGATCTACGCTAGTGTCTTGTTGAGCCTGTTCATTGGCGGACTTGTTACTTTCCTGTTTCTGAGAAAAAATTATATACCGATCAACCTGTTGATACGGAGCTTCTCGGTGAAATCAGGGATTTCCTTTGATGAGGGTTCTAATGAATACGGATTTTTACAGGATGCGTTGAATAATACGTTTGCGGAAAAGGAACAGATAGACAGGCGGTTGCATCAGCATCGTGACGCTATCCGTTCCCATTTTCTTCAAGGATTGCTGAAGGGCCGTTTGGAACAAAATGTTCCCATACACGAATCGCTCGCGGCCCACGATATCCGGATAGCTTCGCCGCATTTCGCCGTTCTGCTGTTCCATATTGAACATTTCGGTAAGCTTGAGATTGACGATTATGCCGCTCCTCAGAAGGTGAAGATGCTTCATTTTATTATTATGAACGTGGCAGAGGAAGTGATTGGTAATCACAATCACGCCTTTATTACGGAAATGGACGATATGCAAGCATGCATCGTTAATTTCGGAACGGAACCAGATATGGAAGAGTTGAAAAGAATCGCGGTGCAGGTGAAATCATTCTTGCTCGACAACTTCCATGTCCATTTGACCGTGGCGATTAGCGGCATTCATGAGGACTTGTATGGGATCCCCTTAGCTTATCAGGAAACGCTGGCGGCATTGGAGTACCGGCTTGTCATGGGAAGCGGCGAGATTATCCGGTATGATAGTTTACCAAGTTCCGAAACAATACGGCAATCCAGAAGCTACTACTATCCGCTGCATGTGGAGCATCAGTTGATTAATTTCGTGAAGACGGGCGATTATGACAAATCGAATGCAATGATTAATGAAATCATCGAGATTAACGTGTCGGATGCATCCTTGTCCGTACCGCTCGCCAAGTGTCTCATGTTCGACCTAATCGGCACTTTGCTGAAAACGATGGATGAAATCGGAACGAGCAGCGACAAGCGAGAGCTTATAGAGCAAATGAATCAGATCGATCGATTGATGGGCTGCCAAAGTATCAAGGAGATGAAGGTGCAAATTCGGGATGTGCTGAAGCAGGTGTGCCAATCCATCCAAGAGGATCGTGGGCAGGAGCACAACCAACTCAGCCAGCAGGTGATCGAGTACGTAATAAACAATTACAGCGAGGAAAACCTTAACATATCGATGGTGGGTGAAAAGTTCGGGCTGACCCCATCCTATTTGTCCAAGCAGTTTAAAGCGCAGACGGGAGAAGCACTGCTTGATTTCATCAGTAAAACCCGATTGGAGGAAGCGAAAAAGCTTCTCTCCCTACAAACATTGTCGGTAGCGGAAATTGCCAAGAAAGTCGGATACACCGACATCAATACGTTCAACCGGATTTTCAAAAAATTCGAGGGGATAACGCCAGGCAAGTATAAAGACATTCAATGACGCTGAATCGCAAATGGAAAAGTCGTACAAGCATGCTTGCGCGGCTTTTCCGTTTTTTACATAGCGATTGCGGGAATTGATGGTGGTCTTTTATCGATTTTAATGATGCAGTTTCGGTTTTAACGATATCCGTTTAGCGTTTTTCGTAACATAATAAAACCACGATGCACCGAAGTGCATAGGACCAGTTCATATGAGGGGGATTCACATGAGTAATAATTCGAAAAGCAAATCTTTAACGATTGCAGTTAGCGTCGTTGTGGCGGCATCCAGTTTATTAATCGCATGCTCGAAAGAGAATACGAGTGTAAAGGACACCACAACGAAACCGACTACAACGCCGGTAACGACGGTGAGTAAGTACCCGATCTCTACGAAAGAAACGTTAACGTCTTGGGAACAGATGGATACGAACTTGCCCGCATTTTTCCCGAATTTGGCCGAATCGCCGTTTGGTATGCAACTGGAAAAAGAAACCGGCGTTAAAGTGAAATATACACATCCAGCGGATGGACAATCGAAGGATCAATTCAATCTGTTGATTGCATCCAATAAATTGCCTGATGTCATCGAATACAATTGGAGCGGTGGCGGTGGTGGGAACGGGAACGCTGCTTATCCGGGTGGACCGGAGAAAGCAATCGCAGACAAAGTCATTCTGCAGCTCAATGATTTGATTGACAAGAATGCGCCCAACTTGAAGAAATTACTTCAGCAAGACAAGGAATTGGACAAGATGATCAAAACGGACAGCGGCAAATATTACGCATTTCCGATGATCCGTGCAGATAATGGTTTGGTATTCCGGGGTCCGATGATCCGCAAGGATTGGCTGGATGAATTGAATCTACAGGTTCCCACGACGATCGACGAATGGTATACAGTGTTAAAGGCGTTCAAAGAGAAGAAAGGTGCATCCGCACCATTTACTGCCCTTTATAGTAACGAGCTAAACATTCAGGACGCATTCATAGGCGCCTTCAAAACGGCAAATAGGTTCTATATTGATGATCAAGGGAAAGTGAAATACGGACCTGTCGATCCACAGTTTAAGGATGCTTTGACGCTGCTGCGTAAATGGTACGCGGAAGGATTGCTCGATAAAGATTTCGCACTCAACACGGATTCCAAATCGCTTGACAACAAATTAATGAGTGACAGTGCAGGCGCAACCGTAGGACTTTTAAGTGGCGGCATGGGCAGATGGATGGATACGGGGAAGAAGAAAAACCCGAAATTCCAACTGGTTGCAGCCCCATATCCGACATTGAAAAAAGGGGAACGCGCTTTTATTGGGCAGCGTGATTTCAAGTACAACCCGAACGTCAGCAAAGCGGTAGCGGGCGACACGAAGAACGCCGAGCTCGCAGTTAAATGGTTGGATTATGCTTACGGTGAAAAAGGCAGCCTGCTGTTCAACTTCGGCATTGAAGGCGAAAGCTATAAGATGGATAACGGTGTCCCTACATTTAGCGAGAAAATCACCAAAAATGAGAAGTTTAATCTTCAACAAATGGTTTCTCAGTATACGAAGCCGAACGGTCCGTTTCTTGGAGACAGCAGAAAGAGCTTTAACACGTTCAAGGAGCAGGACGAAGCTATCAAAATTTGGGGTGAAACGGACGCTGTCAAGCATGTTATGCCGCTATTCATCACTCCGACAATAGACGAAAGCAAGGAAGTTGCGAAATTGAACACAGCGATTACCAGCTATAAAGAAGAAATGTTCATGAAATTCGTTATGGGCAAGGAACCCATTGAAAAGTTCGATGAGTACGTAAAACGCATTAATGAAATGGGTATCGACAAGGTGACGAAAATTTATCAGGATGCTCTCGACCGCTACAATAAACGCTAAAGCCTTAATGGCGTCTTGCAGGTGAATACGAAGGAATAGACGGCGGCTGTATTTACCTGTAAGGAGTTAGCCATAGGATAGAGAGGGAGAAGAGAAATGAATGCGATCAATCCTAAACCAGTAATTCCCTACATACCGAAAAAGCGATCCCAATTTGGGATATTTATGGATATTAGGAAAAACAAACTACTGTATGTGATGCTGTTTCCCGTTCTACTGTATTATGTCATCTTTCATTATGCACCGATGTATGGCGCGATTATTGCATTCAAGGATTTTTCGCCACGGCTCGGCATTTGGGGGAGCGATTGGGTGGGGTTTGAGCATTTTCAAGCATTCTTTACCGGTCCATATTTCTGGAGGACAATAAAAAATACGGTACTTATTAGCTTCTACCAGCTGGTGTTCGGATTCCCAGCACCAATCGTGTTGGCCCTTCTTCTCAATGAAGTGAGAAATGCTTTATTTAAACGTACAGTGCAGACCGTCACGTATATGCCGCATTTTATTTCACTTGTTGTCATTTGCGGAATAATCAAAGATTTCACCACCAGCGATGGCGTAATCAATGACTTGATTGTTTTTTTCGGCGGGGAGCGAACCACATTTTTGCTCGAACCGAGCTTTTTTCGTTCCGTGTATGTATCGTCGGGTGTCTGGCAGCATATCGGTTGGGGAACGATCATCTTTTTGGCGGCCTTAACCGGCATTGATCAGGAGCAGTACGAAGCGGCGAAAATAGACGGTGCCGGCAGGTGGAAGCAGATGACGAATGTGACGCTTCCCGGATTGATGCCAACGATCATCATCCTGCTCATTTTGGAGGTCGGACGGATGATGAACGTCGGGTTCGAGAAAGTCATTTTGCTTTACAATCCAGGTACATATGAAACGGCTGACATTATATCTTCTTATGTGTACCGGGCTGGTCTACAGGATTTCAATTACAGCTTCAGCTCGGCGGTCGGCTTGTTTAACTCTGTAATCAATTTTATCCTGCTCCTTAGTTCCAACTGGTTAAGCCGCAAATTCAACGATACGAGCCTGTGGTAAAGAGGAGGAGTTTGACATGCTGAACCGGGCGACAATACCGGAAAAGAGCTTCGATTACATCAATACGATTTTCTTGACCTTACTTATGGTAGTTACGATATATCCGATTGTGTTTGTGGCGTTCGCCTCTGTCAGTGATGCCGGAAATTTGATGGGGCACAAAGGTCTTTTATGGCGTCCTCTTGGATTTTCACTCGACGCCTATACGAATGTGTTTCGGAATCCGATGATTCTGAAAGGGTACGGCAATACGTTCTTTGTTGTCTTCGTAGGTCTTTTTATCAATATTGTGCTTACGGCTTTCGGTGCCTATGCATTATCGCGAAAAAGCGTGCAATACCGCAAGCCTTTGATGCTGTTTATCGTGTTTACGATGTTTTTCAGCGGAGGGCTGATCCCTCTATATTTGACGATTCAAGGGGTAGGGCTGATCGATTCCTTGTGGGCGCTCATTATTCCGCAAGCGATCAACACATTTAATCTTATTCTTATGAAAACGGCGTTCGAAGCGATTCCGGATGCTTTGGAGGAGTCGGCCAAGATGGATGGGGCGAACGACTTTGTCATTTTGTTCCGGATTATTTTACCGTTATCCATGCCCGTTATTGCCGTTATGTTATTGTATTACGGCGTTAGCCATTGGAACTCATGGTTTAATGCCATGATTTTCTTGCAGGATCGGTCACTGTATCCGCTGCAGCTTGTGCTGCGCGAAATTTTACTTCAAGGGGAAGCAAGCTCGAACTTAGGTGCCTCCGACGGTGCCTCTGCGATGCTCTCGGCTACTTTGAAGTACGCGACCATCATTGTGGCAACGGTGCCGATTCTGCTCGTTTATCCGTTCCTTCAGAAATATTTCGTCAAAGGTGCGCTTATCGGAGCGATTAAGGGTTAGAGGAAGGTGCTTGTTATGCACGACATGGAGACAGCGCGAATGGTGCTCAATGTGGAATGGGAACGTTTCATGGCAGAAAATGATATGGAATGGGTCGTCAAGCCAGTCAGTTGGGATGAAGGTGCCTTCATTGGCAATGGTTCGATCGGTTCGATGATATACGGGGAGGAAAATGCAAAGAAGCGGCATGTGCTGCGCTTTGTTGCGGGACGCACAGATGTGACGGCAAGCCGGACTGACCGACCGGGCTTCCCCCCACGCGTGCCGATTGGTGAGCTTGACCTGGAGATGGAAGGTATGATTTATCACCCGACGAGTATGCGAGTTGACTTATGGAACGCTGAACTTCGCGCCAATCTGACGACGACACGCGGTGAGGTTAATCTCCGTTCTATTGTTCATAGCGAGGTACCGGTCATGGCCGTCGAGATCGAGACATCGGAAGGAGAGAACGGCACACAATTTTCGTGGTATCCCTATCCAGAAGTCGATCACGTGCTGAAAAATGCCGACGGATTCAATTTAAATCAGTTTATACCTGCTACCGAAGTGGAAAAAGCGGATAAAGATGGCGTGAGCTTTTGCATTCAGCGATATTCTTCGGAGGAAGGGTGTGTAACAGCCTGGAGGGAAATTCAAACGTCTCCGAATTGTCGGGTATTCTTTATGACGATTATCAAAGGGCATGACGAAGCTGCAATGATAGAGGCTGTGGACGCGGTTAATCAAGCTTCTAATATGGACTTCGACGAATGGGTGCGAGCTCATCGCCAGTGGTGGCATCGTTATTATCGGAAAAGCTTCGTTTCGATTCCCGACGGGCGGCTCCAAAGCTTTTACTGGATTCAAATGTACAAATTGGCTTCGGCTACGAGAGCCGATCAACTGTTGATTGATAATCAAGGCCCATGGCTTACTTCGACACCATGGCCAGGCGTTTGGTTCAATATGAATGTACAAATGAGTTATTCCCCCGTCTATACGGCCAATCGACTGGACATCGGGGCCTCACTTGTTCGAACTTTAGAAGAAAACAAGGAAAATCTAATCAATAACGTTCCCGAGCCCTTCCGACACGACTCCGCTGGACTTGGCCGCAGCTGCAGCTACGATCTACGGGCAGAGGTGGATGATGAAATTGGGAATTTGAATTGGATTTGCCATAACGTTTGGCGGCAGTATCGGTATTCCATGGATGATGAGATGCTGAAAACCATCTTATTCCCCCTATTGCGCAGAAGTGTGAATTATTATCTTCACATCTTGGAAGAAGGCGACGACGGCTGGCTTCATCTTCCGCCAACCATTTCACCCGAGTATGGCTCATTTATGCGAACTAAGGTACGTGACTGCCATTACGATCTCGCTTTGCTGCGTTGGGGCTGCGAAACACTTCTGGAGATTTGTGATCGATTGACGGAGGAAGATCCGCTCCGCGTGAAATGGAAGGAAGTTCTGGAAAAGCTGACTCCTCTACCTGTAGATGAAACTGGTTTTATGATCGGGCAAGACACACCGCTCGCATACGGACACCGGCATTTCAGTCATCTTCTCGCCATTTTCCCGCTGCATTTGATTGGCTGCGAGCGTGAGGAGGACCGGGAACTGATTGCCACCTCACTTCGCCATTGGATCGGGAAGGAAGGCGACTTGCGCGGCTTCAGTATGACAGGCGCTGCTTCTATCGCTGCCACACTCGGCTGGGGCAATGAGGCTTTGCGGTATTTACAATCGCTGCTGATGATCATTAAACCGAATACGATGTATAAGGAAGCGGGTCCGGTTATCGAAACGCCGCTCGCCGGCGCCGAAGCGATCCACGATATGCTGCTTCAAAGTTGGGGTGGCAAGATACGGGTATTCCCGGCGGTGCCAGACGAGTGGCGAGAGACGGCATTTCATGATCTGCGGACTGAAGGTGCCTTCTTAGTCAGCGCGATGCGCCGAGATGGTGAAACCCAGTTTATCCGGGTGAAGAGCTTGGCCGGAGAGCCGTGCGTAATCAAGACGGGCTGGAACGGTATTGTTGGTTGGAAGATAATGCGTACTAACGTTATCGAGCACACCGTAGATTTGAAAGATGGTGAAGACGAAATCATATTGGATTTGGGTAAAGGGGAAGAAGCGATTCTGTACCCGGGCGAAGAGGTACCCGATCTGAAAATTCATGCTGTGGAATCGCACAGAAAGGTTGCCCGCTTTTTCGGAGGACACAAGCCTTGGCGTCTTTATGGATTGTAACGAGTGAGTATGCAGAGCTGGAATTGTTTAAGAGGGATTGGATTGGGGCTAACGCAATCTTGTGGGGTAAGGGTTTACGTGGCGAGTAATCCAAATCCGTTAAATTGACATGTATATGGTGCTGGCGAAGAATAGGTTTTCATAAGGCTTCGCCAGCACCACAATACGATTACACTTTTTAGTATCTCGTTAAGTTGATTTCAGGATGACTCTCCTGAATTTCTTTCAGTTTATTTTCATTTATTCCCTTTAAATTTTTATCAAAGAAGCCAAGTGCCATTTCATTAATCAATTGAAAAATCGAGTTTACATCTGCCTCGGGTTCATTAATAATGGGTGAAATAGCTGCTAAGTCCGTAAAACTGCCATGATTGGTTTTAGGAATTATAGTTGTATAAACACCAGGTCTTTCAATTGTCTTATTTCTCAAATAGGATTCTACAAATAATTCATCTCTATTTCCTGGTTCCCCGCCATACGCCTCCTTCATGAACTTAATAGAAGCCTCGGCATTCATCAACATAAATGGCTTTCCAGGTCCAGCTTCCGGCATAGGGTCACCATACAATCCGCCATCCATATCAATTGCTGCTTTTATTCTATCATCCTTTACCAACATTTGAGCTGAAGTAGCACCGCCAAAAGAATGACCTAACATACCGATATGGTCATAGTCTATTAATTTAGCAATTGGATTAAAGGTATGATCAAAATCAGCTTTGGTTACTTCATCTAAAACAAAAGCAGCATCCTGTTCCCAAAGCTTAATCCGATTGTTTAAAAAAGTAATTGTGTTTTCAATGGGTGTAAAATTAACTTGCTTCCCATCTGGGAAGACTGTTGTTGCCGCGTCACCGGTAAAGTTAAGTGCAACGATTACATAACCGTGACTCGCCAACTCCTCCAACTGGAAGGTGTTTTGTTGACTATACAGGCTCATGCCATGTGCAAATAAAAGAAGTGGAAACTTTTTAGATGCTTGTAAGGGTGTGGCATCTTTATAGGAATGTGTCTTTGTCAATCCTAAATGAGTTGTTGCGATATAGGGGAATCCTTGTGTAGCCGATAATTGTTGAGTTAATGCATGGATATTCTCAGAATAAGGGGCAGGTGTGCCTGTTCCTTTTTCAGCTGGATAATAAACCTGTACCATCAATTCACGATATACTTGACTATTTGGAACGACAAATTCTTTTCGATTGTGATCAACAAGATGAAAGGCTTGAGTACCTACCGCATACTCTCCCGTAGTCTTTGGAAATGTGAGTATGGGAAAAAGTGTTGGTACTGTTATCATGGCAATAGCTGCTACAGCAATACCTGCTCCTGCTGATAGTTGTACTCCCCATTTTTTGGATACATTGGTGTTGCGCGGTTTGATAAAAACCTGCAGTGTTAAAAGCACTGTTACGATATAAGCAGGTATCAAGCGCCAATTTGCCCCGATTGTAATAAGAGTTGATAATAAAAATAAATAGTTCAACGATAAATGATGATCGTATACTTTGTTAAACCACGTTGTTTAAAAACCATTAAAATGCTTGATAGTATCAGTATGACTACAAAAATAATCTCTATGTTTCTCATAATAGAAGCTCCATTCCATATACATACAATTGAATGTATGTGCGTAAATTTTTTTTTTTACATTCAAATGAATGTAAATTAACAAAATAATAAACTACCTAAAGTAGTCTATTGTTCCTGCGCGTTATCAAACAACTTCAGAAATACACCTTTCAATTCTTCATTGATAATTGGCATGCCAATTCCCTCAAACATTAAGCCGATATGCGCAATTTTTTGAACAAATTCTTCTCGGCTGACATGAAAGATTCCTGGATTCATCCAGATATCAAAAAGCATCGTAAAGATTTCTGCTGTTTGCTTTGGGTAAGCAACTTGGATTGAACCGTCTTTATTACCTTCTTCAATGATTTTGTGAATACCTGGCGCAACAACCCTCGTACCTTCTGTGATGCGGCTAAAAACAAATTCAGCTGAATTCATTTTGCGAGAAACGGTTGATAGGTCTTCGTTTTTGATACTTTGTAGAATCGAGTACGAAATTCCTTGTCGTAAACGATCTAGGGCATTCAAGTTTTCTAAATCATGGATATCTTTGAAAACATTTTGTTCGATCAACATCTCTTTGGTGATGGACTGAATGATATCTGAGATTGATTTGAAATGATGGTAGAAAGCACCTCGAGTAATGTCTCCTACATCATCTACAATATCTTGAATCGATACATTGTTCCAGCCATTCAGCGTAAAAAGTTTAACAGCAGACTCCATAATTCTCTTTCTTGTAATTTCCGGAAATTTGTTTCTGGCCATTTTAGTTCTCCTACACTTACATTTAAATGTATCTAAAATGATAAATGAAGCCATAAGATTAGTCAACACGGGCCCACCTACAAGAAGCTCTCAGGGACAAGAATGTCCTAGAGAGCTTTTATTTTGGATAAAAGATACGGGCTTAACCCACGGTTACCCAGTAAATTCCTGAACCCATTCACTGTTGTAATAAGCAATGCCGATATGGGTATAGCTGCTATTAAGTATATTTGCTTTGTGCCCTGGGCTATTCATCCAATCGTTCATAACCTGGGTAGGGGTGCTTTGCCCTTTTGCGATGTTTTCTCCCGCTGAGTTGTAGGTGATTCCGAACTCATTCATCATATCGAAAGGGGATCCATGTGTTGGAGAATTATGATCAAAGTAATTATTGTTGGACATGTCCTTCGCCTTGACCATAGCCATTTTTGACAATTCTCCACTCATACTGAGCGAACTTAATCCTGCTTTAGAGCGTTCTTGATTGACTAAGTCCAGAACCTGTTGCGCGAATTGGGTTGAACCTTGGTTACCTTGCTGTGCCTGTCCTGCTGGTTTTGTCGGTGCCTTTCCTTTAGGACTCCCGGTCGGCGCTTGATTTGCTGGATTTCCAGTCGGTGCTTGAACTGCTGGGTTTCCGGTCGGTGCTTGATTTGCTGGATTTCCGGTTGGTGCTTGATTTGCTGGATTTCCAGTCGGTACTTGAATTGCTGGATTTCCAGTCGGTACTTGAATTGCTGGATTTCCAGTCGGTGCCTGATATGCTGGATTTCCAGCTGGTGTTTGAATCAAATCCCACACATTCGAAGGAATTCCGTTTGGTGCTTCTTTTATTGTAATAGATTCTTTCCCTGTACGCGATGTAGCAGTTGATGATGCCTGTGTTAGGTTAGGTGTTGGTGCAGCAGTGTGAGCCTGAGTTGAACTTTGTGTTTGCTTAGGAGTCACTTGCTTTTCCGTCATTTTGTTATTGGCCGTACAGCCTGACACCATCACTAAAACTGCTAACAAGATAAACTTTACCATTAGTCAACCTCCTTGGTCCGTCAAATTAATGAAGTTACTGGATTTAAGGTTTCCGTTATGCCCCTTATTTATTCCTAAATCGTTTTAGCGCCATTTGGGCCAAAAGCATGATTCCCTTCCACTTTGTGGGGGTATTTGGAAGGGAATGAATCCCGGTCCCACAATTTCTTCTGTTATGTGCAGTATTTATAAAGTTTAAGGGGGGGATAGTGGAAAAGGGGGGTGCTATAATGGCGTTACCAATACAAAGAAGGGGGTCATACCCATGAATACTAGCGTGAAGCATTGGAGTTCCTCGTTGCTGCTGCGAGGCCTTCTGCCTGCAGATGGAGTAAAAGGAGGACAGAAGGGATGACTGATTTATCCGTAAAGTCTGACATCACTCCGGCTGTAAGTGTGAGAGCCCTAAACCCCTTTCGACTCTTTTGGAGAAAGTATGGCGCAGCTTACCTCATGCTGCTGATTCCTGTTTGCTTTTTTGTTCTTTTTTCCTTATACCCGATAGCTTGGGCGGTTAAATACGTTTTTTATTACTATGATGGGGTTAGACCGGAACGGTTTACAGGGCTGGCTAATTTCCGCAGACTAATGGATGATCAAATCTACTGGTCAAGTCTCTGGAAGCAGGCGCTGTTCTCCCTGAAAATTATCCTTGAGCTGCCTCTAGCCTTTATGCTGGCCTTGCTCCTCAGCTCGCAATTGAGAGGGAAAAATGCGTTTCGGGCTATGTTTGTTATGCCTTATATTTTGCCGGCCTCAACGATGGCCTTGGTGGTTTATATCCTGTTGAACCCGTACAATGGGGGGCTCAATCAACTGTTGCTCGCTCTAAACCTGATCGATCAACCCATTGCCTTCCTGTCAGGCGGGTGGACAGCTTTTGTTAGCGGGATGGTGTTAGACGCCTGGCAGAATTTTGGGATCAATATGCTGCTTTTACTTGTAGGTCTGACCAGCATTCCGAAGGATGTCTATGAAAGCGCTGATATCGATGGCGCTACAGGGTGGACCAGGGTGCGTTATATCTCCCTTCCGATGATGGGCCGGATTCTGCAGATGATTTTGTTCCTGTCTATTCTAGGAACCCTCAAGTCGATGGGACCCTTTCTCGTCCTAACAGATGGTGGACCGAACAACGCTACCGAGCTGACCTTCCTGTATATTTTTCATCAGTTTTTTGGAGGAGATGCTGGCACCAATTATGGCTATGGGGCGACGGTGGCGGTGTTTACCGCACTTATCCTGGTCGTGATATCGATAGGTTACTTTAAGTTAACCAAGAAAATGGATTATCATAATTAAGGAGGACAGCAAGGTGAAATATCTGTTAAAGTGGTTAAAGTATGTAATTTTGTCTGTCGTCGCTATCCTAACATTGATTCCGGTGCTTTACGTCTTGTTTTATTCCTTCAAATCCAATCAGGAGCTGATTACGGGTGGCGGCTTGCTACCCCGGAAGTGGGTATTCTCCAACTATTCGGAGGTATGGAAAGAGCTGAATTTCTCCCTGTATTTCTATAATTCGGTGATATTTGCTACGGTCAGCTCTGGGCTGAGTGTGTTTATGGGAGCGATGTCTGGGTATGTTTTTGCCAGAACCCAATTCCCCGGCAAACGGCTGCTCTCTCTGTTGATTATCGGGGTGATGTTCGTTAGCCTGGGTCCGATGACCTTGTTTCCCAAGTTCAAGCTCGCTGTGGATTGGGGGTTGACGAACAGTATTTTTACGATCCCTCTTGCTGCCTTGTATGGTTTGGGAGCTAGTGTTTTCCTATACGAAGGTTTCGTTAAATCACTCGGCAAGGAGATGGATGAGGCGGCAATTGTTGATGGAGCCTCCTATTTCAAGCGTTTTTACCGACTGACACTGCCGTTGATGGCTCCGATTACCGCTACTTTTTTCCTGTTGGAATTTATTGCGGAATGGAACAATTATATTTTCCCTTTAGTCATGAGTATCGGCAATCCGGATACCAAAACACTGACTGTAGGCGTGGTTGAACTGCGGAATATGGGTTCAGGAGCAGCAGCCTGGAATTTGCTGCTGGCGGGTTCGATGATTTCTGTCATTCCCGTACTCGTTGTATTTATTGTATTAAACCGGCAAATTGTAGGTGGACTTGCGCAAGGTGCTGTGAAGGGTTGACAGATCGGAGGATGCAGCATGTATAAAGTGTTGATTGTGGATGATGAGCATTTTATTCGGGAAAGACTAGTCACAATTATTCCTTGGGAAGAATACGATCTCGTTGTTGCCAGTGTAGCAGAGGATGGAGAGAGCGCACTCGAACAAATCCGGGCGGTATCGCCGGATATCGTCATCACGGACATCAGGATGCCGGATATGACAGGCCTAGAGATGATAGCCCGGGCTGAGGCTTATCGGCCGAATACCCAATTCATCATTCTCAGTGCTTACAGTGAATTCGATTATGCCCGCAGGGCACTCCAATTGGGTGTGACCGATTATCTGCTCAAGCCAACGAAGCCGGAAGAGTTGCTGCAGGTTCTTCTTAAGCAGGTGGACAGGCTGGAGCAGCTTAAGGTGTTAAGAAAACGTGACCGTCGCAATCGATATTACGAGGAATCCATCCGCTCCCAGTACATTCAGGAGCTCATATTAGGAGATCAACCTAGCTATGAGTGGAAAGAGGAATGTGTTCAGGTAGGGCTCAAATGGCTGCTGGAAGGCGAGTTGAGGCTGCACTTGATTACGTTGGATGGGGCTGATCAGCATGGTCATATGGAGTCTGCCAAAATTGACCAATTCGCCGTGCAGAATGTTATGTTCGAGCTTATAGCCGAATACGAGGCTATTTGCCCGATTCGCCTTTCCTTCGGCAAATGGCTGTTGGTTACAGGAGGCATATCCTCCCAAGAGGAACTCCTCAACTTTGCCCGGCGACTATATGACTCTATAGAACGGTTTACCAAGAAGAAAGTACATATTATGATTTCAGAGCCTGGACAAAGTCCGCTTCAGCTGTCTGGATTGTTCTGGGAAACAGAGAAAATGATGGAATATATGGGAGCGAATCCGGAAGATCCGGTTCGCTTTCTTTTGCCGTCCCGTGACGAAATGGCTTACATGCAATGGACGAAGCCTATGGGGGAGCTCATTGGTTGGATGCTGCAGGGAGATACAGACCGAGTGATCGAGTGGCTGAACCAATTGGCTCCTGCCTTCTTGGAATGGGAGCTGAAAGCCGCTGAACGCTGGTGTTTTGAATGGCTGTCCACAATACGGGAGCATGCTCAGGCCCAGGGTGAAGGTCTCTTGCCGAATACAGATGACCTCCGAATGCGCATCTCCGGACATACGAAAATCAAGGAGCTTCTGTATTTCTTTACCCATGAAATCCATCATTTGCTCCGTCAACGGCATGGCAAAGGAATCCATCGCTTGATTCGGCTTGCCCTGGAGCGGATTGGCAAGGAATACGAACAGGATCTCCAATTGACCACCATCGCCGAGGATTTGGGCCTTTCTCCCGTTTATTTGAGTGAGCTGTTCAAGCAGCAAACGGGGGTCACGTTCCGTGTTCACTTGCTTCGGGCCCGCATGGGCGCAGCGATCAGGCTGCTGAAGGATCCCACGCTTAAGGTGTATGAGGTTTCCTATAAAGTGGGGTACAACAAGGTAGAGCATTTTGTAAAGTTGTTCAAAAGGGAATATGGCATGACGCCTTCCGAGTATCGGGGGGCTCTTGTATGAAGCAGCGCCGCCCTCCTTTCCGCCGGTTTCACCAAAAGCTGTTCTTGCTTATGCTCGCTTTGGCCCTCCTGCCGCTTCTGGCTGTTGGCCTTGTTAATATTCTTGTGACCTCGAACTTATTTACCCGACAATTGGAAGAAAGTGCAGACTTAATCCTATCCCGCACAGCTGCCCCTCTGGGGCAGCTGTATCAGGAATTCCAAACAGCAGAGGGGCTGTTTCTTCAGGATGAAGAGCTGATGCAGGCATTTGCCAATCCGCAAGCCCCTATTCTCAGGCAGATAGAGGTGGCCAACCGGCTATCTCAGTACCTGACCAATATCAAGTATATTAACGCGGATTTTCGCGTTTCCTTTCTCTTGCCCCGAAATCACTATCTTTCCAGCTACGGACTTCCCGTAAAAGAAGATGCTGCACGTATTGAGAGCTTTTCCCTGGACAAACGAACGCTTGAACACGCTTATTGGCTGTCTGACGATAAAACAACGGGTGAATTCACATGGATCGTTCCTCTAGGCAGTGTTGCCGCTCAGCAATTGCACGGTTGTCTGTTGATTACCGTCCCTTACAGCTCCATGAGCGCGATGCTGGAGGAGCCACAGCATCTAGGTCAAAGCCAGTATCTCATTGTCGATGCCGGGAATGGAAAATTAATCCGTTCTCCAGGAACGGAAAAGAATTCGGAGCTCCAGTCGAGAATCCTTCGTCTTCCTAAAGAGAAGAGTCTCTACAAGCCGGAATACAGCTTTACAGAAGGGGATAGCTACTATTCCATACGGACGATTGGGTCGGAATGGATGCTGCTCGGCATTGTGCCACGGCATCAGGTGCTGCTGCCGCTCTACAAGGTTTATCAATGGACCATCGGTCTGGTGGGGCTGCTGCTGTTGGGGATGACGCTGCTCTCCATCCGGCTGGCACGGAATTTCTCACGGCCGATTGAACGGCTAGCCTCGCTCGTTGTTCGCAAGAAAAGCGACGGGGCCAATCTGCACATCCCGCCTTTGATGCGGGCGGATGAAATTGGAGTCCTCTATGACGGGATTCGTGAATTGCTAATGGAAATCCGCCAGGAGCAGGTGCTGAAGAAGGAGTACCGCCTGAGGCTGCTGCAGTATCAGATTAACCCGCATTTTCTCTACAATAGTCTGGATACTATTCAGTGGAAAGCGCTGGAGCACAAGGATCGGGAGCTCACGAGCATGATTGAATATTTAAGCGGCTTTCTTCGAGGGGGCTTGGATCAGGTCGATATCGTGACCGTTGAGCAGGAGCTAAGGCATCTGAATAACTATATTGGCATGCAGCAAATCCGCTACAAGGGGCAGTTTACGATATCCATCCAGATCCCTGAGGAATTCATGCAGCAGGAGATTGTGAAAATCTCGCTTCAGCCGCTGGTGGAGAACGCCATTATGTACGGAATGAGCCGTCAGGCGGGGGGAAGTCTTATCAAGGTTGAAGGCTGGCGTGCTGCAGAGGATGCCTTTTGCATTGGCGTCTTTGATGATGGACAAGTGCTGGACGAGGAGCGGGTACAGCGGCTGCTCAGCGAGCAGGTTCCCGATCCGGATTCCTTTGGCATCCGTAATGTTCATGAGCGGATCCGGCTCTATTTTGGTGAAAATAGCGGCCTGCGGATGAAGAAGCTGGAGCAGGGAAAATGCTTTGAGCTGCTGCTTCCCTTTGTGGAAAAGCTTCCATAATCACGGCTGGTTTGTCAGTAAATACGAGTTTTGAGGGGTTAACTGCGGGTGGATTCCTTTCTATAATGAGGTTGTAATTCAAATCATGGTGAGGGGTTGAAGCAATTGAATAGAAATAAATGGGGAAGCCGCAGTTTGATTACGATAGCTGCTGTGGCGCTGGCTCTGTCTGCCGGATGCTCGTCTGTTGCAAAAAATGGCAAGGATGCCAGCAGTACGCCAGCGGTAGACAATGCAAAGCCTAAGGAAAAAGTGACGATCAAGGTTTGGGCCAACACGCGGCATGATATTGAGATTAGGGAGAGCCTGATCAAAAAATTCAATGAAACGAATCCTGACAATATCCAGATTGACTATAAGGTTTACTCGGACAACTATGACGAGCAGCTGAAGCTTGCACTGAATGCCGGCAAGCTTCCGGATATTGCTTATAATATATCGGCCGATCTGGCCAATGCGGATTATCCACTGGATTTGAATCCCCTGATTACACCGGAAATTCGCAAACGTTTTGATAAATCCGCTCTTACGGCGCCGCCAACCTCCAAGAATGGTGAACTGGACCGTGTTTTTGAGAACGTCACCAATTTAAAATTAGTTTACAATAAGGATTTGTTCAAAGCATCGGGACTTGATCCAGAGAAGCCTCCAACGACTTGGCAGGAAATGCAGCAATATGCGAAACAGATAACAGCCAGTGGAGGCGGTAAGAAGTTCGGTCTTGGTCTGCCGATCAAACAGACCGTATTCTGGAGGTATTATGTCATTTATCCGGCAGCTGTTTCTGGAGACATTTATGGCAGGGAAGGCTGGAATGCCGTAACTGGAAAATTTGACTTTTCGCCTTTTGCTAAGTATGTGAAGTGGTGGATTGATGTGAATAAGGAAGGCAGCGTCTTTCCCGGCGTAGGCAACTATGACAACGATATGATCCGCGCCCAGTTCTCCGAGGGCAATATCGGCATGCTGTCCGCCGCTACGTGGGATATCGGGGTATTCAACGATCAGTTTCCAGCAAAAATCGATTGGGCCGTGGCAGACTTCCCTACCTGGGGAGGAAAAGTGTTGGGTGGTCCTGCCTACGAGACAGCGAGCGGATTCAGCATCAACAAAAAAACGGAGCATCTTAAAGAAGCACAGAAGGTATGGGAATTTTTCATCTCCGATGAAATGTTTGTGACGCTGGCCAAAAAGGGGCTCGGTTCCTTTACAAACCTTGCCGCTCAGGAAAAATCGATTCAACCAGCGGATCGCAAGGGATCAGAAGGTTTTGTCATCAATGGGAAGTCAATGAATTATCCGATGGCGCCACGGCTGGATTATTCTATTGTAAACCCACCGCTTAAAGTGGGCTCCATCGATGTCAAAAAATCAGGCGTTGTCAATGACGTTATGACGGAGCTGTTTATCAAGGGCAAGGAGCTTCCGGAAATTGAGAAGGGACTCCAGGAGCTGGGAGATGCGTTCAATAAACTGACTGCTGCCAATGTGGAAGCGAAAACGGTGGATTTAAACAAGTATCTGCAGCCGAATTTTAAGCCGATGAAGTAACTGCTGATAGCAGCGATTAACGTTTACAGAACTATACTTTGGTAAAATCTTACCTTACACACCCCCACGGTTCGCTTTGCTTAGCAAACAGCTTAGGGGGTGTTATTGAATAATTCAAACGCATGGAGATGTTTTGATGAGAACACACATCATGGAATTGATCAAGAGACATAAACTGATTGCCATTCTGCGCGGCATTGAAGATGAGCGTATTGTGCCCGTTTTGGAGGCGTTACATGACGGCGGGATCAGGTTGGTTGAAATTCCCTTCAACCACCGGCACCCCGAGGGGATAAAGAATACCCAGGCGGTTATTGCCGCGCTTTCCCAACACTTTGGGAGCCGCATGTCCATTGGGGCAGGCACAGTCATGACGGCGGAGCAGGTGGACATCGCCTGTGAGGCAGGAGCCACGTTCATTTTGTCACCAGATACCTGCGAATCGGTCATTGCGAGGACTAAGGAATTAAGCTTGCTGTCAGTTCCGGGAGCTGCGACTCCGACAGAGATCGCGCGGGCTTATCGTTTGGGGGCCGACCTGGTGAAACTTTTCCCCGCTGCAGATTTGGGTACAGGCTACATGAAATCGGTTCTGACACCGCTCGGGCATATTCCCATTCTGGCTGTTGGCGGGATCGATGACAGTAATCTGACCGATTGGCTGCAGGCAGGAGCCGTGGGCATTGGGGTAGGCGGGCAATTGGTGCAGGAGAAGCTGGTAAGGGAAAAACAATATGAAGCGTTGACAGCCTTAGCTGCCAAATACACAAGCCAAATCGACAACATGCATCTGGAGGACCGGAATTGGCAGGGGATTCTTGGAATAGAAAGAGAGGAAGCACAATGAGACCTAATTTTGATCTGGCATTGGAAGGGGCAACGATTCAGTCCGTGAGCGGGGATAGCTATCGAGTTCGTCAGTGGCAAGGAATCCCCGGTATCGAATACGCCCCGGACAACAGGTTGTGGGCGGCCTTCTACAGTGGAGGCACAGGAGAGGGCCCCAGTAATTACGTCGCTCTCGTCAAAAGCGAGGATCGCGGACAGTCGTGGTCGGATCTGCTCTATGTGATCGATCCGCCGGAACAGGTGCGAGCTTTCGATCCTTGCTTATGGAGGGACCCTTCAGGGCGCCTATGGGTATTCTGGTCCCAGAGTTATAGTTGGTACGACGGACGCTGCGGGGTATGGGCTTCAGTCTGTGCGGATCCGGGAGCTGACGCGGTTGTCTGGACGAGTCCAAGACGTATTGCGGATGGTATTATGATGAATAAACCAACCGTGCGGAAGAACGGGGAATGGCTGATGCCGATTGCCGTGTGGGCTTGCCATGAATCACCGCTGAATGAGCTGCCGGAACAAACCTTTTCGAATGTGTACGTTTCGACGGATGAAGGTGAAACCTTTGAGTTGAGAGGATCTGCGGATATCCCGAATCGTCACTTTGACGAGCATATGCTTGTTGAGCGGGGAGATGGAAGTCTATGGATGCTGGTCAGAACCTTCTATGGAATCGGAGAGAGCGTCTCTCTCGATGGCGGGCGCACCTGGTCGCCAGGCAAGCCGACTGTACTTGGCGGCCCCAGCTCTCGTTTCTTCATCCGTAGACTGCAATCCGGCCGCCTGCTGCTGGTTAACCACTATGGGTTCAAAGGGCGGAGTCACCTGACGGCGATGCTGTCCGAGGATGATGGACTTACGTGGAAGGGCAGTCTAATCCTTGATGAAAGAGGAGATATTTCCTACCCGGACGGTGTAGAGGATCGGGAAGGTCATATTTACGTGATCTATGATAGGGAACGGGACAAAGCCAAGGAGATATTAATGGCGGTGTTCACCGAAGAAGATATTGAGGCAGGGACATGCGTGTCCAAGTATGCTGCCTTGCGGCAAATCGTTAATAAGGCTAGCAATTAAGAGGGGCGCTAAAGGAGAAAGACGCTGCTGTTCCCTAATTCAAGGAAATAGGGGCAGCACATCTTCACTGAAGTGAAGACTCAGAATGAGCTGGTTGTTCTGTGTCAGCAATGATGTAAGCGCTTAATAATTTGATATGCGAGTGGGAGGATGGAAAATGAAGGTTTTCGAAAGATTTATTAGTGTATGTATGGCCTTCACTTTATTGTTGAGTGTTATGAGCGTAATACCCGCCGAAGTATCCGCACAAACATCAAATATTCCCGATGTAGATCAGGTATCAGCTTCATGGCCTGTGGTCTTTGAGGATGCTTTTGCCAGCCCCACAGCCAATTGGGATGCTCCTTCGGGTAACTACATGAATTATCAGTATTTAGATGGAAGGTTTGCAGCCAAGGATACAAATTCTAGTTCAAAAGCAAGGATCAAAGAAAAGTCGTGGTCATCATTTCTTTTAACGTTTACTCTGGTGATCCCCGATCTATCGACGGCTGGCTCTTTCTTTAGAGTTGACCTTGGCGACAGCCAAAGCAGCAACAATGATTCTTTGTTAGTGAAACAAAATAAAATATCGTTTTATAAATCAGGCATCGTCGGCGAAACCAAGCTTGCCGATTACGCCATGGAATCGGGGGTCAGTTACGATTTTAGAATACTTGTTGATGGCAACTCGGTCATCGTGCAAATCAAGAAGAAAGACCAAACCGTCTATCAAACCATGGGTATGTATACAAACTTGTTTGAAGCAGTGAAAAGGACGGTAACTTTCGGACATAACCTTTTAAAGCCTAGTCTGGATGATGTAAAGGTCTATTCTCCGACGGCTGATAATCCGCAAATTCCCAATGTAGATCAGTTGACAGCTTCGTGGCCTAATGTCTTTGAGGATACTTTTGGCGTCGCAACAGCCAATTGGGATGCCGCTTCAGGTAATTACATGAATTATCAATATGTGGATGGACGGTTTGTAGCCAAGGACGCAAACTCTGTTTCAAAGGCAAGGATCAAAGGGAAGTCATGGGCGAAATTTCTCTTAACGTTTAATCTCGTTATTCCCGATGTATCCACAGCAGGCTCCTTTTTTAGAGTTGACCTAGGTGACAGCAAAAGCAATAATTATGACTCGCTGTTAGTCAAACAAAATAAAATATCCTTTTACAAATCAGGCATCGTTGGCGAAACCAAGCTTGCAGATTACACTATAGAGTCGGGGGTCAGTTACGATTGTAGATTATTGGTTGATGGCAATTCGGTCATCGTACAAATTAAGAAAAAAGACGAAACAGCTTATCAAACCATGGGTTTATATAGCGGCTTATACACAGCCCAAAAAAGAACGGTGACATTCGGGCATAACTTATTAAAACCGAGTCTGGACGATGTACGGGTGTTTGCTTTAGCGGCAGATAATCCCTATACAGGTCCTATACTTAGCAGCTTGCAGTTTTACAAAACAACGATGAATCTTCGTGTGGGGGACACTGAAAATTTGAGAGTGATCTATGAACCCGATACTGTTGAGTTGGAAGATGATAGTGTTATATGGAGCAGCAGCAACGAACAAATCGTTAAATTAACAGGAAACGCTTCAAAAGCAAGGGCAATAACAGCCGTATCGCCTGGGAATGCCGTGATTAAAGCGATAACAGCAGATAACAAACTTATCGTAACTTGCCAGGTCATAGTAACTCCGGCCGCAGCATTGGAACATAGTACTGCCTCATTTGCCGTGTATGGGGAAAAGCAAGTAATCCCATCTGCCCTTTATGGCATGAATGATCCAAAGCTGAATGATCTGGGCCGAACCGATCAATGGTACAGTCCACGAAACATTTCCTTGATAAAGGATCTGGGCATAGAGCTCTTACGAGTACCTGACGGCACAGCGGCAAATTATTATCTGTATAAGGACGGCTCGCTAGTCAATGCGAATGACCCCCGTTATGCGAATGTGACTACCGGATTCGAGTACACCTCGGTAAACGGGAAAAATAATGGCAAAAAGGGCATTTTCCTAGACGATATATTTAAGAGCCCGAATGAGCTTAATCTGCCAAGCACTTTTGTACTCAATGTTGCCTATCAGTCCGTGGAGGACATCATTGAAGAGGTGAAGCAGATCCGTAGTCTTTCCCAGCAGCCGATTCGCATCGAAATGGGAAATGAATTTTATCTGAATCATTATGGCAATGCTTTTCCGTCGGTTACCGACTACGTTGTTAAAGCTCGAAATGTGTACACGGCGATCAAGCATATCGATCCAACGATCAAAGTGGGTATCGTCATTTTGGATAAGTGGCAAGAGACGATTATCGTCGGCAACCCGGACGCGCATAAACCCAATGACCCGCTTGATTTGGTCGACACAGCCCATAACCGGTATGTGAGATGGGAAGAGTGGAATAGGACGATTGCAGCCAATCCGGATATCTATGATGCAGTAATCCCACATGAATATACCGGCATCCATACGGTCGATGATTTGACGCAAGATAAATTCATGGACTTTCTTTATGTGAACAATGAAAACCGATATCAGCTAATTAAAGCTCAATCTCAGCAATTTCCGAATAAGGAGATTTGGATTACGGAATACGGCGGGATCAGCGGGCTTATTTTTGGCGGTGAAACCAATTTAACTGAAAAGGGAAGAATACATCTGGGCAAAACACCCGCGTTTGCGATGCATTATATGGAAAGATTCTTGAATTTTATAAAGACCGGAAACGTGCAGGTTTCAGCCTATCATTGTCTAATTGACAATCAGTTTTTTGGTGTCGTACAAGACCGGCTGGATGTCGCTAATAAGGCAGGAATGGTGGTGTTGCCCCCGTACTATACATTTAGAGAAATTGGGGAGTTACTGAAAGAAAATGCTTATTATTATGATATGAATATGACCAACGGCAATTACAGGATGATGAACAATGCAATGCCCGCTGACTATATTTATGGTAAAGACCTGAGAGTGAACGACGTAGGAGCCTGGGGTCTAGGTGATGAAAATGGTGTCAAAACCGTTGTGTTTAGCAATAGAACCAATAAGGAAATAGAGGTTTCTATACCTGGTCAACAAATGATGGCAGTTTGGAATTATGGAGGCGACCCGGTGCCCGATTTCCTTGTTAATGATTATACGATTTGGAGGCAAGAGCCAAAGAAAAATCCACTGCCTAACATACCTATCGATGGTTTTTCAGGAAAAACAACGTTAAAACCCTACACGATGACTGTGGTAAAGCTGCAGGGAAAGACATACGAGGATGTTAGTGAAAACTATTGGGCGAAACCGTATATCGATAATTTAGCTTCAAAGGGAATTACAACAAGCACGGATAAACAAAATTATTTGCCGGAGGAGCCTATTACCAAAGCAGATTTTACAGTCATGCTTGCAAAAGCTCTTCAAATCCCGAATGATTATTCAGATTTTCCAAAAACATTCAAGGATATACCTGATACCGATGCGAATTATGAGGCCATAACTGCTGCAGCGGGGAAAGGCATTGTGGACGGAGATCAGACAGGCAATTTTTATCCCAACGGAACAATAATGAAGCCAGATATGATGGCTATGGCGCAAAAAGCGGCCAGTGTGTTGGGGAAAGACGCTAATCACCTTGCTGATCATTTCAGCTTCAACGATAACCATAATTATGCGACACGTGCGGAAGCTGCCAAGATGGTATACGCATTGTTGGCCCTTGATTAAATCACATTACTTTGGTTCCGGCGATGTCATCCCTTTTTGGCCTTTTTGTCAATGCGCGGGATGCGTACCTGAGGTAAGATGAGTAGAAAGAGTCCCAAGGTGTAGGTTAAGTCGACACTCGTGGGACTCTTTTTGTCTTGCTTGAAGCTGCTCATTTGTTTTTTGTGTGAGCCAGCAGTAAGATACTTAAATAGTCAGTTAATTCGAGGCAGGTGAGGAAAATGCAAACGAAAGTACAAAAAGACAGAGGAAACGATATTTTCGAGCTAGCGATGTATGTGATTGCCGCCGTTTGTTTTGTTTACTTTTTAATAAAAGGCGTTCCGGCCAAAATAATGGAAGCTGCTTTAATAATTGGCGTGCTGGTGCTGATCCGAGTTGTGGTAAAATTCACGAAAACCCCGATGTTTGCTGCGCTACGATTCTCTATTTTATTGTTCATTTTTGTCACCATGATTCTTGCCAATGAGTTGGGATTCTATAGTGTGATTCCCTACTTGGATAAATTTGAGCATCTTTTTTCAGGTGTCATTTTGTGTTTCGTAGGTTTATTGATTTATAAAAAGGCTAATGGGAGTGAGGAAAAAAGCGTCCCCAATGCTCGTGTAGCTTTGTGGCTAAGTCTGTTTTTTTCCATCGCCATGGCTGGTGTGTGGGAAATATATGAATTCACGACAGATTATTTCTTCGGTCTCAACTCGCAAAATGGCAGCCTGGTGGATACAATGACGGATATAATATGCGGCACGGCAGGGGCTATAGCTACCACGATTTACTTAACCGTAAAGGCAAAACACAAGACAATGCCTCTGCTGGACGAGAAGTGAGGAACGGGATTTGCTACGTGTTCGAGAACGTGAGCAGCAAAAAGGAGTTAAGCATAGGAAATCGGCTTAACTCCTTTTATTGTTTGGGAAAAGTTTAAGCTGCTGCAACAGAGTCAGCGGCTGTTTTCGTACGGCTGCGTTTACGTGCATTGGCTTTGATACGCCATATGAAAAGTCCCGTAATCATAAGCACAAGTGGCGTCATGCCGAAAAAGAAGCTGATGATTTTGAGCGGTTCGCCGCCCCATGTCGCGAAATGGAGACCTTTTCTCCAGGCATTGTAAAAGTTAATGGCCAAGTTGGGATTCGTTTTATATAAAACAGAACCTGTGGCTGCATCCATATAAACCGTACTATTGCTGCCTTGGGAAGCGGCAAATCCTTCTTTGAGGCCGAATTGATAGGATTGGCCCGCTTTTTGCGGAATCTGGATTTTAATCAGTTGACTACCCGGGTAGGATTCTTTCACGATCTCAACAGCACGGTCTAGTGGAAGCGCGGCCGCATCTTTTGATTTGCTTTGCAAGGCTGTCGCTGGAATTTCTTCTTTGGCTTTGAAGCCAACCCAAGTGGGAATCGATTTCTCAAAGGCATTGAGCGTACCTGTTAAAGCCAGCACTAGCAAGAAGGGAATGGAAAGAATACCGATTGTTTTATGTAAACTCATATGTTTTAAAAGTTTTCCGCGTTTAAGAACGACTCGGAAGCCATTAGCTAATTTGCGAAGTCCCGGCCACCATAAGTAAATACCGCTCACGAGCATAAGAATCAACGCAATGCCTAGAATGCCTACAACGGATGCTGCCGGAATTTTCCCGATCACCGAAGTCAGCAAGAAATAGCGATGAAGCTGATAGATGGTAGCAAAAGGCTCCAGACGTTCCGTCTGCACACGCCCAAAAGTCTCCCCTGTACCTGGGTCCGCGTAGACGGTGAAGTTCTCTTTGCCGCCGCTAGCTTGAACCAAATGAACGTGATAGAACGAATCATTGTTTGGATACTCGATCCGATCCGCAGAAAACCCGGGGTGCGCTGCCTCGGCCTGCTGCTTAATCACAGCTGGACTGACGTTGCCTGGTGTTGATATGTGGTCAACAGGATGCATCCAGCTTTCTACCTCAGGCTCAATCAACAGAAGACTGCCGTCGTACATGTTAACACCACGAACAAACCTAAAGTCAGACTGAGCAAAAGGTGAATCGTTAATACTGCTTTTCTCATTACTTAAATCCCCCATGTTCGATGTAGATACTCTTTGTAATCGTTTTACTATGATAATGATAATCATTCCTAATCAAGGCATTTATAATGATAATCATTATCAATTTATATGTCAAGGATGTTTACATAAATATTGCGGGATATGGCAAACTCATGTTCAAAAGGTTGAAAATTTCACTGAAGAAGCAGGCAAAAGGGGGATGCATCATGGAGATCGTGAAAGCTACGCAGGGGATGAAGGCGAATTGGAACTTGATGTGAAAATCAAAGACAAGCATCAGAGGCAGTGCCTCTCCTGTTGGAAAATGCGATGAAGCTCTCGCTTGGGCAGTTAAGTCCGATATTCGAAGAAAACGGTGCTTTTTATATGATGAAGTGCGTGCAGCGTGTGGAAGGCGGATTTTGAGCCTGTTTGAACAAGTGAAGCGGCAGGTCAGTTCATTTTCCCCTTGCTCCAGAGTATTCTCTCTTTGAATCCTGCAATCTGGCGTACGGAGTAGTCTATGGGCTTATCTCGGTCGATTAAAATCATATTCTTCACGTCACTGGCTCCATCCGTGCTTAATAAGTACACTTTCGTATAAGCGAATGCCTCGCGAAGCGTCATTTGAATGGCATGAATGAACCGGCCCTGTTCGCCTTTGCCGAACAAATTCATGATGAGGGCTCCGCCCGTTTGAAGCTTTTCATGGGCAAGATGCCAGCGAGGTCAGATGCCACGGCGTGACTTTCTCGCCAAGCTCTGCAATCACAAAGCGGTGGGAGATGAGCAGCCCTGAAGTTAATCCTTATCGCGCTTAGTGACGCGGCTTGTCGGCGTCAAACTCCGAATTGTAGAGGCGAAGCTTTGCTATTTTGGATCGTCAATGTGTAAGATGCACCTTCGGTGAGTGGCTTTTAAAGCTTGTCTTTAAAGCATGCTTTAAAAACCTGCAAAAGTGCCGTTTTTTTCAATCAAATCAGCTACGCACAATATAAAACCTGCTAGAACGCAGGTATTTCAAGCTTTTCCCGCACGAAATCAAGGAAGAGCGCCAAATTCATGTATGTTAGCAGGAATTTTCGATTTAGGGAAGATTCGGCGAACAAAAGATGTACTTCCGCATGAATTTAAGACGATGGACTGTCATTTGAATTTTGACATTCAACAATCAGCACTGACACGGGTAGTTGGCATCCGCAACACGCATCCGCGATCCGAGTATCATCCTTGATGTCTAAACTTGCCTCAGGGTCTATGGGCTGGACGAGCAACAATAGTTTAACGACGAACCATACGGAGTCTGTTACTTGGATATGGGATCCAGCAAGACGATGGCCGAGGTAGACATTTATCCGCGAAACGATACAGGCAATGTGGGTCAAAATTTCCCCATCGACTTCACGATCAAGACGTCAACGGACAATGTGAATTGGACGACAGCTATGACTTGCACGGCGTATGCGCAGCCTGGCAATGCGGTGCAAAGCTTTAGTTTTTCAGCGGTAACAGCCCGATATGTGAAGGTAGAGGGAACGAATCTGCGGCCGAACCCGACGGATGCCAATCGGTACCGAATGGCGTTTGCAGAGATTGAGGTTTACTAATTGGAATACTGGGTTACCAACACATCATTGATATATGATGCTATGAAATTTTCCCAAATACCCCATAACTCGCTATAATTATAGGAAAGTAGATGCTAGAGAAAGGCGAGGAGCAACAAAATGAATACATCGGAGTTTCAAAGTATGTTAGTGAATACAGCAAGATTAAAGGGTTTGATAGCAGTACAATTGAACAAAGGATGATGTACCTAATGACAGAAGTTGGAGAGTTGGCAAAGGAGGTTCTATCTGTTTCTTTTCATCCTGATGAGGAATCTAAAGAAAACTTGGGTTACGAGATGTACGATGTTGTGTGGAATATCTTTGACTTGGCAAATAAGCTTAATATTGATTTAGAACATGCATTTAGAAGTAAGATGGAGATAAATGAGAAGAGATCTTGGAAGTAGGTTTCAAATACATAAAATGGAAGAGCCCCTTTAAGCTTGTAAACCAAGGCTTAAGGAGCTTTTCGATCATCATAGGATACCCGCGATAACACTAAAAAAAGCAGGAGACCCACGCCCGTTGGCTGGGTTCCTTTTTTGTTTATGATTTTGATCCAAGTCGACGATTGTACATGTGTTCCTATTCATAAAATAAGTCGACGTTCATTTTTAAGAAAACACATTAAAATATAAAGGATCAAGCAAACATAGATAAGTATGATTTCAACAATAGATTGGTAGGGAAGCTGAACAGCTTGAAATGCCATTCTGGTCAAAAACAAACTTACGGCAAAAATTAAATGATGAAGAATGTACCGGAAGTTAATCCTTTTTGAAACCCTTGCATATGGGTTCTCAGCTTGTTCAAATTCCATAAGGTAGCAATCAATTCCAATGAAATTATACCGATAGCCGCTCCTGCATAGGCGAAACCGGGAATGGCCAGTAAATAATAATTTAGCGCCAATGAGCAAATAACACCGATGACTAGCCCAAAGAGAGGTATTTTCTTTCTCCGATTCCCCACAAAGCAATCATAGAAAGTTCTCGAATCCCTGATAATAAGGGAACTAATGACATATAGCGAATACTGGTTTCCGCCAAACTGTTCGAAAATAACAAGTTCGAAAGATCCCCTGCGTAAAAGAACAAAACCAAAGCAGATCCGCATCCCCAGAGCCAAACGACATTCATGGCCGCTTTTGTACGCTGCGCAAATCTATCTTTCCTGCCTGCCTGCCAATCTGTTGTGAATTTGGTAGATAAGGTGTAAATCAAAGCAAATGTAACGAAAGAAGGCATATACGCGATCGTTGTAGCCATTCCTGTAATAATGCCGTAAACGGAAATTGCATCGGAGGCACTCATGCCTGCAGCTTGCAGCCGATTGGGAATAAGGATAGCATCGAGAAAATCAGATGTGGGAACAATTAAACGTGTGGCAAGGATGGAGATCGCGGTCAAAATAAACCAAAAAACACCGGGATTTTTCAGCTGCCGCCACGCAGGTGTTTTAAAGCTAAAGTCCAGTTTGCGAAAGGTAGAAACTACAAGTATGATCAGTAAAAAGCATAAAGCTGCGAAAGCACCTGCGGGAGCTCCCAGCATCGAAGCGCCGACAGCATAAGGAACACCGAAACGTAACCATGCGGTTGTAATCGTAATCATGACAGCAATGCGAAACAACTGTTCAATAATCTCTGATACCGCAATATAACTGTTAAATTCCATTGCTTGTAGATATCCGCGTAGCAAACTAAGGAACGGAACAATCGCTATAGCTGGGGCAATACATTGCAAGGCAAATTCTAGATGAGGATCACCCAGCAGGAGAGAGATTGGAGACGCAAGACGATAGCAATAAAACCCTAATACGATGCCGAACAAGGCAAGAAAAATGGCTGTTCCTTTAAATAACTGCCACCCAAGTTTGCGGTCTCTGGCTGTAGAAAGGAAGATTGCCGTAGGAAATCCTCCCACAATGACAGTAAGAATAAGCGCGTACACCGAATAGGCCATTTGATAAAGTCCTATACCTTCGGATCCGAGCATCCGGAATAACACAATTCGGGCAAAAAAACCTATTACCTTAACAAGGAAAATAGAACCCGTACGAAGAGCCATCTGTGTTGCCAGTTCGGGTAATCTCATGGTTTCACCTCAAATCAATACCTATAGCGCTTTGTCTTAATTATCTTATTGTACAAGTCGCCTAGATATGATTCGATGTGAACAAGTCAGTCTTAGTCATTGATGTGTATTAATAAATACTTCGTATTTTGATCCCAGCCGAGATCGAAGGGCACGCGATATCGGTCCGCGGTATGCGAATTGACAAGCGGATATCCATAATAGTCAAAACCAACGAAGATCGAAAAATGATCGATATCCCCATCCATTTCATAAGCAATTAGATCTCCCGGCTGTAATGCTGCAAGAGCTCCACCCGGATATTTTTCTGTAGGTTTAACTACATCTGTAAAGTACCCTTTGGCGACGAGGCTGCCATAACCGCTATGCAATAAGAAATTTTTGAAGGTATCCGTCCGTACCCAAGCTTGGCTTCCCTCTGAACGATAATGCCAGCCCGATTTCATTTTTAAGCCGCCGCCTTCGTCCTTATCCCCGAGCACTTGAGAAGCAAAGCTGGTGCAATCGCCCCCCTGATACGTATAATCCAAATACTTTTTGTTATAACGATGATCGTTGCCTGCACCCCATGCTGCCCCTGCATATTTATTTGCATATTGTACGGCCTGTTCTCTATTGTATCTCCGCTTTGCTTTTTCGCCGGTCTGTAGGGTAGTTGTTTGGTATTTCAAGAAAGCGGGATTTGGGAATCCGGTGAATTCCGGTATTAATTTCGGATTTTCCGAAAGCGGATCGGTGTACCATTCTCTTAGCACCACCCATTCGCCATTCATTTTTTTAAGGGTTAATCCATGCCTTGTTCCAATACCAAAAGATTGGGGATTATACTTGTCGGAAATGAAAACATAGCTTAATTGTAAGCTTTGGTTTAACGAAACCCTTGCTATATTTCCTTGTCTTTTAATGCGGTTAACTCGGATATTGCTTTTCGCAGCTGAAAAAGCGACGCCTCTTTTTTCGGCCCAGGAATTGATGTAGTTGCTTCGCAACAGTTCCTGCTCATATGCGTACTGACTCAATCTATCCGTTTTTTCATAAAAATGATGTATCGTTTCCGGTCGTTGATCAATTAAAAACCGTGATCTTTCGTTGAACAGTTTTATTAAAAAAGCTTGTATATTTTCAGTTTCATCGGTGGTGTCCTCAGCAAAAACGTGGATTGGACAAAGAAGTGCGACCAAGATGATCGTAAGCCATTTCAAACGATTTATTTTCATATCTTTAATAGCTACCTCCCGGCAAGAACCCGACATATATATAGATAATATCTATCTATTTTGACGCTTACCAAGGAATCTTATCCATGAAAAGGGCGCTGAGAAGAATTCCATCCCGGCTGCCCTTTGTCGATAAGGAATCTAAATGACTCTCCTAGCAAACAGATAATGCTGATACCAATATTCCCCTTCTTTTTTATCTTTATGAATATTACTGATGATTACTCCAGTTCCTTGCTCATAAGTGTGGAGAATTTGTCCCTCCCCCATATAAATGCCGACATGCCTAACTTTATTTAACCCAGTCTCGTTTGGAAAATCTTCATCGGAGAAAAACATAATATCTCCTTTACGTAAATTAATAAACGGTATCTCTTCTCCTTGCACAGCCTGTTCTCTTGCATTATAGCCTAAAGGAATACCGTGTTGACCGTAAAGATATTGCACGTAAGAAGAACAATCGAAGGCTTTATCATTAAATCTCTCCGTGCCGTAAACATAGGGAGTTCCCATATAACGCTTCCCCTCTGCAATAATCGCATCCGCAGTCTTTTCCCATTGAGTTTTATCTGCCGCTTCATTAACCTTAATGGGTCTCTCATTATCAGCGCTGTAGGGTTTAACTCTATCGGCTGTGTCAGATCCTTTTTTTAGACTGCAGGCTGACAATCCCCCAAAAAGAAGCGTGAGCATTAGAAGTTTCTTTAACGCATTTGAATAAAATCTTTTGTTCATATAGCCACCTCCCAGAGATAATTAAAGTATGATTTTTCAGGCTATTATCTATTCTAGGTAAATGGTGGAGGTTATATGGACAAAGATGTTGGTGTCATTCATTCGCAGTAATCGTTGCAAAGCTGTAGCTTCCCTCCAGCCTGGCATTTCGCTATATTTGAAGGATGAGGTGAGCTTGCGAAAGTGGACACGATTACGCATACATTATTCGGCCTGACGCTGTATGGGGCCGTCGACGCTCGATTTCATTAACAAGACGCGGTTGAACACGCTATCCATAGCCTGGAGCCGCAGGGTCAAAGAGAGCCGTTCAAAAGCATTGCTTTTGACGGCTTCTTTGTAGCTTAGGAAATTACGTTCATGAGGAATATATTGACAAACAACTATTACAAATGTAATATTAATTTCGTGGGGTTATTATTACATTTGTAATAGTTGAATTCGGAAAGGAGTAGAAGCATGGACAACGTTCCAAAAATATCGGAAGCCGAATGGGAAATTATGAAGGTTGTCTGGAAGCAAAGTCCCTTGACCGCGGAGCAAATCGTACTCCAGTTACCCGGCGGGATTGAATGGAGCGATCAGACGGTGCGGACGTTCGTCAACAGGCTTTTGAAAAAAAAGGTGATCGGCTTCAAGAAAGCGGGAAGAAGCTATCTGTACTTCCCGCTAGTAGCAGAGAAAGAATGCATTCGGGCCGAGAGCCAGTCGTTTCTCAAAAGGGTGTTTAACGGAGCGGCCGACATCATGGTAACGAATTTTTTGGAGGAAACCGATTTATCGCAGCAGGAGATCGACAAGCTTCATAAGCTTTTGACGGAGAAAAAAGAGAGAAGATCCAAGGAACGAGGATCCGATGAAGATCAATAAAGAGGTAAGCAGATGGATATGGTAAGCAGTATGTTTTTATGGTTTTGTTACTCGACACTGGCGGCAAGCGCCGTTGGGCTGTTGGTCATTGCAATCCAAGCTTTGTTTCATCGCCATATGAGTCCGCGTATGAGGCATGCGCTGTGGCTGATTGTGCTCATTCGGCTGCTTTTGCCCGATTTTCCCAACAGCCCTTTAAGCTTGTTTAATGCTGTGCAATATACGTCGCATATGGAAACCGAACCGAAGCTGTTATCCCAAAATAATGAGGGGATACAACCTTTTCAGAATGGGAATAACGTCCCGCTTCAGACCCATCTTCCGGTCACGGAAGCCGCATCGCCGCAAGAACCCGAAAGCCCGGTACTGTCTTCCGCAAACAAATATACGCTTGCTTTACAAATCGTTTCGGCCATATGGCTTGCGGGAGCGGTCGCAATCCTTCTCTACTTGCTCGTTTATATGCGGAAGCTAAGGAGCAAACGCAAGACGCTCCGGATTGTAACAGATCCTCGTATCCTATCCGTTATGAACGATTGCAGGAGGAAATTCGGCATTAAGCAGCCCATTCCGTTGTATGCAGGATACGAAATGAAAAGCCCTTATATTTCCGGGGCCATTGCTCCGTGGATTTATATTCCTGAAGCGCTGGGGAAGCAACTAAGCGATGACCAGCTTTACCATCTCTTTGCACATGAATTGGCTCATTATAAAAGAAAAGATATCGCCTGGAATTTGGTCGGCAGCTTCGTTCTGGCGATCCACTGGATGAATCCTTTCATATGGATATGCATCGCAAAAATGAAAGCGGACAGAGAGTTAGCCTGCGACGCCTATGCATTGGAGGTTCTTGGAGAAGACGAAGCGATACTGTACGGGATGACGATTATTGAATTTCTGAAGCTTTATACGACCAGCCGGAATCGGCCGAATCTGCTTTATTTCAACGGATCGAACCATCGCAATCTGGTGACGAGGAGAATTACGATGATCAAATCGTTCAAGAAAGGAACGTATAAGCTTTCAACCATGGCCGTTTTATGCGTCGCCGCCATGAGCGTCATGACGTTAACCAATGCAGCGGAGCCGACGGGGTTGAGTAAACTCGTTCAGCCCGTCTGGCAGAACATCGGGGAATCAGATGGAGACTCTAATCCACATGATTCAGAGCCTGCCTATAGAGGTGGGGGTCTTGACCCGATTCATAATGATCGGGATAAATATGCTGAAGGCGCGGCGGATACCGTCCAAAACGGAAATGCCGCTTCATCTCCCGTACTCAACCGGGATAATGCGGTTCAAGCAGCTGCAGCGGAAGCCGTTAAAGAAACGGTAGCCGTCGAAGAAGAAAAAGCTGCCCCTGTCCCTCTCCCTGCTCGGACCGTAAACCGTTTGGAGAAAGCGGTCAAGGATGCTGGCTTCAAATTTAAAATTCCGAATGCTTTGCCTGAAGAGTATCGCTTCGAACAGGTCCATCTTAATAAGAAAGAGGTTGATGGAAGCAAGCGTACAGAAGTAGCGATGCGCTTCGTTCAGCGTCAAGGAGAGGCTGTGTCCGGCAATTTGGAGTTTTTCGCTATTAATGGAGGCGACGACCTGAAAACGGTATACAAAAATATTGAACAATCAGCAACTAAAAGCGGAGAGTGGTCGGTGAGCTCCAACTTTTTGCGAATAAAGGAACAGTACGCAATGAAAGTGACGGAAGCTGTCTCGGGTCAAAGCGAGAAGAGATATTATATTTTGGAGGATCAAGGAGTCCAGTATCAATTTCAAGTAACGGGCAACGTAACGGATCAAGAAATCATAACGATAGTTTCCTCTATGAAACAACCGGATGCAAATGTGTATAAACAGTATGGAGACAATGTGCATTCCACTAAAGGGAATGAATAAGTTACCATCAAGCAAACCAATCGGGAAAGGATTGTTGTAAATGATGCCTGTATTTAATGCAATGAACAATAAAGTACGACGTTTGGCCGTAGTTTCTGCCGCTGCACTGATCGCCTTTACCTTATTTGGAGCCTCATCCGTTACACCCATGGCCGTGGCGGCAGAAGTTTCCGCCTCAGTGTCCCCGTATCAGTGTTTCTTCGAACGGGAACCAGTCGGCGAAAGCGGAACGGTGTCTCCATTTCTTCATTCCATGGATTGCGAGCTGAAACAAGCTGTCAAAAACGGTACGGTATCCCTGGTCAATCAAAGCATTACTAAAAACGACGTTACGATTACAGTGAAGGAAATATTGTTTGATGATGCGCGATTGTCCGTCGGTTATGTGGAGCATCATGGTCAAGAAAAGTCTTCGACCAACCCGGTGATTTCGCTCGGCGGCAAGGAAATCGGAAATCTTAGTCGCCATTGGTCCGAGCCGATTGACGAACAAACCACGATGCATAGCGTAACCTGGGCCAATGCGGGCCGATTTCCCGATGAGTTCGAGATGAAGTTCCAGGATTTCCGTTCTCTGCATCAAACTTCGCCCAACAGTACGCCAGTGCCGTGGGAACTGACGATTCCTGTCAAGAAATCCGTTTATAAAGAAACAAAGATACTTAAACCGATGATAACCAAGAAGTCAGGCGAGTTGACGTACACGGTCAAGGAGATTGCGATTACCCCGAACATGACGGCAGTCAGGTTTGAGCTTAACTTTCCGAAGCATCTGAATAGCGGTTTTTATCAAGATCACATGAGAATAGAAGATGAGGAAGGAACGAAGTACCTGCCGGGAGGAGAAGACTTGGTCAAGTTCGAACCTACAGAAACCGGATACTCCTATGAATTTATTGGTTCTTTCACCCCTTTCCAGACAGTTCCCGAATCGATCAAGATCGAATTTGCCCGTGAAGAATCGGTATTTACATTACCAGTGATTCACAAGGCGGCAGTAGAGCATATGCCGACAGCCGAGAAGCCGATTGTGCTGAAAAGAAGTGCGTCGGGATTGGTGAAAATTACGGATATCTCCTATGGCACCGATAAAACCGAGGTTCGTTTCCAAACTGAAGGTCTACACCCGTACTATTTGGATTTATTTATTGAAGATGGGGCTGGCCAGAAGATATACGGTGTGCTAAGAAAATTGGTTGATCGGAAAACCAATACGTATGTTGAGGACTTCCCTGTCATCGATCCCCAATCCAGTATAACGTTTGTTTCAACCTTCCAAGATAACCCTGAGCCGAAACATAACCCGGAGTTGGAAATAACGCTTCCTGTCAAACCTTAATCCGTTGGCTGTCCCATTTGCGGGGCAGCTTATTTTTGTTCAGGGAATTTACGCAGGATGGGACCTGGGGGACATTGTTCATTACGACAATATTTGAGGCTTTTCCGGCTTCATAATGAATCGAGTGCGCACTCGCGATTTTCTGAAAAGGAGAGGAGGATGCTGGGTAAAATCGTTTTCAACGATATAAATGAAGGCGGTTACTATCTTCTTGAAGCTATGCAATGTAAAATGCGGGTTTAATTTCTTTTGGTAGTTGATTGCACGGTTCCTTTTGCCTATCATATAAAGGACACCGCTTCTGTGTGGCAGTGTATTGCTCGACACAATCACTATACCGAACAGAAGCGGTGTTTTCTATATTGCAAGGGATTAATGATAATCCCGATTCAGCTATGTATATCAAGGCTTTGAAACCAATTTCGCTCTGCGAAGTTTGAGTTATTAATTCTATGTTGTCTCACGTTCGATAATTTCATCAAGTTCTGAATTTTGCTCATTGGCTGCAGCGATAATTTCTTGATCAACCTTATTTTTCCCTTGAATTTGCTCCGCTGCTTCAGCTTGATTGTTCAATTGTTCTTCAATTTGTCCAATTCCATGAGCCCCTTGATGTCCTCTGCTTGATGTCATTTCCACATAGCTCCTTTTTTAATGGCTGTATACTTCGAACTATATTATGACTTTGTAAGCTCGCTGTTATACAGAGATGATTAGATTAATGTTGGTTGGATCCAAATAAGAAGATATTAGCATTTGCATTTTGATCGTTTTTCAGGCAATTTAAATTCTTGACTTTATAAACAAAGGTGGTAATATTTAGTTTATATTTTACATTATTGAAATTAGCCGTAATGAACATGTCATTCATATTTGAATATTTTTTATGTCGTCTCATGTAAACGTTTACTTAATCAATTTATTAAATATCCGTAGCATTGTTTTCTCGTTCACCCCAACTGACACTTTGACAAAAGTATCTAAAAAAGGCAGTTTCCATACCAGGAATGGGAAGAGCGATTGAACAATTATGGTTTGTTAATTAAACATGTAAACGTTTACCTAAACAATGTATTGAAATATCCACAGGAACTGTTTTTTCGGTATCCTCCTGAAATATTAACAAGAGCAAGTAAGCAAACAGTAAGCAGTCTTTTGCATACCAAGAATGGTAAGAGCTTCTAAAGATTTGTGTAAGCTAACTGTATATGTAAACGTTTACCTTGGATGAAACGAATCCCCATGAATTTGTTTTTCTCGGTCTCTATCACTGAAATTAGAAAAGTGAATGTAAGAATTTCCTCAGGCATTCGTTTATTTAAAAAGGTTTCACAAAATGTTTAACATAGCGTAATCAAGTTTTTTTGGAGGTGATTTAATGGGGAATACGGATGTTATTTACTATGGAAACACAAGTTGAAAGAGGTGCGACGACAGAAATCAATCCCAAATAAGTACATGAGGAGTGAGCACGAGCACATGTATAAAAAAGCACATAGACTTCTGAGCATGATAATAGTAATCCTAATAGCGTTGAACTCGTTTCAAATGACTATGGGCACCAAGGTTCAGGCAGCCGGCAGCCCCGATACGTTTGAAGCTGCGACAGGGACGTTGACGCTGAATGGTTCATTTCCCGCTGGTGGGTTAAAGACTCAAATTGATACCGCTATTAACCCTTTAGGCAAAGCTTATGCGGATATTAAAGTATTAATTGTAAAAGCCGGCGTAGTCGGCGTTGGTAAATTAAGTGACGGTGGTAATGATACAACTGGAATAATTACGCAACTAACAGGCCTTATAGATTTCCAATTGATTGGTACCTCTACCGTACAAAGCTCATCATCCGCACCTGGGGATAACATTGTTGTGAAAAACTTTTTCACCACTACAAATTCCCAGCTAAAATCCGCTACGTTTCAAAATGCAACGACGATTAGTGCCAATGCATTCCAAAATATGAGCAGTATGACGACTCTCGTCATCCCTAAGGTGGTGACAGTAGCAAGTACAAACACCTTCACAGGCTGCTCAGGTCTTACTTCGATTACGCTTGGCGCAACTCCCCCTAGCTTGACATCCGGCACAATAACTCAGTTATTAAGTAACTTAGCCCCAAGCGCGATATTCTTTGTCCCTTCTGCCAATCTCTCAACATACCTGGCTACTGCCCCTTGGAACACGATTTCAACCCGCATAAGCGCCATCCCGTCAGGGGATGATCTAACCTTATCGCTCAGTTCCAGCCATCCGAACATTGTGAGTGTCGACGAGAGTACGCCTTCTATACAGGTGATCGAAAAAACAAGCCTTGAGCAGCTTGATGCGCAAGCCTCTTACGGCACTGGCACTGTCCTAAGGGTAATGGATGCAAACGGCATTCCCAAAAAGGAAGTAGCAGAGCTTGTTGCAGGCGATAAGTTTGTAGTGATTGTGGGGAGTACAAAAAAAGAATACACCGTTCAAGTGATCCATTATACGTTGGAAAACTTGGCGTTGAATCCGAATGCAAGCAACGTGAAAGTCAGCTCCTTCCGAAGCGGTAATGATCCTATGAACGCCTTTAATGGCGCTTCCACAGGCAACGCAGGCAGCGGATATCAAGTTGACGGCTCTCAAAGCACAACAGCCAATATTAATGCAGGCAAAAATACGTTCTGGCTTGCCCTGGACTTAGGCCAGGTGAAGAAAATCGACCAGTTTAGCGTGGCATGGGGCACGAATGTGGGCGATTTAACGACGAGGCTCAAAGATTCGACATATCGCGTTGAATATACCAACGACCCTGCTAAATGGTCTTCGCTGTCAAACGCGACCGTTGCTGGCTCGAACGGTATTGCGTCCGGTTACAGCAAACCATCGGGCTGGAGCCTTGCCTATGCGCAAGATGTGACGCAACTGCCGGATGCAAACGGAAACAAGGTATTTATGAGCAATCTTACATCTCCAATTAATGCTCGCTATGTGATGGTGACGGGCGAGTTGGCAAGCAACTGGATTGAAATTTATAATTTCTTTGTTTTCCAAAAGGAAATCAGCAATACTGTGCCTACACAGCCAGTCTACCCTACAGGGGATTTGGCAAGAATCATACCCGATTATGCAGGATTGAGCCTTACAGTCGGGCGGCCGGCTATTGTAAGGAAAGATACAACGGTTCCTAAGATCGATATTACAGCCACAGAAAACATTGCGGTTTCCGGCGTGCTGAAGGATCCCAATGGAGCAATCGTTTATACGCTCGCAAGCCAGAATATGGCAAGCGGCGCAACAAAGGTAATCACGCCTAATGTAACAGCTTCCGCGCTCGGTACTTATGTCTTTGAATTTACAATTGCGGGAAGCAAAACGGTATTTGATAAGATCTATTTCACGGCTGTAGATGATGACATTACAAATTACAGCTATACCAAGCCGTATCCTGCATTATCATTGAGTGGCGGCAAGCTGATCTATGTGCCGGATTATCGGGGCAATACCGTGATGGATTACTCCAATGCCGGGTATAAGGGCGGCGGCGTTGATATTCCGAATGTACCTGTAAAAATAATTCTTGAGCCTTCGGCAGACAGCAGCTCTGATGATACTGATCGCATTCAAAATGCAATCAACATGCTTGGACGCATCGACCCCGATAATACGGGATTTAGAGGCGCGATATTGTTAAAGGCAGGCACTTACAGAGTGAGCAGCTCGATTAAGATTTCCAGCAGCGGTATTGTCATTAAGGGCGAAGGTGATGATCATGAAGGCATCGAGACTCATAATACGCCTCTTAGCCCTACCAACTGGAAGGATTACACCCACTCTGAGGCACCGCAGCCTAACGTCACGAAGGTTGTTGCCACATGGATTGCCAGCTCGTACGACAAAAATACAGCCATATTCAACTTTGTCGGCGCAGGAACGTCCACTAGCGGCAGCGCAATCAAAGTTGTCGATCAGTATGTACCAGCAGGCGGACATACGATAAGACTTGAGAGTATCAGCGGGCTTAGCGTTGGAGACACGGTTAATGTTCGCAAAGCTGTTAACGCAGCATGGGCGCAGGATCTTAGAATGGACGTCATTACAGATGCGCCAGGCATACCGTCGGCCAATCAATGGGCGGTCAACGGAGTTGTAGACAGTTCGTATGCAACCACGGATGAAGAACGCACGATCAAGTCCATTAATCCCGCTACGAATGAGATTACACTTCTGGAGCCGTTGGCGGATGTGCTGGACATGAAGTATGGCGTTTCAACTGTTACAAAGTATAACCCGACAGGCAGAATTAACAATGTCGGTATTGAGAATATGCAGATGATCTCAAGGTTCGATGCATCGACGACAGCCATCAATACCGCATTTGGTGTAGACTATTTATCCTATAACGATGAGCTTCATGCCGAGCTGGCGGTTCGTTTCGGCAATGCGCAAAATGCATGGGCAAGAACCATAACCACGTACCACATCGACAGTGCCGTGGCTATTGCGAGCGGTGTCAGCAAGGTTACGATTCAGGATGTCAACTGCCTCGAGCCTGTCAGCGGCACGGGTGGGGAACGCAGGTACAATTTTTCAAACGCAGGCGGCACCTTAGTGCTCAATCAACGTAACTATTCGCGATATACGCGTCATGGATTTATTGTGATGGGTAATGTCGTTGGGCCGAATGTATTTTATAACGACAGGACCGATTATCAATTTGATGCGAACGAGCCTCACTTAAGGTGGTCGACTGGCGGGTTGTACGACAATGTCAACGGTCGAATTTACCTGCAAGACAGATGGAACAACGGAACGGCGCACGGCTGGTCGGGGGCGAACTATACGCTTTATAACAATACCGGTTTCTATATGATCAGCCAGAATCAGCTTGCTGCCAATTACCTGTTTGGCCAGTCGGGCGTCAGATTACCGTTTGTTATGGATGCGGTGGATCCAGGTAATGTTCCGAATTTCCGCGCCTATGAGTATAGCAACGGAAGTAAAATGACACCTGGAAGCTTGTATATGCAACAGCTGAAGGACAGGATGGGGCAACAGGCAGTTGATAATACGAATAGAAGCGCTATTCCTGCCTATACGGACCAGTCCGGCGATTTTGCTTCCCAATTCGCCACGTTGACGGGAATCTTCGTAGATGGCGCACCTCTCGCAAGCTTCAACAAAGATGTGCTTGTTTACACGGTGCCTGTCGCGTTGGATTATACGGTGCTGCCTGTCATTACGTACACGGCGGAGCCCGGTACGACGGTGACAACCTCTGCCAGCGGCAGTAATGCCGTTTTACTTACCGTGAGCAAACCGGGTAAAAAGGATAGCATTTATACGGTTAATTACGGCATTATCAACAAGTCCGTTTATATCACTTCAAGCACAGGCGGCTCATCGGTCAATAACCTGCTTGACGGATCCACAACGACCTCATGGTCGTCGTCAGGCACGCCTTGGGTTCAGTTCTATCTTGGCGACAAACCTGTGTTTATAGATAGCGTATCCCTTGGGTATTCCAGAGACACGCAAGTCAGAAGGTCATATTACTTTGATTTATTGATTTCAAACGACGGTTATAACTGGACGAAGGTGACGGCAAGCAATTGGCAGCAGGATAACCTTGGCAACGGGCATATAATGGGCAAAGAGGTTATGCCAGGATCAGACGGCGATTCGGCCTCTGACTATGAAACATTTATATTCCCACCCAACATTTCGGCTAGATTGGTGCGTGTAGCTATGTACGGCGCCAGAGCAGGCTCAGGCACGGGCACAACCAATACCAACAAGTATTGGGCCATTAATGTCGGAGCGGCAGTCAGCGGCGGACCGCTAACAGTTGCGAAGCAGCCTCAAAATGCAGCCAAAAGGGAAGGCTTCACTGCGACATATACGGTAACGATGTCCGGTGGCACAAGGCCATACAGCTACCAGTGGCAAGTGTCTAAGGACAATGGCGTGACATGGAGTAATGTTACGAGCGGCACTGGCATAAATACAGTGGCTTATACAACAGGCCCGATCACGGCAGATATGGATGGGTACAAATATAGATCAAAGGTAACCGACTCGGATTCCGGGAGCCCACAAATTACGTACTCAAACACGGCAACGCTCACAGTCAAGCAAGATACGGGCATCACCGTAACGCCCATCGATACAAGTGTCTCTGTATTTGACAATGTGATTTACAGCAGAACCGCAACCCTAAGGAACACCTCATTTGTGTACGGCTTATTGGGGTATGTCGATATTAAACCGGTCGGTTCAACGGTGTTTGTCATTCCTTCAAATGTAGCGCCTAAGACGGAGTCTGTGGCGGCATTTGAAGACGCACTCGCCACATATTGGCCTCCGGATGATGATAATTTGAGAGACAGTAAAAAGAGCTATATCCGAAAATCCGGCGAACAAATTCGGGATGGCGATCATCTTCTTATCATTAATCCAACAAGAACCGGCGTTGAAAGATATATTGTCAATTATGCCAAAATGGATGAGGCCAGCGTGGTGAGCGCGGATAAGTCGGTCCTTACGTTCGACAAGATCAAGGGTCAAAACACAGCGCCGGATAGTATCGTGGGCAATCTCATTCTGCCTACAACTTCGATCTACGGCTCGACAATCAGTTGGAAGGTCGACAGCAATACAAACTTAACGGCAACCGGAGTTGTGAAAAGACCGCTGCACGTAGCGGGAGATGCGAAAGTTACGTTAACGGCCACCCTTACAAGCGGAACTGTAACAGATACGGTAGTATTTAATCTGACAATATTGAAAAAAGAGGCGGATGAGCTCGCTAGCAGCAACGCAACAGTCAACGCAAAAGGAAGCTCGGAGGCAGGCTATCTTTGGGGTTTGACGGTTGATAACGCCTCGAAAACGATCACGGGATTGGCGGCTTCCATGAGTGTTGATGCGTTTAAGAATGGGCTTATCATGGATCCGGCCGCAAGGTTGAAAGTAGTGACAAGCGCTATAGGAAGCACTGTAACGGCTGTTACATTTGCAGATGCAGTAGAAACAACTAAAAACGTGGCAAATGGCAATCTATTAATCGTACTGGCAGAGGACGGCATCACGTTAAATAAATTCACAATCACGTTAAAACCGACTGCAGCAACGCCAACAGCGATAGCTGTGCCCGGTAAAAAGTACAATACGACAAAATTAACCGGATTATTGGCCGAAACAACCTATCAGTATGTCATTAGAACCGCAATAGGCGCTCCTTCGGCGTCGACGTGGAACACAGCTTCCGTACAATTTACAACTGGCGCAAAGGAAACAGAAAAAGATAATCTGTTTGTGGCCCAAGGCAGCTATCTATATATTCGAGCAGCGGAAACGGCAACGATATCTGCATCGAGTTCCATGTATATACTTATAGACGTAAGCCAAATAAACAAAACCGTTGATGCATCAGCCCCAACTGTAACGCTTCAGCCTGGTTCCAACCATTTGACAACCAAACTGACCGGCTTGCTTTCGGGAACGGCTTATGAGTATATCGTCAACACGAGCGCGCAAGAACTCGACAACTGGGATGCCGCCTTACTATTCACAACGGGTGCCAGCGAAATGACGAGGGACAATGTGCCGGTAACGACAGGTCAATACCTGCATATCAGGTTTTCCGCCACAGACAGCAAAGATGCTTCTTCTGAGAAAAATATCTATGTGACGGCAGATCTCGTAAAAGTGAAGCCTGCTAATACGATACCGCAGTCCAGTGCGGTTCCGGGAACGCTTGGGGGCACAACCAAGTTGACAGGTTTATTGCCGAACACAACGTACAAGTACATTATCAACACCAATAGCGACAACCCAGCAACAGACGCCTGGGATCATAAAGGGCAGTCAATTATAACGGGGAATGGCCAAACATCGTATGACAATATTGTTTCATCACCCGAGCTTTACATGCATGTAATGGCCGTTGAAAACAGCAGTAATGCCAATTCGCTGCCACAGAATTATTTGATAGGAGTCGGAGGCGTTAAAAGCTTGATGCAGGGTGTTATGCCCACAGCAGCAGCGGTGCCGGGAACGGCTGGCAGCACCATGAAGCTGACAGGATTATTGCCAGAAACAGCCTATGAGTTCGTGGTTACCGATGCACTTTCGTCGCCTAAGAACACCACTTGGGGCGAGGGAATCGTTATTAGAACCAAGACAGGTGTTGGTGAAACCGCAATCGATAATATTGACGTACCTGCGGATCTCGGTAATATGCACGTCAGAACCGGCGGAACCCTAACAAATTCGCCATCCGAGTCGCAAAACTTTGTTATTTTGAATGGATATGTGAATAACGCCGCAGGAACACTAAGCAATAATGCCTATGTGACAGCTTCGACAAGTGGTCCCGGCTATATTCCTGGCATCATCGTCAGCGGTAAAGCGCCGAACTTCACGATATTAAATGTGCCGGAAGGGGCGACAAAGGAGGCGTTGAAAGCGACACTTCTCAAAAACAGCAAAGCTGTCTGGAAAGTGGTCGCAAACGCAACCGTGTCGGCAACGGTGAAAGACGCTGCGACGTTTAACAGCGCAAGGGAAATTTCTACAAATGTATTAAATAACAATGTCCTTACTGTACTTGCCGAAGACGGTAAAACGGTTCAGCGGTATACGATTTCAACTATTCCTGCGAATGCCGTGCGCGTAACAAGTATAACGGTATCTAAAGCGACATTTAGCATTGTCAAAAACTCAACTCAACAGCTTACGGCAACCGTATTGCCAGCAGGCGCATATAATAAAGCTGTTAATTGGAACTCCTCCGACGAGAGCGTTGCCACTGTTGACGAAAACGGTGTAGTCACTGCAGTTGGAATGGGAACCGCGATGATCAATGCGATAACTGTGGACGGTGGATTTGTGGCCACATCGACGGTTACCGTAACGACATCCGCTCCAACGACCCCAACGGAGGATGGTACGGCAAACAAAGCAGGAACCGTTCAGAACGCCAACTTCAATATCATCGTGAATGCAGAAACGGGAGCAGCGGTAACGGCGAAAGTGGGAGGCGCGAACGTCCTGCAGTCAGGATTGAGCGTAACAGCTGAAAATAATAAAGCGACGCTGCCGATTGACTTCACCAAACTATCAGTTGGCACCAATGATATTGTGATTGTGGCTAAAGATGGGGCGGGTAACGTTTCGGGTGTATTGACGGTTACCGTAACGAAGGAAACAATTAAGCCAAGTTCGAACGCGGATTTGAGCGGCATTAGCTTGTCATCGGGTGCGTTGAATGAGACGTTTGCTGCAGCAGCAACAAGCTACACACAGAGCGTAGCGAACAATCTTGTGAGTCTGACAGTCACACCGACGACTGCAGATGCAAGGGCAAGCGTGAAAGTGAATGGTACAACCGTTACAAGTGGTCAGCCGAGCCCAGCAATTCCGCTTAGCGTAGGGGCAAATGCGATTACGATCGTCGTAACGGCGGAGGATAACTCGACGAAAACTTATACGATCCTTGTCACAAGACCCAGCAACAATGCGCAGCTATCCAGTTTGGCAGTCGATCGAGGTACGTTATCACCAGCGTTTTCGCCATCAAATCCGAATTATATGGTGGATCTGCCTAACTCGGATTCAAGCATCAAGCTTTTCTTAATTAAAGCTGACTCAAACGTAACGATTACGGTGACAGGTGCGGTTTATAACACGGTGACAGGCAATGTGTATTCCTATAGTGCTTCAAACTTGATTGTCGGATCTAACCTGATTGAGATTAAAGTAACGGCGCAGGATGGTACGACGGTGAATCCGTACTTTGTTACAGTGAACCGCGCACCAGAGATAAGCGGCAACGCAGACTTGAGCAGTATGACGCTGTCGAGCGGTGACCTAAGTCCTACGTTCGGATCCGAGACAACAGTTTACACATCCAGTGTGGTTAATGGTGTAACAAGCCTTACCGTAACGGGAAATGCATTTAACAGTAAGGCCACGATGACCGTAAACGGAAATCCTGTAGTAAGCGGTCAAGCTAGCAGTGCAATCAATTTAAATGTAGGCAACAATATAATTACCATCGTAGTGACAGCACAGAATAGCACAGCGAAGACCTATATCGTTACAGTGAACCGCGCAAATGCTGAAACGCCTTCAACGCCTGGCAGTAGCAGCGGAACATCCACGAGTAACACTGTTACGTCCTCAGATGGTAATTTAACGGTGCCTATAGGCAAAACCGGCGAGGTTAGTTTGGGTGATTTGGTCAAGATTTCGATACCTGCCGATGCTACAGACAAAGAACTGAAATTAACGGTTGAAAAAGTGCTGGATACTCAAAGGCTTCTAACGGATAAAGACGTCCTAGCCAGCCTGATCTATGAGATTTTGAAAAACTTCTCTGAAAACTTTAGTAAACCCGTATCGCTGGACTTTGTTTTCGATCCGGCAAGCTTGAAGAACAACCAAAAGCCGGCTGTATTTTATTTTGACGAAGCGAAGAAGGTATGGGTGGAAGTAGGCGGCAGTAAAGTAAACGGGGACCACATCACCGTTGAGGTCAATCACTTTACGAAATATGCGGTATTCGCCAAAGACCTAGCGGCGGAAAAGCCAATAGAGCCCGCTACAGATACTAAACCGACTGTTAACTTGAGCGATATCACAGGACATTGGGCAGAAGTGAGCATCAAGAAAGCGGTAAACAGCGGAATCGTCAATGGTTATCCAGATGGCACATTTAAACCGAATCATACGGTGACACGTGAGGAATTTGCTGTGATGCTTATGAACACACTAAAGCCGCAAGGAGAAGGAGCGGTACTGACCTTCACAGATACAGCAAAAATTGGTAACTGGGCGCAGAAAGCAGTCGCGCAAGCGTTCCAAGCCGGTATTATTAAGGGGTATGAGGACGGGAGCTTCCGTCCAGAGGCAGAAATTACACGCGCGGAGATGGCCGTGATGCTTGCTAATGCATGGGGTCTGGCTGTCGAAGCAGACACTGTAACCGGCTTCGCGGACGACAAAGATGTTCCGGCCTGGTCAAAAGGTGCTGTAGCTGCGATGAAAAAACAAAAAATTATCGAAGGTAAAGGCGCCAACGAATTCGCTCCAACGGCCGCAACAACGAGAGCAGAGGCTGTAACGGTGCTGCTGAACATGCTGGCCCAAAAGAGCAAGTAACGTTTAAATCATTTGGAGAGCGAAATTAGGGTTATTCTGCAGGTAGCGAACAGGCTGCTTGTGGAATAACTCTTTTCTTTGTTCCTAGAAATTAGCTCTTAAAAATGGTTCCAATGAGAGCTGTCAAGCCCAATCCAATGCATAGCGTTCATTCGAGTTGACTAGATGATACCATAGGCTTATAATACATGCATGAGCATGCATCTAAATGAATCATGTTAGAGTAACAGCAACTTATACAATGAACAAAAGGAGAATGAACATGATAGATTTATTTACCCCCTATCAACTTAAAGGACTTCAACTGAAGAATCGGGTCGTGATGCCCCCTATGTGCCAATACTCGGTAAGCAATAAAGACGGTATTGCCAATGACTGGCATTACAACCATTATCTCAGCCGGGCTGTTGGAGGCGCAGGTTTAATTATTATTGAGATGACCGACGTGGACCCCGATGGGCGAATTACCGATTATGATTTGGGACTTTGGTCTGATGATCAAATTCCGGCTCTCGCACGCATTGTAGAGGCCAGCCACTCACATGGAGCGAAGGTCGGGATTCAAATTGCTCATGCTGGACGCAAGGCGGAAGACGTCGCTGTTCCTGTAGCTCCTTCGCCAATTCCGTTTAATGCCAGTTCGCCAACCCCCCGTGAACTTACGACGCAAGAAGTGAAGAACATGGTGGAGAAATTCCGTCTGGCTGTGCGACGCGCAGTTATAGCGGGTGTTGATGTGATTGAGCTTCACGGTGCACACGGCTATTTGATCCACCAGTTCCATTCTCCGCTAACCAATCACAGAACAGATGAATATGGCAATGATTTGACCAAATTTGGTGTGGAAGTTATCCGTGCAGTAAAAAGTGAAATGCCGGCAGATATGCCGCTTATTATGCGTATCTCTGCACAGGAGTATGTAGACAACGGCTATGGAATCAACGAAAGCTTGGCGTTTAGCAAGGTTTATAAAGAGGCAGGAGTGGATATTTTCCACGTAAGTGCGGGCGGTGAAGGGCCAATCGCAGCAGCAGGGAAGCCCGGAACACATGTTGCATACCAAGTACCGTTGGCCAGACAAATCAAGAAGTCCCTAGACATTCCGGTTATAGCCGTAGGAAGACTCGATGAACCAGTCCTAGCGAATGCCGTTATTGGAAACGAAGATGCCGACCTCGTTGCCGTTGGCCGTGGCATGCTCAAAAACCCTTACTGGACTTTGAGTGCCGCATCTGAGCTTGGTAAAGAGACGACGATTCCAAAACAGTATGAATATGCGTTTCCCAAAAACAACAGATAACCATGTCAAAATCAAAACGAATCCATGAAAAAAATGATATAATAATGGGGAGTACTTAAAGGAAAGGGAAATTTTATGGAATTCGGTGGTTCAAATAACCTTGTGACCAACTGGTTGTCATTAACCCATATTCACATGCATATCGCCGGTGAATTAGAACAAGCCTTACAAGCGAAACATCAAATTTCTTTAAATGAATTTTATATGCTTTTGTTTTTGTCCGAAGCCCCCGATAAAAAGTTGCGATTGCAGCAGTTGGAATCGATGGTTGGATTGAGCCAGAGCGCTATGTCGAGACTTGTCAGCCGATTCGAAGCAAAGGGCTGCCAATCTTTGAAAAGATATAGCTGCGATGAAGATCGCCGGAGCATTTATACGTCACTGACTGTAATCGGGCAGCAAAAGGTCGACCAAGCTTATGTCACTTTTCAGGCTGAGCTTTCGAAAGCAGTGTCTGAAAAAAAGCTTGAAACCGTTTTGGAAAAGATGTTCCATCATAAACAAATGCCCTAACATGCAAAAAAACAAAAAGCCCCAACGCCTTGTCATTTAGGCATTGGGAGCTTTTTGCTACATTAGGAATTGGATAGTCGAAGAATGCGAGAAAGAATTCTTTATTAGTATGTCATTCCTTTACGGCGCCAATTACAATCCCTTTGACAAAGAAGCGCTGAAGGAAGGGATAGACGACGAGGATAGGAAGGGCGCCGATAAAAATCTGTGATGCACGGATGGTTCGTTGCGATAGATTGGCAACTGCCTGTGGATCTAACTTCGACATATCGGCTTGAACGATAATCGTTTGCATGAAACTGGCGAGCGGGAGTTTTTGAGAATCTTTCATATAGATCAAACCGTCAAAATAGGAGTTCCAATGTCCTACCATAATAAACAAGGAAACAGTCGCAATGGCCGGCATGGCCATGGGCAAGTAAATCATGAAGAAAGTTCGGAAATGGCCGGCTCCGTCGATAAAAGCCGCTTCTTCGAGATCTTTTGGGATGGCACGAAAGAAGTTCAGAAGCAGAATGATGTTAAAGACCACAACCAATCCAGGTAGAATAAGCGCAAGCATGGAATTCATTAGACCAAGTCGTAGGATAAGAATATAGCTTGGAATCAGACCTCCGCTGAATAGCATGGTAATGACAAAATACCAAAGATAAATATTGCGTGCACGGAAAACTCGGGCATCTTTGGAGAGGGCGTAAGCGGCGATCGTGTTAACGAACATGGCAAGCACCGTACCGATGACAGTCCGCTCAACGGATATCCACAAGGATGCAATGAAATTGTCGTTGTTAAACGTTTTTGCGTAGGCTTCAAAGGTAAAACCGATCGGCCAAAACGTAACCAACCCAGCGTTGGCGGGAGCGGATGAGCTTAAGGATACCATCAGCAAGTGCAGTAATGGCAGCATGCAGAGAATGGATACAGCAGCCAGCAGCATGTAGTTGAATAGGGCAAATACACGATAAGGCAGCGTTTTGTGGTACATGAGTGGTCACTCCCTTTTAGAAGATCCGGTATCCGGCGAATTTATAAGCGAGACGATAGGATATTACGATTAAGATTAAGCTGATCATCGATTTGAATAATCCGACCGCCGTAGCAAAGCTGAATTGTCCGCTGAGAAGACCCTGCCGATACACGAACGTGTCAATAATATCTCCCTGTTGATAGATCATTGGACTGTACAAGTTAAATACCTGATCGAAGTTGGCGTTCAGTACGTTGCCGAGTGCCAATGTGGCAACAACGATAACGATTGGCATGAGTGAAGGTACGGTGATATGTATCGTTTGCTTTAGGCGGTTCGCCCCATCAACTTCGGCTGCTTCGTAAAGCGCTGGATTAATACCGGCAAGCGCTGCAAGGAAGATAATCATATTAAATCCGAATTCTTTCCAGACATCGCTGAAAATAATGGTAAATCGGAACCAACTGCCATCGCCTAGAAAGAAAATCGCCTTCGTACCGAGCACATTTGTAAGGAATAGGTTAATGAGACCGGTCTGGGCAAGCATATCGATTAGAATGCCTGAAAGTGTGACCCAGGAAAGAAAGTGCGGCAGATAGACGAGCGTTTGAATGGATCTTTTGAATCCCATGTTCCTTACCTCATTCAGCAACAGAGCGAAAGTAAACGGAATGACTAGGTTCATCACGATCTTGGAACAAGCAAAGAACAGGGTATTCCAAGTAATCTGCATAAAATATTCATTTTCAAACATGTAGCGAAAATGTTTCAGGCCCACCCAGGGGGAGCCGGTAATTCCCAAAGAGGTTTTATAATCTTGAAAGGCCATCAGGACACCCGTCATTGGAATATAAGAAAAGATAAACACCAAAATGGCAGCCGGCAGCACCATGATATGCAGCATCCATGGTTGCTTATAGCGGCTTTTTCTTTTTACATGTTGAGGGGTCTCGAAGGTCGCATGCTTTACGGTATTCGCATCCATAGTTATCTCCCGTTCCATAATTTTGATTTGTTTAAAATAAGAAACCTTGCTATAAATAGTAACAGGAAGTTCGGCAACCGGACTATATGACATTGTTAGGATTGATATGGTTTTGTTAGGGAACCTGGAGGGATCGATGATGGAGTTAAGTAAAAGCATGGCATTTGTAAAAAAAGGGTGGGTATCCGATTTAGTCTGTTTGCCAAAATAAACAGCTTGATCTTAGTTTTGTTCATACCGATCATCATCGTATATTCGTATTCAAACGGCGTGGCATTCGATGTTGTAAGCAAAGAGCTTCAACTATCCAACACGAAGCAATTATCCTTTCTTTCCAGCCAAATTGATTCCCGAATTAATCAAATGATGGATTTTACGTTCACCTTTTCGAAAGATCCGAATGTTCAGAAATTTAATGGATTAAACATATGGGAAGATCGCTATGACCGGATGCAGACCCGATTTGCGGTCCAGGAAAAGATGGTGCTTCAGTCCAGTGTTACGAATATATGGCCAGTCAGATACGCGGTGTATTCGCAACAGAACAAAGAGGCCATTTCAAATTACAACAATACATTAGCCTACAATGAGGAGTATCTGAAAAGAAATTTGACCGGAAAATGGACGTACGGTGACGGTGAACCGATGTCTCCCAATCAACCAAAGGCTTTCTATTGGTTCTATACCGATTCTTACGGCCAGCAGGGTCATCTTACAGGGAGTAATTTGGTGATTGAAGCCAGCTTTAGTGATGAGAACATTCAAAACATGCTGGACACCTATAAAGCCGGAGGGCAAGGTGATCCTTTTTTATACCATAAGGGGAATACACCGATTTTGAACCGCAGCGCATCCAATCCCCTGTTTAGTCAGTTAATTCGTTATTTGGACGAGCAGTCACTCGAAGACACGATGCAAAGGGTAGTCAAATTGGAGGATAAAGACTATTTAGTCAGTGCTGTGAAGTCCCCTCTTTTGGATTGGCATTTGGTTGATATTGTGCCACTTGATCACATATTGGGACCGATATCGTTTAGCCGTAATTTATTTTATTTATCGATGGTTTTGCTGTTTGTCGTCGGTATATCTGCCTCCATATTGCTTTACCGAACCGTGCAGCGCCCAATCAAAAAGCTGATTAGGGGTTTGCAAAGCGTGCAGCGAGGCGATTATTCGGTACGGATCAACGCCAACGATCAAAATGAGTTTTCGTTTCTGTTTTATCGATTTAATGATATGTCGCGACAAATTCAAGACCTGATTGAAAATGTACTCAATGAAAAAATTCGAGCGCGGGAAGCCACTTTGAAGCAATTACAGGCCCAAATTAATCCGCATTTCCTCTACAATTGTCTCGGCTATATTATTAATATGGCCCAGATGAAGGACGAGGAAGCGGTCGTATCGATGGCTTATAATCTAAGTGCCTATTACCGTTACACAACTCGAATGGAGCGGCAAACGGCTTCCTTGAACGAGGAAATTCAACTCCTTGTCAACTACCTGGATATCCAGAAATTGCGAAATGGCAGAATTCATTACAACATCCATATTTCGGAGAATATGCTGACCCAGCTTATACCGCGCTTGATGCTGCAGCCGATCGTAGAAAATGCTGTCATTCATGGAGTAGGAAAGTCATATACATCGGGTGAAATTCGGATTAGCGGTGAAATATCAAACGGTTTCTGCAGGGTTTATATCGATGACGACGGTCCAGGCATGGAACCTGATTTGCTAAAAGCATTAAATCGTAAAATGCGGGAGCCTTTGCAAGAAGAAATGGGCTGCGGCCTTTGGAATACCAATCAGCGGGTGATGCACCAATTCGGCGATCAATCTTATTTGAATTTCACGAAATCGCCCTTAGGAGGATTTCGGACAGAGATTATTTGGGAAATAGGACATGAAGAAGTACAGAGCAAAGCATCTATCCAACAAGGAGGCATACCGCATGCAGATGATCATAGTAGACGATGAAGCTCATTGGGTAGACAACCTATCCATGCACAAACCTTGGCACACACTCGGCATTGAACATGTCCATAAAGCGTATTCCGCACATGAGGCGCTGCAAATTATCGAAACTCATCCTATCGATATCGTGTTATCAGATATTGTTATGCCCGAAATGACGGGGATGGAGCTGATCGAGCGAATCCGCATACACGATAAAAGAATTAAATGCATTATACTATCCGGTCATTCTGACTTTGAATATGCCAAAAAGGCGCTCCAGCATCAGACGGTGGATTACCTTCTTAAGCCCCCGACGGACAACGAATTATTCGGTGCAGTTAAAGCAGCAATCGATCAATTGAACATGGAATGGGAGAACATTAGCTCACATGAGCGTACGCAATATACGCTTCGGGAGAATCTGCCGCTATTGCGCGGTCAACTGCTCCTTGATGCATTGCGGGGCTATCGGATGTCGGCTGAAGCATGGAGCCGCAAACTTGATAACTACGGATTGCCTTTCCATGATGGGGACTGTGCTCTGCTGCTTGTCCGAATGGAGGAAGATTTTGGCCAATACAACAGTAACGATCAGCAATTGATGGAATACGCGATTATCAATATGGCCGAAGAGATTATCGGTGAGTATACAGAAGTATGGGGCGTTAAGGAGGAGCATGGATATCTTGTTTTTTTGCTTCAGTTCAAGGACCATGTTGCTGATATAGGAAAAGAAACCTTTTTGGAAAAGCTGGCTATCCAGCTTCAGTATAAAGTGAAACAATTCCTGAAAGGGTCCTTGTCGATCGTAATAACGGAGTTGTTTCAGTTTCCGGATCAGCTGCAGAGCCGCTATCAGCAAGCTTCGGCCTATTTCAGGCAAATTGTCGGGGATGAACGGGAATTCGTTATGCGGGTCGGAGATTTGGAACGTTCACAGGGACCCCTGAACGCGCTCTACATGCCCCCTTCTTTAATTAGCCTGCTTGAAGCTGGGCGTTGGGACGCAGCGGAAGATAAACTGTTGACCGTGTGCGCGGAGCTGGATGACAAATGGTCCGAGTCATGGGAGCACTGCATGGAGGCAGGATTTCTAATCGCTTCTTCTTTTACTCATCTTGCACATCGGAACGGCCATACGTTAGCTAAGTTAATAGATCCGGATATGGAACCTTTGCAAAGCGGAGAGGCATTCTCTTCGATCAGCAAGCTTCGCAAGTGGTCTCTGGGCGTGCTTGGCAAGTTGAAAGAAGGAACTTCAAATGAAATCAAAGATATACGTTCTCTGTATGTCAAAAAAATCCAAGAGTATGCGGAGAAAAACTTGCATAGCGACGTTTCCCTACGTGCACTTGCAGACCATGTGAACTTGCATCCGACCCATTTATCCAAAATTTATAAGATTGAAACTGGCGAAGGAATAAGCGACTACGTGTTCCGTCTCCGCATGGAACGTGCTTGCCATATACTAAAAACTTCCGAGAAAAAGGTTTACGAAATCAGTATGGAAATCGGATATTTGGATTCAGCTTATTTTATTAAAGTGTTTAAACGTCAGTTTGGGGTAACACCGCAAGAATATAGGGACGACAATTAATAGCCTAACAGAGTCCTATGAAAACTAATAAATTCATATAGATGCCATCCCCCACCAGTTGGTAAAGTAACACATGTAAGGATTTAACACAGTAGGGGAATCAATCATGAGTCATTTCAAAAATCATGGCTGCTGCTCGCAGCTGCTTCACTCATCGTGATCACGGCTTGTAATGGAACCTCCGGTGAGAAGTCGGCCGCTTCCGGTTCGAAAGATACGGCTGCATCCGATGCCGGATTTACCAACGGCAAATATGATCCGCCGATTGAGATTAGTACGGTCGTCATGTTCAATACGCCAAAGAAGTACGTGAAAGGTGATACCAAAGAAAACAATGTCCACGACCGTTGGATGCTGGATCAGCTCGGTATCAAGCACAAAGATACCTGGTATCCTGCCGGCGGGGATCAATATAAGCAGAAGCTACAGCTTGCTATTGCTTCCGGAGAGAAACTGCCTGATTTCGTATACGTACCAACCGATCCTGTATTAACGAATCAACTGATCGATTCCGGCCAGTTTCTTGCCATTGATACGCTGTTTGATAAGTATGCCAACAAAACTTGGAAAGACCATGCCATCCAACATCCGGAATTGTGGTACCCTTTCACCAGGAATGGCAAGAAATACAATCTGCCCATTCTTGAATATACCGACAATGACGATACGCTGCTATGGCTCCGGGAAGATTGGATGGAAAAGCTGAATCTTAAGGCTCCCAAGACGATCGCTGAATTAGAGAACGTGATGGACAAGTTCAAGAACCAGAACCCAGATGGGCTTTCACCGAAAGATGTCTATCCACTCTCGATGACCTTGAAAGATAAAACGAACACATGGTTGGGCGGACTCGATTGGCTTTTCGGGGCATACGGAACGATTGAGGAGCAATGGAACAAAGATTCTAATGGCAATCTGGAATATGGCTCAATCAATCCAGGAGCTAAGCAAGCGCTCGCCAAGCTGCAAGAATGGATGAACAAAGGTTATATTCATCCCGACTCTGCTTTATGGGACGAGAATAAAACGGCGGAGTTTTGGACAAAAGGGAATGCGGGCGTTTTGCCTGGAGCCAACTGGATACCGGACTGGCCAGGTCCCGATTTGCTGAAAAACGTCAAAGGTGCAAAGTTTAAAGCTTATCCGGTTCCAGCAGGCCCAGATGGGCTGGCGGGTACGAAATGGCAAAATACTGGCGTGAACAGCAGCTTTATGATTAATAAAGATGCCAAGCATCCCGAAGCCATTTTCCTATACTACAACTATATGCTTGATAACTTGGCCAACCCACCCACTGGAAGCAAATTCGAAAACGGCTTTGCAAAAGGCTACGACTGGGACATTGTGGACGGAAAACCGACCAGTGATAAAGACAAAATCAAGGACTTCAGCAATGATTTCACCTTCATAACCGGACCAGCGCGGATTCCAGATTTGTATATGAAGACGCTGGTAAAACTTGCGGACGGTAAAGCGCCGGAAACTCCTTACGAGAAGCAGATTGCGGATTTCCGCAAGCCTGAGAACTGGTATGCTGCGAAGGTCGTCATGTCCCAAATGGACATCCGCAAGCAAAACTATTTCACCGGTGCGGCGACGCCAACGATGATTTCCAAATGGAACCTTTTGCGCCAGTCTGAGCTGGAAACCTTCAACAAAATCATCTATGGCAAACTGCCGATCAATGATTTTGACCAATTTGTTGCCAGTTGGAAGGCTAACGGCGGAGAGCAAATTACAAAGGAAGTTAACGAGTGGTACAAGTCTGTATCCCAAAAATAAATGAAACACCAAAAACGGTAGAAAAATGATGGAGCAAGGATAGACCTTGCCCCATCATTTTTTTGTTTGAAACCTCATATGAATTTATCTACTTTGGGAAGATATCTCAAGGGTTTTCGGACCAGAAAGATTGTAAGTCGGCGCAGAATACTGTTCTTCCATATTAAAAAAAGATAAGTGTCCTTAATTCACGGTATCCCTCTTTCCCGCCTCCTAAGGTACACTTCAATCATAACAACGATGATAGGGTGATGAAAGATGAACTATACAGAGGTCAAGCCTGGACTGAAAAAGAATCAAGGACAAACGTCGAAAAAACCAGGGTTATTTTCGTACTACACTAGGTTTAAGGTGCTGTACTTATTGTCGATTCCGGGCATTGTTTACTTCTTGATTTTCAAATATATCCCGCTGACTGGCTCGGTAATGGCGTTTCAGGACTACAGTATTTTTACCGGAATATGGAAAAGTGAATGGATCGGTCTGGCGAATTTCCGACGCATGGTAGAGTACGCAGACTTCTGGCGCATCTTTAAAAATACGATGGCCATCGGTTTCTACACCCTGTTCTTCGCGTTCCCGATTCCGATCCTATTGGCATTGATGATGAACGAGCTGCGCAATCAAGTGTTTAAGCGTTTTGTGCAAACGGCCGTTTACTTACCGCACTTTCTGTCTTGGGTCGTGGTCGGTGGGATTGTCATAGAAATTCTGAATCCGACAAGCGGTGTTGTCAATTACATCGTAACGCTGTTTGGGCATGAGCCGATTTACTTCATGGGCGAGGATTCTTACGTGCGGACGATTATCGTCAGTTCTAGCGTTTGGCGCGATGCTGGCTGGAGCACGATTATATATTTGGCGGCGATGAGCGGGATCAATCCCGATTTGTATGAAGCCGCACAAATCGACGGTGCCAGCCGATGGAGACAGACATTCTCAATAACGATTCCTAGCATATTGCCTACAATAACGATTCTGTTTCTGCTGCAAATCGGCAATTTTCTGGATTTAGGCTTTGAGAGGGTTTTCGTCTTCTTAAACCCGTTAAATAATGCCCACGGCGATATTTTAGATACGTACATTTATCGGGTCGGCCTCATTCAAAGGGAATATAGCTACACGACAGCAATCGGTCTGTTCAAGTCGGTTATCGGACTCATTCTAATCGTAACGGCTAATCTGTTCAGCAAAAAAACAACCGGTGAAGGTTTATACTAAGAGGAAGGAGCTGGACCACCATGTCATCATTGAATAAACCAAGCCGGTTGAGCCTGCTTAACCCAATAGGGTTGGTGTTAATCAGTTTAATTTTGGTTTTGCCAATTATTAATATTGTTTCCCAATCTTTTAGTGGTCCTGTAGCACTTAGTACAGGGAAGGTCGTGCTATGGCCCGTGCAATTTACTGTTGATAACTACACGATGGTGCTCAAGCAGGCAGCTATATGGAGAGCTTTTGGCGTCAGTGTAATCGTTACTTTCTTCGGTACATTGATCAGTCTATTCATGACAGCAAGTCTGGCTTATCCTTTATCCAGACACGAGTATAGGGAGCGCAAGTACATTTTACTGTTGGTTTTAATTACAATGATTTTTCACGCTCCTTTAATACCTAACTATTTGCTTGTCCGTTCACTTGGACTGCTCGACAGCTTGTGGGCTTTGATGCTGCCCGGCGCGATTAGTGCTTTTAATTTGTTCGTAATGCGTTCCTTCTTTCTGTCTATTCCCAATGAACTGATTGAATCAGCACGTATTGATGGAGCAGGAGAGGCTCGAACGATATGGAGCATTATTTTGCCGCTGTCAAAGCCTGCTATGGCGACGATGAGCATTATTTATTCCGTTGCGTTGTGGAACAATTATTCCAATGCGCTTTATTTTATTAATAAACGTGGGCTGTTTCCGCTTCAGGTTAAGCTTAGGGAATTCGTTGTCACTGATTCGTCGGATTTAGCCAATACGGCAGGCGATATTGCCAATTTATCACCAGAAGGACTCAAGATGGCTGTTATCGTTATCGCGACGATTCCCATCATGCTTGTATACCCTTTCCTGCAAAAGCATTTTATTAAAGGGATGTTAATCGGTTCGATTAAATCGTAAAAGCTGTATAATAAAGATCAACTCAGCTTAAAAAACACAATGTTCCGACTTTATCTTTCACGATAAGATGATCACGAAACAACTACATACCATATAGGGGGATAATACAATGAAAGCATGGCTGAAAACAGGTCTTGTATCAACGCTAGCATGCTTGGTTATAGCTGGTTGCTCCAATTCTTCAACCAGGACAGGAACCACGACAGAGACACAGAAACCGCAAGCGCCGGCGAAGATTTCAATTTCCATGAGCGACTCCTTAAACAAATACGCGCTTGGAAGCACGGATATCAACAATGACAAATGGGTAAAGAAGCTAGGCGAGTTAACGAATACGCAGCTTGACCTGCGCCTTGTTCCGCATGCGGAATTCAAACCGAAGACCGCTTTAATGTTCGCCAGCACGGATCTTCCAGATGTGATGCACACGATTCAAGGGATGTTCCCGGAAGGACCGGATATGAGTGGCGCAATTAAAGGCGGACTGTTTATGCCGCTCGACGATCTGATCAAGGAGTATGGCAAGGATTTATTGAAAGCGATTCCTCAGCAGGCTTGGGACGAAGTGAAGTATAACGGGAAAATTTATGCGATTCCGGAATATTTATCCCATCCGAGCCGCCGGGCAACGTTCATCCGCAAAGATTTGCTGGATCAAACGGGGTTGCCGGTTCCGAAAACGGTGGATGATTTCCTGAACGTACTGCGCGCGATGAAGAAAAACGGAGTCGCCGAGCCTTACGCGTTCCGCAAAGATTTTGTGTATTCCGATGTCATTTTTGGAGCCTATGATGTCATGCCTTACAGCACGATGTTCGAGAAGATTGGCGATCAGGTCGTTCCTAAATTTTTCAAAGTGGAAGCGATGCAAAAGGCTTTGACGGTTTATAAGACAATGTACGATGAAGGCTTGATGGCGAAGGATTTTGCCAGTCTAGACGGTAACAAATGGACGAATAACATTAATGCGGGTAAATCGGGCGTTTGGAACCATAATGCGAACCTGATGACGAACTGGGTCAACACGACCAAGCCAGCTAATCCGAAAGCCGTGGTCATGATCATTCCTTCTCCGGTCGGCGATGATGGCAAGGGCGGTATGATGAAGTACAGCTACACCGGCGGATTGTCTTATATCAATAGCAAAGTTAGCAAAGAAAAGGCGATCGCGATCGTGAAAATGATGAACTACATGGTCACAGAAGCGGGAGATAAATTTTTCAACTTCGGTATTGAAGGCGATACGTATACGATGCAGGATGGCAAGGTGGTCTATAAGCAGCCTACAACACCGGAAGCGACGCTTGAGGAGCAGTTCCGCTCCGTTATGCTGAGAATGGTTGAGGATACTGCGCTGAACAGAACGCTGCTGAACACAACGGAGGACGGCAAAAGATTGATTCAACAATTCGATTCGATCGTAACCAAGGAAGGTCGCAATGGTATCTCCTTCGCGCCGGAGCTTGCATCTAGCGGCAAGTTTACGGATGCAGGTCTGAAGTTCTCCGATATGCCTCCGGTTATTCTGGATCATATGTTGAAGATGGTGTACGGCAAGGAGCCGATCTCCGATTGGCCGAAGGCGCTGGAGGATTGGAAAGCCAAAGGCGGTAATGAGATCATTAAGGAAGCTACTGAGCGCTACAATAAAAAAGAAGGCGTCAAGATGGGTGACTAAAAAAACAGCTTGTGATATTGGCGGAAAGCATTTATCCTCTGGGTGGGGGATAAATGTTTTTTGCCATAGAGGGAGGGCGGCTTGATGAAGCATATTCTGGTTGTAGACGACGAACCGCTTATTCTTAGAGGTCTGGTTTTGATGCTGAAGCAGCATCCGTACAACTTTGAATCCATACGAACGGCGAGTAACGGTGTTAAAGCCCTGCAAATGATCGAGGAATCGACACCGCAGCTGTTATTTACAGATATCCGCATGCCCAAAATGGGTGGACTCGAGCTGTGCAAACAAGTTCATGACAAATATCCCTTGATTCAAAAGGTGATTATTTCCGGATACGGAGACTTTGAGTATGCCCAAACCTGCATGTCCTATGGCGTGAAGGAATACTTACTGAAACCGTTTACGCCTGCAAAAATTAACGATCTGTTGAATAAAATCATTTTACAGAGCAACCATACAGTGTTTTCCATATCTAAATATGAGGATTGGATCGAGAAAATTGTGGAGGCGATGTGGTTGCTGCGTATTGACGATGTGGAGGCTCATCTGGAGGAATTGAGATCATATTGTATGTCGGCTTCCACGTCGGATTCCGATTTCATACAGCTGCTTAAGGACTGCTTGCCGATGCTGAAAAAGCGCTTGTCGCTCCGCAGCTTTCATCCTAGGACCGAAGAGCTCGCCGACACGACCGATAAGCTTCAATATTTCATGCAGATGCAAGTGCAAATCTTGAAAATAATCGACGAGCTGGCGCTGCAGCGGGGCGGGAAGGATTTAATGCAGAAGGCCAAGTCCTATATGGATGAGCATATTACGCAGGATCTATCGCTTGAGGATGTTGCTGAATATCTCGGCATTACTCCGCCTTATTTAAGCCTGCTGTTCAAGAAAGTGCACAAGGAAACATTCGTGCAATACAGAATTATGAAGCGAATCGAGTTGGCGAAAAAGATGCTGGAAATGCCGCACTACCGGACGAACGATATCGCTTACGAGGTCGGCTATGAGAATTACCCGCATTTTTCTAGAATGTTCAAGAAAGTGACCGGACTTTCACCGCTCGAATACCGGCATACGATGGGAATCAAATAATGAAGCCATCCTTAGCCCGCAGCATTTTTGCCTATATTGCATCTGTCGTTCTGATCTCGGTCATTTCGATCGGCTTTTTCTCCTATTACATTTCATCAAATAAGCTCCGGGAGCAAAGTGAACAGCATCTGACTGAAATCGTGTCTAATGCCGTAAACCATACAGATTTATATTTGAAAATTTACGAGCGGGCGCATTTGTCCCTTTTTACCAATGGCGATGTGAAGAAATTTCTCGATGACCCGCCGACGGGTGATTATGAGTATTATAAGTTTACGGATAACCTGATGTATCACGTGATTAATCCGCTATTTATCAAATCGCCGGAGATCATGACGGTATATTTGACCGATTATAATAACCACATGGTCTACTATGAGAACCCGGCTTTGCGGCCCATCGTGGATCCGGTGCCTGCTTTTACATTGGAAGAGCTGGACCAAGAGGCAGATCCCCAAGGGAATTTAACGATTATTAGCAACAGCGTGTTCTCGGAGAGCAACAATCAATTCATTACGTTGGCCCGCAAAATCCATGGCGCCGTGTTCAACGAGTTCAAGGGGATACTCGCAATTGAGATTAAGGCAGATGAGTTCTCAACCTTGTGGAAGGGGATCAACCTGGGGCCTAACGGTTTTTTTGCTATCGTGGATAATGATGGACGCATCGTTTATCATCCGGACAAAAAGCGGATAGGTACCTCGGTGAATGCGGAACTGTTAACAAAAATGGAAGGGAATCCCCTGAGATCGTTCAAGGATTCGTCGTTCGGAGATGAGCGATTGATCGTTAGCTCGAAGTCTGCGTATACAGGCTGGAACCTGATGGTTTCCATCCCGACCGCGGACATCAATAAGCCATTATCCAGCATTCGTTACTCTTCCTTCTGGGTAGGGGGAGTCACCTTGTTGATTGCCCTGCTGCTTTCCTATCGATTTGGCCGAAATATTACGAAGCCGATACAGATTTTGAAAAATGGCATGCGCCAGACAGAAAAGGGAAACTGGGTCAAGATTCCGCAACTGCAAACGAGAAATGAGCTTGATGAGCTGATTCATCGCTACAATTTGATGGTCGTGAGTCTGTCAGAACTCATGGACACCCTGTATCGAACTGAACTAAGCAAGAAAGACGCCGAGCTGGAGCGTCAAAAGGCGGAGCTGCAATCACTGCAGCTGCAAATTAATCCACATTTTCTCTATAATACATTGGAAAATATTATTGTGTATGCCGTGATTCAACAGTCATCGGAAATTACCGAAATCGTAGACGCAATTGCCTCGATGTTTCGTTATTCCGTGCAGACACATATTGAGGAGACGGCGATTGTTAATGAGCTCAAGCATGTGCTGAACTACATGACCATTATGAAACATCGGGTAGGACGAGAGTTCGAGCTGGATGTGCGGATTCCACCTGCATATTTCTTAAAGAAAACGGCTCGGCTGACCCTTCAGCCGCTCATCGAAAACATCTTCCAGCATGGGTTCTCTGATGGGATCGAAGAGTACCATTACATTCGCCTCGATGCGTCGATTCAGGACGATGATCTGATCATTGTCCTGGAGGACAACGGCGTCGGCATCTCGCCGGAACGCCTTGCCGAACTGCAAAATCAGCTCGACGCCAATCAATTGGCCGAAGCCAAGCCGCATAGGGGCATGGGCAACAGCGGCGGCATCGGGCTGATGAACGTGCACCGTCGTATTCAGCTCGTGTTCGGTGAGAATTACGGCCTGCGCATCGATAGCGAACTCGGCCGAGGCACGCGCATCTATATCCGTTTCCCGGATATAGGCACATAAACGTCCCCTCCCCCTTACCTGAAGTGGGGGGGCTTGGCTGCCTGTCATTGATCCAGCTATGCCAAGCTCCCTAATTCAAATCCGAACCCGAACCTGAGCCCGAACCTGAACCTGAACCTGAACCTGAGCCTGAGCCTGAGCCTGAGCCTAAACTAACTTAAAACCCGCGCATCCATGCCTTCCAATCTCCAAGACTTTCAAGTAGCCAATTACTCCAGTTTTAACCCGTACTGTCACCGACACCCGCATCCTACAACGTATAAGCACCCGCACCAGAATACACACTCCAACTCCAACTCCAACTCCGAACCCCGAACCCCGAACCCCGAACC